>NZ_JADJUO010000001.1:0-612805 GCF_016717045.1 Candidatus Villigracilis proximus | reverse complement strand
ATCTGAAACATTATCCGAAAACCAAACAGAATTGAAAAACAAAATGAGAGGCGGCTAATGAACGCACCAATTTTGGAAAAGAATAGCTCTCAAAACAACAGACCATTCATTATCGCCGTTGTCTTTCTGGCGGCAATCCTGGCAAATTTTATCCTGAGCTTGTTCCTGGGCTTTCGAACCGGCGAATGGCAGCAATTTGTCCGCGCAGGAGTTGTATTTGCATTTGGTGTTGCAACAACCATTGCCGCCTTGCAGATTCGACGTGGACGTTCTGAATTTGGAATATACCTGATCCTATACAGTTTTCTGGCTTCGTTGATTGGAACAGCGCTTCTGCTTGCCAACTTTGGGCTGATACTGGGTCTGATTGAAATTCTTCTTACTGGCATTGTGGTAACCCTGGTGTTTTCACGCCCAAAATCTCTTCGGATGATTGGCATCGCAATCATTGCTGCAATAATCACCTTTGGTTTGGACTTCTTCCCGCTTTCCTACCGTATACCAGCGCCATCAACGCTTACAAAAGGGTTGCCGATCATTGCAGGAGCAGTAATTCTGGTTCTTGCAGGTTTGGTCATCTGGCAAACAATGAATGGCAGAAGTCTTCGCAATAAGATCCTGGTCCCAATTCTGGCTATTTCAGCAGTAATCCTCAGCGGCATTATTGCAATTGGCGCCGTCCAAACAAATCGAAGCATCATCGCCTCGGAAAATGAACGCCTGTTAAATTTGAATGAGATATTCAACAATCGCATCTCCCTCCTGGAGGACTTTTCTGTTGCCCTCGCTACCGAAGTTGCTAATAACCCCGTAGTACAAGAAGCCTTCGCCAACAAAGACCGCGAACGTTTGATCGAGTTAACGCTCCCCTCCTATTTAATTCTTAACCAGGAATATGATATTCCTCAATATCAATTTCACCTTCCTCCTGCTACCTCATTCCTGCGCCTCCACCAATTGGATCAATACGGAGACGATCTTTCTTCATTCCGCTCCACAGTAGTAGCAGCCAACGCAGAAAAAAAGCCAATCGCTGGCATTGAAATTGGACGAGGCGGTTTGGGCGTGCGTGGTGTTGTACCAGTCAACTACCAGTGAACACACACCGGAACTGTTGAATTTGGCTTAAATATTGACCAAACCCTCTTGAATGAACTTCAAACAAACTATGGGGATGAATGGCAAATTCTGCTTCTGAAGGAACCAGCAGACATTGCCACTTTCGTATCCACCCGGGCCGATATTATCCCTCCTCAACCAGATCTTGTTTTCCAGGCCAGCACAAGTGAAACGCCTGTCTTTTCATCACTCGCAGGATACAACAAAGCGCTGAACGGTGAAAATAACCTCGAGATCGTCTCTTTTGACGGTGTAAGCTATGCTGTTCTAAGCTCACCGCTGTATGACTTTTCAGGAAACATCATAGGCATCATAGATATCGTTTCAGATCAGACAGAAATTACGCAACAACAAAATCAACAGACAACAACCCTGATTGTAGTATTAATCGTAACAATGCTTTTAATTGGTACGACAGTCTACTTTCTTGTAACAAAAATCCTTGATCCGATTACCCCTTTAACAAAATCAGCACAAGCAATCGCCGCAGGAGATCTAAACCAAACAGTCCTTGTAAACAACCAGGATGAATTGGGTGTGCTGGCTCAAACATTCAACCAGATGGCGGCAGAACTAAAAAATCTATTTGGCACTCTGGAACAACGCGTGGAAGCCCGCACCAAGGATCTTGAAACTGTGGCTGAAGTGGGAACCGCCACAGCCACCATTTTGGATACCAATCAACTCCTGCAAGCCGTGGTGGATCTCACAAAAGAACGCTTTAACCTCTACCACTCACACATTTATCTATTGGATGAGGATGGTAAAAACCTGGTACTGGCACGCGGCGCGGGCGAACCTGGCCGTCAGATGAGAGAAAAGGGACTCTCCATCCCGCTCAATCAGGCGCAATCATTGGTGGCACGTGCCGCCCGCGAACGAAAAGGCGTTACCGTGAATGACGTAACCCAGGAGCCGGACTTCCTGCCCAATCCGCTGCTGCCCAATACGCGCTCCGAGCTTGCCGTTCCCATGATTGTCGGTGGAAAAGTGATCGGCGTCTTCGATGTGCAGTCGGATGTAGTTGGACGCTTCACAGACGCAGATATCAACGTTCAAACTACTATGGCAGCGCAGGTTTCCACCTCCATTCAAAATGTACACTCCTTTGAACAATCCAAAGCGCAGGCTGATCTGGAGTCACTGGTAAACACCATTGGGCAAAAGATCCAACGCTCCACATCCATCGAAGAAACACTGCAAATCGCCATCCGCGAAACCAGGTTCATCCACTGGCGTCGTACGCGTGCAGGCAAAAATCGGCCGCTCAAATGGCGACAACTAGACAGGAACAGTGATGAATAATTCCTTATCTCACAACCCAACTAATCAACCTGCCCAAGGCGATCTATAAATAGACAACGTGTATTTTGGGCGTCGATCATCTTCACAGCCGTTGCCGCCATATCGTTTGTATTTTCCTTCTTCCTGATCGGCGGGTCACCGGTCTGGCAGAGTTACTTAATCTTGGCGATCACAACCATTGCCCTGATAGTGGATGTGATTAGTGTCGTATTAATCACGCGTGGTCAATTGGAACAGGGGCTGAAATACCTGTTCTGGTCCACCCTGTTCACGGTCCCTCCGAATGCCTTGTTGGTTACCAACACCACACCATTCCTGATCTCCATTATTGTTGTGGTTAGCAGTATCCATATTTTCTATTTGCAGCCGCAGGCATGGCGTAAGAAATATCAATTCGCGCCCATTATTGCCTCTATTTTGACAGCCTCCGTCGAGGTCTTTCAGCCGTCCTTTCGGCTGGAAATAACCGGTACGAGTCCCACATCTAATTTTTCGGTCCATTGATCCTGGCATTTTTGGTCATCAGCCTGATCGCCCTGGTTGTGCGTCAGGCTTGGGCTGGCAATATCCGCTTGAAGCTGGTTACTTCGTTCACCGTGATCGCCTTGATCTCAGTGGCTATTGTAGGGACGGTTGTGTATATCAACTACCGCAATCAGGTGCGTGAGGATATCCGCCAGCGTCTGTTGAATATTGTAACCATTACCGCCATGCGACTGGATGGTGATATGCACGCCACCCTTCAAACCCCGGAGGATATGCAAACCGAAGCCTATCGGCAAATGATGGCGGAAGGTGATGAGATTGTTGCAACCGACCCCGACCTGATATTTTCCTATACGATGCGGTTGAATGAGCAAGGCCAGATCTATTTTGTGATCGATTCGCGCCGGGCAGATGACACCGAACGCATTGATATTGGAACGATTTATGACGAACCCAGCGAAACGCTGCAGGCCTTTTTCAAAGCGCCTGACCGTCCAATCGTTGAGAAAGAGATCTATACTGATGCATATAACTCAGTTCTTTCCGCTTTTGCTCCATTTTATCGGGCTGATGGGTCTCTGGAAGGGATTCTTGGGATTGATATTGCCGCGGATGCCGTTCTTGAGAAGGAAAGGGAACATACTCTACCTGATTCTTGGAACAACCCTTGGCACGATGTTCCTCGTCACCCTGCTCGGTCTGTACCTGGGCAATGTCTTTACCAACCCGATCATCCGCCTCTCGCAGGTCGCACAGAAGATCGCTGCAGGCGACCTGAGCGCACGCGCCAAAATCGAAGCGACAGACGAGGTTGGCGACTTAGCCGTCACTATCAATACGATGACCGCCCAACTCCAGGAAACCCTGCAAAGCCTGGAACAACGCGTCGCAGACCGCACCCGCAACCTCGAATTAGCAGCTGAGGTGGGTCGCTCGGTCTCACAGGTAGGCGCGCTGGATGTGATCTTGAAGAATGCCGCCGAGATCATCCGCTCACGCTTTAATCTTATTATGATGCAAGTCTATCTAACGGATCCCTCTCAGACGAACCTGCTCCTGCTTTCTGGAACGGGAAAAGTGGGTGAAGAGTTATTAAGTCGCAATCATCGTTTACCGCTCAATACAGGCTCGATCAATGGACGCGCCGCCATTGAGAGAAAATCTGTAGTGATTACAGATACAACTGCCAACACCACCTTCCGTCCCAATCCGCTCCTGCCGCACACACGTTCTGAAATGGCAATGCCGCTACTCGTCGGTGATAAGGTGGTAGGCGTGTTGGATCTGCAAAGCGAACAAACCAATTCCTTAAATCAGGAAATCCTACCGGCGTTCGAAGCCCTCGCCGGTCAATTAGCCATCGCCATTCAAAACGCAAGCCTGCTCGCTGAAACCGAACAAGCCCGCGCCGAGGTGGAATCTCAGGCACGCCGCCTGACACGCGCCAATTGGGTGGATTATCTGGATGCCATCCACAAACCTGAAGAGATCGGATTTGTGTTCGAGCAAAATAAGATCAGCCCGCTGACACAAGCACAGGAAACACAAACCGCCGAAAACAGCAACGCGTTTAGTGCGCCAATCTCTGTCACTGGCGAAGCACTTGGAAATTTGATTGTGGAGATGGAAGGACAAAACCCAATCGCCCGCACATCTGAACTGGTGAATACGGTGGCGCGACAAGTGGCGCAGCAGATCGAAAGCTTACGCCTGCTGGGCAGCGCCGAGCGTTACCGCGCCGAAGCGGAACAAGCCTCCCGCCGCTTGACGCGTGAAAACTGGCAGGAGTACAAGCAGGCAAATACAGAAAAAAGCTTGAGCTATCTTTACGATCAGAAGGAAGTCCGTGCTTACAACCATGAGGGCAATGAACAGCCCCAAAGCTCTGACCTTAATCTACCGCTCAAGATACGTGACGAAGAAATCGGACAGGTCGTTGTGCAAGGCATGGATGTCAATAACTTGGATAATCTTAATCTTGCCAGTGCTGTTGTTGAGCGCCTCAGCCAGCACATCGAAAGTTTGCGCTTGCTGGAAAAGACAGAAGAAAGCCGTTCTGAAATTCAAACCAGTCAGGAACGTCTATCGGAAGCGTTGGGAATTGCGAAGCTTGCCAACTGGGAATACGATGTGGAGAAAGATCTCTTCCAATTCAATGACAATTTCTACGCGGTCCTACATACCACCGTGCAGGAAGTTGGCGGATATCAACTCGCCTCTGCCGATTATGCTTCTCGATTTGTACATCCCGACGATGTGCCTATCGTAGGCGTTGAAATTGGGAAGGCGCTCAGTTCCACAGAGAGACATTTCTCATCTTCCGTTGAACATCGGGTGATATTTGCCGACGGCGAAGTGGGCTATCTTTCTGTAAGTATTCAGGTCGAAAGAGATGAGGAAGGCAAGATCACCCGCTACTATGGTGCGAATCAGGATGTTACAGAACGCAGGCGCGCGGAAGAAGAACTACGTACCCGTGAAGCGCAATTGTCAGCGGTGCTCAAACAAACGGAAAAACTATTTGAAGCCAGCCGAAGACTGACACAAGTCGGAGACTTGCAGGAACTGGTAAAAACCACCGTTGAAATATTTGATATTTCTGTGATCAATGGCGCAGAGTTGGATCTGTTCAGCTATGACTCCAGAGGTGACCTTGAGAGTCTGACGGTCATCGCGAACTGGTGGAATGGCGCCGGAACAGCCCCGGGAGCGGTCGGCTCGCGGTTTTCAAAGGAGATGTTCTCAGCTGTAAAACTGTTCCTAACCTCCACACCGGTATTTATCAGTGACGCATTGGACAGTGAACGCGTGGACGCCGGCATGATGAGAATCGTCAAGGCATTCAATATCCGCGCGGTTACCTTCCTGCCTCTGTTTATTGGTGCAAACCAAATTGGTGTTCTGGTAATGCACGCTGAAGAGACGCATGATTTCACTGAAGATGAAACCCGCCTGTTCTCAGGTCTGGCGCCGCAAATCGCCACCGTTTTGGAAAACCGTCATCAGTACCAACGCGCGCAACAACAGGCTGAACGCGAAAGCACGCTCAACACGATCAGTCAGAAGATCCAAAGCGCTACCACGGTGGAAGCTGTGCTTCAAATTGCGGCACGTGAACTGGGCCATGCACTGGGCGCTCCCATGACGATCGCTCAATTAAGCATGAAAGACAAGAAATAAACAGCGCAGGCCAGGAGACATTATCCATGCCCCCCGATGACAAATCACAAAAACGGGTTGAAAGACTCTTTTCGGATATTGAGCACATCGCTCAACAGCCGCTCTCTACGAGCGGGAATAAACTCACAGAAAGAGAATCAGCTTCACCCGTTACGAATGAAGCGTCTGTTTCTTCATCCGCAAAAAACACATCCACGGCATTACGCGAATTGGAAGCGCTGCGCTCACGTATCCGCGAGTTGGAAACCCAGCTTAATATTGCGCCGGCACCTGCCACCCTTATTTATGAAAAGGAAAAAGTTGGCTACGTTTACAGTGATGACCATATCATGCCGCTTCCAATGGCCGACCTGCCGTTGGAGAATTCAGAGCATGGCATTAGAACTCCGTTAACTGCAAGCGGTGAACCGATCGGAGAGATGCAGATCGAACCGCCCGCAGAACGCAACTGGACACCTGAAGAAAAGGAGTTGGCAAATTCTGTTGCGCAACAAGTTTCGCTGCAAATTCAGAATCTGCGTTTGCTGGCCGCAACCGAACGCGCACGCGCCGAAGCCCTCTCTGCCAACCGCCAGTTCACCCACGAGAACTGGGAATCTTTCATGGATGGCATCCGCAATAGTGAACGTATCGGATACGCGTACGATCAGGCTGCGGTGACTCCGTTTACTGCGTCATCTCCAGATCAACACGATCTTCAGGAAACCATTAATGTACTTGATGAACACGTTGGCAATCTCTTCTTAAAAACAGATCCAACACGCATTCTGACAGACGAGGACAAGGCGATGGTATCGACCGTTGCGCGCCAGATCGCGCAACAGATCGAAAGCTTACGCTTGCTGGCCGAGGCTTCCCGTGCCCGGACCAATGCGGAAGAAGCCACCCGCCGCCTGACCCGTGAAAACTGGCAATCCTTTACCGATCAAAAAAATGACACCCTGAGTTATGCCTATGACTCCATTCAAGTGACGCCTTATGGAAAGACACAAATCCCTCAGGATATTTCCTTTGAACAACCACTTATGGTGCGCGGTGAATTCATCGGGCAGTTGACAGTGGCTGGCTTAAAGGATGTTCCGCCCGGCGCGATCGAACTGGCGAACAACATCGCCGAACAGGTCAGCTTGCACATTGAAAATCTACGTCTCTTCGAATTGAATGAAAGACGCGCCCGTGAATTGGAAACTGTGGCGGTTGTGAGTACAACTGCATCCACCGTGCTGGACCCGGATGAATTGCTGCAATCAGTAGTGGATCTGACAAAAGAACGCTTTGGTCTTTATCACGCACATCTATCTTGCTGATGAATCATGGAATACACTATTACTCGCTTCAGGAGCAGGTGAGGTCGGCAGGCATATGGTAATGGCCGGTCATGCCATTCAAATGGACAAGGAAAAATCACTGGTCGCACGCGCCTCCCGCGAACGCATCGCTCTTATCGTTAACGATGTGCGCCAGGAACCTGATTTTCTCCCCAACCCATTCCTGCCCGATACCCGCTCAGAAATGGCAGTGCCCATGATCTCAGGCGATAAGGTGATCGGCGTCTTCGATGTTCAATCAAGTTCAACCAGTCACTTCTCACAGGAAGATGCCAACATCTACACCACGCTCGCCTTGCAGGTGGCCGTTGCCTTGCAAAATGCCCGCTTATATGTGGAACAGTCTGCAACAGTAGCGCAGCTGCGCGAACTGGATCGCCTCAAATCATCCTTCCTCGCCAACATGTCGCACGAACTGCGCACACCGCTCAACTCCATCCTCGGCTTTGCAGATGTTATGCTCGAAGGGCTGGACGGCCCGTTGACCGATTACATGCAAAACGACCTCGGATTGATCTACAAGAACGGTCAACATCTACTGCATCTGATCAACGACGTGCTTGATATGGCGAAGATCGAATCAGGCAAGATGAATCTCAATATTGAGAAATTCAACCTGCAGGAGACCATTGAAGATGTAACCAGCATCACATCAACGCTTGCAAACGAAAAGAATCTGGCACTCTTCATTGAACCCGACTCAGACCATGAAGTGGAGATCAATGCTGATAAAATCCGTCTGCGTCAGGTAATGATCAACCTGATCAACAACGCCATCAAATTCACAGAAAAAGGCGAGATTGCAATCCACGTGGCGCGCGAAGCGAACAACGTGCTCATCAGTGTAAAAGATACCGGCATCGGTATCCCGATCGACCAGCTCGAATCAGTCTTTCAGGAATTCACCCAGGTGGATACCACCACCACCCGTAAAGCCGGCGGCACAGGTCTCGGCCTGCCCATCAGCCGCCGCCTGATCGAAATGCATAGCGGACGCCTGTGGGTTGAAAGCTCCGGCGTAGACGGCGAAGGGTCTACCTTCTACGTTTTCCTGCCCATCGAAGCCAAAATTAAAGAAGATGAACCAAAGGTAAAATAACATCATGGCAAAGCCAAAATTTCTGCAATGCGCCGTCTGTGGCAACCAACAACCTTACGAGCCCTTCGTGCCGGCCATTTGCAAAAAATGCGAATCACAATGGCTTGAAGCAAGTTACGATTTCGAAACTTTTAAACGCGATATCCTGCGCGGACTGCCCGGCCGCCCCACCAACATGTGGCGCTTTCAGGATGTCTTACCGCTCAGCGATCCCTCCGCTTTAGATCTCTACCCCGCTGGCGGAACACCGCTCTGGCTGTCGCAACGCTTCGCGCCCAAGCTGGGGCATGATCGGGTGTATTTCAAAGACGAACGCTACGGCCCGACATCTTCTTTCAAAGATCGTCAAGCCGCAGTTGCTGTGGCCGCCATGAATGAAGGCGGCGTACGTGAAGCCGTGATCGCATCCACTGGCAACGCGGCGGTGGCATTTGCCGCAGCCTGTGCCCGGGGTGGAATCAAACTCTGGGTTTTTATGACCAGTTTGGTTCCACAGGAAAAGTTGCGAGAAGCCGCGCTCTTCGGCGCCGAAGTCATCCGGGTCAGCGGAAATTACGATCAGACAAAACAGATCGCGAGTCAATTCGCACAGCGCAAACATCTGCTGCTGGATCGCGGCGCAAGTTCCATCCCTTCGCGCGAGTCGATGAAAACCATCGCCTATGAAATCGTGGAACAACTCGGCTGGCGCGCACCTGATTGGTATATTCAAGCCGTCAGCGGCGGCATGGGACCGATCGGCGTGTATCAAGGCTTTAAAGAATTATTTGATATGGGGTTGATCCATCGCATTCCAAAGATAGCCGTCATTCAGGCCGAAGGCTGTTCACCAATGATCCAGGCCTTTAAAGCCGGCAAAGACACCGCCGATGCAGTTGTGCCCGATACGCGTATTATCATCCTCTCCACCGGCGATCCCGGCAAATCCTATACCTATTTGTGGAACATCATCCAAAAGTATGGCGGCACCATGGAATCTGTGACCGATGCAGAAGCCTTTGACGCCATGCGTTCCCTGGCCAAAAGCGAAGGCATGGCCGTGGAGCCTGCAACCTCGGTTGCATTTGCCGGCCTTGAAAAACTATTGAGAAATGGTACGATCAGCAAGGAAGAGACTGTGGTGGTTAACTGCACCGGCCATACCTTCCCCGTTGAAAAACATGTACTCGGCGATCAATGGGCAGTTGATGTACACTTGAGCAAGGATCAATCCCCTGCCCCGCAGGAAGGTCTGCAAGCCGCGCTTGAGAATCTCGACGAAAAGGTCACCACCGTTTTACTGGTGGACGATAACGCAGATGATGCGCTGCTCATCCGCCGTCTGCTTGAAGGCAAAAAATCATATCGTGTACATCATGCCAAAGACGGCTGGGAAGGTCTCGCCATGGCGCGCCAGCATCTGCCTGATCTGATCGTCAGCGATCTGACCATGCCTGGCATTGACGGCTTTGGATTTGTGGAAGAACTAAAACTTGACCCGCGCACAAAGGATATTCCGATTGTTATTGTCAGCGCAAAAGATATCACCCTTGAAGAACGAAATCGGCTTAATGGCCGAATCGAAGCGTTATACCAAAAAGGCTCATTACCAACGCGCAAATTCGTAGACAAAGTAATCAATGTCATCGAAGACAAAAATGGAGCCTAGGAGAGAAACATCATGGGAAGTAATATTTTATACATTGAAGATAACCCCGATAATATGATGCTCGTCAAACGCGCACTTGAAGCGCGCGGTTATAAATTGTTATCAGCCATGAACGGTATTGATGGTGTATCTGTGGCTGAAAATGAAGATGTGGATTTGATCCTGTTGGATATTAACCTGCCCGATATCGATGGGTACGAAGTGGCGCGCAGAATACGAGGCAGCAACAGGAAACATGCGCTAACCTATGTTCCGATCATTGCCGTTACCGCCAATGCATTAAAAGGTGACGCCGAAAGAGCACTTGCCGCGGGTTGCGATGTGTATAT
Organism: Candidatus Villigracilis proximus; assembly: GCF_016717045.1. NCBI lineage: Bacteria > Bacillati > Chloroflexota > Anaerolineae > Anaerolineales > Candidatus Villigracilaceae > Candidatus Villigracilis > Candidatus Villigracilis proximus. The sequence goes on along the minus strand of NZ_JADJUO010000001.1, from coordinate 602,311 downwards.
GTCCAAGCCGATCAATATCCGTGAATTATGGGCGCGGGTTGAAGCATTTATACCCTCCTCGCTATAAATAAAGTCACCCAGTAACATTGCATCTCATCATACAACCATGACCCAAATCCTACTCATTGAAGATATCCCGGATAATGTGGAACTCGTGCGTAAAGCATTATCCAAAACCGGATACACGATCGTGCATGCCGCCGATGCGGAGACAGGTCTTGCAATGGCACTTGCGCACATCCCGGACCTCATTCTACTGGACCTCGGCCTGCCGGATTATGACGGTCAAACTCTGGCTGGCTGGCTGCGTGATGAACCCATACTTGATAAAACACCCATCGTTGTACTTACAGCCTGGCCTGAAGAAGCCGCCAAACAAATGGTTAAGAGTTACCAATGCAACGGCTATATTAGCAAACCCATCGTTAAAGTCAACGAGTTTATTGCCCAAGTTAATTCCTACCTAAAAAACTTTAGATGCAACCAGCCGACACAAGCAACGCCATTAAATTAATTCCTGCGAGTCAATTTAGCATCGAACAACTCGCCGCTATTTACAACCAGACACGTGTAGATTACATGGTGCCCATGCCCATGAACGCAGCACGTCTGGCTGACTATGTAGCGACCTATGATGTTAAATTGGAACATTCGCTGGTTGCTGCCACTCAGGATGGAGAAATGCTGGGCGTGATCATGCTGGGCATTCGCAAAGATCGGGCATGGATCACACGCCTGGGCGTATTGCCCAACACACGGCGCGGCGGAATAGGAAAAGCACTATTCAGTGGACTGATCGAGCAGGCAGCTCAATTGGATATAAATTTCCACATGCTTGAGGTTATCAAAAATAACACCCCCGCCCATCAATTATTTTTGAAATTTGACTTTCACGAAGTAGGTGAATTATTAGTTCTGCGCCGTTCACCGCTCACCCAGCCGCAAGCCCCGATCATAGCAGATGCGCAACGGCTGGACCGGAGCGAATCGTTAATCCTTGTCGGACATGACCGCGGCACCCAGCCCTGGACCAATCAATCTGAGTCACTTATCAATGCGAATGAAGTATCTGGTTTAATGCTCACACTGGCGGATGGCAGCCGCGGCTGGCTGGTCTATCAGCGCCAAAAATTTCTCCTGACCCGCTTTGCCTACAAAACCGAAGTGGGCGACCCGGCCACTGTGGCCTATGCCCTGCTCTCACATTTGCATCATCAATATCCACGCCTTGATACACAGATCGAAAATATACAGGTGAACGATCCGCATTTGCCTGCTTTTTATCAAATGGGTTATATCGAATCATTTCGCCGCATCGAAATGTGGCATGGCACTCCCCCATCCAGTCTGACCGGAATCAAAAACGCAGAATGAAAAAATCATTCTGCGTTTTTGATTCCGGCATGTTTAAAAATGTATATCCGTGAGTAACAAGCGATCCGCAGCGGCGGAAACGAAGGCCTGCTTGAAGTGGACTTCTCCCAATTGGGATGTAATCAGTTGAAACACGAATCTCTCAAGGGTATGCTTAAGGCAGCGCCTGTCACAGAGTGGAGTCTGCTTGATGCCAGAGACAAGCTAGAGCGCAGCATGAAGCGGATATTTCCTTCCATCCAAATGATTGCGCGTCTCATCATGATTTGCATCTGACAAAAAAATGGTGCGGACAAGTTTCTGTCCGCACCTGAGAATTATGGGGTTACATTATACGTTGGCAATGTCGAGCCGTTGGAGAAGATGAGATTTGGGAAGACGCCATCAGGAGTGAAGATCAATTTGTCGGTATCTTTAATGGCGGAGGAGTTTGCAAGCGCGATCTGTAAGGCAACGAAGGATGGATATTTTTCATACAGGGTTGCCAAAGCAAGTTCCTTGGCGATATCCACCAGAGCCTGTTGATCGGCGACCTTTTGTTGAAGCGAGGTTAATTCCAACTGCGCCTGTGTGTTGATCTTTTCCTGTTCGATCACCGCGAGTTCTGCTTCCAATTGCTGGCGTTTGATATCCTGCAAGATGGCCTGCTGCCGGGCTTCTTCCTGCAATTTGGATTGATCCACGCGGATGCGGCCTTCTTCAACTGCCTGTTGAGCAAGCGCTTCCTGTTTGGCTTTTTCTACATCCTGCTTGGCTTTTTCTGTGGAGAGACGACTCTGCACAATGGCATCAAGACCGGCCTGCACTTCGGGTGAGATCGAAATTTGCGGCACAGCCACATTGCGAACTTCCAAGCCCAGCGGTTCGGCGAGCCCGCTCAATTCATCGTCGATACAGGCGCGCAGATCATCACGGCCTGAACCGATCACGGCTTCATCGAATTTCTTATCACCTACACAAACCTTCATGGCCTGCAAGGTGAAGGCAGTCATGCGCTGCTGTAAGGATTCATCGTTCAAATAAATATTGCGATAGCGCGAATAATTGGAAATAACAATATCCGCCTCACGCGGACGGAACACATCAGCTGTGACTTCAAGCCCGATGCGCTGTTTGTCGATCGTGATCAGCTCGGGGTCATCGACTGTGATGGCGACCGCGCTGGTGGTGATCTTAACCAGATCCACGAACAGGCCGAAGTCGTAGGCGATGCCGGGTTGTAGAACACCCTGAATTTCGCCCGCTTCAATTGTCACACCTACCTGGTCATTCTCGATCACTTCAAAATACCAGAACGACTTGCTGACACTGGAAAATATAAAAAGAACGATAAGCCCGATTCCCAAACCGATCACCCAACTGGGAATGGCTGGCAGAAACGAAAGCCTGGGCTTGGGCGGTGTTGGATCTGATCCTGATTTTGACGACTGCGAATTTGGATTTTTCATTTTTTTCATCTCCTCGCTTGTAATGAGTTACCTGTTGATGTACGTTATTTTCTTATTTCAGTTGTAATAAATTGAAATGAATTATAAAATATTTAATTCATCCCAACGAAGGGATTGTACATTTTCTCATGCCCGACTGTCGTTTCAATTCCATGACCAGACAGTAAAAGTGTTTCATCGGGCATGGTGTAGATCTGTGTGCGGATGCTGTTTTCAAGCACATCAAAATCTCCGCCGGGCAGGTCGGTGCGGCCGACACTGCCATTGAAGATCAGGTCTCCGCAAAAACAGATATTTTCTTTTCAACATACAACACGCAGTGACCTTTTGTATGCCCCGGCGTAAAGCGGACTTCGAACTCGTTTGAGCCAAGTTTGAGTTTCATTCCATGCACAAAATCAATGGTCGGTTCGGGGCCGGGATCAGTATCCAGACCAAAGGCCGCTCCCCCGCCGCCAGAACGCCAGAGGACATGGTCATCGGGATGCAGCGCCACATGCGGCAGCGGATTAAGCGCATCTGCAATCGCAGCCGCTCCGCCAATATGATCGAAGTGCGCGTGCGTATACCAGAGATGACCAATACGCCAGCCGCGATCCTGTGCGGCTTTCAAAATGATATGTCCATCCCACGATGGATCAATCACAACAGCTTCCTTTGTTTCAGAATCCGCAACCAGATAGGCATTGGTCGATGCAGGGCCAAGTGTAAAAGAGACAATTTCAAGCATGGGCTTCCTTTCGGGGCATATAAATGGAACTAAAAATAATCGAGACTGCGATCAGTCCAATGGAGATCGGATAAACAATAAAGGGTGATATTTCAAATAAAATCCCGGCGATCGGCGGCGTAACGATCGAAACAACCGCGCTGACGGTTTCCATCACGCCATAGGTAACTCCCATTTGCGATTCATGCACAAGATCACGCGCCTGCGCCATTATCATCGGGCGGCCTGCGCGAAAACCGCCAAGCAGGAAATATCCCAGCGCAAAAATGGGCAGGCTCGTGCCTTTCCAAATAAACAAAGCGAACAACATCACCACCGCCTGCGCGGCTAAAAATCCCCAGCGCGGATTCATGCGGCTGAAGACCATTGCCATGATTGAGTTTCCCAAAGCGCCCGCAGTAAAGATCAACCCCGTTTGACTCAACGAAAGTCCGCGCACACCTTCGAGAAAATTGGGCGTAAGCGGCTGCGCGATATACATTGAAAAGATCGCAAAAGCCAGTACACCCATCAACGCGATAAATCTTGAATTGCTCAACAGCGTTGGCGGCGGAGAATCAGGGTCATGATGATAAAGCGGCTAATCTTCGATCAGGATCATAAAAATATTAGAGAAAACAAAATCAACTGCCGCAACCAGAAAACTCATTCGCATTCCATAATGGTCGCCGATCCATCCGCCAGTCACAGGTCCGAGTGCCATGCCCAAGCCAAACGTCGCAGTGGTCAAAGACAAGACAGTTCAAACAGGCCATTTGCCGCGCGCGCAGTTACATAACTTGCCAATGGAGATGAAACAAAAAGCGGTAAGTCCATAAGCAAATAGGCCGATCAGAAAAAGCGGCAGGGCCTGGGCAAATCCCATGAACCACAGTGGAGACCAAACCAAGCGCCCAGGCAATGGTCAGCAAAGGTCTGCGTCCAATTCGATCAGCCAGCCGGCCCGCCGGGAATATGCGTGATCGCCATCGAAAAACCAAATGCGCCAAGGATCAACCCAATCTCATATTTACTCCAGCAGAAATTGCAGATCCAGATAGATCGGCACAAAATTCATGAACATTCCTTCGCCAAACCCCCAAAGAAATAAAGCAGCGGCAACAAAAAATAAATTACGATTCAATTTTCCTCTATCCGTTTGATAAAATCCCGCGCCGCTTCAAACACCTGATGACGGGCCGCATCACGCGTAACAACATGGCCTGATCCTGTTACGAGTAGTTTTGTCTTGTCTGAAGCATGCAGAGCAACCAGCCCCGCGTAAATTTTCTCCATATTCTCAGGCAGCACATACGCATCATCTTTCGAATGGATCAACAACGTAGGCACGGTTATCTTTCGGCAAGGCTGTTTGCATCTTATCAAGCAACAGTTTCAACTCCGCCGCCGAGCGGATCGGATTTAATGGATATGAAATATGTCCCTTATAGGCTTCCATATCAAACCAACCTGCACCCGGCTCACCCTTGGTCTTTGGAAGATACGTTTTAAAATAACTATATAATTTAATTTGCCATGCGGGATATTGCGCTGTTAATTGATATGGTGCGGATATGGTCACGATCCCCTTCACATCCAATCTTGTAGACATCAGCAATGACAATGCGCCGCCCATCGAAAGCCCGACGAAATAAATTTCATCCACTGCGCCGCGCAGGAGATTGTAACCATCTTCAACAGAAGCAGTCCAATCGGTCCAGCGCGAACGGACCATATCCTTGGGACGTGTGGCGTGTCCCGACAACCTCACGCCGAGGCAGGTGAAACCAAGTTCACGATTGAGATATTCCCCCATCCAGCGCATTTCCTTGGGTGTTCCGGTAAATCCATGAATAAGCAAAATACCCGTACGCCCACCAGGTAGAAAAAAAGGTTCAGCAGTTTTTATGGTTTGAGTGTTCACACCTTGATTATATCAACGAGCCCGCGCAGTCCCAACTCATACGAGCGCCAGCCAAATCCGCTGACCTTGCCCTTGCACACCGCCGAGACAAAAGATACATGCCGAAATTCTTCACGCGCATACACATTCGATAAATGCACTTCGATGACAGGAATCACGATCGCCGAGATCGCATCACGCAACGCAACTGATGTGTGTGTATATCCGCCCGGATTGAAAACAACGCCGTTCGCCCAAGTCCGCGCATCGTGCAAGGCATCGATCAACGCACCTTCATGATTCGATTGCAGACATTTAACTTCCGCACCCAGTTCCTTTCCCAGCGCAACGATCTTTTCGTTAATATTATCCAACGTCATCGAACCATACACTTCTGGTTCACGCATGCCAAGCAAATTCAAATTTGGGCCGTGCAAAAGTAATATTTTCATTATTCCTCACTTTGACGATAGACCACAGACAATGGACGACATGGTCAATGGTCTATCGTCCGTCGTCCAAAACCGATTCCAAATCCGTCACTTCCACCAACTCCACTTTCCCGATCTCAACAGGCAATGCAAAGCGAATGGCCTTCGCATTCTTCTTTTTATCCACTCGCATCGCGCGGATGATTTCTTCTCGTGGCATTTCATCTGGAATTTGGATGGGCAGCCCCAACGCTTTGAGCGACTCTGTCACCGCATCCACCAACCCGACGCCTGCCAGCCCAACTTGAGCAGCATACTTCGCCTCGGCCACTGTGCCGATGGCAATCGACTCTCCATGACGCAATTTGAATTTACTGACAAGTTCCACCGCGTGCCCAACAGTATGACCCAAATTCAAAGCAGCGCGGATTCCTTTTTCATACGGGTCTTCCTCGATGACTTTGATCTTGACCGCCATCGCGCGTTTGACCACTTCTTCAAGATTGTTCTTCACCCAATCCAATCCACGCAGACAGAGCTTGAATAATTCAGGATCAGAGATGATGCCATGTTTGACCACTTCCGCCATGCCGGAGATCAACTCCGCTTCGGGCAGTGTTCCCAACAACTGCGGATCGGCCAGCACCAATTTCGGCGGATAAAAAGCACCTATCAGATTCTTGCCTTCGGGCAGGTCAAAACCTGTCTTACCGCCAAGAGATGCATCCACCATCGAAAGCAAAGTAGTCGGCACGCCCACCCATGCAACTCCACGCATGTATGTGGATGCGGCAAAGCCTGCCATATCACCCACCACGCCGCCGCCCAAAGCAATGACTGTGCTCTTGCGGTCCAGACCTGCTTCGAGGAATCCATGCCAAAGCTGACTGATGGTCTCCAAAGTTTTATAAGCCTCGCCCGCAGAGACAGTCAACACTTTTGGCTCGAAACCTGACCTCTGCAAGGCAGTCACTGCTTTTTCAGCATGGAATTTCGCCACGTTTTCATCTGTGACAATGATTGGGTAGAGTAATCCACGAGCCTTAAGCATTTCACCGAGTTGCTCAAGTCCGTTGTTTTGCACGATCGCATCATACTCCCCCATCGCGGAGAGATGATGTCGCCCAAGCATGACTTGAACACGATGCACATTCTGATCGGCTGTCTTCCCATCTACATGGATGAGCATGGGGAACGAGTTGTAATGGTCCGCACGTTTTGTGAGCAGAGTTGTGAGCTTTGCGCTTAAATCTCCAGCCAACAGAGGACGCTTGCCATCGTCATGGTGCAATCGTTCGAGCAGAGTGGGCAATTCAGCCATTAATAAAACAACTTTGCCATTGGCTTCAGCGAAGGCGCGGTTTTCATCACGCAGCAAAGCACCGCCGCCGAGGGCAACCACGCATTCTTTTTCATTTGATAAATTTTTCAAAGCCGCAGTTTCGAGATCACGAAAGACGGGTTCACCCTGTTTTTCCATAATATGCGGAATGGTATCGTCCGCATTCGTTTCGATCACACGGTCAATGTCAACGAAGGGCAGTTTCAGACTGCCTGCAAGTTTTTTCCCAAGTGTGGATTTACCAGTACCAGGAGGGCCATAAAGGAAGATGTGAGTCATAATGAAAAGGATGAACGTTTCGCGTAAAGGATGAAGGATGAATGGGACATGCTTACTTGTATACTTGTTTCCATGTTTACTTTCTCACTCCCAAAAAATATGTGGAATGTTATCCATTGGTAAATCTTCGAGAGTGGCTTTGCGCAAAGATTCAAAGCGCGGCTTCATTTCGTTGAGTGAGTCGCCGCCGAGTTTTTCGAGGAGAGCGTCGGCGAGAACGAAGGCGACCATGGATTCCAAAATTGGCACGGCGCGCGGGACGGGGCAGAAATCGGAGCGTTCATATTTGGTGGGAGATTCTGTCCCTGACGCCAGATCAACTGTCGGCTGGGGAAGAAGCGTGGTGGCTATCGGCTTCATCGCCGCGCGGATGATGATCGGCTGCCCATTACTAATTCCGCCTTCGATTCCGCCGGCCCTGTTGGTGCTGCGCTGTAATTGGTGATTGGTAACTGGTAATTGAATTGGATCATGGGCTTGTGTGCCGATTCGTTTGGCGTTCTCGAAGGCGTCACCGACTTCCACGCCTTTGATGGCTTGGACAGACATAATTGCCATCGCAAGTTTTGCTTCGAGGCGGCGATCCCATTGGACAAAACTGCCGAGACCAACAGGGAGATTGAGCGCAACGATTTCAAGGACTCCGCCCAATGTATTTTTGCCATGAATAGTTTTTTCGATTTCAGCACGCATTTGATTCGCAGAGGATTCAACAGGACAACGCACATCAGATTCTTCGGCGCGGGTGAAACGTTCTTCAAAAGGCATGTCGCCAAAATCGGTTTGGACTTCACCAATGGACGAAACGTATCCACCAACAATGATTCCGAATTGCGCAAGAAAATGTTTGCAGACAGCACCTGCGGCGACACGCATGGTGGTCTCACGAGCAGAGGCACGTTCGAGCGCGGGACGCAAATCTTTGTAGCCGTATTTGACCGCGCCGGTTAAATCTGCATGACCGGGACGTGGAGCGGTCATCTGCTCGATGGCTTTTCCTTTCCATTTGACATGGTCATCGTTTTGCACAATTAATGCAATCGGCGCACCTGTGGTCTCGCCACCCATCACACCGCCGAGAATTTGCACGGTGTCCTTTTCAATTTTCATGCGTCCGCCCGAGCCATATCCCTGCTGACGGCGGGCAAGTTCTTTGTTGATGATTTCTGGTGTGAGCGAAAGCCCGGCGGGGACGCCATCAAGAATGGTGGTCAATGAGGGTCCGTGTGATTCGCCAGCGGTGAGAAAACGTAAAGACATAAGAAACTCCAAAGATTAGATAACAGATGAGGCTTTCATTTTGCTTGAAACAAAAGCCATTTCCAGTGCAAAAAAACATTGAATCAAAACCATGAGCGGAATTTGAAGCGGAAGCGGGAGTGAATATATTACCAATGTGCCGGGGATCCAGGTCAGCCAGCAGTTAACCAACATTGGGATTGTTACCTTAATGATCCAGTCATCACGCAATGCACTACCGAGTGATTTGAAATCATAATTTAGATCGCGCAGCCGAAAACCAAGAGCAACATAGTGAATACTAAAAAAGGCTGTGAATACAAATTGGTCGAGCAGCATTTTGGAGATCACAATACCAAATGTAGTAGAAGGACCCCAGAACCAATCTTGAAAGTTGTAGAAATTATCAACCCAGATCATGCTGGTCGCCCAAACCAGACTGGTAAAAGCCACGTCAAGAAAACCGCGACCATCGTGCCGGCCCTTTCCGACGGCCATTAGATACAAGCCTGGAATTAATCCCGCACCGATGGCACTGGTCAACATTGAGAAACCAAGTCCCCACGCAGTACGGAGGGATTGCAATCCTTCCAATGCATCGCGGACAGAAGCAAAGGCGTAATATGCAGCCACTAGCAGTGCCGCAAAAAAGATGATCACCAGGCCCGGGATTAAATTTGCTTTAGCACCCAGCCACCCCTCATGAGCAGCTTCAAGGATACGCTTCATGCGACGGCCTTTTGCATGGCAGCGCGATCGGCATTTAAACCAGTCCATTTTTCAAAGGCGAGGGCTGCTTGTTCGATTAACATACCAAGCCCGGTTGTTGCAGACAATCCTTGTGCGCGGGCGTCTTTCACTAATTTTGTTTCGCGTGGATTATAGACAAGATCATAAATAAATGTATTCTCAGCAAAGGTTGTCATTTCAGGCAGGGGTGAGGCTTCGATGTTTGGAGTCATGCCAATGGGGGTGGTATTTACGATCAATGATGAGTGATGAATGATGAGTGATGAAAAATCGGCAACCTGTAATTGGTAATTAGCAAATGAATCTACGAGTTGCTGTGCTTGTTCAATTCTGCGGGCAGCAAGGGTGACTTCCCACCCATCATTTAACAAAGCATAAACAACCGCTCTTGCTGAACCGCCAGCGCCGAGAACCAATGCAGAATGCGGAATGATGAATGATGAATTTGAAACCCGTTTCAAATCGGCAAGAAAACCCGGTGCGTCGGTGTTATCGCCGATGAGTTTATCTTCTCGCATATAGATCGTGTTGACTGCGCCGATAACTTTTGCAGTCGGAGTGAGTTCATCCATCAACTCGATCACATTTTGTTTATGCGGAATGGTGACGTTGAGTCCATGAATCTCACCAGCGCGGACTCGGGCGAGCAAATCTTTTAGTCCCTGCTTGTCTTCAGGGGAAATGGGAAAAAGCGAATAGTCGCCATGCAGTCCGCGGGCTTTGAGGGCAGCGGTGTGAATACTGGGTGAAAGCGAGTGACCCAGTGGGAATCCGATCAAACCAAGTTGATAATTCATTGTTACCTGTTACTCTGTCCCTGTGCGCGCAAATCTTCAAGAACTTCAAAGAAGTTCGGGAATGTTTTGAAACACAGGATGGATTTTCAATAGTGACGCCGTCGAAGCGCAAACCGATAAGAGAGAATGCCATCGCCATACGATGATCATTATAGGTTTGGATGACGGCCGGGCGCATCTTTTCTACGGGATGAATGGTCATGCCATCTTCATGCTCTTCCACGCGGACGCCGAGTCTGTCCAACTCGACGCAGGTTGCATGGACCCGATCAGTTTCCTTCACTCTGGCAGATGCGATGCCACGAATGCGGGTGGGAGAATCAGCGAACGGGGCGACAGCGGCTAGGGTTTGAGCTGTGTCTGGGATGTCACGCATGTCTACGTCTACACCATGAAGCGACGAGTTTCGAGTAACGAGTATCGAATTATCGTTTTCTTCGACGGTGCAACCCATTTGTTTCAGAACATCCACAAAAGCGACATCACCTTGGACAGATTTACGCGAGATATTTTCCACTTTGACTGTTCCTCCGCAAATGGCAGGGGCGGCGAAGAAGTAGGATGCGGCGGAGGCGTCTGACTCAATTGGGTAACTGGTAATTGGTGAATAAGATGAAGAGAACAGTGAAACGTGAATATCCATTGCGTTCGATTTCCACGCCGAAGTCTTTCATGATGGCGATGGTCATATCTACATAAGGTTTGGAGTTTAATTCTGTAGAAAGCGAAATTTCAATTTCACTTCGAGCATATGGAGCTACCATAAGCAGGGCGGATAAAAACTGGGATGAAATATCACCCGCAATTTTCGTCTTTCCACCTGGCAAACCTTTTGCAAAAATTTCAACAGGTGGACAATTATTTGTGGCTTCCACTTCTACGCCAAGTTGATTCAACGAATCTATTAAATCTTTTATTGGGCGTTCTCGCATACGTGGTTCGCCATCTAAAATATATTGACCATTTCCGAGAGTGAGGAATGCAGAGAGGAATCTCGCAGCGGTACCCGCGTTGCCGATGAAGAGTTCGGCTTGGGTCGCAGGGATTTTTCCGCCCATGCCAGTGACGGTCATTTCAACATTTTCTTCGTCAAATTGAACCTCAAAGCCGAGGGTTTGCAGGGCTTTGGCAAAGTAACGTGAGTCATCGGAGAAGAGGGCATTGGTTAAATGCGTGGTTCCGTTTGCAAGAGAGGCGATTAACAAAGCGCGATTGGTCAGGGATTTCGAACCAGGCACGCGGACAGTGGCATTTAACGAGTGAGTGATGGGATTAATTTTCATTGAAAGGATGATGGAGGAGGGATGAAGGATGAATATTTCGTAATGCGTGAAACGTGATAATCCTTGTGTACCTGTTTCCGTGTTTACCTGTCTGCGTTTTACGCGGTGAATTCCTGATATTTTTTCTGTGCTTCGTTCAAGAAGAGATTCGAGTTTTACAAAATCGCCATCAGACAATGCGGATTCGATTTGCGCGAGTTCGGCTTGCATTCCGCGCAGAGCGTTGAGCACATTTTCGCGGTTGGATTGCAAAACTCCCAACATCATGGAAGAAGATGTGCCAGCCAATCTACTTGTAGATTTAAAGCCAGGGCCAACGAAAGGAGTCACATCTTCGGGGGTCGCGAGTGCCAGCGCGGACGAGATCAAGAAAGGCAAATGACTTGTTGATGCGAGGATGCGATCATGTTCGACTGCGTCAAGAGTCCTGCCTTTTGCGCCGAGGGCCTCGATGATCTGATTCGCGGCGGACAATGCACGCTGTGATGTTCGCTCCAACGGAGTCAATAAAAACGGTGCGGCATAATAAAGCGTTCTCTCAGCATTTGCCAGCGAGAGTTTTTCCTTGCCACAGATGGGATGTCCGCCAATGGGGTCGAAGCGTTCGGGCAGTTTGGACATCGCTTCGACAATCAAATGCTTGGCCGACCCCAAGTCCATGACGATGCATGGATTTGGGGTGAGGGCTTGGCAACTGCTCAAGCACAGTCAAAATTGCAGGGACGGGAGCGGACAGGATAACAAGGTCAACTTCGGGGAGGAGCTTGGCAGGATCACTATCAGCATAGTCCACGATATGTTGGGACAGAGCAAGCTCGAGCGTGGGAAGATGCGGGTCACATCCATAGAGTGCGGCACATTTTCCGCGCAGTCCCAATGCCAGCGAGCCGCCCATTAATCCCAATCCGATGATGGCGATGCGAGAGGTTGCGAGGTGAAAATTTGAGTTGTCCATGTATGGTAATTAGGCGATTGGTAATTGGCTATACAATTCCTAATCACCGCTTCGGCAATTGCTTTGACCTGCTTCACCATTTTAGCAAAGGCTTCAGGGGTGAGCGACTGCTTGCCATCGGAAATGGCGTGCGGCGGATCTTGATGCACTTCAACGATGAGCCCATCAGCGCCAGCGGCAACACCTGCTCTGGCAATGGATTGAACATACGCAGCGTCGCCAGTGGAGTGAGAAGGATCGATGACGACGGGCAGATGCGTGAGTTTCTTGAGAACGGGTACGGCATTGATGTCAGTGGTGTTACGGGTTGCAGTTTCAAAGGTGCGGATGCCGCGCTCGCAAAGAATGACGCGACTGTTGCCGCCGTTAAGAATATATTCGCTTGCCATCAGCATTTCTTCAATAGTAGCAGACATGCCGCGTTTGAAAAGTACGGGCGTGCGAGTATCGCCGAGCGCACGCAGTAAGTTGAAGTTTTGCATGTTACGCGCGCCGAGTTGGAAGATATCTACATATTTTTCCATCATCTCAATTTGGGAAACAGCCATCACTTCGACGACAAGCGGCAGGCCGGTTTTTTCGCGGGCTTCTGCCATGTATTCGAGACCTTCTTCACCGAGACCCTGAAAGGCGTACGGTGATGTGCGCGGTTTGAAGACACCGCCGCGCAATGCGTTCGCGCCCGCTTCTTTAACAGCTTGTGCGATCTCCAAAATTTGCGCACGAGACTCAACCGAACATGGGCCGGCAATGATGGGAACTTCCGTGCCGCCGATGGTGAAGCCGTTGAATTCAAAAACTGAGTCTTGCTCGTGGAATTGACGTGAAGCCAATTTATACGGTTTGGAAATGCGCTGGACTTCAAGCACGCCCGGGAAGGCTTCGAAAGTTTCCTTGAGGATGTAATGCCCGTCACCGACTGCGCCGATAATGGTTTGCTCCACACCGAAGATGGGATGGGCTGTAAGTTTGTGTCCTTCGACGGCAGCAATGACAGCGTCGATCTGTTCGCGAGGTGCGCCGGGGCGCATGATGATCATCATAGTGTTTAGTTTCCTTTTGAGTGTTTATTCTTTTGTAATTGGTAATTGGTAATTGGTAATTACTATTTACCAATTACCAATCTCTGCTCTTCACGCCCAACCCTGTTTCAACGGTTGAACATTGCCCTGGGTGGTGGCAAGTCTGCGGCCCATGATTTGCGCGATCTGGCCGACCTGCTTGACCATCTCGGCAAATTTTTCCGGCTTGAGGGATTGCTTGCCATCCGAAACCGCCTTGGCTGGGTCAGGGTGGACTTCGATAATTAATCCGTCTGCGCCTGCGGCAATGCCAGCGCGCGCAATGGCGGCGACATAATTTGCATGACCCGTAGAATGGCTTGGGTCAAGAATAACAGGTAAATGGGTTAAGTTTTTCAAAACGGGAATTGCATTAATATCGGTTGTATTACGTGTGGACGTTTCAAAGGTGCGAATACCGCGTTCGCACAACATCACACGTTGATTTCCCCCCGCCAAAACATATTCAGCAGACATGAGCAGTTCCTCAACCGTGGCGGAAAGTCCGCGCTTGAGCAGAACAGCGGTACGCGTTTCGCCGATGGCGCGCAGCAAATTGAAATTCTGCATATTGCGTGCGCCGATCTGAAACACGTCCACGTACTTCACCATCATATCCAATTGCACCTGTGACATGATCTCCACAACAATGGGCAAGCCGGTGATCTCACGCGCTTCTGCAAGAAGTTCGAGACCTTCTTCGCCAAGTCCCTGGAATGCATACGGCGACGTACGCGGCTTGAACACTCCCCCACGCAAAGCGGACGCTCCCGCTTCTTTCACAGCGATAGCTGTTTCTATTATCTGTGAGCGACTCTCCACTGAACATGGTCCCGCAATGACAGCGATCTCGTTTCCGCCGACAGCAAATCCATTCATCGGAATGACTGAATCTTCAGGGTGAAATTGACGCGAGGCAAGTTTGTAAGGCTGGGTGATGCGTTGAACAATATCCACACCGTCCAAACCTTCAAAGCGTTCTGTCGGAATATTATGCGTCTCGCCGATGGCGCCGATAATTGTGGCTTCAACTCCCTGCGAAAGGTGGACGGCGAGTCCCATCTCTTTGATTTGCGCGATCACCGCTTCCACTTCCTGCGGCGTTGCGTTGGCTTTCATTATGATCATCATAGGTTCTTCTCCTTAAAATTCATGTCAAAGGTCAAAAGTCGCAGGTCACGGATTGACTTTTGACCTTTGACTTTCGACGAGCTTTTTATTGTGCCGCTACCAGATCTGGTCTCAGCTTCACAGCGCCCCGCAAATACACATGCGTGATCTCGTTCTGCCGCATTTCCGTATTCCAATGGACAAGCACGCGGATCACTTTTGGCAAACTACCCGGCACGGGAATCTCACGCGCACAAGTCATCGGGACGAGACTCCAGCCCATTTGCCGCGCCGCCTGCGCGGGGAAGGTCGAAGCGAGGTCATCAGTCACCGTAAAGAGGGCGCTGCCCACATCCTCAGGCTTCATGCTGGCGTTCGCCTTCAAGATCGCCTCCAGCAATTCCCGTGTGGCTTCGAGAATTAATTCTGGTTCATCTGCTGATACGGTTGTTGCTCCACGAATTCCACGAATTGACATTGATCGCTCCTTAATGACGTAACAAAAAAGAGCGAGACCGTGTGGCCTCGCTCTTTAGTTACAGATTTTTTCTGTCTACTTAAGCGCAACCAGCGGCAACCGAGCGGAGGCCGTTAAAGTAATACGCAAAATAAAAGCGGACTGCAGATAACATATTGGTCGCTATTCTATGCGCGTCACTCAAATGCGTCAAGGGGCAAATTCCGAAAACGCAGGACGGTACTATTTTATGTTTTCAAAGGTCATTTCATAATGTTCCACGGTAGGAAATGGATCATAAAAATGATGCAGCTTCTTTTTCCATTCCTGATATTCGGGCGATCCGCGGAACCCAACCGTATGCGCTTCGAGCGTTTCCCATTGAACAAGTAGTAAATACCTGTTTTGCGTTTCCAAACAATGCTGTAACTGATGCGAAACATACCCCGCCATACTGGAAATAATAGACGAAGCTTCTACAAATGCTGATTCAAATTCTTTTTCGCGACTTGGAATCACATCAAGAATTACCACTTCGAGAATCATTTCTTCACTTCCAATAACGCGCTTCGGAACTCCGCCGCAAACTGTTTCGCTGTTTCAACAGGCTTTTCACTACTCCCGATCGTTTTCACACACGCCGAGCCGACAATGACTCCATCCGCGAGTTGACCAACCTGTTTGGCTTGCTCAGGCGTGCCGATTCCAAATCCCACGCACACAGGCACGGACGTGTGATCTCGCACACGTTGAATCAAATCACCAAGTCCATCTGAAATGGCAGTACGCGCACCTGTCACACCAGTAACCGAGACAAGATAAATAAATCCCTTCGCATTGCGTGCAATGGATTCCATGCGTTCATTCGGTGATGTCGGCGCAAGCATTTGGATCAACGGCATATCCCCCACCAAGGCTTGAAACTCGCCTGCTTCTTCCAATGGCAGGTCAGGGATGATAAATCCATCCGCGCCTGCTTCACGCGCATCGTGGACAAATTTCTCCAGTCCATACGCCAGCATGGGATTGAAATATCCCATCAAAATAAATGGAATGGTCACGCCGCGCTTGCGCAACTCCGCAACCGCCGCGAGTGACTTCTTGATCGTAATTCCATGTTCCAACGCAACCTGAGTCGCCTTTTGAATCACAGGCCCATCCGCCAGCGGATCGGAGAACGAAAGCCCCACTTCGATCAAGTCCGCGCCGTTTTTGGCAAGCGCTTCGATCACATCAATGGAAGTTTCCAAGTCAGGATAGCCCAAAGGGAAATAGGGCATGAAGATCGGTTTGTTTTTGAAAGCGTTTTCGATTCTGTTCATAATAATGATTCCTTGTAGGGGCAGGGCTTATCCCTGCCCTTGAAAATATGGGCCCATCGCCCCTACAAATTCGTTCCCAATTCCTTAATCACAGTATTCAAATCCTTATCCCCTCGCCCCGAAAGATTGACCAGAATCACCTGATCCTTTCTCATCGTCGGCGCACGCTTGATGACTTCCGCCACCGCATGAGATGACTCCAGCGCAGGGATAATTCCTTCGGTGTGGCACAAGGTTTGGAAAGCGCTCAACGCTTCCGTATCCGTTGCGGATGTGTAAAATGCGCGTTCGCTATCTCGCATCATCGCGTGCTCGGGGCCAACTGCCGCGTAATCCAACCCCGCAGAGACAGAATGAGTCTCGGCAATTTGTCCGTCTTCATCTTGCAAGACATAAGTTCGTGTTCCGTGAATCACGCCAACTCTTGCTTTGCTTGCATCGCCAAAACGAGCAGCGTGTTTGCCTGAAGCAATTCCGCTTCCGCCCGCTTCGACACCGATCAACTCAACATGTTCATCGTCCACAAATCCGCTGAAGACGCCGATGGCATTTGACCCGCCGCCCACACAGGCAATGACCGTATCAGGCAAACGTCCCACATCACGCAGCATTTGTTCGCGCGCTTCAATTCCGATCACCGATTGAAACTCGCGCACGATGGTCGGGTATGGGTGCGGCCCCAAAGCCGAGCCGAGCAGATAATGCGTATCGCGCACATTCGTCACCCAATCGCGGATGGCTTCGTTGATGGCATCTTTCAATGTCTTCGTGCCTGACTCCACAGGCCGCACTTCCGCGCCGAGCAATTTCATGCGGAAGACATTCGGTTCCTGCCGCGCAATGTCCACGGAGCCCATGTACACCACGCATTCGAGTCCGAGCAATGCCGCAGCGGTGGCAGATGCCACGCCGTGCTGCCCTGCCCCAGTCTCGGCAACGACGCGCTTCTTTCCCATCCGCTTGACGAGCAGAGCCTGTCCCAACGCGTTATTGATTTTATGTGCGCCCGTGTGCGCCAGGTCTTCGCGCTTCAAATAAATTTGCGCGCCGCCTAATTGTTCCGATAATCTTTTTGCATAGGTCAACGGCGTGGGTCTGCCCACGAACGACGCCAGCAAGCCTTCGAACTCGCGCCTGAAGGCTGGGTCTTTTTGCGCATCCACGAACGCCTGCTCCAACTCAATGAGCGCGGGCATGAGCGTCTCGGGCACGAACTGTCCGCCGTACGGGCCAAATTTTGGGGGTAATAATGTTGTCATAAGTTCTCCTTGATTAGACGATGGACGACAGACCGTTGACCATGATGGTCTATCGTCCATCGTCAATGGTCTGCTTGACTGCTTTCACAAATGCTGACATCTTCGCCGCATCTTTCTCACCTGGGGCTGATTCCACGCCAGAGGCAACATCCACGCCCCAGGGTTTGACCTGCCGCACTGCGTCCGCGACATTCTCGGGAGTCAGTCCGCCTGCCAGCAACAGCGGATATTTTTTTGCAAGTTCCGCCGCCGCTGACCAATCTGCGGTGACGCCGCTTCCACCGTAGACACCTTTGACGGCGGCGTCTACCAACAAAGCAGGTGCTCAACTTGCTTCATAACCGGATGAACGGATGTTTCAACGGATCCGGTAACGGATGGCTTTGAAGGCTTTGCCGCTGAAGGACTCAAGCATTTCGGGCGTTTCGTCACCGTGGAGTTGAGCGAGGTCAAGATGGCAGGTTTCCAGAATATTCTTCACTTCATCCACGGGTGAATTTACAAATACACCGACAAGTTTGATTTGCGGATGTTCTCGCTTCAAAACAGATGTTATTTCTGCACAAGTTTCTTTCTCAATAAAGCGCACGCTCTTGGGGTAAAAGTTGAATCCCAGATAATCCGCGCCTGCTTCGATGGCGGCGAGGGCGTCTTTTAATGTTTTGATTCCGCAGATTTTTATGATTGTCATAGGTTGTAAGTCGAAGGTCAAAGGTTGAAGGTCATAAAAGACTTTAGACCTTTGACTATTGACTCTCCATTCCAGATAATTCGCGCACTTTGGCGGGAATGTCTTCTGAAGTGACCAATGCTTCACCGACGAGGATTGCGTCAATATTGATATTGGCTAACCGTTCTACATCAGCGGCGGTGAAGATTCCGCTTTCGGCGACGACGGCGATTTCGGATGAAATCATTGGGCGGAGGCGTTCGGTGGTGGCGAGGGAGACTTCAAAGGTGGCGAGGTTGCGGTTGTTGATGCCGATGAGTTTTACATCTTTCAACTTCAAGGCTCGCTCGGTTTCTGCTTCGTCGTGGACTTCGACCAAGGCGGTCAATCCCAAACTGAGGGCGCAGGCGTGCAGGTCGGCGAAGTGTTTGTCGTCGGTGAGGGCGGCGGCGATGAGGAGGATGGCGTCGGCGCCGTTGGCTCGGGCTTCGTAGATTTGGGTTTCGTCGATGGTGAAATCTTTTCTTAAGAGCGGTGGTTGGTAATTGGTAATTGTAATGGCGTGCGCAGTTCGTGGAGAGTTTCGAGTTTGCCCATGAAGAACTTTTCGTCGGTGAGGACGCTGATGGCGGCGGCGCCGTTTTGGGTGTAGATGTCGGCTACTTGGAAGAGGTCGAGGTGCGGGGCGAGAATCCCTTTGGAGGGAGAGGCTCTCTTTAGTTCAGCGATCAGGCTCGGGCGGAGTCCGAAGCGGCGGCGCTTGATGGCGGCGAGAAAATCTCGAGGCGCAGGACTCTGCTCTGCGGCGCGGCGTAATGCTGAGGCGTCGAGCGCCGCAATTTCCAATTTCTTTTGAGCGATGATTTTTTCGAGTATGTTCATGGGTAACGGATATAAACGGATGAGCGGATTAGGAAACGGATTTTGAGTACTCAACGAGGGCGTTGAGTTTGGCGAGGGCGGAGCCGTTATCGAGCGCGGCGGTGACTTCCACAAGCGCGGATTTGAAATCGCCAGTTTCGGCAGCGAGAGCACCAGCGGCATTGAGCAGGACGGAGTCGCGGCGCGCGCCTTTGAGTTTGCCAGAGAGAAGATCTCTCATCATCGCTGCGGATTCATCGGGTGTGCCGCCGCGCAGGTCTTCCATGGTGGCGAGGGCGAAACCGAATTCGGCGGGATCAAGATCGTAGGTGTTGACCGCGCCATCTTTGAGATGGCTGATGCGATTGATGCCCGTGGTGTTGAGTTCGTCGGTGCCGCCTGCGCCGTAGATGATGAGCGCGGCGCGAGAGCCGAGTTCCTTGAGGACGTTGGCGAGCGGCTCGGTGAGGGCGGCGGCATAAACGCCCGTGAGTTGAATGTTCGCGCCTGCGGGGTTGGTGAGCGGGCCGAGGACATTGAAGATGGTGCGTTGACCGATCTCTTTGCGCGGGCCGATGGCGTGCTTCATGGCAGGATGGAATTTTGCGGCGAACATAAAACCGATGCCGATGTTGTCGATGGCGTGGGCGATCTGATCGGGGGTGAGGTCGAGACTGACACCGAGAGCGGAGAGGACATCGGCAGAGCCGCAGTGTGATGACGCGGCGCGGTTGCCATGCTTGGCAACTTTGCGTCCCGTGCCCGCGAGGACGAATGCGGCGGCAGTGGAAATGTTGAAGGTGTGAGCGCCGTCACCGCCTGTGCCGACGATGTCGTAAATGCGTTCATCGGGATTTGCGAGTTTCACCTTGACCGCGTTGGCACGCATGGCGCGGACGGAGCCTGTGATCTCGGGGATGGTCTCCCCTTTCATGCGGAGCGACACCAGATAGGCGCTGACCTGCGCGGGCGTGGCTTGCCCCGTCATGATGACGTTCATCGCTTCTTCGGCTTCGGCGGCGGTGAGGTCGGTGCGGTTGATGGTCTTGGCGATGAACGGCTTGAGCATGGACGGCTCCGCTGGTGCGGGCGGGGCGATCTTGATATCGAGAAAATTCTTGAGCAGTTGTTTGCCGTGCTCGGTGAGAATGGACTCGGGATGGAACTGCACGCCGTAGGTTGGGTGCTGACGATGTTTGAGCGCCATGATCTCGCCTTCGGATGTTTGCGCGACAATTTCAAGTTCGGTTGGGATGGGTTCGTACACGACGAGCGAGTGATAGCGCATGGCTTCAAACGGCGAAGGAATATCTTTGAAGACACCTTGTCCGTTGTGAGTGACGGGGGAAGTCTTGCCGTGCATGAGACGCGGAGCGCGATCCACTTTGCCGCCGTAGACTGCGCCGAGGCATTGATGTCCGAGGCAGACGCCGAGCACGGGAATTTTGCCCGTGAAGTGTTTGATGGCTTCGGGGGAAACGCCGCCATCTTTGATGGGTTCGCCTGGGCCTGGGGAGATGACAAGATGGTCAGGCTTGAGGGCGATCAACTCGTTCAAGGAAATTTGGTCGTTGCGAAAGACGCGAATATCCGCGCCAAGTTCGCCGAGGTATTGAACGAGGTTGTAGGTGAAGGAGTCGTAGTTATCGATAAGGGCTAACATGGGTTCTCCAAAAGGATGAACGTTGAATTATGAAGGATGAAGAAAAAAGCAGAAGGCAGAAGGCGGTAGGCTGCTTTCTGCATTCCGCTTTCCGCCTTCTTCATTCGCTATTCTTCATTTCCAAAAATATCCACTTCATCAGCGAAGAGGTCGAGGGAATACGATAAGCCAGTCACATCGCGGACGAGGGTCATGGTCTCTTTGGCTTCGGTTTGCATGCGGCGGATTCCGTTGGCGAGGACATCGCGCGGGATGGTGGGATGGGCAAGATAATACGCGCGTTTTTCGCGGATGGGTTCGAGGAAGGCGTTGATGGCTTTGGCAAGTTTTTCCTTGACTTCCACATCGCCGACCTGTCCCTTGCGATAGCGTTCCTTGAGGTCGTCCACTTCGGCGTAGGAGGGATTGAACGCGTCGTGATAGATGAAGACGGGATTGCCTTCCACGGTGCCAGGGTCAGTGGCGCGCAGGCGTTTGGGGTCGGTGTACATGCCTTTGACTTTTTCTTCGACGGTCTTCGCGTCATCGGATAAATAGATGGCATTGCCAAGGGACTTGGACATTTTGTTCTGTCCATCTGTGCCGACGAGCAAAGCACCTTCACCGATAATGGATTCTGGTTCGGGGAAGACTTCTTTGCCGTAGAGATTATTGAACTTGCGTGCCATTTCGCGGGCGAGTTCAACATGGGATTGGTTGTCACGTCCAACGGGGACAACATTCGCGCGCGGCAATAAAATGTCAACGGCTTGCAGGACGGGATAACCGAGCAAACCAAACGGCATGGAGTCGATGTTGGCGTCGCGTGCCATGTCTTTGAGCGTGGGCATGCGTTCGAGGCGCGGAACGGTGACCAGCATTTCAAAGAGCAGATTCATTTCATAGGTTTCTGGAATTGCAGATTGGACAAAGATGGTGCTGACGTTCGGGTCAATGCCCACGGCGAGATAATCCAGAACAATTTCGCGGATGTAGGTTGGAATCTCTTTGATGTACTGCGGCTCGGGTTTGGTGGTCATCGTGTGCAGGTCAGCAATGATGAAAAAGGAATCATATTGATGTTGCAGGCGCACACGATTGCGAAGCGAGCCGACATAATGTCCGAGGTGCAGGCGGCCTGTGGGGCGGTCGCCAGTTAATAAGCGGGGTTTGGTGTTTGGCATGGGTTGGGTTCCTTTTATAAAATGCAGAAGTCAGAATTATGAATGATGAATATTTGTGAGAAAGTGGCAAGGTTTATTCTGCCTTCATCATTCATCATTCATCATTGGTTTTCCGCTGCGTCTATCGCTCTCAACATCGCGCTCGCTTTATTCACCGTCTCTTGAAACTCGGTGGACGGGTCTGAGTCTGCGACGATGCCTGCGCCTGCTTGCACGCTGACGGTGTTGCCGCGCCCGACCATGGTGCGGATGGCGAGGCAGGTGTCCATGGCGCCGTCGAAGCCGAAGTAGCCGATCATGCCTGCGTAGGCGTTGCGTGCGTCGGATTCCAATTCAGCAATAATTTCCATCGCGCGGACTTTCGGCGCGCCGCTGACTGTGCCTGCGGGGAAGGCGGCTCTCACTAAATCGAAGGCGGTTAACTCGGGGCGCAGAGTCCCTTCGACGTGGGAGACGATGTGCATGACGTGTGAATATTTTTCAACGGTGAAGAAATCAGAAACTTTGATCGTGCCATATTCGCAGACGCGTCCGAGGTCGTTGCGGCCGAGGTCAACCAACATCACATGCTCCGCGCGTTCCTTCGGATCGGCGAGCAGGTCTTTGGCAAGCGATGCGTCAGCGTCCCCATCTGCTCCTCGGGGGCGCGTCCCAGCAATCGGTCGGAGTGAAGCGGTTCTTCCTTCCAAACGCACAAACATTTCGGGCGACGATCCAACAATGTAAAGCGGTTCATCGTCCACGAGTCCGAAATCAAAAAAGAACATGTACGGCGAAGGGTTGAGGCGGCGCACGGCGCGATAAACATCGAAAGGCTCGACGTTGGTTTCGCGGCTGAAACGCTGCGAAAGCACAACCTGAAAAATGTCGCCAGCAACGATGTGCTCTTTGGCGGCAAGCACCATGTCTTCAAATTTTTCGCGCGTGAGATTCGATTTTATTTCAGACGGCTTGACTTCAATTTTTTGCGCGGCGGGCAAAGGCTGTTGGATGCGCTCGGCGATGGCGTCCAGTTTTTGATTGGCGGCTTCGGCGTTTCCATCCAAAACATTTGCGATGAGGAAGATGGTGCGGCGCGCGTGATCGAATGCGACGATGGTATCGGCGAGCAAATAAATTCCATCGGGGATATCGGCGCGCTTCATTTTCTCGCTGAGAGTTGGTTCAAAATAACGGACAGATTCATAGCCGAGATAACCCACCAACCCGCCCGTGAAGCGCGGCGCGTTCGGCAAGTGGACAGCGGGAAAGCGGCTCATTTCATTTTGCAAAAAGATGGTCGGGTCGTCGTGATCGAGTTGGACGGTGCGCGTTTCGCCGTTCTCTTTGACCTCAACCTGACCGTCGCGCAAAATATATTCCGCTCTGGGTTGGACACCGATAAACGAATAGCGCGCGATGCGTTCGCCGCCTTCGACGGATTCCAATAAAAAGGACGCGCCGTCGCCGCGCAGTTTGAGATACAAGCTGACGGGGGTTTCAAGGTCGGCAGAGACCTCGCGGATGATGGTTTGGACTTGGGTGGCTTCTAATAGCATGGTTGCTCCTTCGGAAATGCAGAATGATGAATTCAGAATGATGAATGACGATAGACCGCGGACGATGGACGATTTGATGGTCAATGGTCTGTTGTCTATGGTCTGCCCTTAAAGCAGAATCCTCTCCGTCCATAAGGGACGAGAGAGGACTCCCGTGGTGCCACCCAGGCTTGAAGTGTCTTAACAAAAAATCTCTGTTGTGAGCAACAGAGATCAAGAAGCCAGCTTCACTTTGTCAGGTACGGCCTTGCGGCTTATACCCTTACTCTGTAACGGGAGTTCCCGAATTGGACTACTTGCTTTGCTTTCGTCCTCTCAACTCGGAGGGCCATTCGACTTCTGCGCTTTTGCCTCGCTTTCAGAACTTCTGCTCGGCTCTCTGGTAATCGCTTTGAAGTGTACTCGTCCTCGTCAGCGTTTTATGTATGTTATTGGGCGGTATTCTATGACGGAGAGGGAGATGTGTCAAGGAGGAAATTCTTTACTTTTTATATTTCTCGAAAAAGTTTTCTGGGACAAAATATAAATTCCCTCTTGCCCTTGAACACGCCACATAAAGTTTGTTTTTCGTCTGTACTGCCAACTCACCCAATTTATTTTTCGTAAAACTATTCAAGGTGGTTTTATTCATGACAACACAAATATCAATATGACCATCTTCACCCTTGCATTCACCCCAGTTTCTTGAATAGCAATCGTATTTGTAGTGTTCCCGATAAAACAACTTAACTATGTGTCTATTATGGAATATCTCATCTGCGTGTTTGTTTTTCGACAAAAGATTTCAGTGTTATAGTCCTAGCAGAAGATATCTCCACGCCCATACCATTCGAAATAAAATCACAAACAACAGGACTGCACCTATAGCTCACTTTCAGGCTTTCCGTATCAACAGAGTATCCCATAGCTACAAACACTTTTTTATATTTTTCATAATTTTCATGTAAATTTGCATTTACCTTTCCATCTCTTCTTGTGTCATATGTATGTTGATAAAAATCGCCTACCGCCATTATGTTTATATTTGCCTGCGAAACACTTCTAAAAAGGTTGAAATTATGTTCTCCCAAATCCTGAACTTCATCAAAAAATAAGTTTTCAAAATATTTCTCAAGCCTTAAGTTCACGTCATTTAATATACCTTCTTGGCTTAAGAGTTTTGCAATTCTATTCCCATAAATTCTTCCATATTTATCAAAATAATATCTGCGAATATCTGTTTGTTTCGCATACATGTCTGGATTATTATCATAATTTATTCCCCTAGATTTAAACTTTAAAGATAAAAATGGCTTATAGCAGAAAGAATAAAGAAAAGTGAAATATGAATATAAAATTATATTTTCTGGAAAATACCCAAACTTACCCAAAACTCTGTTCCGAAGAGTTCGGAGATTGTTGTTGGTATACGTAACCAATAAAGACCTTTTATCAAGGCTCAGCTCATCAACAATACTTTTGGTTTTACCCGAACCCGCAACGGCAAAAACTACGCTTTTATCCATTCGATTGCCCCTTTTATGTACTCGGGCGGATTAACTTCAGCACCTTTTTTCTCCAACAACTCAAAGGCTACATCTGCTTTATTTTGTAGCATGAAGTCCTGAACACCCAAGGTCTTTCTGCCTGCCGCAAACATAACTTCGCACACTTCTGTATTATCTCGATATACAGCAATTTCAAACGTAGATCGATCATTATCTTTATCAAAAAACACTTGCACCCAATCATTAGTATATTTGGAGTAATTATCAACACAATTGGTTTGGTAATCACCATCGTTATCCCTAATCACAGCCGTTCGTATATGTAACAACTTTGCTAAATCCAAGTATCTCTTAAAGCTCGTACCACCCACAGATATTATATGAACCTTTGAGTCCTCTAATTTCTGGGCTGTAATTTTCTGAAAGAAGGTTTCCATCAAGATAAATTCCGCATCTCCTTCTACTAAAATTACTTTTTCAGACAAAATAAACTCAAGGATTTTGTTATTAGGTGCCTTCATAAAGAATTTCGCTGTATCTTCTGAAAGATCTTTTAGCAACACCGCGCCTAAACTGCTTTTATTTAACAATATCGATTTTCGCAAATCAAGTCGAGCACTAACTAAATCGCTAGCGTAGCAACAAACAATTGCCTATCATCCGAGTCAATAATTTTTTCGAATCAATCGTTTCATATTAATGTGACTCAAGTGATTTTCAGGTTCTTCAATCAAGACTACGTCTAAATTCTTGTCGCGGCTCTTCTTAAGAGCAAATTCAGTCTTAATAAAGCACTGCTTACCCTTGCCTTTATTTTCGATGTTTATATCATTTTCCGAAATAGTTAAATCAGTCTCTAAATTTGCTTTTGAACCCGTTTTTATTGCAAATGAATATTCAGCAGGAATTCGATCTTTTAAATCTACAAGTACACCTTTCCTGAAAGCATTTTATATTTCTGTATTCGTTTTGATGCTTGTTTCTTTCTGCAGGAGAGACACTACCACCATACATAGTTTTAACAAAATCCCTTGTAGCATATTCATTACTAATATGAGAATTGTCAATCAATACATGCCGCAAGTATTTTCGGTACCCAACATACCCATTGTCGGCAAAAGTTTTAAAGCTTATTGAATAAAACTCAAACGGAAAAATTGGCTCGTCTTGCCCAATATCTCTTTTTATTTCTCTACTAAAATATCATCTGGCTCACAAACTAGTCGCAATCCATCACAGACAATACCATCTGAATTATTTTTTCCATTCAAATCCACATTGTCTTGCTCGTCCAGATAAAGTTCAACAAATAAATGAGGTAAGTTTTCCAGTTTTCTATCTGAAGTTAAAAATTTTTGAACAACTTCAGCATTAAATAGACTATCCAACCCTACTGTCTCTACCTTTGTCCTACTTCCACTCAAAACAATATCTATTGCGGAAAGAATAGAACTTTTCCCTGATTCATTATCCCCAATGAGCAGGTTTATCTTATCGTCAAGTTCAACAGAAAAATTCTGAAATCTCTTGAAATTATGCAGTTTGATTTTCTTTATAACCGCCATACAATCAACTCCTTTTATATACCACCGACTTGAAAAGGAAATACAGTATCAAAATCCATTATACATCCAACACTCAAGGAGGAAGGCAAAACCTTCCATCTCTTCGTAAAACACTTGCGTTGTGAGTCACATGTCCACGCCCGAGAAAGACCTGACATGTCTCAACAGAAGACTGGCGTTCGGGGATTCATGTCCGCGCGAGGGTGATAGTCGACGAGTGTTACGATGAGACATGTCAGGTCTAAGTAGTTACACCTACGACAAAAAGACAATATCCATCGGGTGGCGTAGAAGTTGCAAGGCATTATCTTTTATTTGAACGATTTCACTTAACTTCACAAAATCCTGGTCGCTAATAATAAATACAGTGGGGTCGCCGTCTTCAAATAGCCCAGCCAACCTCAGGCTTTTATCATTTTCATCGAAATCATAGCGGCTATTTTCGCGCAAGGCATTCCAATAGCCCTGCATGCGCTGGGAGTACCAGGTTTTGGTAATTTTGCGAAAAAGATACGGGTGAATCTCCATCTCGTCCGTAATGTTTTTGAGGTCAGCGATCTTTATCCCTTCAGCTACGCTTCTATCGTACACCCACAGGTTGGGAATTTTACGGGATCTTTCAGCGGCGCTATTTTCAAGGGCTTGTCGCTTTTGAAGTCCGTCCGCCTGGGCACGGCGAACCGCTTCGATCAACTTATCGCGCAGTCGTCCGGCCAGAGTCATGAAGAAGTAGGGATATACCAATCCATATCGGAGTAGTTGATAGTTGACGCTTTTTTCCAAACGATTGGCGAGCATGTCTTTCGTCAACTCAACCCCGTCAGGGTCATCGGTATCGCCGGGAAATACCCAGGCGAGCGGGCGTCCGTTTTTTTCGATATTGCTGGTGACGATGTAGGCTGGAATGTTGTCTGTCTGTTTCTCGTCCAGCCAAATCTCCTGTCCACTTTGTTCAAAACAGGCTTTGGCAACCCAGGTGGTTTTACCGAATTTGCGCCATTGCGCTTTTTTTACGCCCACCAGCCACATAAAGGCTTCGGCGGCGATTCGTCCGATTTCTTCCGGCTGTTTGTAATGACCCGGTTTCGGCTTCCCTTCCTTGTCTTTTTCTTTGGGTTTCAAGTCAGGCGGAGTAGGCAACGGCATGGGGCCAAAGTGCGTTTCCAAAGCATCAATGCCTTCCAAACGCAATTGAACCGCGCCATTTTCCTTGGTCAACTTTTCGGTAAAGAGTTCTTTGTTCTCGTTTTCCAGTCCATCCCACATGGCGGGGTTGGCAGCCTTGAACATCATCGAGTCGCCGTCCGGCGAATATCCCACAACATGCATTGAACCTTTGATCAATAAGTATTTCATTCGATTTCCTCGGTAAAAAAGGGGGTTTATTTGAAACTGCCTTGCTTCGTCTTGTCAGGGAATTTAGAACAGCTTGCAGTGCCCGATTATAGGGTAAAAGTTAAATAACTCAAGTTGCTACCCGCATCTTTTTGAGTCTCTTTGCGGCTCTGCGTCTTGGCGTTAAAACTTGTGCGAATTCTGCAAGGTCGCAGCCCGGATTACCTGCAAACGCTCAGATTTCGTCCTGCATGTTTGGCCTCATATAAACGACGGTCCGCTTCGATAATGTACCAGTCATAATCATGCTCATCCAAGTTTGGTATTGCAGAAAACACCCCCACGCTTAAAGTAACACTATCACTTATGTCTGATCCGGCATGCGGAATAGTCAGTCCATACACCCCGTTGCGGACTTCTTCCGCAATCACACGGGCATCATCCAGGCTTGTGTTTGTCAGGATAATTGCAAACTCCTCGCCGCCATAACGGGCGATCAGATCTGTGCCGCGCCGGCAATGCTGTTTCAACTCCTGTGCCACTTGAACCAAGCATCTATCCCCATGGACATGCCCGTAATGATAGTTATAATTTTTAAAGAAATCGATATCCACCATCATCAAAGTCAAAGGCTCTGCACGCCGGCGGCTTTCTGAAATTGCATACGTCAGGCGTTCGCTAAACTTACGCCGGTTTGCCAGGCTGGTCAGGCTGTCTATGTGCGCCAGATGCTCAAGTTCCTGATTGGCATCCTGTAACAATTGATCGGTCTGCTCGCGCTGTAAAAGCAAAAAACTGCTTCCGCTAATGATCATAAGAAAAAAAGTCGAGACAAAGGTCAGAGTCTGTGAAAATTCATTGGTCATCAATTTATAGTCCGCGTCTAAAAAGGCATTCGTCCCGCGTACCAGCAAAATGAAACAGGAAAACGCATAAATCGCACTGAGCGAATATCGCAGCACGGATTTTTTTGTTTCACGCAAAAAAAAGACCGTCACAGAAAGGAACATCAAGGCCGCAAAAGCGGATGATATATATACATATTGATTTGACTGCCTTGCATACCCGAAAAAGACGGCGATAAAAACACCAACGATGACCGAATAATAGGTCTCCCATTGTCTTTGCGGCTTTTCAACAGAAATGATCGCCAGCGCTTCCAATGCAAAACCGATTAAAAGCAATGAATTTCCGACATGAGCCGAAATTACATCAGGAATGACGCCGCGCAGCGCGAGCAGTATCCAGGCTCCACCCTGGAGCAATTTACCCGTAATGAACTGAAGATAAGCGCGAAAAGAAATGGACTTGCCTGAATAAACAGCCAACAAGCCTGCGGTAAACAGATTCCCAAAGAACAGAAAGAGCAAAACTGTATGCATATCAATTTCAAAAAACGTCATCATAGTCTCGCTTTAACGTGTGGGATTAATATAATTTTCAAGATACGATTTCCTTATAACGTATATATCACACAAAACAAAGGATGGAAACAGCGTTTATGCCTTCCCGCGTTTGCGGTGACGATACGCATGCGCCAGCCCGCCCACTGACGTTTCACGATAGAGTGAAGGCAGTGCATGACCCGTCTCACGCATGACCGAGACCACTTCATCGTACGAGATGCGATGTGTGCCATCGGTGAAGAGCGCATAATCCGCGCTCGCCAGTGATTGCGCAGCGGCGAAGGCATTGCGCTCAATGCATGGAATTTGCACCAGTCCCGCTACGGGATCACAGGTTAAGCCGAGGTTATGTTCCAGTCCCATCTCGGCGGCGTATTCGATCTGGCGCGCAGTGCCGCCCAGCAATTGCGCCGCCGCACCTGCTGCCATCGCGCAGGCAACTCCCACTTCTCCCTGGCAGCCAACTTCCGCTCCAGAGATTGATGCGTTGTGTTTCGCCAGATTGCCGATCAGCCCTGCAGTCGCAAGTGCCCGTAGAATCGAATCATCCGAACACTTTAACGTTTCCTGCAAATAACGCAGCACCGCAGGCACAATTCCGCACGAGCCGCAAGTGGGCGCGGTCACGATCTCGCCGCCGCAGGCATTCTCTTCTGAAACCGCCAGCGCATACGCAGAGACCAACCCCGCGCGCTGAAGCACCTGCCCCGAAAGCATGGTCTTGCGATAGAACGACCACGACTGGCGCGCCAGCCCCAATCCGCCGGGCGGCACACCCTCCGCGTGCAGACCGCGCTCAATCGCCGCCTGCATCACATCCCACACCTTGCGCAGGTATTCCCAGATCTGCTCGCCCTCGCGCGCTTCCACATATTCCCACAACGCCTGCCCCGTCAGTTTGCATTGATCGAGGATCTCATACATTTTGTTAAGGTCATACACTTGCTGCGGCACAGGCAGACTATCGGCATCACGCAACGCGCCGCCGCCCACGCTGTACACTTCCCAACGCCCAAGCGCTTTGCCATTCGCATCCACTGCTGTAAAACGCATCCCATTCGGATGAAACGGAAGTTCCTTCTCCCGCCAGATCACTTCCAATGCACCCGGCGCAAAAACACTTTTGAGCGCCTCATCAGTCAGATGTCCGCGACCCGTGGCCGCCAGACTACCATAAAGTTTTACACGGTACCCCGCCGCCGATGGATAGCGCGCCGAAAAAATTTCAGCCGCACGCCTCGGTCCCATGGTATGGCTGCTCGACGGCCCCACGCCGATTCGATAAAGTTCCTGAATAGATTCCATTTATTGCTCCTGCTTTATTTGTGGATGAAGATCCGCGCTTCAACCTTAACTGTAAGCTGCTCCCCACTGCGGACAGATTCAGCCACTCTGCGATATCCCCGTTTAATCCAACTCTTCCTGTGCTTTTACCCCGGTCACAAACAGGTAACCTTCACTCAACTCATCCACCATCTGCGGGATCAACATCAGGATATTATCGTGATAAACGGACTTCTGCCAAAAGGTCTGCAACACTGCCCGGGCTTCCTCATTGACATGCACATTATCGTCCTCATCAATTAAAAGCATGGCAACCTGATTATCGCGCTCGGTAATCGCGAAGAAATAATCATCCTGATCTTCCTGCTTCGATTTCAGGAATTCGACGATCTCCTCCTGCAACTCTTCCTCAAAAAGCGCCTTCGACATTGCTCCGTCATTGAGTAATGCTCTAATAAGATATTTTTCCGTGGTCATTTTGCTCATAAGAACTCCAATTTTATTTTTTGTCAGTATACAGCAAAACAGTCAGACCACATATAAAAAAAGAAAAAATACTTCAGAGCATTGACAACTCTCAAAAACACGTGTATATACACTCATTATGTTCAAAGAAATGCCAAAAGAAAGTCTTTACGAATTCGCCCGTCAGGCCGTGCCGTGTGCGGATTCAATACCCGACGCGCCACGCCTTGCACCAACACGACAAGGCACGGCTCCCACGGACTCGTCCACGCAGATCTGCTCAACGCTCTGTCCATGCTGGGCGAAGCCTCCATGCAAGATATGTCCATCATGATGGCAATGGACCGGACGACACTCACCCGCAATTTGAGTCCGCTGTTGAAGAAGGGACTGGTCAAGTACGTGGCCGACCGCCCCCCGCCGATTAAGATCACCAAAATCAGCCGAAGAAGCCCGCCCTACTGGCAAAAGCCAGCCATATTGGATAGTTTCCACAACACAACTGCCGCTGCACAACCAGACAAGAAAATCAGGAGCAAATAGAAAATAAAACCAAGACCCAACTGGTTGGACGAAAAGGAATATCCGTTCAAGGATCACTATTTTTCAACCCCGCAAGGTGACATGCACTACGTGGACGAAGGCACCGGCGACCCGATTCGCAGGCACCGGTGAGTACCAGACAAAGCAGTCTGCACGACGCGCATCCCCCCGATTACATGTTGGCCTTCAGATAAACCCGCGAATTCCGCCAATTAATCACGCCAAACATATCGAAGATTTTCTCGATAGTCTGAATCTAAATAACATCACCCTTGTCTTCAACGACTGGGGCGGTCCGCCCGCAAGCTACGCACAAACACCGAAAGACAAGAAGTCACCAAACTTCTGCCGAAATGACATTCCTAATTTCGAAATTTCAGCGGCATGGCGGCGAGCCATCGGCAAATTCATTGCCGAACTTCAATCTCATTGCTAGAGAACTTTCCGAGCGCCACGGCCCCAGAAAAGCCGGCGCTTGTTCACAAACATTATTACATGCCGCACGAAGAGAACAAAAGCGACCGTATTGGCACATGGGTCTTTCCCGGCCAAATCATTGGCTCAACACCCTGGCTGAAAACTCTCTGGGCACAACGCGAAAAAATCAAGCACATCCCCACTGCCATTATCTGGGCGACTCAGATATTGCCTTCAAGAAAGGTGAATTAAAAGTGTGGACTGATCTAATGGAGAATCATACGTTGACCGTTTTAAACAAGATTGGTCACTATCCGCCCGAAGAAGCGCCGGAAGAAATCATAAAGGTATTAAGATGAATCAAACGCAGAAAGCCATCCCGCTGGCGAAAGAACTTGAAAAACGCCAAAAGCATTGAAGCAGAAGTAAGTGTTCACGGCTGGTTGTTCATATTGAAAGGACGTCCATTTTTCAAACATGCCAAAATCAAAATGGAAGTTGCGCGTCCCTTCTCCAAGTTAACTCCCATCGGGAAAACCCAAAACATAACCGGCGTGCTGGATGGGCACGATGTCCGCCTTGAAGATGCAAGCGGAAAAATCATTGAAGAGCGCAAGAACACACGCGGATATTTCCCCGGCGGCAGACGGCTGTTCTATTGGGACGACCTCGACATGTCCTATTTTGCCAACTACGCCTTCTGGAATTATTTCACCCTGCCCGCCCTATTAATGCATGAAGAAATTAACTGGACGGAGATCGAACCGGGCTGGCTTGAAGCGACTTTTCCTGACTCGATCCCCACGCACAATAAAGTGCAGCGCTTCCGCTTTGACCTGAAAACTGGTCTGCTCCATCAGCATGACTACACCGCAGACATTATCAGCAAACTGGCAACCGCTGCCAATGTTGTCCTTGAGCATAAACAGGGATCAGGCTTTGTATATCCATCACGCAGACTGGTCACACCGCGTGCGCCATCCGGTAAACCATTGCCCGCACCGACATTGATAGACATTACCGTGCATGATTTCCAGATCAAATAAAACCAGCCATCACCCGCCCTGAGAGAATCCCCGATGACAGAATCAGCCCGCCGTTTGTAAAGAAGCCTGAGTCGCCATCCGACAAAAGCAGGCATGCCGCAGACAGCCTGTTTTATGCCGTCCAGTTAATCGTCGTTTACGCGGTAATCTGCATCGTCGAGCGCGCTGCCATATGGATACACAGGGCGTTCCTGCTGCCCGCTGCCGTGGAAGATGCCGGAGAAAAGCGGATGAACGCACAGTTCATCATCCTGCCCGAGATTTAATTGATGTGAGACCGTGTACTCAAAATTGCCTTTGATATACACATCTTTTTCCTTGCCGGGAATCACCCTGCCGATGGCGCCGATCTCCAACAGCATTCGTTGAAACTCAAAAAGATTATCACTGCCAAAGACAGCCTTGCCGTGACGGGTGAAAACGCGGTGCAGGTCACCCATTGTAAATTTATGTCCCAGTTCGGGCAGACAGCGTTTGCAGGTTTCTTCGGCGGTGGGAAAGGTTGGCTTGAAGGCCACGAAGATCTCGCCGATCATATATTCTTCCATCTGTCTGACACCGTTCGTAATGCGGTCTTCACTCACAGGGAATGGAGTCAAGCGCTGGGTGCCGCCCGGGCTCTTAAAGATCGAATTCAATAACATCAGGAAATGCCTAGGCAGCAGCTGGGTATGTCTTAAAATATAAGACATGGTCTCTTCCTGATACCCGGCCTGATTGGTTATTTTTTCAGGCAGCACTGCCTGAAAAAGTTTCATGGCATCGGCGCGTTTGGTCAGATCCAGCGGATAGATGGGTTTCAGAAATTCCTGATAATACAAAGCCAGATAAAACATCAAGCGCTGGGCACCGATCAATACCAACTCACCCGCTGTCCATTGGAGTTTGAGCGCGCGCCGGAAATCCTTGTTTGGGTTGGAGGAAATCGTCAGAAATCGGTGATAGATCTCAGCGGGGATACAGAAGCGGATATCCACCACATCCCTCGGCTTGTTCATGGAGCCGACCAGCTTGAGCAGCCCCTGCAGAGAGCGGGAAACAGAATCCATATCGATCTGAAAATCATCCAGTGAATCCATCAGGATCACGAATGTTTTTTTGGATTTTCCGAAACCATCCACGATCACCGATTTCGCGTTATCAAAAGTGATCCGGTCATATCCACGCAAAATCTCAACCGCTCCGCTGTTGGGATTTTTATTCATCGCATCATCCAGCATGGATGCGAGATTTGAAAAGACTTCATCAACATTGTCACTATCGCGGACGTTGACACTGTCCAGATATGCGCTTACTACATACATATCATCTTCCGATAACAACGAAGACTTCTTCACTTCTGAAAAGACGCTGATCCACAACACCGTTTCCCACAGTTCTGAAACCATCTCCGGGAAAACCGCATCCTTTGTCATGCGCTGAATGACGCGTGTCATCTGTCCCAGCACACGCGCAGTTCTAATTTCGGTATAAAAATCATATTGCTTGTCAAAAAACACACTGCGCAGATAATACGTCTTCCCCGACCCTCTGCGCCCGATAATAATGGATGGTCTGTGACGGAGATTCTTGTATGTCCAGTTGTGTTGTTCAAACAATAATTTCAAGGCGCTCAGGTCGCTCGAATCAATATCCACCGAGTCGATCGTGCCAAACGATTCATCTCTGGTAATGTAAGGGCGTATTGTGTTTAACAATGAATAATTCCTTTTTTACAGTTTGCATCCATCAGAAAATTATACAACAAACCACTTTCTTTTCATCGAAATGAAAAAACACCCAAAGGTCATATTCCCCGACAACAAAAAAGGCGGAAGGATGAAAATTCACCCTTCCGCCTTCATCATTCACCCTTTCCCTTACCCTACGTAATCACACCAGTCTTCATATTTCTTGATCTTACCGCGGATCGCATCGTGATACACGTTCTGAATCTCACGTGTGATTCTGCCTGATCTGCCGTCGCCGATCTTGCGAAAATCAATTTCGCTTAAACCGATACATTCAGCAGCGGTTCCACAGACGAAGACTTCATCCGCGATGTAAAGTTGATCGCGTGAAATGGGCTGCTCCAGAATCTTGTAGCCCAAGTCCTGTGCAATGGTATGAATGGAATGACGTGTAATACCTTCCAAAACAGGCGCGGTCGAAGGTGTGATGATCTTGCCATGCCGTATCATAAAAAAGATTCTCGCCCGTACATTCAGCAATATATCCCTGCGGATCAAGCATGATCGCTTCTTCAAATCCCAAACGCTGTGACTCGGTCTTCGCCAGAATACTGTTCACATAATTACCCGCGATCTTGGCTTTGGTCATTGTCACATTTGGATGGTGGCGTGTAAACGATGAAATGTTGGCACGAATGCCTTTTTCCATCGCTTCTTCACCGAGATAGTTACCCCATTCCCAAACCGCAATTGCCAGGCTTGGTCTGCCGCTATCCACATTTAAGTTCCAGCCGCCGCCATCCAAATAGATCAACGGGCGAATATAGCAGTCCTTGAATTCATTGACGCGCACAGTATCGTTAACAGCTTTGCAAACCTCATCCACTGCCCACGGAAATTCGAGAAACCCCACTACACGCGCCGAATCAAACAGACGCTCAATATGTTCCTTCAAACGAAAAACAGCAGGCCCCTTATCCGTGTTATATGCGCGGATTCCTTCAAATACCGCCGCGCCATAATGCAGCGCAGGTGTGAGGAAATGCAGCGTCGCTTTTTCGTACGGCAGCATTTCGCCGTTCATCCAGACGAATTTCGATTCCATGCCCATAACAATTCTCCTTATATCCGTTTAATAATTTCATCCGCCATCTGACGGGTAGTTAACTTGCCGCCGATATCCGCAGTGCGTGCGCCTTCGGTGATGGTTTCATCCACAGCCTTTTCGATCGCAGCGGCTTCAGCTTCCAACTTCAATGAATGACGCAGCAACATCGCAGTCGATAGGATTGTTCCTGTCGGATTGGCAATCCCCTTGCCTGCAATATCTGGAGCGGATCCATGAATCGGTTCGTACAACCCGACGCCTGATTCGCCCAAACTGGCAGAAGGCAACATTCCCATTGATCCTGCCAAAACCGACGCTTCGTCCGTGAGGATATCGCCGAACATATTCTCAGTGACCACCACATCCATCCACGCGGGACCAGTGATCAGCCGCATTGAAGCGGTATCCACCAGCATGTGATCCAACTCCACGTCAGGATTCTCCGCCCCAACTTTTGTCGCGATCTGACGCCACAAACGCGATGATTCTAACACGTTGGCTTTATCCACAGAAGTTACTTTTTTCTTGCGGCCTTTTGCCAGTTTGAAAGCCAGTTCCATCACACGGCGAATTTCATAATCATAATATTCAAGTGTATCCACGGCGCGCTCGCGGCCATCTTTAATATCGCGTCCCTTGGGCCAGCCAAAGTACAAGCCGCCGGTGAGTTCGCGCACCACAAGAATGTCCACGCCTTGTAATTTCTCAGGCTTGAGCGGTGACCATTCCATCAACGCCGGGTGGACTTTGACCGGGCGCAGATTCGCAAACACGCCGAGACCTTTGCGCAAGGCGAGCAGTCCGCGCTCGGGGCGGTCTTTGGCGGCGGGGTCATCCCATTTGGGTCCGCCCACCGCGCCAAGCAAAACCGCATCCGCCGATTGACAATCGGCGAGGGTTTCATCGGTGAGTGATGAGCCATATTTATCTATGGAACATCCGCCCATCAAGCGTTCTTTATATTCAAATGTATGTTTGTATTTACTGGCAATGTGATCCAGCACGCGCACGGCTTCGCCGACCACTTCAGGTCCGATGCCGTCGCCAGGGAGGAGGGTGATTTTTGCTTTCATAAATAATTCCTTGTTGTTTGACGATGGACAGCGGACGATGGACCATACTGGATAGTCAATGGTCTGTCGTCCATCGTCAGATTTTTAGTGCGCCACCATCAGCCCGTATTCCATTGAATCGGCCAGCGCGCGCCATGAGGCTTCGATGATATTTGTACTCGCACCGACAGTGCTCCAGCGGCCTGTGTCGTTGCGTGTGTCGATCAACACGCGGGTAATCGCTTCGGTGCCATGATCTGAATCCAGAATGCGAACTTTGTAATCAGAGAGATGAAATTTTGCAACTTGCGGATAATAACTCACCAACGCTTTACGCAAAGCATTATCCATTGCGTTGACGGGGCCATTGCCATCGGCTGCGGTATGAAATAACTCACCTTTCACTTTTACCTTTACAGTCGCTTCGGCAAAAATTCCACGCCCCTGACGATGTTCCACGTTGACTGAAAAATCGATCAACTCAAATGGAGCTTTGTAGCCGTATTCCTGACGCTTCAACATCATGGTCACAGAGGCTTCGGCGGCTTCAAAGGAGAATCCGCGTGACTCGAGTTCCTTGATGTCATTCAGCACACCAACGACTTCTTCGCCTTCCACTTCCACGCCGTGTTCTTCAGCTTTGCTTAATAAGTTTCCACGGCCTGAAAGATCAGAGACGACCACGCGCATTTTGTTGCCGATTTTTTCCGGCTCAATGTGCTGATACGATTGCGGTGAACGGCGCATGGCGGCAACATGTACGCCGCCTTTATGCGCAAAAGCAGATTTACCCACGAACGGCAAATGTTCATCTGGGGTGATGTTTGCAACTTCCGCAACAAAATGAGACAGGTCGTATAAATGCTCAAGTTTTCCGGCGGGCAGACATTGATGATCCATTTTCAATTCGAGGTCTGAAATGATCGAGCACAGGTTTGCATTTCCGCAGCGCTCCCCTACACCATTGATCGTGCCCTGCACTTGAATTGCGCCTTCCCGCACCGCCACCAACGAGTTGACCACGGCGCACTCGCCGTCGTTATGGGTGTGGATTCCGAAGGGATGAGCCAGCGCAGGTTTTAATTCGCGGACAATGTTCTCCACTTCCCAGGGCAATGTTCCGCCGTTGGTGTCGCACAGGACGACAGTCTCTGCGCCGCCGCGAATTGCGGCTTTCAAAGTTTCGAGCGCGTAGGATGAATCCGCTTTGTAGCCGTCAAAAAAATGTTCGGCATCATAAATCACACGCTTGCCATTGGCTTTAAGATAGGCCACCGATTGTTCGATGATGCGCAGGTTGTCATCATTGGTGGTGAGCAAAACTTCCTTGACGTGCAGAGTCCATGTTTTGCCGAAGATGGTGCAGACGGGCGTATTGGAATCAAGCAGGGCTTTGATATTGGCATCGTCTTCAGGTCCGCCTTTGACGCGGCAGGTGGAACCGAACGCGGCGATGAGTGCATTCTTCCATTGCATATCACGGGCGCGTTCAAAGAACTCAACATCTTTCGGGTTTGAGCCGGGCCAGCCGCCTTCAATGAAAGCTACGCCGATCTCATCGAGTTTTTGCGCGATGCGGATCTTGTCATTGCTTGAAAGCGTGAAGCCTTCAGACTGTGTGCCGTCTCGCAGAGTGGTGTCGTAGATTTGTATTTTTTGCATAAGTATCTTATCTGACCGTGGACCACAGACAATAGACCATGAAAACTTCCATCGTCTGCGGTCTACTGTCTATGGTCGCTGTTCGAAAGCAGCGATGTCTTTTTCAAAACCGAGGATGTAGCCGAGTTCGTCCACGCCGTTTAATAAACAGGTTTTATTGAAGGGATCGATCGGGAAGGTGACAGAACCGCCAGGGAAAGATAATGTCTGGGCCGCCAGATCAACTGTCAGTTCGGCACGAGGCGCTTCTTCCACAAGTTCAAAGAGCATCTTGTGAGTCGCGTCATCCACGATGATGGGGATTAATCCATTCTTCAAAGAGTTGTTGCGGAAGATGTCTGCGAAGGAAGTGGAGATGACAGCGCGGAAGCCGTAACTGGTGAGCGCCCACGGGGCATGTTCGCGGCTCGAACCGCACCCGAAGTTGTCACCAGCCAATAGGATCTGGCAGCCAGCTGATTCAGGTTTGTTGATGATGAAATCCTTTTTGATGGATTTGTCATCGTTATAGCGCCAGTTGAAGAAAAGCGCGTCGGCGAGATTGTTCTTGTCTGTGACTTTCAAGAACTGCGCAGGGATGATCTGATCCGTGTCAATATCGTTGACAGGCAGAGGCATGACGCGCGAGGTAAGTGTTGTAAAGTTTGCCATGGTACTCCAAATGATGAATGATGAATTCAGAATGATGAGTTTTTTATTCTGCGTTCATCATTTTGCATTCTGCATTAAGAAATTGTGCGCGGATCAGTGACTACGCCACTAATGGCTGTTGCTGCCGCAGTGACAGGGCTGGCTAAGAAAGTGCGCCCGCCTTTGCCCTGGCGTCCTTCAAAGTTACGATTGCTTGTTGAAACCGCATATTGACCTGGCTGAAGTTGGTCTCCGTTCATCGCGATACAAAGGGAACAGCCTGCTTCGCGCCATTCTGCACCAGCTTCTTTGAAAATTTTATCGAGGCCTTCCTGCTCGGCTTGCTTCTTCACATCCTGCGAGCCGGGGACAACCATCACACGTGTCGTTTCAGAGACCTTCTGTCCCTTCAACATTGCGGCGGCGAGACGCAGATCGGAGATGCGTGAGTTGGTACAGGAGCCGATGAAGACCACATCAACTTTTTGGCCGAGCAAAGACTGGCCGGGCTGTAAGCCCATGTAATTCAATGCTTTTTCGAAGGCTGCTTTTGTGAAGGTTCAGTGAATGATTCAGTCATGGGGACTCGGTCTGTGATCTTCATGCCCATGCCGGGATTTGTGCCATAGGTGATCATTGGCTCAAGTTCGGATGCCTCAAGCGTGATGGTCTTGTCGTAGACCGCGCCTTCGTCACTGGGTAATGTTTTCCAGTAGGCAACGGCTTTTTCCCATGCTTCGCCTTGCGGAACAAACTCGCGGCCTTTGAGATATTCAAAGGTCACTTCATCGGGTGCGATCATACCAGCGCGGGCGCCGCCTTCAATGGACATGTTGCAGATGGTCATGCGCTGTTCCATTGTTAATCCGCGGATGGCTTCGCCTGTAAATTCAAAGACGTGACCCGTTCCCCCACCGACGCCGATCTTGGCGATGAGTGCGAGAATAATATCCTTGGCTGAAACGCCATTTGCAAGTTTTCCGTTCACGCGGACTTCGTATGTTTTTGGCTTGCGTTGCAACAAACATTGAGAAGCGAGTACGTGCTCCACTTCAGAGGTGCCAATGCCGAAAGCAAGTGCGCCGAATGCGCCATGTGTGGCGGTGTGACTGTCACCGCAGACGATGGTCATGCCGGGCTGGGTGCGTCCGAGTTCGGGCCCGATGACATGCACAATGCCGCGGTGCGGACTGGTCATGCCGTGCAGGGTGATTCCGAATTCAGCGGCGTTGGTTTCCATTTGTTTGATCTGCGCGGCGGCAAGAGCATCAGCAATGGGAACCTCTATCGGCGTGGTAGGAATCGAGTGATCCATTGTCGCCAAAGTTTTATCGGGGCGGCGGACTTTCAGTCCGCGCTGACGCAGGCCTGTGAAGGCTTGCGGTGATGTGACTTCATGCACGAGGTGCAGGTCAATGTAAAGGATTGCGGGAGATTCAGGTTGTTCTGCAACAACGTGGGATTCCCAAATTTTGTCAAAGAGTGTTTTAGGCATAAGGTTAGTTTGGTGACGAGACTTCGGAAGTCTTTTTAGAACCTTCAAGACTTCCGAAGTCTGATCGTAGGAGATTTAACTTTCAGTGGAGTCATCTGCTTCTTGAACAGGAGCAGGTTCGGGCGTGGAAAGAAACGCGCTCATGTCCCAGCCAGCGGGGATGGTTTGCGGTTCGGGAAACGGGTTGTATGCCGAGTTGTAGTCAATGTCTCGATTTTCATCTTGAGTGTTCATCTTATTTTTCCTTTATCCCAACATCACGCCAATATTATCTTTTGCTTTTCCAGTGCCTTCAGTTTGGGCGATGATGAGTTTGTTTAAGGCATTGATATAAGCTTTGGCGCTGGCGACAATGATGTCGGTATCGGCGCCGTGGCCGCCATATACGCGAGTATACGAAACTTCACTTTGCGCATCCATGGTAGTTGAACCATTGTCACCTTGAATACGGACAGTGACTTCGCCAAGGGCATCAATTCCCTCAGTAATGGCATGGATATTGAACTCCAGCAAAGTACACGGCACACTGACGATCGAGTCAATCGCTTTGTAGGTTGCATCCACGGGACCGGTGCCAATGGAAGCCACAGTATGAATGATCCCATCCGGTCCGCGCAAACGGACAGTGGCGGTGGGCATGCCCATTGTGCCGCACGAAACCTGCATACCGTTGAGCAAATACACATCGCGTGGTTTATAGAATTCGTCGGCGATCAAAGCTTCGAGATCAAGATCGGTGATCACCTTTTTGCGGTCAGCCAGATCTTTGAATCGTGCAAACGCCTTATCGAGTTCAACGTCATCCAGCGAATGTCCCATTTCAGCAAGACGGCTGCGTAGCGCATGACGGCCTGAATGTTTTCCCAACACAAGATTGGTATGGCTCACACCCACATCCTCGGGGCGCATGATCTCATAAGTGGTCTGGTGCTTCAACATTCCATCTTGATGAATGCCCGCTTCATGTGCGAAAGCATTCGAACCTACGATGGCTTTATTCGGCTGCACCACAATGCCCGTGTAATTGCTGACGAGTTTACTAATGCGTGAAAGCTGCTGAGTTTCAATTCCTGTTTCAAGTTGGTAAACAGGATGACGCGTCTTCAACGCCATCACAACTTCTTCGAGCGAGGTATTACCCGCGCGTTCGCCAATTCCGTTTACGGTCACTTCAGCCTGACGCGCACCCGCTTGAATGCCAGCCAATGTATTCGCAGTGGCGAGTCCAAGGTCATCGTGGCAATGCACCGAAACTGTGATGCCATCATGCATTCCGGGCGTGTGCTTGATAATGCCATCGATCAATTTATAAAATTCATCGGGCGTGGTGTAGCCCACCGTGTCGGGAATATTCAATGTGGTCGCGCCCGCTTTGATGGCTTCACCCAAAACCACATACAAGAATTCAGGTTCAGAGCGGCCTGCATCTTCAGGGCTAAACTCAACATCATCACATAATGTCTTTGCGTAGGTCACCATTTCAGAAACACGTTGAACCACATCTTCAGGATCCATCTTTAACTTATGTTTCATATGAATGGCAGAAGTTGCAAGGAAGGTATGGATGCGCGGCCTTTGCGCCTCTTTGACAGCTTCCCACGCCTTATCAATATCAGGTTTATTGGCACGCGCCAAACCTGCGATGACGGGAACCTTCGCATCAGGCGTACCGGCAGCTGGTCGGCCAACTTCAACAGCAATTCGTCTGACGGCTTCCAGATCATCCGGCGAAGCGGCAGGAAATCCCGCTTCGATAATGTCCACGCCCAAACGCGCAAGATTGTGCGCCACTTCCAATTTTTCAGCGGAAGTCATGGTCGCGCCCGGAGATTGCTCCCCATCGCGCAGCGTGGTGTCAAAAATTTTTACATAATTATTTGGCATAAAAACTCCTAAAGTTGGTAGACAGGTAAACATGGAGGCCTGCAATTGAAAGCCATTTACATGTTTACGTGCTACATGTTTACTTCACTATTATTTCTTCCAATTCTCAGGGCGTAACGAGCGGACAGCAGCGCCAGCGCGCCACATTTCAGAATCACGGATGGCAGCAAGTTCCACTTCAAGTTTTGCGCGGTAATCAGGCTGACTGTTGGCTTCAAGAGTAATGCGGGCTTCGTTGCCAGTGATTACGCTCTGATATAGATCCTTGAAAACAGGAGCGGTCGCATCGCGGAACTTATCTTTCCAATCCAATGCACCGCGTTGGGCGGTGGTGGAACAGTTGGCATACATCCAATCCATGCCGTTCTTGCCGACGAGGCGAATGAGAGATTGTGTAAGTTCTTCCACGGTTTCGTTGAAGGCTTCGGAGGGGGAATGTCCATTCTTGCGGAGTTCGTTGTACTGCGCTTCCATCACACCCGCGAGAGCGCCCATCAAAATTCCGCGCTCACCTGTCAGATCGGAATGGACTTCATTTTCAAAAGTGGTGGAGAATAAATATCCTGCACCAATGGCGATACCCAAAGCAATGGTGCGTTCCTTGGCACGGCCTGTCGCATCCTGATGGACGGCGAAGCTGGCATTAATGCCTGAGCCTTCGAGGAAGTTATCGCGGACGCTGCGGCCGGAACCCTTGGGCGCAACTAAAGCCACATCCACGTGTGGAGGAGGAATAACACCGGTCTGATCTTTGAATGCGATCGAAAATCCGTGTG
Organism: Candidatus Villigracilis proximus; assembly: GCF_016717045.1. NCBI lineage: Bacteria > Bacillati > Chloroflexota > Anaerolineae > Anaerolineales > Candidatus Villigracilaceae > Candidatus Villigracilis > Candidatus Villigracilis proximus. Next base: position 558,872 of record NZ_JADJUO010000001.1, on the reverse strand, counting down.
AGAAGTAGAGCATATCGCCTTCGTTGAGATGTTCCACGATCTTCGGCCATTGTGAGCGCTGACCGGCATCGGAAAGCAGATATTGAACAACAGTGCCGCGTTCGGTGGCTTCTTCAACATTGAAGAGAGTCTCACCAGGAACCCAGCCGTCTGCAATGGCCTTATCCCAATTGGAAGTCCCTTCGCGCTGACCCACGATGACGTTGATGCCGTTATCGCGCATGTTCATCGCCTGCGCAGGTCCCTGCACACCATAGCCAAGGACGGCTACCACTTCATTCTTTAATACTTCACGCGCCTTATCAAGTGAAAACTCGTCGCGTGTTACCACTTCTTCTACTGTGCCACCAAAATCGATCTTTGCCATGATTATGTTTCTCCTAGTTTTTATTTTTATCAAATTTTAAATTTCATTTTTCAGGAGTAGGCTCTATTCATCCTTCATCCTTCATAATTCATAATTTCCGTTACGGCGCCATCTCCGCCATTTCAGATACATCTTCGTAGCGGCTTCCGGTGACACCCTGCACACGGCGGACGCCATCTGTCAGACCGCGAGTCATCGCGACCTGGCCGGTGCGTACCATTTCCACGATTCCCAGCGGACGCAGAAGTTCGATCATGCCTTCGATCTTATCTTCGGTGCCGGTGATCTCAACGATCACTGAATCAAAGGCCACGTCCACGATATGAGCGCGGAAAATTTCTGCGAGGCCATTAACTTCAGCACGTTTCTCGGGGCCGACCTTTATTTTGATCAGAGCCAGATCACGGGTTACCGAGGGTTGACGCGTGACATCCTGCACATCGATCACGTTGACCAGTCTATATAGATTCGCTTCGATCTTGTGCGCATCCATATCGCCATTGGGACAATCCACAACCACGGTCATGCGCGAGACTTCGGGGTCTTCCGTGCGCCCGACAGCGAGGGATTCAATATTGAAATTACGGCGGCGAAAGAGCGAAGCCACGCGGTTTAACACGCCGGGTTTGTTTTCTACTAATGCTATGAAAGTGTAGTTCATTCGTTCTCCAATTCATGTGTGCTCTTTTCTTTCTTCTTTCCTCTTTCATTCAGTAAAAGAAGAAAGAGGAAAGAAAACGTGAGCAGGCATGCTCTTATTTCTTTGCCGGTCTCTGCAACATCTGATCCAACGCCGCGCCCGCAGGGACCATCGGGTAGACGGCTTCTTCCATTTCCACTTTGAATTCGATCACGGTCGGGCCTTTGATACTGCGCGCCCATGCAATCGCTTCATCCACTTCTTCACGCTTGGTCACACGCCGAGCAGGGACTCCGTGCGCTTCGGCCAGTTTCACAAAATCAGGGGAAAGCATGTTCACAGCAGAGTAACGCTTCTCAAAGAAGAATTCCTGCCACTGACGCACCATGCCGAGGAAGCTGTTATTCATGATCGCAACTTTCACGTTCGCGCCTTCCTGCACAGCGGTGGTGAGTTCGGCGGCGGTCATCTGGAAACCGCCGTCACCTGCCACAGCCCACACTTCCTGTTCTTTGTTGGCAAACCATGCGCCAATCGCAGAAGGTAAACCAAAACCCATTGTGCCCGCGCCGCCGGAAGTGAGCCAGCGATTCGGCTTATCTAGGGCGTAATACTGTGCTGTCCACATTTGATGTTGACCGACGTCCGTGGTGACGATCGCGCCGCCGCCGGTTGCCTTCCAGATATCGCCGATCAAATGCGGCACATACAACTTGCCGTCATCCGGCCAGTTCATAATGCTGCGTGCGTCGGCTTCTGATTTCCATTCGTTGATCTGCTTTTTCCATTCTTCGTGATCGTATTCATCGACCATCGGCACGAGATCTGTCAGAACGGTTTTCAAGTCACCCACCAGCGGAACGTCCACGGCTACGTTCTTGTGAATTTCAGATGGATCAATTTCAACGTGAATTTTCTTGGCATGCGGTGCGTATGTTTTCAACGTGCCTGTCACGCGGTCATCGAAGCGCATACCGAAAGCCAGGATCAGATCAGAATTCTGGATCGCCAGATTGGTATGGACTTCACCATGCATGCCCATCATGCCGAGGCTTAATTCATGTGAAGCAGGGAACGCGCCAAGCCCAAGCAAGGTGCTGGCAACCGGAGTCTGTGTTTTGACCGCGAAGTTCATCAATGCTTCTTCAGCTTTGGAAACCAGCACACCATGTCCGCACAAGATAACCGGGCGCTGCGCCTTCTCGATCAATTTGACCGCGTTCTCCAATGCTTCCTTCGGTGAATGGTCAACGGGTTGATAGCCGGGGAGTTTTACATTTTCAGGATATTCAAATTCGCAAGACTCGACCTGCGCATTCTTACAAATATCGATCAACACCGGGCCAGGACGTCCACTGCGTGCGATGTAAAATGCCTCACGCACAACTTCTGCAATTTCATCGGCACGTGTTACCAGATAATTGTGCTTTGTGATCGGCAATGTAATACCGGTCATATCCACTTCTTGAAACGCATCCCCGCCGATCAGGTGAGCAGCGACCTGTCCCGTAACGAATACTACAGGAACAGAATCCATCATCGCCGTGGCAATACCCGTCACAAGATTTGTCGCGCCCGGGCCTGATGTGCCCATCGCCATCCCCACCTTGCCCGAAGCACGCGCGTACCCATCCGCCATGTGCGCCCCGCCCTGCTCATGCCGTACCAACACATGATGGATCGGATAACTCAACATCGCATCATAGATCGGCATATTCGCCCCGCCTGGATACCCGAAGACCACTTCCACGCCTTCGCGCACCACGCATTCCCATAAAATTTCTGCACCTGTCTTTTTCATTTGCTCTCCTTAATTTGGAGTGTGGCAGCTTACTGTCACATCGCCAGCAAGCTGGCGGACTCCATAGTTAACTTTCTAATACAGCACCAGTATCCGCGCTCGTCACGAAATGCGAATATCGTTTCAACCACTTGGATGTAACTGTGGATTTGAACGGAGGTAATGCATCCAGCCGACTTTGAATCTCCGCGTCACTTAACTTAACGTTGAGACTGCGTGCCACCAAATCAATTTGGATTACATCCCCAGCCTGAATCGCTCCAATCGGACCGCCCGCAGCGGCTTCCGGTGAAACGTGACCGATACATGCGCCGCGAGTCCCGCCGCTGAAACGACCATCGGTGATCAGCGCAACTTTGTCGCCAAGTCCCTGCCCCATGATGGCGGCGGTCGGCGAAAGCATTTCCTGCATACCGGGTCCGCCTTTTGGACCTTCATAACGCACCACAACACAATCACCGGCTTTGACCTTGCCTGCAATAATGCCAGCCATGGCTTCATCTTGTGATTCGAAGATCACAGCCGGACCTTCAAACTTCATCATGGCCGGGCTCACGCCGCCCACTTTTACAACCGAACCCTTGGGTGCGAGATTACCAAACAAAATAGACAAACCGCCGCGTTTGGAATATGCATTTTCATATTTATGAATGACTTCTTCGTCTTTGATCTCACAACCTTGAATCGATTCCCCCAGAGTCTTGCCTGTTACGGTGATGCGGTCCAAATGCAGCATCCCTGTTCCGCGCTGCACTTCGTTCAAGATGGCAGGGATTCCGCCTGCGCGATGCACATCTTCCATGTGCCATTTGCCCGCCGGACTCACTTTACAGATATGCGGCACTTTATCAGCAACGGAATTGATGCGCTCCAACGGATACGGCACACCTGCTTCGTTGGCTAATGCCAGCGTATGCAGCACAGTATTGGATGAACCGCCCATTGCCATGTCCAACGCAAATGCGTCGTCAATGGCTTCGGCGGTGATGATGTCGCGCGGCTTGATGTCGCGTTCGATGAGGGTCATGACCTGAGTGGCAGCACGTCTGGCGATGTCTTCGCGTTCGGGAGTCTTGGCTAATGCAGAGCCGTTATAAGGTAACGCCAGTCCGAGCACTTCCATCAAACAATTCATTGAGTTAGCGGTGAACATACCGGAGCAAGAGCCACAAGATGGGCAGGCGAATTTTTCCAAAATGGATAAGCGCTTCTCGTCGATCTTGCCTGCTGAAAATGCGCCAACGCCTTCAAAGACGGAGATCAGATCAATCGTTTCACCATCAGGAGTCATGCCGGCTTTCATCGCGCCGCCGGAGACAAAGATGGTCGGCACATTGACTCGCATGGCCGCCAATAACATGCCAGGCACGATCTTGTCGCAGTTCGGGATGCAGACCATGGCGTCAAATCTATGAGCTTCGATCATGGTCTCGACGCAGTCAGCAATTAGTTCGCGAGAGGGAAGCGAGTACTTCATCCCCATGTGGCCCATTGCGATTCCGTCATCCACGCCGATGGTGTTGAACTCGAATGGCACTCCGCCCGCCGCGCGGACAGCATCTTTTACCAGTTTGCCGAACTCCTGTAAATGCACATGCCCGGGGACAACATCCACATACGAATTAACAATGGCGACAAACGGCTTGTTGAAATCTTCATCCTGCAAACCCGTGGCACGCAGCAACGCGCGATGCGGGGCTTTCTCATAACCTTTTTTAACTGTATCTGAACGCATAATGCTCCTTTGATTTTAGACCATGGACGATGGACAATTGACGATGTTTGGTGGTCTGTAGTCTATTGTCTGTGATCAGTTCTTAATTGATATAAAAAGAGCCGCCCGTGGTTAGGGCGGCTCTTCGTACTTACTCAGTGATCTACTTCGTTCTCACCGCAGCCATCCTAACCGAAAATTGATCCTTAATAATAAGGACCGCAAGGACTACTACAATAAGGGAGAGGCTGAACAAAGTTGGATTCATGGGCTGTTGATTTCGTCCGATTATAGGCAGATTCGGAAATCCGTCAAGGGCAGTGATGTAGATTTCGGAAAATCAGATCGATCACATTTTGTCGTTTGGGCATCCGCATCTTGTATAAAATCAAGATCTTCCTGCTACAACTTAATATGCGGTTCGATGATCACAGCCACATTGAGAGACCAATCTACCATCTCTTCCGCGCCGATCCGCAGACACTGACTTGCATTGAGGCAGGCGTAAGCGTAGGTAAACTCCAGCACACGTGAAAAGTCGATCTTGAGTGTATCCGCAAGGATCGCAGCATTCGTCAACAACCTGTTTTCGTTGTGGACAAGTTCGGGCATCGCCGGGTTGCACAGTGTATTGGCGCAGTCGTAAGTGCGCTCACCGATCACACCTTTCGGGTCGAAGGCCAGCCAGCCGCGCGGTGACTGGCGGATATTGCGGTGGTGGATGTCACCGTGCAGTACCCGTATCTCGCGCTGGTCAGCGAGCAGCCGCCGCACGAGAGGCGCGCTCCGCACATAGATAGACTCGATCCCGGCCTGCCTGTCTGCTGCTGCTTTGTTGAACAATTCCACAAACCAGCGATCCAGAGTGAACAAACCATCATGCGGTGAATCCTGAGGGGCACTATGAATCTGTTGAATGACTTGCGCAATGACGCGCGTGGCGTTTTCGTCCTCTCCACGTTCAACCCATGTTACGAGTTCGTCACCTGCGGCATATTCCAGCAAGTGCGCGCCATCGTCATATTGCAAAAGACGCACTGCTCCATGACCATCAAAGCAACGCAACGACACCGCGCCGCGCTGCTCATCCGTCTCTGTTGCAGACAGCAGTTTGAGGATCACTGTTTCAGTATTGTATGTAACCGTGTAGATCTGACCGGTCACTGTTTGCGTGAGCAATTGCGGATTTGAAAGACCCCATGTGTTTAGATAGTAGTCCAGTTTATTGTTATACATGATGCCTTATCCTATAAAAGAGAAGTAAATCTTTCATAGATTTTTTACCTTGTTGTGCAAGGGACGTGCCCCCGTTTGCGTGGACTGTCCGCCGGGGCGTGCGTGGACTCTGCTTGGGGACAGGAAAAACTCGAAGCCAGAAAAATGCGCAGGATGCCAGCGTCTCCGTCCGCGCTTTGTTAGCCCGCTTTTCATTTTTTATTTCTTGTAATGTAATGCAACAACACCCGAACGAAACGTTTTTGATCCAACAAGATTTAATGTAAGGTTCTTGACCGATTCGAACAAGCGGGGACCTTTTCCCGCAATGATCGGGTGAACGACAAAGTGATACTCGTCGATGAGATTCCATTCTGCAACTTGCGATGCGATGTTCAGTCCACCAATGGAAATATTTTTTCCTGGCTGTTGTTTTAACTTCATAATCTCTTCTCGAAGATTTGAGTGGAGGAGCGTCGTGTTGTTCCACTCTACGCTCTTCAACGTCGTTGAAAAGACAATCTTTGGCATGGAATCGAATGTACGTGCGAATTCGTTGGTCACTTTCGTTTCCGATTGATTCACTGCGACATTGTGCCAGTATGGATACATCAAGTGATACGTGTTGCGTCCGAGAATTTCAACGCCTGAATCACGCAAGAGCCCAGTGAAGTACTCGTGCAATTCGTCGTCGACGATCCCCATTTCATGGCCGCAGTAGCCGTCTATTGTGATGTTGATGGCAAAAATAACTTTTCTCATTTGTTGTTCTTCTGACATTATTTTAATCCTTTATTAACTGAGGGAAAGAGTGCCCCCCATTCACGTGGACTGTCCGCCCGTAGACTCTGCTTGGGAGCAGAAAAATCGAAGCCAGAGAAGTTCCCGGAAATGGCGCAGAATCATACAAGTCCGCTGCACACTTTGTTGGGCGGCTCTTAATCGAACGGCTTCGATCATTGCTCAAGTTTAGCAGGAGGCACGGTGATTTTGATGCGGGAGATTTTCCATTTGTCATCGAGCTTCTCAAAGGTAGACTCAAACACACCTTGAATATTTCCTTTGTATGAGATTGTGCCTGAAATTCTTGCAACATCACGAATTGGTTTTTCTGTGCTTACAACAGTGGAGAATCTTGAGACTTGAATAAATAGACTCTGGTATCCATCAAATAGCTCATAAGTATCACCTTTTGTCAGTCCCTCAATATCAGAAAGAGAATAGACCTCCTTAAATTCAGGGGAAAAAAGAGCGTAAGCATTTGTAACATCTCTAGCAGCCATATACTTCATATAGTTATCCAAAACGGATGTTATGGCAGCTTCCTCAACTGCTGTTTTCTTAGAACTAATTATTATGTTAGTAATAACAATTGCTAAACATAAAAAAACTATTCCAGCAATAACACCAAAAATTGTCCAGATAGATATTCGTGGTTTTTTTGTTTGCGTGAGACCAGTATCTATTTGAGTAACTGAAGCAGAATTCTCAGGATTTTGTTCTTGTATGGATTGTTTAGGGTCGTCAACCATGCAAATAACTCCTATTGGTATTCAACGAGCGGAGAGAATGTAGCCGCCCAACGGTTTGCGTTACCTGCGCTGGGGCGGGCGGCGGGACGCCGTCCGACTGGAAAAATGCTGAGGCGTAGAAAAAGGCTTGGAATCGCGCCAGACTCCCCAGCGTCGGGTGCACGCTGGGTTATAGCCCGCTCCCAAACGACGGGCGACTGCTCTACTTGCTGCCACCGAACATGAAATTAATCCGCTCACTTCCCTGAGGTTTCATGATTATTTTCAGAATTTGCCTCAGTATATCAAACAGCACAAGGATCACATATCCAAATAATATACCTGTGTAAAGCGCCATGACAAGCCACCAGAGCCCTGATAATTCTTTTCCACCAATGACCTGGCGTTGATATAGCCAATACGGGAATAACAAATATGTACCACACGCCACGACTAATAACATTCGAGCTAGTACAAGCTCAATACTAAAACTTTGCCCTGTTGTGAGCCCGCTCAACAGCGATAGGACGGCGAGAAACACTCCAAATCCATATGTGCATACCAGCCATGAAACGTTGTTGAACATCGAAAGAACATCTTGCATAGGTAGTAAATCCGACTGAGGTGATTGGGTGAATTGAGACATGAAATACCTTCTCTTGGATCTGGCAGTGTGCTTGCATTGCGTGTAAGCCTAGAACACATCTGGCTCTCTGAGCATGAACTGAAGTTATCCGAGCGATCCTGGTGGTGCGGGCTAACGGTTTGCGTTACCCGCGCTGGGGTGGGGACGGCAAAGCCGTCCAACTGGAAAAATGATAAGGCGTAGAAAACTGCTTGAGATTTGCGCAGAATCCCCAGCGTCAGGGCAAGCTTTGTTAGGCGCGTTCACGGAACGCATATAAAGTAAGGCGGAAATACCTATTTTTCAGCCTTCCATAATATTTGGTTGATATGCCCGTCTTGCGACTTTATATTCTCATATGACCTTTGCATGACTTGTTCGAGGATTGGCAACTCCACATCGCCAAGATGCTTGATATAAACACAGTACCCAGTAGTAGTATGTCTACCTAACTTAGCCAGCAATTCAGAGTAGCGTACCGTGCCGTCCATCAGGTAGACGGTTATCTTACCTTTTCTTGGATAAAAGCCAATGACAAAACTGTCGCCTTCACGCCCACTGTCGTATTTGTAATGATAGGAGTCAAATCCAATCGTGCCTACATTCCATAATTTAGGCTTACTTCCACTAATCCCCTGCATGATTTCAACAAGCACTTTGCTATCTTTTAAGGTTTGCTTATCAAGTGAAGCAATAAACTCTTTAACCGAAGTGGTGTTTTGCGTAGACTTGCTTATAGATGAAATGATTGTTTTTGTCATGGGTATTCTCCTTCATGAAATTGTAGAACTTATGTTCTGTATCGTCAAGAAGGAAATAAACAAGATTCTGAGCCTGCGAAGCGCCTAACTATGTTTTACACGGCGGCGTTCTGTATAACACTTTATATACACCATCATAAAATATTTTTTCTTCGTCATTATACTGTCCCTCATGTAAATCCCCCATATCAAAGCCCTTGACCAATCCCCTGCCCTCGCATAGAATACCGCCCAATGAACAACTTTTATTTCGGCACTATGATGACCATGACCACTACCTCCGGTACATTCCGTGAGGCAATTGTGCTTGGTCAAAAGTAACCGAACAAAACGGATACTCAGAACGCACAACGCCTCACGGAAACGTGGGGCGTTTTTGTTATCACAAAGGAGAAGAACATCATGCCGGAAAATAAAACACTTGTAATGAAATTCGGAGGGACATCTGTCGGGTCGGCGGATGCGCTGACGAAGGCGGCTCAGATCGTAAAGGATGCCCGCGCAGACTATGCACGGGTGGTAGTCATCACTTCCGCGATGTCTGGTGTCACCAACTTATTATTGGACTCTGCCGCATCCGCTTCGCAAGGGAAAACTGATTCGCTTCCGAGTGCAGAATCCACGCTGAGAGAAAAACACTTCGCCGCCGCAGATGCGCTCATCAAAGATGAAACACTGCGCGCAGAAACCAAACACGAGATCGACAGTCTGATCCACTCCTTTGTGGAATTATGCAAAGCGATCGCCATTCTCGGCGAAGCCAGTCCGCGTGCCATGGACGCAGCAGCCTCCATCGGCGAGCGGATGAGCGTCCGCTTGCTGGGCGCAGTGATTGAAAGCGCAGGCGTCAGCGCAAAAGCCATCGAGTCGACAGAGTTCGTCGTCACGAATGCCCACTTCCAAAATGCACATCCTGATTTCAAAGCCACAACTGAAAAGACAAGACAGTTATTAAATCCGCTGCTTGATCAGGGCATTGTCCCTGTCACCACAGGCTTCATCGGCGCAACCCCTACAGGCGCGATCACCACCCTCGGGCGCGGCGGCAGTGACTACTCTGCGGCGATCATCGGCGCAGTCCTGCCTGCTGACGATGTCTGGATCTGGACAGATGTAGACGGCATCATGACCACCGATCCGCGCATTGTGAAAGATGCCAAAACATTATCTGAGATCACTTACAGCGAAGTGGCAGAACTGGCCTATTACGGCGCAAAAGTGCTGCACCCCAAAACGATCCGCCCGGTGGTGGATGCCGGCATCGGACTTCGCATTTGCAATACCTTCAACCCGTCACATCCCGGCACACGCCTGATCGCAAACATCCCATCCGACCTGCAGCCTCGCGATGGACAGATCGTCAAAGCGGTGACAGCCATCCGCAATCAAAGATTAGTAACCATCGAAGGGCGTGGTATGCTGGGCGTGCCCGGCGTGGCAGCCCGCGCATTTGGCGCAGTGGCATCCACAAAAACCAGTGTGCCATTAATTACACAGGCTTCCTCGGAACAGTCCATTTGTTTTGCAGTGCCCTCTGAATCAGCCGATTCGGTCATCAACGCATTACAAGTCACATTTGCAAGCGAGATCGAAGACGAAGATATTGACCGCGTCTGGATGACCGAAGATGTTTCGATCATCACTGTTGTCGGCGTGGGAATGCGTCACACCCCCGGCGTGGCAGGACAGGTCTTTACGCAGCTTGGGAACAACAAAGCCAACGTCCTTGCCATCGCACAAGGCTCATCAGAAGTATCCATCAGTATGGTCGTTGCCGCCGCAGATACAGAACTGGCGGTAAGGTCATTGCATGATTTGATAGCAGGAAAGTAAATAAGTAAACAGGGAAACAAGTAAATAGCGCATCACATGTCTACTTGTTTACCTGTCTACAACCAACCAAACAAAAACCATTAAGGAGTCCCATGTCTCAATCTCAAATTCCCGTAGCAATTCTCGGCGCGACAGGTTCTGTCGGCCAGCGCTTTATTTCTTTGTTGGAAAATCATCCGTGGTTCAAGGTCGTTGCTTTGGCGGCGTCTGATCGTTCAGTCGGGCAGACGTATGCACAGGCCGCACGCTGGGTGCTGGATACGCCCATGCCGGAATATGCACGCGATATGATCGTTGTCCCTGCGAGTACGGATGCAGTGCAGGCGAAGATCGTCTTTTCGGCATTGCACACTGAAATTGCAAATGAACTCGAACCCGCCTTCGCAAAAGCCGGCGCGGCGGTCTGCTCGAATGCGTCATCCTATCGGCGCGGAGAGGATGTGCCGTTGCTGCTGCCCGAAATCAACGCGGACCATATTCAACTGGTCAAACAGCAGCGCATTAACAAAGGCTGGAGCGGATGTATCGTCACAAATCCGAATTGCACAAGCACTGGCTTAACGATTGCGCTCAAGGTTTTGGATGATGCCTTTGGCGTGAAGAAAGTATTCATGGTCTCGATGCAGGCGCTTTCTGGTGCGGGCTATCCCGGCGTGCCGTCACTCGATATTATTGACAATATCATTCCCAATGTTGGCAACGGCGGCGAAGAGGAAAAAGTGGAATGGGAACCGCGCAAGATGCTCGGCAAATTTAACGAAAACAAAATTGATCTGGCGGATATTAAATTCAGCGCGCATACCAATCGCGTGGCGGTGATCGATGGTCACACCGTATGTGCCAGCGTGGCATTGGACAATCCCGTTGAACCGGAAGTTGCGATTCAAGCCTTACGCGATTACGCCGCTCCCCTCTCAGCGAGGAATCTGCCTTCGACTCCGCAACCAGTGATCAGCGTCAGAGATGAAGCGGACAGGCCCCAGCCAAGACTCGACCGATTAACAGGAAAAGGCATGACGACAGTGGTCGGCCGCGTGAGGCGGGATCCAATCCTTGATCTTAAATTTGTTGTTCTTTCCCACAACACGATTCGCGGCGCGGCGGGTGCATCGATCTATAATGCTGAATTATTGGTCAATGAAAATCTTTTGTAATAGAGTGTTTAAAATTAACCACAAAGTCACGAAGGCACCAAGTCACAAAGTTTTTTCTCTTGGTGTCTTTGTGGTAAAGAAAACAGACTTTTCAAGAGTACCCGAATGGGTAATGGATAAATTGATCTAATTACTTGACACATTTATAAGCGCCATGATATAAACGGCGAAATTAAATATTCGCTCTTATCCAGAGAGACTGAGGGATCGGCCCTTTGAAGTCTCGGCAACCAGACAATCGTTATGGTGCCAAATCCGACAAATAAGAATGACGGAAAAAAGTCATTCATATCTGGAAGATGAGAGGACGGTATAGACGTATACCTCTTCTTGTACTTTCAGAAGAGGTTATTTTTTTTAAGTGTTTACGTAGACACAAAAAACATCTCTTCTGAAAGGGCGGGTAAACATTATTCAAGAGGAGATATCTTAACATGACCACACTCAAAGATCGTAAATTAGGTTTTGCCACCCGTCAGTTACACGCGGGCTACTCACCAGATGCCACCACTGGCAGCCGCGCCGTGCCGTTGTATCAGACAACGAGCTATCAATTCAAGAGCACCGAACACGCTGCGAATTTGTTCGCGCTCAAAGAGCTGGGAAATATTTACACCCGCTTGATGAACCCGACCACCGATGTGCTTGAACAGCGCATCGCAGCACTCGAAGGCGGCGTTGCAGCATTGGCCGCAAGCTCGGGTCATGCCGCGCAGGCACAGGCAATTTTCACTTTGTGCAGCGCCGGTGACCATATCGTTTCATCATCCCGCTTGTATGGCGGCACATATAATCAGTTTGCTTATTCACTTCCCAAACTTGGAATCGAAGTTACATTCGTTGACCCGAGTGACCCGAAGAATTTTGAAGCGGCCATCAGACCCAACACCAAGATCATTTATGGCGAGACTCTCGGCAACCCTGATATTTCAGTCTTCCCTTTTGAAGAAGTATCCGAGATCGCGAACAAACATAAACTGATCCTGTTCATTGACAATACCTTTGCCACTCCGTATCTCTTCCGCCCGTTCGAATGGGGCGCGCATGTTATCACCCACTCGACCACCAAATTCATCACCGGTAATGGAACTTCCATCGGCGGTATCATTGTGGACGGCGGCAATTACGATTGGAGCAATGGCAAGTTCGAAAACTTCAATACCCCCGATCCTTCATATCACGGCCTGGTCTACTCCTCCATCGCCGCGGCCGGACTTCCCCCGTTTGCGATCAAGGCGCGTGTGCAAGTTCTGCGTGACATCGGCGCCTGCCAGTCACCTTTCAACGCATGGCAGACTTTGCTTGGGCTTGAAACCCTCAACCTGCGCATTGACCGTCACGTGCAGAACACGCAAGCCGTTGCCGAATATCTTGAGAAGCACCCGAAAGTCAGCTGGGTCAAATATCCCGGCCTCAAGAGTCACCCCGATTATGCCCGCGCCAAGAAATACTTACCCAAGGGCGCAGGTGCAATTCTTGGTTTCGGTATCAAAGGCGGCGCAGAAGCAGGCCGCAAGTTCATTGAAAGCCTGCAGCTCTTTAGCCACCTCGCCAACGTAGGTGATGCGCGCAGTCTCGCCATTCACCCAGCCACCACCACCCACAGCCAACTGACCGAAGAACAGCAGGTCACGGCCGGCGTCAGCCCCGATTTCGTCCGCTTGAGCATTGGTCTCGAAGACTTCGAAGACATCAAGTGGGATCTGGATCAAGCGCTCAACGCGTAATGATGAATGCAGATTGATGAATGATGAATAAATCTCTTGCATAGGCCTCGTACTTAGTTTTGCAGGCTTATGCAAGAGAACCTCAAAAGACAGGAAAGCAGCCCCACAAAAAGGCTGCAAGAGCCGGGAAAAAACAAAAAAAGAGAATGAAGAATTAATTTGGGCCCTCGGGGCCCCTGTAAAAACCACCAAGAAAAACCGCTCCGCCTAACATTCATCATTCCGCATTCAACATTCATCATTTGAAAACCCCATGCCCGTAAAAGTTCCCTCCACCCTTCCCGCACGTGCCATTCTTGAAAACGAAAATGTTTTCATCATGGATGAAGAACGCGCACAAGAACAGGATATCCGCCCATTGCAAGTGGCGATCCTGAATCTTATGCCAACCAAGATCGCAACTGAAACGCAAATTTTGCGCCTGCTTTCAAACTCCGCGCTGCAAGTGGAGATCACCCTGCTGCACACCGCCACACACGAATCAAAGAATACCGACGCCGAACATTTACTTAATCATTACGTTACCTTTGATGAAATAAAAGATAAAAAATTTGACGGCCTGATCATCACCGGCGCACCCGTTGAGCAATTGCCATTTAAAGAAGTGGATTATTGGGATGAACTGACGCACATATTGGATTGGTCTGAAACGAATGTTGAATCCAATTTCTATATTTGCTGGGGAGCGCAAGCCGCGCTTTACCATAAATACGGCATCCCGAAATATGACCTGCCCCACAAGATGTTCGGCGTCTACGAGCACCGCATCCTTTCCTCGACCGAAAACCTGCTTCGGGGATTCGATGACATTTTCCTCGCCCCCCACTCCCGCCACACCGAGATCCGCCGCGAAGATGTGGAGAAGGTCAACGAGATTCAAATGCTCGCCGAATCAGATGAAGCCGGCGTGTACATTGTCGGCTCCAAAGATGGACGTCACCTCTTCATCACCGGCCACTCCGAATATGACCCGCTGACTCTCAAAGCCGAATACGACCGCGACATCAACAAGGGACTCCCGATCCACGTCCCGCAAAATTATTATCCCAACAACGACCCAAGCAAAGTGCCCAACGTCCGCTGGCGTGGACATGCAAATCTTTTATACGCAAACTGGTTGAACTACTACGTTTACCAAGCCACAGCCTTTGACCCGAACGATATTCCCAGGCCCATTTCAAAGAGATAAAAGCACAGGAGACATAGGGATATGTCTCCTGTTTTTATACAAGGAACTTTATTATGCCCACACCTCATAAATTTGGCTTCACCACCCGTCAACTGCACGAAGGCTACACCGCAGACCCCGCCACCGGAAGCCAGGCAGTTCCCATTTATCAAACATCCGCCTACGACCTGCAAAGCACGGAACGCGCCGCGCGTCTCTTCGCGCTTCAGGAAGCAGGCAACATCTACACGCGCATCTCCAACCCGACGACAAATGTCTTCGAGAAACGCATGGCCAGTTTAGAGGGCGGAGTGGGCGCGCTGGAAGTCGGTTCAGGTCACGCAGCACAGGCGACAGCCATCCTCACGATTTGCAATGCGGGTGATCACATCGTATCCACATCCACTTTATATGGCGGGACAGTTACTCAATTCAAATATACATTTCCAAGATTGGGAATTAACGTCACACTCGTCGACCCCACCGACCCCGAAAACTTCCGCCGCGCGATTCAGCCCAACACAAAAATTATTTACGGCGAGACCATCAGCAATCCGCTCGGCAACATCTTCCCATTCGACGAAGTTTCAAAGATCGCGCAGGAATTCGGCATTCCGCTCATGATCGATAATACTTTTGCCACGCCTTATTTGTGTCGACCCTTCGAGTATGGCGCGGATATTGTGACTCACTCCACAACAAAATTCATCGGCTCAACAACCCATTGCTTCATGGCAATTTTTACAGGGAGTCAGCACATTATCCCTGCGCATGGAACGTCACGTGGAAAATGCGCAGCGTGTTGCTGCGTTTCTGGAGAATCATCCAAAGGTCAAATGGGTTTCGTACGCCGGTCTCGCCAGTCACCCCGACCATGAGCGCGGAAAAAAATATTTACCAAAAGGCACCGGCGCCGTGTTGGGATTCGGCGTCAAAGGCGGCAGAGAGGCGGGTGCAAAATTTATCGACAACCTGCAAATCTTCAGCCACGTTGCCAATCTCGGCGACACAAAATCGCTCGCCATTCATCCCGCCAGCACCACACACAGTCAACTCTCAGATGAAGAACAAACCGCCGCAGGCGTCAGCCCTGATTTTATCCGCTTGAGCATCGGCCTTGAAGATATCGAAGATATTCTGTGGGATTTAGATCAAGCGCTCAACACTTAAGAGCACATTTCTTAAGTGCAATTAGCCACAGATAAACACAGATGAAAGGGATATTGAAAAGTCTCACAATCCTGTTTTTATCAAAAATCAGTGTTTATCCGTGTTCATCTGTGGTTTAAAAAGAATTAAAAAACACTCTCTAATCCGATAATTTCTTCAAAGCCTCACTCAACACAGTCACCGCTTTTGCATAATCTTCCAAATTAATATGCTCATTCGGCGTATGATCCAACGCCGAATCTCCCGGCCCATACACAACGGCTGGACATTTCCACACCGGCGCGACAATATTCAAATCAGCGGTTCCTGTTTTATAGACGAAACGCGGCTCCCCGCCCTGTGACCTGATTCCGCTTAAGAAAGCTCTCACCAGCGGAGTATTTTCTCACACCCCCAGGCAGGGATGGCAAAGCCGGTTGGGTCAACAACTGCTCCATCCTTTACAATTTCACTTAACTTTATATACCAATCTTCCGGCGAAACTTCCACCGGCAAGCGGACTCCAACTTTCAAGCGTGCCCATTGCTCGAAATCATCAGAGTCTGAATCCATGCCGCGCAGGGTTAATAATAATTTATCAAATACTTTTTGTTTATCCGCATTGAACGAATCGACATAGGCTTTTATCTTCAACCAAACTTCCACAGCCGCTTCTGCTGCTGTCTCTTCACCGCTTGCAGTATGCGCTTGTCCGCGCTTGATGGTCACATTGGCCCACGCGCTTCCTTTATAGCCAAGCGCCATTCTGTCCCATTGATTGGGTTCGCCAATGATCGCAAAGTCAGGTTTATATTGCGTTGCAACAAAACGCGCACCTTCTGAATTGCGCTCTTCTTCTACTGCACCGATCACCGCAAACTGCCAGCCATCCTTCACACCCACTTGAGCCACCGCATCCACAAAACACGCCAGCGGACCTTTCGCATCAACCGAGCCGCGCCCGTATAAAAGGCCATCCTCCACGTGGACAGGAATCTCACCAGGCACTGTATCAATGTGACCCAGCAACATAACCTGCTTCGCCCCTTTCCCCATCACACCGACAGCGTTGCCAGCCTCGTCAACAAAAGCGTCATCGTAGCCAAGTGACTTCATCCGCGCCACCAGCCAATCCACCGCCCCACGCTCCTCCCCCGATGGGCTATATTGCGAAACTAAACCGACCAGAGTATCACTCATTGCAAGTCCTCGACCACGAACCACAGACGATGGACAATTGTCTGTGGTCTATTGTTCATCGTTCGCCGTCTGAGTTAACACTTCGGTTAAAACTTCAACCACATGATCGATCTGTTCATACGAAATCACCAGCGGCGGCAACAAGCAAGATCACGGTCATGCCAGCATTCAAGGCAATGATCTTTTTCTCCTGCAATGTCTTAATATAAGTTGTGACCTTCTGCTTCATTTCAATCCCAATCATCAGTCCCATTCCACGCACTTCACGGATATTTGGTGACTCTATTTTTCTCAATTTCTCAACAAGATAAGCACCCTTCGCCGCAGCTTGACCAGCCAGGTCTTCGTCCTTCATGACATCAAGTGCCGCATTCGCTGCCGCACACGAAAGCGGATTCCCGCCAAAGGTTGAGCCGTGTACGCCTGGGGTTAGATTCTTTACATTCTGTCCGATCAATACCGCGCCCATCGGTACGCCGCCAGCTATTGATTTTGCACAAGTTAATAGATCAGGTGTCACACCAAAATGTTGAATGGCAAACATTTTACCCGTACGGCCAAAGCCCGTTTGGATTTCATCCACGATCAACAATGCGCCGCGCTCATCGCAGATTCTGCGTGCAGCTTGAATATATTCCGCGGTGGCGGGATACACTCCGCCCTCACCTTGCACCACTTCGAGAATTACCGCAGCGGTCTCTTCATTTACGGCTTTCTCCAAAGCTTCGATATTGTTATATGCCACATGCGAAACGCCCGGTAAAAGCGGCTCGAATCCTTCACGATATTTTTTGTTATATGTCGCTGAGAGTGAACCATATGTTCGTCCGTGAAAGGCACGCATGGCTGCGATGAAGTTTTTGCGCCCGGTGGAAATACGCGCAAATTTGAAAGCGGCTTCCACAGACTCTGTCCCTGAGTTGCAGAAAAAGACTCGATCCAAACCCGGAACAAGCGCGGTGATCTTTTCCATCAGTGCGGCGCGTTGATCGTTGGGGAAGGTTTCAAAAAGCGTTATCAGCGTGGATGCCTGCTTATAGATCGCCTCAGCAATTTTCGGGTGAGCGTGACCGAGATTGGCGACGCCATGTCCAGATGAACAATCCAAATATTCCACGCCGTTCTCGTCAAACAACGAAGCACCCTGTCCGCGGACGATGGTTAATGTTTGCTTGGCATATACACCAGAAGTATATTTATTTTCTGTTTCAACAATATTCATAGTTTCTCCAAATTAAATTTAGAATGAAGAATGCAGATTTTTTTATTCCGCACTCTTCATTCTGACTTCTCCATTACGAAAAGTGACTCTGTAAACTTCGATAACTCAATTCTTTTTTGCGGATCGCCTGAATGGCAGCGACCGCCGCCGTCCCTGCAGAGAGCGTGGTTAATAATGGAACATTCATCGCGATGGCCGCAGAACGAATCGCTGCGCCATCACTGTGTGCATGCGGACCCAACGGCGTGTTTAGCACCAGCTGGATCTTTCCGGAACGGATCAAATCTACAATTTGAGTGGAACCATCCATTGCTTTCTCAACGACTTCCACAGCCATGTTTGCTTTCTGACACATGTCCGCAGTACCCGGTGTGGCATAAAGGCGAAAGCCCATGCGATACATATCACGCGCAAATTTCAAACCAGCACTCTTGTCATAATCATTGACCGTAATCAGCACTGCGCCGCTTTGCGGCAAACCTGTACCCGCCGCAATCTGTGATTTTGCAAAAGCGTGTCCAAAGTGAGAAGCATGTCCCATCACTTCACCCGTGGAATGCATTTCAGGACCGAGCAATGAACTTGAGCCGGATAATTTCTTGAACGGCAGGACAGCCTCTTTGACAAAAAATCCGTCTACGCGCGGTTCTTCCAAAATACCAAGACTCTCCAAACTACTGCCCGCCATCACTTGCGCGGCGGCGTATGCAAGATTTAATCCCGTGGCCTTGCTGGCATATGGCACAGTGCGTGAAGCACGCGGATTAACCTCCAGCACGCAGACCACTTCATCTTTCAACGCGAACTGCACGTTCATTAATCCGCGCACACCGAGCGCGAGACCAAGTTGTTCAGTGTATTCGCGCATGATACCAAGATGATATTCACTGACTTTATACGGCGGCAGAACACAAGCCGCATCACCCGAATGGACGCCTGCTTCTTCGATATGTTGCATGATCGCCCCGATAACGACTCGCTCGCCGTCTGCGAGTGCATCCACATCGATCTCGAAAGCGTCTTCCATAAATTTATCGATCAAGATCGGTTGACCAGGAGCCGCCTCAATCGCCTTTTGAATGAATCCTGCCAAATGGGGTTCGAACTCCACTAAAGCCATTGCCCGCCCACCCAACACAAAAGACGGACGCACTAAAACAGGATATCCGATTCTTTCAGCAATAACACGCGCTTCTTCAATGGAGCGTGCGATTCCATTTTCGGGCTGGGGCACATCCAACTCTTTGAGCAGTTTCGCAAACTCTTCGCGGTCTTCAGAGAGTTGAATGGCGTGCGGTGACGTGCCCAGAATTTTCACACCCGCCGCTTCAAGTCCCGCCGCAAGGTTGAGCGGAGTCTGTCCGCCGAATTGGACGATGACGCCGACGGGTTTTTCAAGATCGATCACATTCAAAACATGTTCAAGCGTGAGTGGCTCAAAATATAAACGGTCTGCTGTGTCGTAATCAGTTGAGACAGTTTCAGGATTACAGTTGTACATGATGGTTTCGTAACCCATCTTTGATAAGGCAAATGCAGCCTGACAACAGCAATAATCAAATTCAATCCCCTGACCGATTCGATTCGGCCCGCCGCCGAGGATTAAGATTTTCTGCTTATCGGTCGGGCGGGATTCATCTTCCATTTCGTAGGCGCTGTATAAGTACGGTGTCTGCGATTCGAATTCTGCGGCGCAGGTGTCTACTCTTTGGAACGTAGGTATTATTCCTAATGATTTCCGTAGTTCACGGAAGGATGAATTATGAATTATGAAGGATGAATCTAGAAGGCGGGAGATGTGCGAGTCTGCGAATCCCATTTGTTTGGCGGTTCGGAGAAGGACTTTCAGTTCTGCCTCCTGCCTTCCGCCTTCTGCGTTCTGCGCTCTGAAATTCCTAATTTCTAATTCGCAATTTCTAATTTCCTGCATTTGTGCGAGATACCAGAGATCATAGCCAGTGGCTCGAGCAATCTCTTCGAGCGGAAGTCCCTGTTGAATAGCACGATACACGCGGAATAGTCTGTCAGCGGTAGGGACTTTCAGAGTGGCGAATGTTTCAGGGTCAGCGACCAGTTCTCGGTTAGGCCCCGAAGCGTCGAGTGCGTCCACGCCAATTTCCAAGGGATTGAATCGCTTTGTTCAGGGCTTCGGGAAATGTCCGTCCGAGAGCCATCGCCTCACCCACTGATTTCATCTGCGGACCGAGGATCGAATCCACGCCTGGGAATTTCTCAAACGCCCAGCGCGGAATTTTGACCACGACATAATCAAGCGACGGCTCGAAGGCGGCTTTGGTTTGTTTGGTAATGTCGTTTGTGATTTCATCAAGCGTATAACCGACAGCGACGAGTGCGGCGAGCTTGGCGATGGGGAAGCCCGTGGCTTTGGACGCCAGCGCGGATGACCGACTCACACGCGGATTCATCTCGATGACGACAACGCGCCCGGTTTTGGGATCAACGCCGAATTGCACATTCGAGCCGCCTGTTTCCACACCGACAGCGGTCAGCACGCGATGGGCAATGTCGCGCAAAACTTGATACTCGCGATCGGTGAGCGTTTGCGCAGGCGCGACGGTAATACTGTCGCCAGTGTGTACGCCCATCGGGTCGAGATTTTCGATGGAACACACAACGACAAAATTATCTTTTTTATCGCGCATGACTTCGAGTTCGTATTCCTTCCAACCCATGACAGACTCTTCGAGCCAGGCCTGACCAATTGGCGATTCAGAAATTGCACTGCGCACCGCTTCTTGAAGTTGATCGGGTTCATAAACCCACGACGCGCCCGTGCCGCCCATCGCAAACGAAGCGCGGACTAAAACAGGGTAGCCCGTTTGCTTGATGATCTCTTCAGCTTCGGCCAACGAATATGCCGCACCACCATGCGGAATTGGTATACCAACTTTTTGCATGGTCTCGCGAAACAACATGCGGTCTTCAGCGGCTTTGATGGCGGAAAGATTCGCGCCGATGAGTTGCACGCCATATTTTTCAAGCACGCCATTTTCACTGAGCGCCAGCGCGAGATTTAATCCCGTTTGACCGCCAACAGTCGGAAGCATGGCGTCGGGTCTTTCCTGTGCGATGATGGCTTCCAGTGATTCGAGCGTGAGCGGTTCAATATAAGTTGCGTCTGCAATTTCAGGGTCGGTCATGATCGTGGCAGGGTTCGAGTTGACCAGTACCACGCGATAGCCTTCCGCCTTCAAGGCCTTGACGGCTTGTGTGCCAGAATAATCAAATTCTGCGGCTTGACCAATCACAATAGCTCCGGAACCAGGCACAAGAATTGTATGAATATCTGTACGCTTCATATTATTTATCCCCAATCATTTTGAAAAAATCGCCAAAAATATCATGCGCGTCATGCGGACCCGGCGCAGACTCAGGATGAAACTGCACGCTGAACACGGGCTTGTTCTTCATTCGTATACCTTCCAACGAGTCATCGTTCAAACTCTTGTATGTAATTTCAACTTCACTTGAATTCAAGTCACCAGCAGTAACGCAGTAATTATGATTCTGTGCAGTGATCAACACCTCACCCGATGGCAAATATTGAACGGGATGATTACCGCCGTGATGACCAAATTTGAGGCGATGAGTATCTGCGCCCAACGCACGCCCAATGAGTTGATGACCCAAACAAATACCAAACATTGGCACACCGCTCGCTATCAATCCGCTCACCGCTTCAACAGCGTAAGGCAATCCCGCAGGGTCACCGGGGCCGTTGGATAAAAAGATTCCATCAGGTTTCAACGCCAACACTTCATCCGCAGTCGTATCCGCAGGGACAACGGTCACATTTGCGCCGAATGAAGCAAGGTGGCGAAGAATATTTTCTTTAATCCCGAAATCATAAGCGACGATTGACCATTGACGATTGACCATGTTTTTTCCATCATCCATCGTCTGCAGTCTATGGTCTCCAATCCATTTACTCCCCTCATCCCCCGCCCAGTGATAACTCTCTTCGCACGTCACTTCCTTCACCATGTCGCGTCCATCGAGTCCTGCCCAATCACGCGCCATTTTCAACAACACATCTGCCGATGTACCTTTGGTGGAAAGTGCTGCTTTTTGTGTGCCGCCATCGCGCAGCTTGCGAGTTAGCCAGCGTGTGTCCACGCCGCTGATTCCCGGCACATTATGCTGTGTCAGCCAGTCAGATAAAGAAAGCGCCGAACGCCAGTTCGACACCATCGGACTTAAAGAACGAATGACCGCCGCTGATACCTGCGGTCTCGCAGACTCGTCATCCTCGGTATTAATTCCTACATTCCCAATATGCGAAAC
Source organism: Candidatus Villigracilis proximus (assembly GCF_016717045.1). Classification (NCBI taxonomy): domain Bacteria; kingdom Bacillati; phylum Chloroflexota; class Anaerolineae; order Anaerolineales; family Candidatus Villigracilaceae; genus Candidatus Villigracilis; species Candidatus Villigracilis proximus. The sequence goes on along the minus strand of NZ_JADJUO010000001.1, from coordinate 536,480 downwards.
GGTAAACAGCACCCCTTGTCCGCGATACGAGGGGTCGGTCAAAATTTCCTGATAGCCCGTCATGCTGGTGTTAAACACCAACTCAAACACGGCGTCGGCTTCCGCGCCGAAGGCCCGCCCCTCGATCACGGTTCCATCTTCCAATACAAGTGTGGCTAGTTTCATAAATGATTTAGATTGTGGGGTTTTTTTTTTCGGCTTTTTTTTTTTTATTTTTTTTTCTTTTTTTTTTTTTTTTGTCTTGGAAGACGGGGCCAACAATCCTCCCCTTTTTTTCTTTTTTTTTTCTTTCGGGGGGGCGGGGGCAGAGAGAGCCTTTTCCACCCTCCCCCCCCCCCCCCCCCCCCGCCCCACCCCCCCACCCCCCGCGGCCTCCCTCCCCCCTTGACACCCCCGGCCCGGGCGCCCTGGGCCGGCCCCCCCCCCCCCCCCCCCCCCCCCCCCCTGGCCCCCGGCCCCAACCCTTTTTTTCTTTTCCTTTTTTTTCGCCTTTTTTTGGGGGTGGTTGGGGGGGAGGGGGCCCGCAGGGGCCTCCCCTTTTGGGCGGTCCCGTTTTTCCTGGTTTTTCTGCCCGGGCGGGGGGCTCCCCAAGGTTTGGGAGGCGCGATTATAATTTATTGTCTATACAACACAAGCGCCATTCATCATTCTACACTCTTCATTCAATAACTGTTCCATTACCAGCCAACGCATTCGAGATCGGATTTTGAATCCGCCCGTCCGCGATGATGACGCGACTCACGCCGCCTTTGAGCGCTTCTTCCGCGCCCAACACTTTCTTCTTCATGCGACCCTGCGCCGCTTCACTCGCCGCCGACAACTGACTCTGCGGCAGTTGCCGAATGAGAGTCGACTCGTCTGGGAAATTCTTCATCAGCCCGGGGACAGCCGTCAGCAGTAACAAATTCTCCGCCTTGAGTGCAGACGCCACCATCGCCGCCGCGCGGTCAGCATCCACATTCAACGCCTCCCCTTTTTCACTGACAGCCACGGGTGCGATCACTGGCAAATAGCCTGCATTCAGCAGCATCAAAAGCAGTTCACTATTCACCATATCGATCTTCCCCGTGTAATCATCACGGATAATTTTGCGCTTGCCATTCTCAATAGATTGCACAGACTCTTTGCGCGTGGCTTGCATCAGTCTTCCATCTAATCCGCACACACCAACCGCATTGACGCCCATCATTTGCAATTGCTCTGTCAACAACGAATTGACTTTGCCATTCACCGCCATCAAAAAGATTTCCAACGTCTTTCTATCGGTATAACGTGACGTATAGCCCGAAGGCGAAGTGATCATCTTCGGCGGCGTGCCAAGACCTTCACCCAGTGCATTCGCCTCCGCAGAACCACCATGCACAAAAACAAGGCGCTTGCCCTGCTTCAACAATTCCACCGCATCCGCACAGATCGCAGAAAAATCCACGCCCTCCGTGCCGCCAAGTTTTACAACAGTAATCGATTCAGCCATAAGTTCTCCATGTCGAAGAAAGAGGAAAGAGGAAAGAAAACTTTCCGATTCCTTTCTTCTTTCCTCTTTCTTAGATCGGATGCAAACCCATAAATTCAAGACCGAGAGTTTCTTCCCACCCCATCATCAAATTCAAACACTGCACCGCAGAACCCGAAGCGCCCTTCATTAGATTATCAATCGCGCAGATAGACACAATGTGACCATTGCTCTCGTCTAGTTCAAATCCCAGATCTGCGTAATTTGAGCCAGCCAAAATCTTCGGCTCAGGCACACGATAAATTCCGCGCTGTTCCTTCACCACGCGCACGAACGGATTTTCGTTCGCCGCCGCTCTATAAGCTTTCCACAAATCTTTTGTCGCCACACCAGGCTTGGCCCTGGCATGAGCCGTCGCTAAAACCCCGCGGACCAAGTCCACAGCGGTCATTGTCAGCGAAACATCCTTAACTCCCATTTCCTGAATCACCTCCGCCGTGTGACGATGACCAAAAGCCGAAAACGTGCGGATCACATTTGCGCGCTCCGAATGCATCGAACCGGAATTCCCTTCCGCGCCGCCTTCTGAAGAACCGACTTTAATTTCAATAATGACTGGAGAAGTTAAATCGATCAATCCCGCTTTGACCAATGGCAGTAGCGCAAGATTGCTCGCCGTGGCATTGCATCCCACCCCACTGATATAACTCGCGCCCGCAATTTCAGCGCGATGAAGTTCGGGCAAGCCATATACAAATTTACTCAACCATTCTGGAGCGGCATGCGCTTCGCCATACCATTGCTCATAAAACGCCGCATCCCGCAGACGAAAATCTGCCGCGAGATCAACGATCTTTGTTCCCAGTTTTGCATACTGCTCAATGTTATGCTGCGCCTGTCCATGCGGCTGGGCGAGGAAAAGCACATCCACCGGCTCCAACTGCGAAGGATCGCTGAATTTCAACTGCGTCTTCTTTCGCAGATTGGGGTGAGTCTGATACACATACTCACCCACACGCGAACGCGAAGTCACCTGCTTGATCTCCACATTCGGATGACCCAACAACAAACGCAATAATTCTCCGCCCCCATAACCAGAACCGCCGATAATAGATACTGTTGTCATCAATAATTGCTCCTATTCAAAACCAGTTATCAGTTTTCAGTTATCAGTTTTCAGTTATCAGTCACTCAAAACACCACCGTGTTTCACTACTGATTACTGTTTACTGATTACTTCTCACTGCTCTTCGCCGCTCTAACCGTATATTCCACGATCTCACCCGCAATATCAATACCGCTCACGGGCTGCATCGTATGGAACTCCATTGTGTGATTAATCTCGTTGACCAGATATCCGCGCTCTGCATGTTCAATAAGGTCAACAGCCAGCACTCCGCCGCCAACAGCCGCAGTTGCTTTCAGGCACATCTCTTCGATCTCAGGTGTGATGGGACATAACTCCCCTTCCCCGCCGCGCGCTGTGTTCGTGATCCAATGCTCAGACTTGCGATACATGGCAGTCAGCACACGGTCACCGATCACAATCGCGCGGATGTCACGTCCGGGTTTCTTAATAAATTCCTGAATATAAAAAACTGAATGCTGCACTGAACCAAGCGTGGCCTTATGTTCAAACACCGCTTCCGCTGCGTCACGGTCATTGATCTTCGCCAGCAGCCGTCCCCACGAACCGACAACAGGCTTCAACACAACCGGATACCCAAACGCTTCGATCGCATCCAGCGCAGCTTCGGGTGTGAATGCCACCACATTGCGCGGCTGCGGCACGCCCGCCTTCGCCAGCATTGCAGACGTGGTTAATTTGTCGCCGCAGATTTCGGCTACCATTGCAGTATTTACAGTTGGCACACCAAACGAATTTAATAATCGCAGAGCATACAATCCGCTCGTGTAACTGATACTGCGCTCAAGCACCGCGTCAAACGCGCGCCACGGTTCGGGATTTTCCAGGTCAAATGAAATCGCGCGGTCATCGAGTCTTTCATAATCAATGCCGCGTTTTTCCATCGCCGCGAAAATCCATTTTTCTTCCACCCGCACACGGGAATAAAGGACGCCTAGTTTCAATCTTCTTTGCATAACATCACCATTGGATGACCACGGACCACGGACGACAGACCATTCCGTCGTCCGTGGTCAATCGTCCACCGTCGGTTATTCCCCCCAATCTTCCTGTTCCATGGGCGCGAGTTGCACAGCGGCAGGTTCAATGGAAGTCACTTCGAGATCAACACCGCAATCAGAGCAAACGATGATCTCACCAGCTTCGGTTCCGGCATCCAATCCAATTTGAGCTTCACATTCAGGGCAGGTAACAGTAGACATTTCTTATTCTCCTTTGATTTTTTGTATTTGATTTTTTACAGATTGGAGACTCGTGCCGCCAATTGCATTTCTTTTTTCAATGGACTTCATCGGATCGAAGACTTGATACACATCCGCTTCAAAAGCCGGACAGAGTACCTGATACGCTTCGAGTGACAGTTCCTCCAACCCGATATTTTTCTCACCAGCCTCGCGGACAGCTTTTCCTGCGATCGCGTGAGTCTCTCGAAACGGAATTCCTTTATCAACTAAATAATCCGCGAGGTCAGTCGCCATCATGAACGAGTCAATTGCGTTTCGCATTCGTTGAGGTTTGGCTGTGATCGTATTGATCGCACCAGCAATGACTGGAAGAATCGCCAGCAATGTATCTGCCGCCGCGAAGACAGGCGCTTTATCTTCCTGTAAATCTTTATCGTAGGTGGATGGCAAGCCTTTGAGCGTGGCGAGCAATCCCGTGAGCATTCCAATGAGTGTGCCAGCCTTACCGCGAGTCAACTCAAACACATCGGGATTCTTTTTCTGCGGCATAAGGCTCGAACCCGTTGAGAAGGCATCCGAGAGTTCGAAGAAACCAAACTCGGCGCTGGTGTACAAAACAATTTGCTCCGAAAGTTTGCTCAAGTGAATACCTGTCATCGTGGCGCAGAATAGGAATTCAGCGGCGAAGTCTCTATCTGAAACAGAGTCGAGGCTGTTGGGAGCGGCCACAGCAAAGCCAAGTGCCTCAGCCAATGCGGCGCGGTCTACGGGCACAGGCGTTCCAGCCAATGCGCCAGAGCCGAGAGGCAAAATTGAAACTCGTTTCACCAAATCAGTGAGTCGTTCACGATCACGTTCGAGCGGATGATAATGACTCAACCACCAATGCGAAAGCAAGATTGGCTGGGCGCGTTGCAAATGAGTGTAGCCGGGCATAATAATTTCACCTGCGAGTTCAGCCTGCGCAAGCAATGCAGATTGAAGAATGCGGAATGCAGAATCTAATTCGGGAATGGCTTGTAACATCCACAGTCTGAAATCGGTGGCGACTTGATCGTTGCGGCTTCTTCCGGTGTGGAGTTTGCCGGCGGTCACACCGATCAACTCGGTGAGGCGGCGCTCAACGGCGGTGTGAATATCTTCATCGGAGGGGACGAAGATAAACTCTCCCGAAGCGAATTCTTTTTTGACGGTATCAAGCCCGAGTGAGATCGAAGCGTGTTCTTCATCCAAAAGAATATTTGCTTTGTGCAACGCATTCGCCCACGCGATGGAACCATCCACATCCTGAATTGCCATGCGCTGATCAACAGGCAGGGATGAGTTTAAGTCCCAGGCTTGATCGTTTAGTTTGGTGGAAAAGCGTCCGCCCCAGAGGGTCATGATTGCTCCTTGAGTGAAGTAAATAAGTAGACAGGTACACAGGTAAACAAGTCTTGTATACGTGTTTCCTTGTTTACGTTTTTACTAATCACGTTTGAATTTCGAATAATCAGGCTTCTGCATATCAAGACCCGAGATCGGCAAACCATTCATCGCGCGGACTTTCATGCTGAGGCCATACAGGCGAATGAAACCCTCGGCGTGACTCTGATCGTAGACATCCTCTTCGCCGAAGGTGGCGAAATCTTCGCGATACAAACTGAACGGAGATTTCTTGCCAGCGGTGATGATGTTGCCCTTGTAAAGTTTGAGGCGCACAACACCAGTGACAGGGCCTTGCGTGGAATTGACGAAGGCATCAATTGCTTCGCGCAATGGCGTGAACCATAAACCGTTGTATGTGACTTCGGCATATTTCACCGCGACCATTTCTTTGAAGTGCATGGTCTCGCGGTCGAGCACAAGTGACTCGAGTTCGCGATGGGCATAGAGCAGAATAGTACCACCCGGAGTTTCATACACGCCGTGAGATTTCATACCCACGAGGCGATTCTCAACGAGGTCCACGCGGCCAATGGCGTGCGCACCGCCGATGACATTAAGTTTTTCAACGATCTTCGCCGCTGAAAGTTTTTCACCATTCACAGCGATCGGATTACCGCTTTCAAACTCGATCTCAACATATTCGCCCTGCTCGGGTGCATTCTCCGGTGAAGTGGAAAGCTGGAACATGGCTTCTTCAGGTTCATTCCACGGATCTTCGAGCAGACCGCCTTCGTGCGAAAGATGCCAAAGATTTGAGTCACGGCTGTAAATGGATTTGATGGTGGCGGTGACGGGTATGTTGTGTTTTGCGGCGTAGGCAATCGCATCTTCGCGTGAGCGGATATCCCACTCGCGCCAGGGAGCGATGATCTTGAGGCGTGGGTCAAGCGCCATAACGGTTAATTCAAAACGGACCTGATCATTCCCCTTGCCGGTTGCGCCGTGTGCAATTGCATCCGCGCCGACTTCGTGAGCTACATCAACAAGATGTTTTGCAATTAAAGGACGGGCCACTGATGTGCCCAATAAATACTTGTGTTCATAAACCGCCCCCGCTTTTAACATTGGAAAAAGATATTCAGCAGCAAACTCTTCTTTCATATCATGGATGATGCACTGACTCGCGCCGCTGTTAATGGCCTTCTGTTCGAGTCCGCGCATGTCTTCATCGCCCTGCCCCACGTCTGCACAAAAGCAGACAACTTCACAGCCGTAGTGCTCTTTCAGCCACGGCACGATCACGGATGTGTCCAGTCCACCGGAATAGGCGAGGACAACTTTCTTGACTTGCGGTTTGGATTGCGGGTTCATGTATTTCTCCTTGGTTTTTGTTTCCGAAGCAAGTTCGGGACTCCAGATAAAATAAAACGGCCATCCGATGAAGGATGGCCGTTTTGGATTGACTTGTGCTTGTTACCTAGCGCACCGTTGCGTTCGTTCCGCCGTCAAAACAAAAAACTCCCAACCTTCTCAAAGAAGTGGGCTTCGGACGACGTGTACGCGGTGCAAAAACTGTATGCATGATGGGCGGTATTTTACCTGAAAAGTGAGTTGAGTCAATGAATTTTTGAAACAAACCTAAAAGAGTACCCAAACGGGTAATACGTCACTGACTCTCAGAACTTAACCACCAAGTCTCCAAGTCACAAAGTTTTTTTCTGTTGCGCCTTATTGTCGTGGTAAAAAAACACAGTGTGTATTTCTGAAATACACACTGTGAAAAGTCCAGAAGCTAGTTACGCAGGTACTGACTTGTAAGCGAGTTCTTTGCCGTTAGGAGTTTCTCAGGCGTACCTTCAAACATTACTTTTCCGCCTTTGCTGCCGCCTTCGGGTCCCATGTCAATGATCCAATCTGCGTTTTTGATGACGTGCAAATTATGCTCAATGACAACGACCGTATTCCCGGTATCCACCAGCCGATTAATGACTTCCATTAAGTGCCCAATATCAGACATGTGCAATCCGGTCGTGGGTTCGTCCATGATATAGATACTGCCATTTTTATGCAGTTCACTCGCAAGTTTTATTCGTTGACATTCTCCACCAGATAATGTGCTCAATGGTTGACCCAAACCCAAATAATCCAAGCCGACATCGCTCATGGCTTGCAGCTTGCGGACGACTTCTTTAATTTCAAAATATTCGAGGGCCTGTTGAACGTTCATCGCCAGCACATCACTAATGGACTTGCCGTTGAGTTTATACGCCAGCACTTCGTCTTTGAATCTTTTACCGCCGCAGACCTCACAGGGTGATTTCACGCTATCGAAAAATGACAACTCGGTGAAGACCACGCCCAATCCCTGACAGTTTTCACACGCACCCTTCGAGTTGAAACTAAACAGCGAAGCCTGCACCTTGTTTGCCGCCGCAAATGCCTTGCGGACATCATCCAGAATGCCCGTGTACGTGGCGGGATTGGAACGGCTGTTGACTCCCACCGCCGATTGATCGATCACAATCGCATCGGGATGTTGGAGTTGGAAAACTTCATTGATGAGCGAACTCTTGCCAGAACCCGCCACACCCGTCACCACGGTCAGCACGCCTGTTGGAATGTTCACACTGACATTTTGTAAATTATTGACTTTCGCATTCTTGATCGGCAGCTTACCCGTTGGCGCGCGGAATGAATCTTTTATCGGGATGGACTGCTTCATATGCCTGCCCGTGATCGTATCTGCTTTGAGCAGGTTTGCATAACTACCTTCGAAGACGATCTCGCCTCCATGCGGACCTGCAAGCGGACCCACATCCACGATATGGTCTGCGGCTTTGATCACGTCTGGGTCATGCTCCACCACGATGACCGTGTTGCCCTTGTCACGCAGTTTCTGCAATAACTCGTTCATGCGATGTACGTCACGCGGATGTAAACCCACACTCGGCTCATCGAAGATATAGATTACATCGCTCAGGCTGCTGCCGAGGTGTTTGACGATCTTTACGCGCTGCGACTCTCCGCCTGATAATGTATCCGTCTCACGGTCGAGGCTCAGGTATTCCAAGCCAATATCCACGAGGTTCTGCAATCGTTCGAGAAGCGCTTTGACAATTGGCTCAGCGGCAGGCGTTTTGATTCCTTTCACAGCTTCGATCAATTCAGGGATTTCCATGCTGGTCAGGTCGGCAATGTTGTAGCCGTTGACCTTGCACTTCAAGATGGTCTTGTTCAACCGCGCACCATTGCATTCGGAACAGGGACCCATCGTCATGAAAGGCTCGATCGCCTTTTGGGTCCGCTCGGATTTGGTTTTTAAATCCTGCTTGATGTACTTGTTGGTAAAGCGGTTGACAATACCTTCGTAGGTCAGATTGAAGTCTTTTGCCCCCATTTTGGTTTTGACCTTGATGGGTTCGCTATATAAAAGGTCGTTCAGTTCCTTTTGAGTGTATTTGGATATTTTCTTATCCGGGTCGAATAAACCCGTATTGATTACATTACTCCAGCCCCAACTTTCCACGGCGTATTCTGGAAACAAAATAGCGCCCTCGTTCAGCGATTTGGATTTGTCCAGAAACTTGTCCATGTCCACATCCAGCTTGCGACCGAGTCCGTTGCAGTTCGGGCACATCCCTTGCGGGTCGTTGAAGCCGAATACGTTGGTGGGTCCCACATGGGGCTGTCCGATGCGCGAAAACATCATGCGTAGGATCGTGTTGATGTCGGTGATCGTGCCCACGGTCGAGTGTGAACCGCCGCCCATCCGCTTCTGATCCACCACGATGGACATGCTCAAGTTCTCGATCGAGTCCGCTTCGGGTTGAGAATACTTTGGCAAAAAATTCCGCACGAACATGCTGAAGTTTTCATTGAGCAGGCGCTGTGACTCAGTCGCGATCGTATCGAACACAATGGACGATTTGCCCGAACCTGAAACGCCTGTGAAAATGGTGATCTTGCGCTTGGGGATGCGCAGCGAGACGTTCTTTAAATTATTCTCGCGCGCGCCGCGAATCTCAATATATTCCTGTGGCATGGTCTCTCCTCTATAGTCTCAATCGAATAAAACAAAACGGGCAGGTAAAAGCAAGGCTGCTTTTGCCCACCCAAAACATAAGTGCGGTTATTTTAGAACACTTTTTCTAGAAGGTCAAGCACGGCTTTTCACGAATAATAACCTTGCTTGCACGCGCCTTTTTTATGGTGTAGTCGTATAATTTGTATATGTGCAAAGCGCATTATACCGAACCCGGGTTGTCCAAATTATAGTGCAGCACGCTGACCTGTTCACATTTACAAGGAAAAAATTCAACAATGACGGGTATCAACAACCAACAAGCACATGATTTCCTGAAGAAATCAATTCTGGCGCTCTCGAACATTCCCGAGGAACTCATCGAGCGCCTATTTTCCATTTGCAAATCAGTCCATTACAAAAAGGGGCAGTTTTTTCTAATGGCAGGGGATATTCCAGAATATGTAGGCTTTAATCTAAATGGAATATTCCGGCTGTACTATGATGATGAAAACGGGAATGACCTGACCAAGGGCTTTTCCACTGCCGGGAAATTCGTCATCTCTTACAGTGCTTTGGCACAACGGCGCCCGTCTTTTTTTACATCGAAGCGCTGGTTGACACCGATGTTTTGCAATTCAACTTCAGCCAATGGATACAGATGGTGGAAGAAGATATCCGCTGGTACCCCTTTCTTTTCAAATTGCTCGAAACGGTATACATCATGAAGGAATTACGCGAAAAATCATTCCTGCTGGATAGCGCCGCAGAGAGATATCTGGCTTTCCAAAGAGATTACCCAAACCTGGAAAACGAGATCAAACTTTATCACATTGCCTCTTTTATTGGCGTCACACCCGAGGCACTAAGCAGGATAAGAAGCAAACAAAAATTGACCTAGGTCAAGGAAATTAAACCTCCGAAGCAGTAAGATACCTGCAACAAAGCAAGATATCAAAACTTCGGAGGTCATCCATGAATAATCAATCACAAAGAGTCGTACTCATTACCGGGGGAAGTTCAGGCATTGGCTTTGAAATGGCGAAACAGATGGTCGCGCAGCATTCTGTTGTTATCATCTGCGGGCGCTCACAGGAAAAGCTGGAGGATGCCAAAAGAAAAGTGCCGCAGTTGGTCACAATTCAATGCGACATCACCAAAGCTGAAGATCGTCTGGCGCTGCACAAACAAATCTCGACGAATTTCAGGGGCTTGAATATGTTGATGAACAATGCGGGCATTGCGAAGCGTTATTTGCTTGCAAAAACAGGGGATTTGGAATCAAGGATAGAAGAAGAATTACAAACCAACTTCCTGGCTCCGGTACTTCTCACACAACTGTTCCTGCCCATGTTGATCGAGAACAAGGGCACGGTGGTCAATGTCTCTTCCGGGCTGGCTTATGTCCCCCTTTCTGTTGAGCCGAGTTATTGCGCCTCCAAGGCGGCATTGCACTCGATGACCCAAAGTATGCGGGTGCAATTTGCAAAATCGGGAATTAAGGTTGTAGAGATTTTCTACCCCTCCGTCGATACGCCATTTCAAGGCGGACACGCGCCCGAAAAATGCCATGAAACCGGAAGATGCAGCAGCCATTGCGCTTCAGGGCTTGAATAGCGGGAAGGAAGAAATTCGCGTAAAAATGGCGGGATTTCTGTTTGCTGTAAGCCGCCTGATGCCGAAACGGGCTTTGAGTCTCATCAACGGATTCATCCCGGATAACGTTGAAGAACTACTGGCACATGCGTAAAGGGGGACAGCATGACAATCAACATTGAACGGAAACGCAACCCGCTCAGCAGTACGCAAATCCAATTCCTCGCAGATATTGTCTTGTTCGTCGGCATTGTCTGGGCGCTGATGCCGCAAGCAACGGGCATTCCCCTGCATGAATGGGGCAGCCTGCTGGTGATCATTCCATTTCTCGTTCACCTTGTGCTGGATTGGCAGTGGATTATCTCCGTCACAAAACGCTTTCTCAAACGACAGCCAGGAGAAGTGCGATTTAACTATTTTTGGAACTGGTTTCAATTTGTGATGATGGTCATCGCCAGTTTTTCAGGAATCCTTATTTCAAACGCGGTGCTGCCAACCCTGGGCATTCCCATTGTTGTTGACCCATTCTGGCTGGAAGTTCACCTTTTCAGCGCCAATTCGGTCATGATTATGCTCGGCGTCCATTTGGCGATGCACTGGCAGTGGATTATCGTCAATTTCAAACGGTATATCCTACATTACGGAACCAAAAACGGAGTTGCAGCATGAATACCCTCAAGCAGGTCCTCACTCCGATGTTGATCATTTTACTGGCAGCAACCATTATGATTTTTGGCTTGACCCTGTTGGATGATACAGAATGGGCAGATAGTTTTCGGGGCGGGCCGTCAGCCCAATCTGTAGACAGGGCGACGGTCAGCGAAGAAAGCGAGTCGTTGGTGGACGGTATTTTTCGCTCCGTGGATGCGTTCCTGAAAGTAGTCCTATTTATGGGCATCCCGGCACTCTTAACTCTGCGCATCCTGCGAACCATCAACCGCAAGCCAAAGAACGTTTTGGATAATCACCAATTAAAAAAGGGGGAGGCGTAATACTACGATGATTTGATGTTGCAGAAGAACTTCCTTTTCAGCACAAGACTTCAACTCACCGCTTTTTTAACGAGTGCGATGATCTTTGCCTCTTCGGCGGAGGTCAACTTGATCAGCGCAAAAGATGCCGCCCACATATTACCTTCGTCAAGTTTTGCATCGGGTTGGAAGCCGAAGGTGGCATACCTTACACCAAACTTGCTTGCAGCCTGAAAGAAGCAAATCACCTTGCCATCCTTGTCCGCATACGCAGGCATACCATACCAGGTTTTCGGCATCAACTCCGGCGCAGCAGCAGTAACGATCTCATGAATCCGCTTCCCCATCGAACGATCCGTTGAGTCTTTCATTCCGGCAATCGCAGCAAGGATGGCTTTTTCACCTTCCGCCCTATCCTTGCCGGCGCGCGCTTCCGCTTTCAATTCCTGGGCGCGAGCCTTCATCGCGGCTTTTTCGTCGGCGGTAAATCCTTCACTTGGCTTCTTGGTTGGTTTTTTCGCATCTGCCTTGGGGTTCATAAAAAATCTCCTTATCTGACTTTGGTTTATTTTGACACTTGCATAAAAACGATTTTATCTTTATAATAAAGATACTTCAAAATAAAGGTAATGTCAAGGGTATATTTCTATGACCAAATCCACAAAGACAGATTTGAAAAACGAGCCCTGATGGCAGTCAGGGATTATGGTGTTAATCTGACACAATTCCGCAACGCCATGAGTGAATGGGCCGGACTCAACGTAACCGATATGGAATGCCTCAGACTGCTATTCCAAAAAGGCATTGCGACACCGTCTGAACTTTCCAGATTTACAGGGCTTACATCAGGCGCAACCACCGCCATGCTCGATCGGCTCGAAAAGCTGGCTTAATTGAGCGCAAACCCAATCCTGATGACCGCCGCGGAACTTTGATCGCTCCTGCACCATCGAGTGCAGAAAAAGCCGCGTCATGGTTTGAGTCAGCGAGAAAGGCTCAAGATGAATTGATCTCAAGTTATTCTAAAAGTGATCTGGAAATCATCGCTGATGTTTTTGAACGCTTTGCCAAACTATGGGACGATGAACGTAAAAAAGTTCAAAAGCACCCATAGCATTTCCGATCAGTTTCCAGTTGTGATTGCACCTGCGCGTTCGTAATTCACAACAATGACGCCATTCGGGGAGATTATACTTTCCGTCACTTTGAATGCCATCGGAAGTGTACCGTCAGCAAACAACCGCTTTCCGCTACCCAAGGTTATCGGATATATCATCAGCCAGAATACATCGACCAGATCATGCTTGATAAGCGCCTGAATGAGATTACTGCTTCCCCACACATGTAAATCCGGGCCTGGCTGTTGCTTGATTTTGGCAACTTTTTCTGCAACATCTCCGCTTAAAAACACGGACGGCTGCCATTCACTAGACGTTATAGTATTCGAGGCAACGAACTTGGTCGCCGAGTTGGCGCCCGGCCATATATCCCCATGCTGCGGCCAATACGGCGCCCAAATATCAAAAGTCTTGCGTCCTAACAACAGATCGAACGGCATGTTCATTTGTTTTCTCAGAGCCGTTCCAAGAGTCGCATCGGAATATGGCGCTATCCACCCGCCATGTGCGAAGCCGCTGTCGGTATCTTCATCCGGTCCGCCCGGAGCTTGTATGACACCATCCAGGGAGATATGCTCAAGCACAACAATTTTTCTTGTGACTGAATTCGTTGTTTTATCTTTGGACATTTGGATCCTCTTTGTAGTTTGATTCGTTGTATTTAAAATATGCGTTCTGCCATCACTTGCATCATCACTCGTTGTTATACGCTTTCTTCAAGTCAGCAACGATGATCTTTTTCATCTTCAACATGGCCTGCATCACCCGCCCGGATTTTTCAGGGTCGGGGTCACCCATCAACTCACCCAACTGCTTCGGCACAATCTGCCACGACAGGCCATACTTATCCTTGCACCAACTACACATCGACTCTTCTCCCCCATCCGCAGTCAACGCATTCCAAAAATAATCCACTTCTGCCTGGTCTTCGCAATTAACTAACCTCAAAACCACCTCATTGAACTTGAACTGCGGCCCCGCATTCATCCCCATGAACTCCTGTCCATCAAGCTCGAACGCAACGGTGAAGGCTTTTCCGTCCGGCCCGCGTGAGACAGAATTTACCTTCGAATTCTTAAACAATGAGACATAGAAATTCATCGCCTCTTCAGCCTGACTATCGAACCATAAGAACGGGGTGATCTTTTTCATTTTAAAATTCTCCTTTTCATTTTGGAATCCATCAGCTTGCTGATGGATAGACAATAACTAGAGTTTATCTATTTTCCGTTGACGGATTTCGCCCTGGCGTCTTTCAAATTTTCCGCGATCCGAAACTTAATAAATTTCTCAATCAATTTGATGGGCATCGGTTTATCGAGGGGAAAGTTAAGCGAACTTTTCGCCGAACGATATTGCTCGATCTGCTTTTGAAACGCTTCATTCCCCGCCGGTATCGGATACATTTCGATATGATTTTTCCACGCTGAAAAATGGATGAAGTACTCGCCGTTTACCTTGAAGGCGGGCATGTTGTAACTGATCTGCCCATCGGCATTCGGAACCTGTTCCTTAATGGTTGCGATGATTTCCCCCATCGCTTTTTGCGCATCTTCAGAAAGAGTTGAAAGATATTCTTCAATGGAAGTAAATTTCATACTAAACCAGCCTTTTCATCTACTTCAAAGATTCCAAAGGTATTGCCTTCGGTGTCGATGAAGTATCCCTGCCAGCATCTGCCGGGAACCGGGAATTTTTCCAACGCAACCTGCCCACCATTGGACAGAATCTTCGCGGCAGTCGCATCAAAGCTTTCTACTTCCAACGAGCAGATGAACGCATTCGTCCCCTGTCCAAGAGACGGAGCCTTCACCGGGCGTTGAAGGCAGCCGCCGCGCGAGCCGCCGGTTTCGATATCGTAATATTCGATAGGCACGCCGGGGTTGCGGCTCATCTTCCAGCCAAAAACAGTCTGGTAGAACTTCACCGCACGCCCCACATCGTCAACGTGGATCTCAAAAAAGATATAACCATGATTCATGAGCGGTTCCTTTGTCAGATTAACGAACAGGTTCGTAGCGCTGATACAGCACACCCGTAGGAAGAGGCGCAGATTCAATCAACTTGAGGCGCACATATTTTCCATCCGGAAATAATTTCTTGCCGTTGCCAAATATCAATGGATAAACATGCAGAACAAATTCATCCACCAGATCATTTTCGATGAGGGTATGCATCAACACACTACTGCCATCCGAAAGAATATTTTTGCCCGGTTGGTTCTTGAGTTTACGAACTTCTTCGACGACATTGCTGCTGATGATGGTGGAGTTGCTCCAGGCCGCTGAAGATTTCAGCGTGGTGGAAACAACATATTTTTTGACATTGCCAAATGGATTTTCTTCGGGTGGCAAAGGCTCAAAGGCATCGCCGTGGGTCTTCCATGTTTTGCGCCCGAGCAAAGAGTATCGGCGGTCTCCATAGCTTGCGAGAAGCGCATCCCGATGTCATCGTGCCAGAAGGGAATAGTCCAGCCGCCGTGAGTGAAGCCGCCATCGGTATCTTCATCCACGCCGCCGGGGGCCTGGATGACACCATCCAAAGAAATGAATTGATGTACGATCAGTTTTCGCATGAGAACTCCTATTGTAGATAAATTTTGTCCTATTTTAGAACATATTTTCTGATTTTACAAGTGGGAGTCTTAATCAAAAAATCTCCGCCCACCGAACAGACGGAGATTTTTTGATTACCGTTGAAACGCGGATACGACCCCAACACCCGCAGCATCACTGCATATTCCCCCAAATGGTCCAGCGCACGCTGCACAGTTTCATCTTGCACGGAACCGATCAGATCAATATAAAAAAGATATTCCCATGGACTTCCCTGCAACGGGCGCGACTCGATCTTTGTCAGGTCGATATCACGCAGGGCGAAAACGCTCATTGCTTTGAACAACGACCCGGGGACATTTTTCAGCGTAAAGACGATGGAAGTCTTCGCTTCGCCCGTCGGGACAATTGATTCTCGTCCGACAGCAAGAAAGCGCGTATAGTTTTCCGCGTTATCTTCGATGCCCTCCTGAAGAATTTGCATCCCATATAATTCCGCTGCCCGCTTCGACGCAATTGCCGCCACGTCCCGCGCACCCGACTCTTTGAGCATCTTTACACTTCCCGCTGTATCGTAGACCTGCTCCGCTTTGATATTGTGACTGCGCAAATATCCGGCGCATTGTCCCAACGCCTGCGGATGACTGATGGCCTTTTTGATATCTTCCATCTTCACGCCCGGGTTGACGATCAAGCAGTGTTGCACACGCAGAAAGTGCTCCCCCACAATATGCAGATCATGCCGCAAAAGCAGATCATAATTTTGATGAATGCTGCCCGCCAGTGAATTTTCAATGGGAGCCAGCGCCGCGTCACTTTTGCCGCTGACAACTGAATCAAACATCACATCAAACGATTCGCACGGAATGGTCTCCACATTCCCAAAATAATTAAAAACAGCCTGCTCGCTATACGCACCGGGTTCGCCTTGGAAAGATACTTTCATTGAAGCTCCTGAGTTCTCGTTGAACGTCAAACGTTGAAAGTCAAGTGACGTTCGACGTTTGACGATTTTTTGAATTATTGTCGTTCCGCCCACTCAACGATCTTCCTGAATCCTGCTTCCACATCTTCATCAGAAGCAGCGATCGTCATGCGGATGAAACCTTCACCCTCTTCACCAAAAGCAGAGCCGGGAACTAACCCCACACCTGCTTCATCTAAAATCTTTTCGCACATTTCAATGGACGACATATTCAATGCGCGCAGATCAAGGAAGAAATAAAATGCACCCTGCGGCGGAATGACTTTTACTTTGTCACTTTCCAATTCGTGCGATAAACGCAAAACCAGTTGACGACGGCGGCCGTAGGCGGCGCGCATCTCAGCAGTGACATCTTGAATCGCGGGGTCGGTCAATGCGAAGGTTGCGGCTTTTTGAATGAAGGGAGCCACACAAGTAATGGAGTTTTGACCTGCTTTCAATGCGTTCTCAATCACATGTGCAGGCGCAGCGAGATAGCCAACGCGCCAACCCGTCATAGCATACGATTTGGACAGGCTGTTGACCAGCAACGTTCTTTCTTTTGCGCCTTCAATCGCCGCTGCAGAAGTTGGCTTCTCTTCATAATATAAACTTCCATAGACTTCATCGCTGACGATCCACAGGTTATGTTGGGCTGCGAAGTCTTGTAGTTTTTGCAGATATTCCCGGGTGGGATATGCGCCTGTTGGGTTCGATGGGTAATTCAAAACGATGACGCGGGTTTTGGGAGTCAACGCTTTCAGCCATGAGTCAAAATGAGGGATGAATCCATTTTCGGCGGGGGCAGGGACGCGGATCACATTTCCGCGCAGCATGATCGCCATATTGGAGTGAGTCGCCCAGGAAGGATCGGGGATGAGGACGTCGTCACCGGGGTTCAAGACAGATTGCATGGCGAGATAATAAGCGTGGATGCCGCCATGCGTGATCAAAATTTCAGAGGCGGGGTTGTAGGAAACTCCTTCGTCACGAATCAGCTTGGATGCCACAGCAGCTCTCAGGTCCGGGTAGCCGCGTGATGGACCGTAGTGAGTGAGGCCGGCTTGCATGGATTTAAGGGCCGCATCCACAACGGCTGGCGGAGTTCCGAAATCGGGATCACCCACTTGCAGACCAACGATATTTTGTCCGCTGGCTTTGAGGGCGAGGATGCGGTCGGCCATGGCGACGGTGGCTGATTGGCGAATGAGTTCAAATTGTGTGTTGATGCTTTGCATAAGGGTTTCCAGTTTTAGATAAGGTTACATCCTTCGGCTACGCCGCAAGAACGGCGGCTCCGCTCAGGATGCGTGGAAAAGGGAGTGTATCAAATAAACAAAAATCCCGTCAACAATTTGACGGGATCATTTTTTGCAGAATATATCATTCAACAAATGGATTCACTGGATCGGGAACATTACTTGTTTTTCCAACAGGCAGCAGGAATGTAAATGTACTTCCCAGTCCTTCCATGCTTTCAGCCCAGATCCGTCCGCCGTGCATCTCGATCATCACTTTTGCAACGGAAAGGCCGAGGCCCATACCGCCATGCCTGCGTGTTAGATGCGATTCAACCTGATAGAAACGCTCAAACACGTGCGGCAGATCTTTAAGGGGAATTCCGAGGCCGTCATCTTCAATGGAGACTTTTACAAAGTCAGGCTGCTGCTCGCCGCGAATGATGACATGCCCGCCTTCATTGGTAAATGTGATCGCGTTCTTAACCAGATTACTCAAAACAATGGCAACCTTGCTGCCATCGGCATCCACCAGCAGATCCTGCCCACGTTCCAATTCAACTTTAAGAGCGACGCCTTTTTGAATTGCAACATCACGGAAGGAGGCGGAAACATCTTCGATAATCCGTGTAATGGAAACTTTTCGCGAGCGAATACTTGCGCCGCCCGTTTGATAATTATCCACGCTGGAAAGGCTTTCAATGATCTCTTTTAACTTGGAAGCATTACGAATAATAGCTTCCACCTGTTCTTCGTATTCGTTCCCGACCAATTCACGTAAAAACGTGGAATGACCGAGGATCAAACCAAGTGGTGTCCGAAGTTCGTGCGAAGTGATCGCGATAAATTCGTTCTTGAGCCGGTCAAGATCGCGAGCTTCATCCTGGGAAGATTGCATGGTACTCTCAAGCATCTCATTTTGCATGGCCGTTGCAGCCAGAGAAGCAAGCGTCTCCAAAACAAGCGCATCTTCCTCGGTATAATTACCCGAATTGGCTTTATTAAATACTTCAAACACACCCACCGGTCTACCGTGTAAAATAAGCGGAACGCCCAAAAGGGAACGGGTGACAAAGCCGGACAGTTCATCGATCCTGCCATAATGACGTTCATCTTTCTTGACGTCATCGATCATTAGCGGCTTGACATGCAGGAAAATCCACCCGGCGGCGCTGCCATTCAAAGGGATGCGCGCATCCTTGATGGCATCACGATGAAACCATGGCACATATTTAAAATAAAGGTCCTGGGCGGCTTCATCAAATTCCATGAGAGAAGCGGTTTCACTCTCTGTTAATTCCGAAGCAGCCGAAAGAATGGACTGTAAATACGTTTCAAGGTCAACCGTTGTGCTGAGGTTGCGGGTAACTTCAAGAAGTCGTGCGAGGAGTTTTACCTGATCTACGGTCATATTTACTCTATAGTAAGATTATACTTCAATGGTATATCTGAAATGAAAGATGGGCATAAAGCTACAAGGAAACTGTAATTAAAAATTCAAGGAGAAAATCATGGCAAATAAAAAAGTACGCGTCGCCATTATTGGCGTAGGGAACTGTGCATCCTCCCTCGTACAAGGTGTTCAATTCTACAAAAATGCAAAAGCGGATGAAACCATCCCCGGCATCATGCATACGCAGCTTGGCGATTATCATGTGAGCGATGTTGAGTTCACCATGGGAATTGACGTAAACGTTGAGAAAGTCGGCAAGGATCTTTCTGAAGCCATCTTTGCCGAGCCAAATAACACCTTTAAGTTCTCTGAAGTTCCGCACCTCAACGCCCCGGTCGTGCGCGGCATGACCCATGATGGTCTTGGCAAATACTTAAGTGAGATCATCACCAAGGCGCCCGGCCCCACAGCCGATATTGTCAAACTGCTCAGAGAAACCAAGACCGATGTCATCATCAACTTCCTGCCGGTGGGCTCTGAAATGGCCACCAAATGGTACGTGGAACAGGCAATCGAAGCCGGCTGCGCATTTGTAAACGCCATTCCAGTTTTCATCGCTTCTTCTGAATATTGGGGAAACCGCTTCCGTGATGCGGGTCTGCCCATCCTCGGCGATGACATTAAGTCACAACTCGGCGCGACCATTTTGCACCGTGTCATCACCAGCCTGTTCGTGGACCGCGGCATTAAGATCGATCGCACCTATCAACTCAATTTCGGCGGCAACACCGACTTCCTCAACATGCTCGAACGCGAACGTCTGGAAAGCAAGAAAATTTCCAAGACCAACGCCGTCACCAGCATGGTCCCCTACGATGTCGGTGCGGAAAATGTCCACGTTGGCCCCAGCGACCACGTCCCCTGGCTCACCGACCGCAAGTGGTGCTACATCCGCATGGAAGGAACTACCTTCGGCAACGTGCCGCTCAACCTCGAACTCAAACTCGAAGTGTGGGACAGCCCCAACTCCGCCGGCGTGATGATCGACGCAGTCCGCTGTGCCAAGATCGCACTCGACCGCGAACTCGCCGGCCCCATCGTCGGCCCATCCTCCTATTTCTTCAAAACCCCGCCCAAACAATTCCGCGATGATGTCTGCCGCGATAAAGTGGAAGAATTCATCTCGGGCAGAAGCGACGAGTAACAGTAATCAGTTGTCAGTATAATCAGTGGGACGTTTGCCAAAAGCAGACGTCCCACTTTTTTCAGGTAGAATTCCACACATGAAAACAAACTACGGATTAAAAGCCTCGCATCTTTTCCTAACCCTCAGCCTGCTTGCCGGACTATTGGCAGCCTGCCAACCCGCAGCCGCCACCGCAGATCCCAACATTGTCATGACCGCGGCCTACGAAACTGCCGTAGCACAGATCAGCATTCCAACCGAGACACCAGCACCAACAGATACCCCCGTCCCCACTGCCACCATTCCGCGCACACCGCCCGCACTCCCCGCCACATATCAAACCTCCCTGCTGAAACCAGAAGACCTGCCGCGCACCTATGTAACAGATAGCTGTCAATATTTACAGAACAAATGGAATTCCAACAATGCGCTACCCGGCACCATCATCATGCCTGTAATGTTCCACGGCATTACGAAAGATGCAGCGACCGGACTAAACCAGATATCGGCACAGGATTTCAAAAAATTGATGAATGACCTGCATGAACTGGGATTTCAAGCCATCAATATGCAGCAGATGGTGGATTTTATGTACAACAATACAAATATCCCGCCGCGCTCTGTTTTACTGATCGTGGATGATCGTCACTTTGCAGAATCTTTTAACGATCATTTTCGCACATATTATGAACAATGGGGCTGGCCTGTCGTCAATGCATATATTGGCATCGATGAACGCCCCGACCTCTGGGCAGAGAACGCCGCCCTCTCCGCCGAAGGCTGGGTAGACTATCAAGCACATGGCTACATTCACAACATCCCGATCATGAACTCCTCCACTGATGAATTTATCAATGGAGAAATGGGCGGCGCGATCACGTCCCTGCAAAAATATATGAACAAGACTCCCGTTGGATACATCTGGCCTGGCGGAGGCTTCTCAGCCCGCGCCGTGGAAATTGGCACCCAGCTTGGCTACAAACTTGGATTCACCGTCAACCAACGCGGTCCTGTCATGTACAACTGGATTCCACAAGCTGATGCAGTCAATCAATCCAACCCAATGGCGATACCAGAAGTACCAGCCAACAATCCGCTGATGACCATTCCACGCTATTGGGATGTGAATGCCCGCGGCCAGCTTGACACGGTGATCCAGATCGGAGAACAGGCCGCCCTTATGCCGAACAAAATAAGGCCATCGAACTGGAGTATTACGATATTGTTTGCGCGCCGTCATTAGGCCCCATTCCGTAAAGCTGTAAATATAGGTTCACAAAACACATACAAAACGCTAACAACCGCCGGTTATTTCTTGAAATAAACCTTCAGGACTCCTTGTCAGTGCCCAAACACCAAGCCATCAATTGCTAACCTGCACAGATTTTAAAATTCGCGCTCATCGGTGCATGAAAAGAAACCAGATCGCCTTTATTTCAAGGTAGCAATTTAGGTTAATTACCGATAAAGTCTGGACAAAAATATCGTTTACAATGTGTCCTATGAAAAAGAAGGAAAATAATAAAGTCTCCATCCTTTATCGAACAACGAGCTTGTTATTACTCACATTCATCCTGATCTCGTGTTCTCCATCATTTATACCCACTCCGATCAAAACAACTGAAGAAGTATTGACAGAAAATGCAGTGATTCCCACCCTGCCGGCATTGTTTCAGTCCAACTACTCCAATCCACTGGACACGCCGCATACCTATATTCAGGATTCCTGCCAATATGTAGTCAACAGATGGAATCGATTAAATGCCGAACCCGGCACAGTCGTGATGATCCTCATGTTGCACGACATCATCACGACCCCCTCCGAAATTGACGGGGATGCCGGGGATGTGGATATTAACGATCTGCGCAAGATCATCAGTCAGCTTAAATTTCAGGGTTTTGAGGCGATCAACACCAAACAATTTCTGGCATTCATGGAACGTAATGTCAAGATTCCGCCGCGTTCCGTGCTCATTATCCAGGATGGGATTCATGGCCTGGAAAACTACAACAAAGGTTTCCGCGAATATTGGGAAAAATGGAATTGGCCGGTCGTCAACGGCTGGGTCAGCCAGCCAAACATGGACGACCAACTCTGGGCTGACAATATCGCACTGGAAAATGAAGGCTTCGTAGATCATCAGGCGCAGGGAGTAACAGACGGCACACTGCTCTCTGACGACTCATCCAAAGTAGTGATCGCGCGCGAACTAAAAGGCTCGCTCATTCCCTTTGAGGAACAATACCGCAAAAACCCGATCGCCATCATCTGGCCCAACGGCGGGTTTGGACAACGCCCTGTCGCCGCGGCACGCCTGCTTAATTATCAACTTGGATTCACTACCAATTCACGCGGCCCGGTGATGTATAACTGGGTGCCGCTTGCAAATGAATTTGATCCTGAGCGCCCATCTTTTATTCCAGAAGGCACGTTCAACGATCCGCTCATGACCCTGCCGCGCTACTGGCCGCATGAAGCGCTGAACGCCATTGACCAGGTGCGTATCACTAACAATGAAGCAAAGGCCTACGCCGAAGCAAACAAAGCCGCAGAATTTGAATATTACCGGGTCGTTTGTGAGCCCATTTACGGCCCGATGCCAACACCCTGATATTTATTTTTTCGGAGGACAATCATGACAGACTGCATTTTTTGCAAGATCATCACAGGCGACATTCCAAGCACCAACGTATTCCGTGACGAACAGGTAACGGCCTTTCGCGACCTCAATCCCGCCGCACCGACCCATATTCTGATCGTACCCAACAAACACATCGACTCGGTCAATATGCTTACAAATGACGATGAACAGTTAATTGGTCATCTCTTCACCACTGCAAAACAGATCGCCGCACAGGAAGGCATCGCCGAAGATGGCTACCGGCTCATCATCAATACGAATGCAAATGCCGGGCAGACTGTATTTCACATCCACCTACACCTTTTGGGCGGCGCTTCCATGCAACATCCAATGGGATAAACATCAAAGCGATCAGCGAAACAGCTGGTCGTTTTTTATAAAATAGCAAACTTCTGGAAGTCTTTTAGACGCATTCATGGCGAGAGGGCTTTTAGAAAGACTTCCGAGTCTGATTACCTAGATTGACTCACGCAAAATATCATTTATAACCCGCCCAACCAAACACATTACTAAAACCTGGAGATCCACATGCCTGAACGAGAAATTTACCTGTTATCCCCGCGCGCACTCAGCCCTGAAACCATCGCAGTTGCTTTTGCAAAAACATCACGCGCGCCTGAATCCTTTCGCGAGATCGCCGCGGAGTTAAGCGACGAAAAGTCAGCGCAGTTCCATGAGAAATGGGTCGTGGGCTACGGTCACGCATCTGTAGCGGAACATGCGGTTCTGCATTTTGCGTTCGAAAATGTCTCACGCATTGCGATTGAAACCATCGAAAGCAGCCGCCTCGCATCTTATACTGAAAAAATCCACGCGCTATCAAAAATGGGGCCAAGCGGACTTCACCATCCCGCCCGAACTTGATGGACATCCCCTGCGCGACGAATATATCGAAACCGTCCGCTTCCTTTTCTCGACTTATGCTGAATCGCTCGACCCAGTCAAGAATCTCATCTTAGGGAAATCCCCGCGCCGCGACAATGAAAGCGACGAAGCCTACGACCGCCGCATCCGCTCACAATACGTGGACCGCTGCCGCTTCATCCTGCCTGCCGCCGCAAACGCAAATGTCGGCATGACCGCCAATGCGCGCGTGATCGAAATGGTCATCCGCAAGATGCTCTCTCATCCGCTCGCGGAAGTACGTCAGATCGGCGAAAAGATGAAGGAAGTAGCCAAAGCCGAAACCCCCACACTGGTCAAATATGCTGATGCAGTCCCCTATGTTGTAGAGACAATCAAGGAATTGAATATGGAGTCAGGCGGCAAGCCGCCGAAATCACAGGAGCAAGCTCCTGTACTCCATGGATGGTGCGATTTAATTGATTACGACAAAGACGGCGAGAAAAAGTCCTCGCCGCGGCTTTGTACCGCTTCAATGAAACACCCTTTGCTGACGCGCTGGCGTATATAAAATCACTTAAGAAAAAAGAGCGTACCGAATTAGCAGAAACATTGCTTAAGCGTCTCGGTAAATTTGACACGCCATTGCGCGAACTCGAATATTCCAACTATACCTTTGACATCGTCATGGATCAGGGCGCGTATGCCGAGTTCAAACGTCACCGCATGATGACGCAGACCCCGCAGCGCCTGACGACTCATCTCGGGTACACGATTCCGCTCCTCGTAACAGAAGCAGGTTTCGGGTCCAAGTATGAAGCGGCGATGGAAGCAGCGATCAAGATGTATGAAAAGTTATATGCGTTCAATCCAGATGTCGCGCAGTATATTGTCCCCAATGGATTTAATCGCCGCGTGCTGGCGCAATTCAATTTACGTGAAGCCTTCGCCTTCTGTCAATTACGCACGGCCGCCAATGCGCATTTTTCGATCCGCAGAGTTGCTCAAAAAATGTATGAAGACATCGCACGCGTACATCCGTTGCTGGCTAAATACATGAAACTGCACAACGAAACATGGCAGGGCGTGGAAGAAAATTATTTCACTAAAGTATAAAAAGATTAACCACAAAGACACAAAGACACGAAAGCTCAAAGTTTTTTTCTTCGAGACTTCGTGTCTTTGTGTTTATCTTTTCAGAAACTATCTTATTCTTCGTCTTCGGATTTCTTCACTTCAAAGATCACATCGATCTTCGCCATGATCTCAGGGGTAATGCGATCCACCACATCGGCGGCTTTCATGTTTTCATGCACCTGCTCCACACGGCTTGCGCCAGTGATGACCGTGCTGACAAACGGATTCTTCAAACACCAGGCCAGCGCCAATTGAGAAAGTGAACAGCCAAGTTCTTTTGCGATCGGTTCCAACGCTGTGACTTTGGCAAGTTTCTGTTCATCGGTCAACAGGTTCTTCAACCACTCGTAGCCCTTAAGCGAGCCGCGGCTGTCACTGGGAATACCGCCTTTATATTTACCAGTCAACAATCCCGAAGCCAGCGGACTCCAAATGGTGGTGCCGTAGTTGTAATCCTTATAAAAGCGGACATAATCGCCTTCGAGTCTTCCGCGCTCGAACATGTTGTATTGCGGCTGTTCAACAACCGGCTTGTGCAAGTGATGACGCTCCGCGATCTGAATCGCCTGCGCGATCTCAGAAGCAGACCATTCTGAAGTTCCCCAATACAAAGCCTGTCCCCATTCGATGATGTTGTGCATCGCCCAAACGGTTTCTTCGATGGGTGTGGTTTTATCGGGGCGGTGACAGTAGATCAGATCCACATAATCAAGCTGCAAACGTTCGAGTGATCCGGCAATGCCTTCGATCAGACGTTTGCGATTAAGCGTATTCTTTTCGTTGATGCCTTCATTGATGCCCCAAAAGAACTTGGTCGAGATCAGATAACTGCTTCTGCGCCATTTCAATTCCTTGAGCGCCGCGCCCATCACTGTTTCTGATTTGCCCCCCGCATACACTTCAGCGTTATCAAAAAAATTCACGCCCGCATCATACGCTGCGGCCATCATATCCACTGCGGCTTTCACATCTGCCTGCGTGCTAAACGTAACCCACGAGCCAAAAGACAGCTCACTGACTTGAATGCCGGTCTTGCCGAGATGACGATATTTCATTGTTGCCTCCAGAGATTTTGTTCGTCTATTATATAATACCCTCGGTCACAAATTGCGTTTCTTGCCAAGCAATTTGTGACCGCGATGGGTATAATCACCTAATGCGTAATCTAATATTGACGTGTGTATTTCTTCTGACAGCCTGTGCGCCCGCGTCCATACCCAACACTTCCAATAACTCGATCGAACCCTATCTCACAGTTACCCCCAGCCTGACCTCCACGCCCAACGTGCTTGTCATTGCAGAAACGCCGCTGCCCACAGCCACCCCATTTATTTACACAATTCAATCAGGCGACACTTTCAGTGAACTCGCCGAGCAATTTAAGATTTCACAGGATGCGTTAAGAGCAGCCAATCCGGATGTCTCTCCGAACAGCATGTCGGTCGGGACAACTCTTCTCATTCCAGACAGTTCCCAACCCCTCAGCACCGCATCAACCCTAACGCCTGTGCCTGCTCCTGTCACCCAAACAGTTTGCCACCCCTCAGCAGATTCTGGCCTTTGGTGTTTTGCGCTGATCCATAACGATACATCTGATGTCCTTGAATATGTATCGGCGCAAATTACATTACTCGATGAAAACAATAACGCACTCGCGAGCCAAACTGCCTTCCCCCCACTGGATATTATCCCCGCGAACTCGTCGTTACCTGTCTATGTTTTCTTTCCCAATACATCGGCAAGCGCAAATACACAAATTCAATTATTGAGCGCCATTCAATCCAACAATTCACAACGCCCGTCTGCATCATTACATAACACCATCGCCCAAATTAACTGGAACGGACTCTCCGCCCACCTCAGCGGACAGGTTATCCTGCCCGCTGAATCGACAGCCGCAACCCAGGTCTGGGTCGCGGCTGTGGCGTACGATAAAGATGGTCAAGTTGTTGGGCTCAAACGCTGGGAAGGCGGAGCGATTCAGCCCGGGGGAAATATCTCTTTCAGCTTTTTAGTATCCAGCCTCGGGCCGGAGATTGATTCGGTGGAGTTTGTTGTCGAGGCCAGACCGTAGACAATAGACCATCGACCGTTTTTACAGTCCACGGTCCATCGTCCATTGTCAAATATTTACTTCCCATCCAACCACATATATCTTTCAAGAGGCACCGTGATCGGAGTAAACACAAAGCCCTTCACATACGGCTGCACGAGTTGATAAGAAATTGAATGCGTTGTGAACAACACGGGGGCATCATCCACGATCATTTGCTCGGCTTGTTGATACATGGCAATACGTTTGGTTACGTCCTGTTCAACACGCGCCTGCTCAAGAAGTGCATCCAACGCAGGGTTGGAGTAACCGCCTTGATTTTGATTGGAACCGCTATGGAAAAGAACATCGGCAAAATTCTCAGGATCGGGATAATCAGCACACCAGCCGCCGCTAAAGATCTGTCCGTGGTTGCCTGAATAAATTTGCTCGTAATAATAATTGTATTCAATGTTCTCGATATTAACCGTCACACCAAGATTCTGTTCCCACATTTCAGCCATCGCGGCCACATCAGAGCTGACATAACTGCCAATGCCGCCGTTCGTATAAACGATGGGAGGTAATCCTTCTGCGCCGCCATATTTGGATTGCTTGAGCAATTCGCGCGCCTGTTCAGGATCGTAGTCCAAACCTTTGAGCTCATAATTAAATCCGGGCAAACCGGGCGGGTATGGACCAATCGCCGGCAAAGCCTGTCCGCGCAACACAACGTCAATATAACGCTGACGGTCGAACGCCATCGAAAACGCCTTGCGAACATTCGCATCATCAAAGGGCGGTTGTGTATTATCAAAAACAACATAACCTGTGCAAAGATTAACACCTGTCACGAGATGACTATGTAACGGCTCTGAGGGATCAAGCATACGGTCTATATCGTAAATTCCAACACCGGCCACATCCACATCACCGGTTTCAAACAAACGCAGATCATCACCCGCGTAAAGTTTTATCACCACATACGGAATGGAAGGCGCGCCAAGATAAAAATCCAGATTGGCTTCATACACAATATATTCAAAAGACTTCCATTCGGTTAAACGATATGGCCCGGTGCCGTTGGGAGTGCGCACCCACTCTTCGCCGCTTTCCACATTTTCCTGATCCACGACAAAAGCAGTTGGGAAAGTAAGTTTCAACAGGAAGTAAGGCTTGGGCGCATCAATTGTGACCTGCAAGGTGAGATCGTTGATCGCCTGCAAACCGCTGATATGATCGGCCTGCCCCGCGGCCATTTCACGCACGCCCACGATATCGCCCAGATAAGTCAACACCGTATCAGACGCAAGCTGGGGGCTGGCTGCCCTTTCCCAGGAATAGATCACATCTTTGGCAGTGACAAAGCGGTTGTTGTGAAAGCGCGCGTTCTCACGCAAGTGGAATGTATAGACCGTGCCGTCTTCACTGACTTCCCATGTTTCTGCGATGTCAGGTGTGAGATTCAAGCGCGGGTCAAAAGAGACAAGTCCACTAAAGACAAGTTTGTTGCCTGAACTATACGTCGTGGCGGGATCATAATCCCGCAGATTGGTGGATTCTCCGCCGCCGTAAACAATAGCCTGGTCGAGCGGAATATCCACCTGCAAAGCGGATGCTGTTTTTGCGCTGGTGGAAAGAACGAGGGAAAGCACAAGTGTCAACGCGAGGAATGAAAGCACAAAACTCTTTTTGAAATTCTTAACCATTTTTGCCTGCCTTATGATTTTGCGAGCGGACAATTAATCCCAGGGCCAATACGCCGAAGACCAGCAATATCATGCCGCAGAAACAGATCAAGGCGATGGTCAATGCGATTGGCGGTCCCTTGGGGGCATCCTGATTCAGTAAATGATGAAGTAGGGATTGCATAAGGTGTAGGCGTCATTGCTAATGGCGCGCCTGAAACGGGCACGTAGGTGGGGACAAATGTCGGGGTGGGCTGGGATGTCGCTTGAGCAGAAGCAGTTCGAGGCGCGGCCCCGACCGATTCTCTCCAGAGGTCTTCCAATCCATCAGTGTCGAATCCATAGACTTCGACCAGTGCATCGTCGATCGGTTTTGCATCCCGCAAGGCACCGAGCAGTTCTGTTATTTTTTCCTGCCCATATTCATTAATCAAAAAAGTAACAATGCTATGCGACTCGCTATAGGAAAGATTGGCTTTGTCGGCGAGTTCGGAGAAACCGCCATTCAGCGAACGAATGGTTAAGACAGTGTTGTTGCTGATGGCCTGGTCAAGTAGAGACTGCATATTGTCATCCAGTGCGCCTTCGCTGAACATGGCGAGTCCTTCATTCAACCATGTCGGAACCGTGCCGATGCAGGAAAATGTAAAATGCCCGACCAGAATATGAGTCAATTCATGAATGACTGTGTTTTTATCCCATGTGGAATCAGACCCCGATACCCCCATGATAAAAATATTATAGTCAGGGAAAGCCATGCCGCCTGTCCATGAGGGTTCATAAAGAATAGCTTCGCGCATATCGTCGTAATTTGGATAAACATAAAGATCAATTGGGGAATCTGTGGTCAGCCCGGCCTGTTCCTTGTTACGGCGCAAGCCTTCAACGCCGGCATCGAGCATGGTTTGGGCAAAGGATTGATCATTGCCGTACCAATGCAGGCGCAAATCACCGCTGGTGATGGTTTGCCAGTCATGCACATCGTCCAGCCATGTGGCGGTGTTTAAGTCACTGGAGAATTGTGCGCCGCTTTCATCAGTGTACCGCCAGCGCCACCAGATGCTTGCTCCCGGCGGAAGTGAGCCGCTCTGGCGCATGTCCCATGTCCACGCGACCTGGGTTGTTTTGGCAGATGTGAATTCAGGAAATGCGATGGCAATCACATCACCGCAGGTCTGTTGTTCATTGCCATATTCCAAGGTTACAGAAGTAATGCTGGAACTGGCTTCCAACGTGGCTGAGAATGTCGCGGTGTTTGGAAAATCAAACGTAACCTGATCCTCTGTCACATCTGCGCGCGGCGCGGCAAACACGGGCTGCGCGGGAAAAACAAGCATTGCAAATAATAAAAAGATTTATTGTTCCAGTTCGCATACAGGATCCTCCTTAAAATTTTTCCTACTATATCACCAAACAAATTATCACACACAAATGGGACAAAATCGGGAAGTTTTAGTGACATACATCCACCCACAAAACTAAGGGTTATTTAATCTCGCCATGTAAAATGAATATAGATTGTTACATTTTACACATTTTCATATTTTGAGATATTTCGATCTCAAAATCCTTTCGGAGGAATCCATGCAAATCAATAAATTTTTCCTTGGCGGCGCGCTCATTCTGGCGGCAGTTGTTTATCTAATTTTCTCATCCACACAGGCCAGCGCTGAATACTTCATGACCGTGGACGAAGTCAAAGCTGAAGGCACTGCAGCCATCGGCAAAAGCTTGCGTCTCTCCGGCGCTGTGCTCGGCGACTCGATCCAATACGATCCAGAAACACTCACCCTCACCTTTGATGTGGCGCATGTCTCCGGCAATAATGCCGAGATCGAAGCGCAGGGCGGGCTGGCACTGGTGCTTTATCAGGCTGTGAACGATCCCTCCCGCCAGCGTGTGACCGTCATATATGTCGGTCCCAAACCAGATCTGTTGCGCGGTGAGGCACAGGCCATTATGACCGGTAAACTTGGTGAAGATGGTATATTCTATGCCGATGAACTTCTGCTCAAATGTCCCACCAAATATGAGCAAGCCGTACCTGAACAAGCCTCATCGAATTAAAAAAATAACCTGACAGGTTTAAATCTGTCAGGTTTTCTTTCGACGCAAAATCTTTAGGGTCTAATTACAAAAGGAAGTCTTATGTTCGCAGAATTTGGATATGGCATTTTAGTGGTAGCTTTTCTAGTCGCGCTTTATAGCGTGGTTGCGGCAATCTATGGTGCAACAAACAAATCGGCTTCTTTGGTTGAAAGCGCGCGGCGCGCCATGCTGCTGACATTTCCGCTGATCTCCATCGCGGCCGCATCTTTGATCTATCTATTGGTCAACAATCATTATGAAGTTGCCTTCGTGTACGAAGTGACCAGCCGCAGTATGCCGACCTACCTTAAGGTGACAGCCTGGTGGGGCGGACAAGCCGGCTCGCTCGTATTTTGGTCTTTTCTTCTTTCCGCCTTCGCATCTGCAGTCACTCTGCGCAAATGGGAGCGCGATATCGAATTTCTGCCGTGGGTGATCGTGGTCTGTTCTGTCACACTGATTTTCTTCCTCGGCCTGGTGATCTTCTACGAAAATCCATTCACACGCTTTTGGCTGGTCGGTGGAAATGTAGAACCGCACATGTTCGCCCCCTTAAATGCGACTCTCTTCACTGCTCAAGATGGGCAGGGACTGAATCCGCTTCTACGCCACCCGGGCATGGTCATTCATCCACCCATGCTTTATCTTGGCTTCGTCTCCTACGTGATCCCATACGCCTTCGCCATGGCCGCACTCATCACCGGCCGCACCGATGACCGCTGGATCCGCCTCACCCGCCGCTGGTCTTTGTGGGCCTGGCTCTTCCTCTCCTTTGGCCTCGTGCTCGGTGGACGCTGGGCTTACGATGTACTAGGCTGGGGCGGTTATTGGGGCTGGGACCCGGTTGAGATCGCGGCCTTCATGCCGTGGCTGACAGGTACCGCATTTTTACATTCTGTCATGATCCAGGAAAAACGTGGTCTGCTCAAACACTGGAACATGATCCTCGTCATTTTGACCTACTCCTTGGTTATCTTCGGAACCTTCCTGACACGTTCTGGTGTGCTTTCTTCAGTTCACGCCTTTGCCAACAGTCCGATCGGACCATTGTTCATGGGCTTTGTCAGTCTCTCGTTGATCGTCTCCATTGCGCTGGTGATCTGGCGCTGGCCTGACCTGCAAAGTGAAACTGAAATGAAGTCCATGCTCTCACGAGAAGCATTATTCCTTTTGAATAACCTGCTCTTCATGAGTATTCTTGTTGTCTGCTTCTGGGGCGTGATCTTCCCCCTCGCTTCAGAATTATTTACTGGACAAAAGATAACAGTAGGCCCGCCCTTCTATGAACGTGCTACAGCTCCCCTCTTCTCAGCTTTACTGTTCCTGATGGCGGTTGCTCCACTCTCTGCCTGGGGACATTCCACCGTACAGACTCTGGGCCGCGCCATGTGGAAATCCGCTGTCGCCGCCTCGATCGTGACCGTGATCCTGTTCTTCACTTACACCAGCAAGATCGGCGCTTTGATCGGGTTCTTCCTCGTTACGCTCATCTTGTTCGTTACCTTTCAGGAATTCTGGCGCGGCGCACGCGCGCGTCAAAAAGTGCAAGGCGAAAATTTCTTCACTGCACTCTCACGCCTGATGGGACGTAACCGCCGGCGCTATGGCGGATACATCATCCATATCAGTATGGCATTGATGGCAATCGGTATCCTCGGTATTGAAATATTCCAGACCTCCACCCAGGGACTGCTCGCTCAAGGCGAAGAACTCGAAATCGCAGGCTACACCGTAAAATATCGTGAACTCGCTTCATGGGATGATGCAGGCAAAGGCGTGAATTTCACCCGCGCAACTGTGGATATCTATGAAAACGGAATCTATCTCGGTGAACTTAACCCGCGCATTGACTATTACTTCGACTCACAACAAAACATGACCATCCCTGGAAACCGCTCCACGTTTCGAGATGACCTGTACATCCTGCTTGTAGACTGGCAGCCTGTATCCAACATGGGCGCGACCTTCAAAATATACGTTAACCCATTGGTCAACTGGTTGTGGATCGGCAGTTTGCTATTCCTGGTCGGCATTATTTTTGCAGCATGGCCCGATCATGACCCGGCAGAAGAACCAGTCCGCAATGTACGTCGGGTGGGTCAATCCAGCGCGGCGGATTAATAAAATAAGTCAAAGGTTAAAAATTGAAAGTCTTGCGGCTTTCAATTTTTAACCTTCGACTTTCTGGAGATAGCCAATGAAAAAAATATTACTCACCCTTGCTCTTACATTCCTACTCAGTTTGTTTACCAGCGTTGTCTTTGCACAAGACCCCACTCCCTCTGATGATGAAGTCAATGCTGTGGCAAGCCAGCTTTACTGCCCCGTCTGCGAGAGCACACCGCTGGATGTATGCCCGACCGAAGCCTGCCGCCAATGGCGAGATTTGATCCGTCAGCAATTGGCTGACGGCATGACCGAAGACCAGATCAAACAGTATTTTGTTGATAACTACGGCGCGCGCGTTTTAGCCGAACCGCCAAAACAAGGCTCGTACTGGCTCTTCTATATCCTGCCGCCTGTGATCATCCTTGCCGGCGCGATCATCCTCTTCCGCTCACTCAAAGCGTGGTCAAAGCCCATCGCGGCTCCAGCAAGTAGCGGCGCAGAACGAAGCGAACCGTCTAAAGATGAATATGTCTCAAAGTTTGAAGAAGAATTAAAGAAAAGAAAATAATCACAACAAACCTGACAGGTTTCCGAAATGCTTTTATGGTTTCGAGGACTCGGGGTCTTTAATTGGAGAATGTTATGACTGAAACAACCAACCCCAAACGCGGGGTGCCCATTTGGGTGCAGATCGCCATCTGGTTATTTATTGCGGCTCTGCTTGCCCTAGTGGGTGTCACACTTAGCAAACGTCAGCAGGGAACGGTACAGCCCGGCGACACGATCCCAAATTTCACATTGCCATTGTTTAGTGGGTATGAATATGAAGGCCAAAACGAAGTCAAGCTCTCGGCCTTTGAAGGCAAACTGGTGGTGCTTAATTTTTGGGCTTCATGGTGCAAGCCTTGTGAACAGGAAGCCGCTGAACTACAGGAAGCCTGGGAATACTACGAACCCAATGGAGATGTGGTCTTCCTCGGCGTGGACTATGTGGATACTGAGCCCGAAGCACGCGCCTACTTAAAAAAATTCGGCATTACATTTTTCAACGGCCCAGATATGGGAACCAAGATCTCACAGATATTCCGCGTGCGCGGCGTACCTGAAACATATTTCATCGATCAAAGCGGAACATTGTATTATGTAAAAGTCGGGCCGTTCGTTTCCGTGGACGAGATCAAATCCATCATTGACCAAAAACTCCCCTAAGGCGGACACATGGAACTAGGCACAATCTTTTCTTATCCTGGCTGTGATCGTGATCGTTGGCATATATCTGTACGCGCCATTTACAACACGCGCACGCCGCAATCGTGTAAACGAATCACATGAAGTCTCCGCCTTAAAAGCGGAACGTGACCGCGTGATCAATTCATTGCAAGAACTTGATTTTGATTTCAACCTCGGCAAAATCCCTGCGGGAGAATACCCCGATCAGCGTGCCGCTCTTTTACAAAAAGGCGCGGATATTCTACGCAAACTCGATGAACTCGCGCCCGTATCTTCATCAGCGATCAATGCTGAAGCGCGCATTGAAAAAGCCACAGCTGCAGGCCGCGCCGACGCAGCCACATCCCGCCCACTGGCAGACAACGACGATGATCTCGAATCGATGATCTCAGCCCGCCGCAAACAACACAAAAGCAAATCTGCCGGCTTCTGCCCGAAATGCGGCAAGCCTGTATTGATATCCGATAAATTTTGCCCGGCTTGCGGAAAATCATTAAACTAACGTTGAACGTTAACCGTTTCGCGCTCCCTTGAGGAATTCATGAAATTACGCCACACCTTACTTTTAGCGACCTTCGCCGTTCTTCTCACCGCATGTAACTTTACCCTCGCGGAAGATGTCACCCCTCCACCCGGATACGTGCCCCCCACCCCAATGCCCACCATGGGGCCGCTTTATCCTGCCAGCGCACCAAACCCAGCCAACGGCGCGATCATCTATGTTGAAAAATGCGCACCCTGTCACGGTGATACCGGGTTAGGCGACGGCGAACAAGGCAAACAATTACCGGTCACGGTCATTCCAATTGGTTTACCTGAAACCGCGAGCAAGGCGCTCCCATCTGCCTGGTACACACAAGTCACACAAGGCAACCTCGACCGCTTCATGCCGCCCTTCGCAAGCCTGAACGATCAGGAACGCTGGGATGTCGTGGCCTTCGCGCTCACCTTGCACACCACCCCTGAACAGGTCGAAACCGGTAAATCTCTTTTGAAACCGCTTGCGCCGACTGTGCCAAAAATTTCAGCAATCTCGAAATGATGTCTGCGCTTTCTGAAAATGATCTCATTCGAATCATCAAAGAAGGCAAAGGCGACATCCCTGCTTTTGGAAAAGATTTTTCAGATGACGAAGCACTAGCCGTCGCAATGTACCTGCGGACTTTGACCTTCGCCACGCTTCTTCCCACCCCGACAGTTGCTTCGGCTACCGAAACACCACTCAGCGCCGACGCAGAGACTCCGTCAGCTGAGATACTGCCCGTTGATGGCACACAGGTTACAGGTACGCCTGAAGCGGTTATCGTCGAGGGCATCGGGAATGTCAGCGGCTCCATCGCAAACTTAACCGGCGCAGACCTTCCATCTGACATTAAAATTAAATTGACCGCTTTTGAACATGGCGCTGATCCAAATGCCGGGCCGCAGGAAACAGCCTCTTTTGAATCAACCGTCAATCCAGATGGAACCTATTTATTCGAGAATATCAACATCCCTGAAGGCATCATTTACATCGCAGAAGTGGAAGTGAATGGACTCACCTATCAATCAGGATTTGCGATCGCGGAAGCCGGCATGACAGAATTGGTCATCGCGCCCATTACGGTATATGCCACCACCGAAGAGTTCACCGCCTTAAGAGTTGACTCGCTGCAGATGTACTTTGATTTTGCCGGTGAAGGTTCTGCGCAAATCTTCGCGGTGTATTCCATTACCAACACCAGTGATAAAACTGTGATCATCAACATGGGCGAAGATCAGGAAGTTCCATTCATTGCCTTCCCCGAAGGCGCAGAAGCGCTCGGCTACGAAGCCGCCCAGGATAGCGCCGCTTTCCTGCCAACCGCAGATGGATTTGCGATGCCGCCCAGCGAAACCCCTTATGGCCTGATCGCGTTCGCATCCATTCCGAAGGCCAAAGAAATTGTGATCTCACAGGCTGCTCTTTTGCCCATTGGCGAATTAACTTTGTTCCTGCCCGAAGGCGTTGAAGCAAACGGCCAAACTCTTACCGATGGCGGTGTTCAAGCCATACAAACCACGAACTTCCATATTTATACAGGCGGCGCCGCCAATGAAGGCGATCAGATCGAATTCACTTTGACCGGCGAACCCGCAGACTCAACCGCTGTCAACCCGGATGTAACGCAGAATCAGACTCTCTTGATCGGCATCGGCGGACTCGGTGTGGCATTAATCCTCGCCGGCGCATGGATGTTTTTACGTGACAACCGCAAAGCCGCAGATGAAGATGAAGTGGAAGAAGAAGACGACGATGATGAGTTTGAAGACTCAGAATCATTAATGGATGCCATCATTGCGCTTGATGATCTACACCGCGCAGGCAAACTCTCTGATGAAGCCTATCAACAACGCCGCACTGAGCTAAAGAATGCGTTGAAGAGAAAGGGTAATTTGTAACCGGGAATTCCCATTACAAATTACGAATTCCTCATGATTGAAGTAAAAAAACTCGTCAAACGTTTTGGGCTTAAGATCATCCTGCGCGGACTGGATTTTTCCGTGGAGCCAGGTGAGTTTGTGGCTTTGCTCGGTCCGAACGGCGCAGGCAAAACCACCTTCCTGCGTATTCTCGCCACACTCTCACGCCCATCTCTGGGCGAAGTAAAAGTGGCTGGTTATAACCTGCCGGCGCAGTCGGCACAAGTCCGCGCAAAATTAGGCGTGGTGTCTCATCTGCCTTTGTTATATCCAGACCTGACTGCGGAAGAAAATCTGCTTTTCTACGGGCGTATGTATGGCGTTGAAAATATGTCTGCCCGCATCACCGAAGTGCTGGAAATGGTCGGCCTTGAAAATCGCCGCAAAGATTTAGTGCGCACTTTTTCACGCGGTATGCAGCAACGCCTTGCCATTGGCCGCGCCGTGATCCACGACCCCGAAGTGATGTTATTCGATGAACCTTACACGGGTCTTGATCAAGATGCCTCCGAAATGCTGGATGAAGTGCTGCGTTCTGTTGCAGCCAAAGGCCGCACCGTGGTAATGACGTCACATGATCTGGCCCGCGCTGAAGACCTCGCCACCCGTTTTGACATCCTTTCGCGAGGTGTGATCACTGCCTCTACCACACAAAAGAAGTTAAAGAAAACCAACCTGCTTGCATTCTATAAAGAGTCTCTTGAAGCATAACGAAACATACCCATGAAGACATCCTCTCCATCTCTCTTAAAAGCAACACTTGCAATCGTGCGAAAAGACCTCGCCGCGGAATTTCGCTCGTTTGAAATGATCTCTGCGATGCTGGTCTTTTCCCTGCTGGTCATCATCATCTTCAACTTTGCGCTGGAGTTGGATATCAAAACACGTCAATCAGTTACTGCGGGCGTCTTATGGACAACCTTCGCCTTTGCCGGCACACTCGGACTCAACCGCTCCATGTCTGTTGAAAAAGACCGCGGCTGTATGGACGGCCTGCTGCTCGCACCTGTAGACCGCTCGGCCATTTATTTTGGCAAAGCCATCAGCAACCTGACCTTCATGCTGGTGGTGGAAGCCATTATTCTGCCGGTATACAGCATGTTATACAATGTAAATCTATTTCGGATCG
The DNA here is from genome assembly GCF_016717045.1 of Candidatus Villigracilis proximus. Classification (NCBI taxonomy): domain Bacteria; kingdom Bacillati; phylum Chloroflexota; class Anaerolineae; order Anaerolineales; family Candidatus Villigracilaceae; genus Candidatus Villigracilis; species Candidatus Villigracilis proximus. The sequence continues at coordinate 498,946 of NZ_JADJUO010000001.1, read as the reverse complement.
ACCTGGTCGGCGTCATCCTGCTTGGCTCCATTGGATATACGGCAGTCGGCACATTGCTCTCAACCATGTCTGCTCAAACACGCACACGGGAAATATTATTGCCCATCCTGTTGTTCCCTGTTGCCATTCCAGTTCTTTGGCGGCCGTCAAAGCCAGCGGCGGATTACTAACAGGCGCGGAATTTTCAGAGATACTCACCCCGCTGAATATTCTCATCGTGTACGATGTGATCTTCATTGCCGTCGCATTCATGGTATTTGATTTTGTTGTTGAAGAATAAAAAACTGCAAAATCTACATTGTCAAAAAACCGGCTTCTCAGGTATTTTTATATCAAATCAAGTTTAATGAACCGTACACAAATCTTATAAAGGAGTTCATTCAATGCAATCCAAACCAATCGCACTCACAATTTTGGATATTATTTCAATCATTGTTCTCGGTGTTGCCGCCTACCTCTCACTTTTCTTTGCCCCCACCGAAGCCGTTATGGGACAGGTTCAGCGCGTCTTCTACTTTCATGTCGGCACCGCCTGGGTCGGCCTGCTCGGTTTTATCCTCGCCGCAGCAGCGGGCATCGCCTACCTCGTCACAAAAAACATGGCATGGGATCGTTTTGAAGTGGCCGCCGTGGAAGTCAGCACCATGTTCTTTTTCATTACTATCGTACTTGGTTCCATTTGGGCCCGCCCCGCCTGGAACACCTGGTGGACATGGGACCCGCGCCTCACCACCGCCGCAGTCACCGAACTGATCTATATCGCCTACTTTATGCTGCGTCAGGGAATTGATGACCCCGAAAAACGCGCGCGCTTCGGCGCCGTCTACACCTTGCTCGGCGGCCTTAGCGCACCGATCACCTTCATGGTCATTCGCCTCTTCCGCACCATTCACCCGGTCGTCATTGGCAGCGCAAGCGCCGAAGCTCAAGGCGGCTTTGACATGACCAGCGATATGAAAGTGGCCTTCTTCTTCGCCCTCTTCGCCTTCACCGTCATCTTCATTGACCTGATGTGGAACCGCATCCGTTTGGGTCAGCTCGAAGAAAGCGTTGAACAGCTAAAACTCAACGTCGCAATCTGAACCTAACACAAAAAACGGAGAACACCATGTTCCTAGAAACCATGCCCGACACCTCAGCCTACATGATCGCAGGCTTCGGTATTTCCTTCGCAGTCATGGGCATATACGTGCTCAGTATGTATCTGCGAAATACCAACCTAAAACGTGACGCGGAAATGCTCAAATCTTTACAAGCCGAAAACGAAAAGTCAAAAGCAAAGCCCAAACCGAACAAAAAGAAATAGACAGAACGAGACAAAGTCCGCTATAATCAAAGTGGACTTTATTTTTTCCATGAAACGCCGCTGGCTGCTGGGACTCCTCTCAATTATTATTGCCATTTCAGGCACCGCATTCACGCGTAACCCCCAGCCTGTTCCTGAATCCAATCCCCCACCCGGCCCAGACAGAGTCACAACCATTGTTGTGGAATACACAGCCTACGAATGGTACATGGCTACCTGGAAGGGACAAAACATAGTCTGCACTGTGATCGTTGATCATGAAGGTCTGCCGCTCCCCGGGGAAGTCTATCGAGATTGCGGTGAAATCGTCTACAAAAAATGGATAACACAAAAGCCCTGCGTCTCACAAAAACAGAATACCTGTGACGGATACTACACAGTCTTCGTAGACAGCAAACCCATGGAAAAGGAAATATCCATGCTGCTTGCGCCTGCCAGTGTGTGGGTATCTCTCGAAAACTGCGAACCTGTATTAAGCACTTCAACCAATATATGTGAAACAACCCCCGCGCTGGTCATCACCGGGCTTGAACCCTTACCCAATGAATCCATCATCCGCATCGAAGGCACATACGACGGCAAATCTTTTGACTGTGATGGAATCGATACGTGTAAATTCAACATCGACCAAACAGATGAAAACGGCAGCACCGTGGAATTTTGGGCGTATTCCAGTTATGGTGATAGCAGTCTGATATACAGCGCACAAGTCCGCGTGCAAAAAATGGACGAGGGCGATCCCGATCAATTGTATTGGTACGTGGATGTGCTCTCCACACAATGGCAGGGACAAAGCGTTGCCACCTGCGCCGATTCATGGAATGTATTTCCGCCTGTTGGCGGCCCGCCCGAGTGGTTGACCACCCCCACACAAAGCGAAGAACTCAGCAGCGACATTCCCTACACCTACCTCGCCGCAAACCTGATCCTGCAAGGCGAAGTGGATGCCAGTGCCTGCACAGACGGCGGTTTGGATGCTGGCGGTGGTGTTAATCAATGCGGGCTGGAAGCAGCACGCCCGGCGGTTAAGGAATGGCAAAATCAATTCGATGAATTGATCCTGACCACTGCGCAGGAAACCGGTGTACCCGCGCGGTTGTTAAAAAATCTCTTCGCAAGAGAAAGCCAGTTTTGGCCGGGCATTTATCAGGCCGGTGGAGACGTGGGACTGGGTCAACTGACAGAGAACGGCGCAGATACCACTCTCTTCTGGAACTCCTCTTTCTATAATCAATTCTGTCCGCTTGTTTTAAAAGATGGGGAATGCGGTGCAGGCTATATGCATCTTGATGAAGAACAGCAAACCTTATTACGTCATGCGCTGGTGGGCAGTGTAAATGCCACCTGTGAAGATTGTCCGTTGGGATTGGATTTGACTCAGGCAGATTTTTCAGTAGGCGTATTTGCACACAGCATGATCGCCAACTGCGAGCAGGCCGGGCAGGTGGTTGAAAATTATACGAACAAAACACCGGGTGAAGTGGCTTCATTTGAAAACCTGTGGAAGTTCACTCTCGTCAACTACAATGCTGGCGGTGGTTGTCTGGCAGATGCGATCACACCCGCGCTTGAGCAAAACCTCGAACTGACTTGGGAAAACATCTCGCCTTTTCTGGCAGGTGCGTGTTCAGGTGCTGTCGATTATGTAAATGATATAAGCAAATAAACTATTTTTTGGACGATCTACTTTCCCGCAGGAATCTACTTTCCTGCGGGATTTTTTTATTAAGGGAGGATTTCTTCGTTTAAGTAATCAGTTTCCATAAGTAAGTCTAATAAGTGAATATTATATAAATCACTTGTTTGCATAAGGTGAATCAATAATAATTGTGAAAAATAACACAACTTGTGAGGCAAAGTGAAACTAAAACCTATTGGCTTACTAATTGCAGGTGCCTGTTTGATCGCAGCTTGTGCGACTGTAAAAGTGGAATTCCCTACAGGGACGGAACCGCCTCTCGCAACAGAGGCAGTTCTCGCGTCGACGCCTGAAGCGGATAAATGTCTGGCTTGTCATACCGATAAGCAGCGCCTCATTGATACGGCCAAACCCGTGGAGCTTGCAGAAGCAGAATCCAAAGGTGTTGGCTGAGGGGGCGATGTGGCTCCGTTGGAGCCATGGGAAAAAGTTTTGGTGGATGCGGGGAAGTTCCTGCCAACCGATCACGGACAAATCGCATGTATGGAATGTCACAACGGTGTGCAGGCTTCAGAGAAGGAAGCCGCGCATGTGGGATTGATCGCCAGCCCAAGTTCAGAACCTGAAAAATATTGCGGTGGTGAATGTCATAGTGAACAAGTTGCCACATATCCATTTGCGCTTCATTCCACCCAGCAGGGATATTGGACTGCGCTTGAAGCGCGCGGGGGGAGTCACCCTGCGCTGGATGAGATGTTCGGGAACCATTGCGCCACCTGTCATACGACATGCGGTGAGTGTCATGTAAGTCAGCCGAAGAATGTGGGCGGCGGCCTCTTTACCGGCCATGTTTTTGAAACGACTCCGCCCATGACGCGTTCCTGCACGGCTTGCCATGGCAGCCGCGTGGGCAATGAATTTCTTGGTAAGAACGAGGGGATTCCAGGTGATGTGCATTTCCGTGAGGCACGTATGAACTGCGTGAAATGTCACGAGGGTGAAGATATGCATGGCACAGCGACAGATGCCATGACCGCTGAGGTAAATCGTTTTGCGGGAACGGAATCTCCCAAGTGCGTGGACTGTCACGAAGAAGCCGCACCAAATGGGGACGACAATCCGATGCATCAGGTACATGGCGATACGCTTTCGTGTCAGGTTTGTCACTCGGTGACATATACCAGTTGTGATGGATGTCATGTGGCGGTGAGCGAGACCAGCGGGAATCCATTCTTTGAGACCGATGCAACGTATCAAACTTTCCTGATCGGACGTAACCCCATTCAATCTGAAGAACGGCCCTATGCCTTTGTGCCGGTGCGCCATACTCCGGTCACAGCGGATGCCTATGAATATTATGGTGAAAACCTACTGCCAAATTTCAACGCAGCGCCAACCTGGGTCTATTCCACACCGCACAATATCCAAAAAAATACAGCACAAAATATTTCCTGCGAAACATGTCACAACGGCGATGCGAGCATCTTCCCTACCGCAGATAAAGTGAGACCGGAGGAAATGGAAGCCAATCTTTCTGTGATCGTTGAGTCTCTGCCGCCAATGCTGACACTGGAACAGACGCTTAACGCGCCGACCACGCCTGCGAGTCATTTGGAACATGCCTCAAATTCATGCACAGCCTGTCACACGAAAGGTATTCGCAATGCGCCTGTCAGTCCCGAAGACCACGTAATTTATAAGGACAGAAATTGCTCTGGTTGCCACAAGTTGCAAAAGTAACTTGATAAAGAAAAAATATTAAGGAGAAGCACCATGTCTAAAAAAATGCAAGTATGGTTCGGATTGCTCATAGTTTTCAGTATGATCCTGAGCGCCTGTGCGCCTGCCGCAACACCTGCCGCGGAAGCCACTGAAGTTGCCGCTGTAGTCACTGAAGCCCCAGTTGTAGAAGTCGGCCCGGATGCACAAGCACTGTTTACCGCCCTCATAGCCGACCTGCCCGCTGATAAAGGATACGGTTCTGTCAAAGCCTCCGCGCTCAGCGAAGAAATGGTTGACAAAGCCCCCTTCATTCTTGATGTACGCGAAACCGCTGAAGTGGAAGAGGGCGGCTTCATCGAAGGCTCGATCAATATTCCGGTACGCGAAGTACTCGCCAATCTCGATAAACTTCCCGGCCTTGATGAACCCATCGTAGTCACATGCGCTTCCGGCCATCGCGGCGGCATGACCATGGCAGCCCTAAAAATGCTGGGCTATACCAATGTCCGCAATCTCAATGGCGGCCTAAATGCGTGGAAGAAAGCCGAACTCCCTGTAGTCACCGGCTCCATGCCCGCAGCCCCAACAGCCATCAGCACTGCCATCATTGAAGATCAGGCTTTGTATGACATGCTTAATGGCTTCCTCTCGACCTTGCCCGAAGGATTCTACGCTGTAAAATCTGACAAGCTCGCCGAAGAACTGGCAGGCAGCACTCTGCCGACCATCATTGATGTGCGCAGTCAGGCTGAATGGAACAAAGACGGTTACATCGAAGGCTCGATCAACGTCCCCTTCAGCGACCTATTTACCAATCTGGATCAGATCCCCGCTGACAAAGATGCCCGCATCGTAGTGCTATGCGCCTCCGGTCATCGCGGCGGAATCACCATGATGGCACTGCGCTTGATGGGCTATACAAATGTCATCAATCTTAATGGCGGTCTGAACGGTTGGAAAGCCGCCAGTATGCCTGTGGTTGGTTATGTAGATTGGGCAGCCGTTTGGAGTGAATACCTCACCAATATGCCCGAAGGCTACTACACCATCAAAGCGCCAGACCTTAACATCGCCCTCACTGAAAACGCCCCCTTCCTACTTGATGTGCGCGAAGCCGCTGAAATTGAAAAAGACGGCTACATCGCCGGCGCAGTCAACATCCCGGTACGCGAAGTTCTCGCCAATCTCGATAAACTCCCCGCACAGGATCAGCCCATCGTCATCTACTGTGCATCCGGCGCTCGCGGCGCCCTCACAATGGCATCCCTGCAATTCCTGGGCTACACAGATGTAAAAAACCTCGCAGGCGGACTTGCTGGATGGAAGAAAGCTGAACTCGCAGTTGAGACTGGCGCACCTGCCGCACCGGTAGCTGGTACTGCACCCGAAGTAGACGCCACCCGTTTAGCGAATCTCACTACCTTCTTCACAGACATGCCTGAAGGTTTCTACACCGTCAAATCCGCCGACTTAAACGTGGAATTGACCAGCACCCCCGCCCCATTCATCTTTGACGTACGCACCGCAGACGAATTCGGAACTGGCTACATCGAAGGCGCGATCAACATCACCATCAACGATGTCCCCGCTAACCTCGCCAGCCTGCCCGCCGACAAAGCTGCGCCGATCGTAGCGCTGTGTCAATCAGGTCATCGCGGCGCTTTGGTCATGATGTACCTGCGCATGACCGGCTATACCAAAGTCCGCAATCTTGCGGGCGGCATGAATGCCTGGGTAGCCGCTGAGCTCCCCGTAGTGAAATACCATATTCCTTACACCAAACAGCCCGCGGGGAAACTCGCGGGCTGTTTTTTCCGGGGGATTTGCCCAGAAATACACATACAACTATTGACAATTCTCACTGGCAACAACCATGACAAACGCTTATTATTGTGATAAACAAGCATCAGAGTTAATTATCAGGGAGAAGAAAATGGTTGAGTTATCCACCTTGCGTGTGTTCCTTGTCGCCGCAGAAGAGAAAAATTTTAGTAAGGCGGCGCGCCGATTGAATATGTCACAATCGGCTGTCAGTCAAAATATTCAATCAATGGAACAGGTATATAACGTGGAATTGTTCCAAAGACATGGCCGTTCAGTAATTCTGAGCGAAATCGGAGAAGCCCTGCTTCCCATGGCGCGTGATGTACTGCGCGCAGCCCGTCTGATGGAAGATAGCATACGGGATGTAAAGAATGAGATCGGCGGAGAATTGCTGATCGGCTGTTCCACATCTGCCGGAAAATACCTCATGCCAGCGCTGCTCTCCATGTTCCAATTGGAATATCCCGCTGTTCATCCACGAGTAAAGGTAATGGGGCGGGAAGGCGTTTATGACCGCCTATACAATCAAGTGATTCCTTTTGGCGTTTCAAGCAAACACTTCGATCACCGTGACCTTGAATGTATGCCTCTTTTTGAAGACCGAATCTTTTTGATCGTTCCCATTAATCACCCCTGGGCCGCATACGGCCAAGCCCTGCCCGATGACCTGCTCGATCAAAAGATCATCATGCGTGAAGAGCTTTCGGGCACATGCGAAACAGTGATGCAGGGACTCAAATCCTACGGGATCACACCTGACATGCTCAATGTAACCATGGAACTTGGCAACCCCGAAGCGATTGAAATGGCCGTCGAGCGCGGTGTGGGAATGGCCTTCGTCTCCGAAATGGTTGCAGCACGCGGACTGGCATTTGGCCGCATTAAAAAAGTTGAATTGCAGGGATTGGACTTGCACCGCACCGTACACATGGCGCGTCACGTTCATTATCCATTTACGCGTGCCCAAAACCTGTTTTGGGATTTCGCAAAAGCTCAGCACGACAAACTAAATACAGAGATCTGGGACAGTCTGGTGAATTTTTCTACAATCTCTTGAGTTGTGCTAAACTAGGCACACGATGTCATTGTCAATATTCTTCATCCCCTCGAAGATAGCAATGACATATTGATTCCAGGAGGCCCCATGCTTTCACTCATTGAAAAGATCCTCTTTGTCATTGCAACGCTTGTCTCTCTTTATTTTACATATCGCGGCGTGGCAAGGATCATGCAGCATATCGGCAGCGGACAGGGCAAAATTGACTGGTCACTCGCTATCAAACGGATTGGCGATCTCATTCTCAAAGTGGGATTGTTCCAACCCGTTTTTCGTTTTAGATTAATCCCCAGTATTTTGCATGGACTCATCGGCTGGGGTTTTCTCTCGTTCCTGCTGATCAATCTCGCGGATCTGATCTACGCCTTTACCGGATTCAAACTCCTTGAGCATACCGGCCTGTTTGGAGATTCCTACCGCCTGCTCGCAGACATTGCAAATGTTGCGATCATCGTTGGCATTCTGGCAATGGCGTTTCGCCGCTTCATCCTACGGCCTGCGACGCTGACCACCCGTGAGACGACTCTGCTTAATCCGCAGGCGCGCTTCGGTATTCTGCGTGACTCTGCAATTGTGGCCACATTCATCTTCATTCATAACGCGATGCGCTTTTTGGGAGAATCCTTCAGCGTGGCATTGACAGGTGAAGCTGACAGATGGCAACCCACTATTTCAGCAGTGGCAGGCTTATGGTCCGGTATGGATGCGCGTGCGTTGGTGGCGGGGGAACATGTTGCGTTCTGGTTGTCGATCGGGGCAGTCGTCGCATTCCTTCCGTATTTCCCATATTCAAAACATATTCATCTTTTCTTTGCACCGTTGAATTTTGCGTTGAAACCTGAAAGAAAATCAATTGGCGAATTAAGTTATATCAATCTTGACGATCAAAGCATTGAACAATTTGGCGCGGCAAAAATGAAAGACCTCGGCTGGGAGCAGATCATGGACAGTTACGCCTGTATCATGTGCTTCCGCTGTCAGGAAGTTTGCCCCGCGTATAACACCGGAAAATTATTATCACCGGCCGCATTGGAAATTAACAAACGCTATCACTTCAACAGCGGCGGCACGACCGATGTGGCAATGACGGATTTAATTTCTGAAGAAGCGGTGTGGGCTTGCACAAGTTGCGGCGCCTGCGTAGATATTTGCCCCGTGGGCAATGAACCGATGCGCGATATTTTAGACATCCGCAGAAATCTTTCGATGATGGAAAGCGCCTTCCCCAAACAATTGGAAACCGCGTTCAAAGGCATGGAACGCAATCAGAACCCGTGGAATGTTTCGCAAGCGGACAGAATGAAATGGGCTGATGGCATGAGCGTGCCAACCATTGAACAAAATGCCGAACCTGAAATTTTATGGTGGGTTGGCTGCGCGCCCGCTACTGATACGCGCGCACAAAAGACAGCGCAAGCCTTTGCAAAAATTTTAAACGCGGCGGGAGTTAATTACGCAGTGCTCGGCAAGAACGAATCCTGCACAGGCGACTCTGCAAGACGCGCCGGCCGTGAAGATATTTTCTTTGGCCTCGCTTCGCAGAATGTGGAAATATTAAATGAGGTTGCGCCAAAACGAATCGTGACGACTTGTCCGCATTGTTTGCACACGATCAAAAATGAATACCCGGCCTTCGGCGGAAATTATCAGGTCATTCATCATACGCAATTAATTAATGAGTTGGTCGGTGCGGGAAAGATATCGATGAATCTCGAAGGTGACAATATGAAAGTTACTTTCCATGACCCGTGTTATTTGGGACGTCACAACAAGATCACAGACGCGCCGCGCACAACATTGGATAGCGCCGGTGTGACAACCATTGAAATGCCGCGCAACGGAGCCAAGTCCTTCTGCTGCGGAGCGGGCGGCTCACAAATGTGGAAGGAAGAAGAGAATGGAACAGCGCGAGTGAATGCCACCCGCTTTGAAGAAGCCAAATCCACCGGAGCGGATACAGTTGCAGTGGGCTGTCCATTCTGTATGACCATGATGAGCGACGCGTCCAAAGCCGATGGTGGAAATATCCAAGTAAAAGATGTAGCCGAGATCGTGGCTGAGAGAATGAAATAATTTTAGAAAAAGGGATGCGTCTATAATCACATCTCCTTTTTATTCCCAAACTTCGGAGCAGACGATGAAACTCATCGAGGGACGAAATGGATATTTATATGTTGAATACTCAGAGCCATATCAGTTCAATAAAATTGTTGAGCTAATGTACGAAGTAATCACCATATGTGAGACCGAAAGCTATCAGAAATTTCTCGTGAACATCAGCAATATGACAGGCAAAGTACGCCAGATTGACCGTTTCGAACTCGCGATGAAAGGGGTATCTCTCTTTCAATATAAGGGAAAATATGCGATCGTCTATTGCAAGGAAGAGATCAACAGCTTTGCTGAAACCGTAGGTGTCAACCGCGGATTAAATGCCCGAATTTTTGACGACATGAACGAAGCAATTTCATGGTTAGGAATTGAAAATAATCAGTGATCAAAAGGCGGACAGAAATGTCCGCCTTTTTTCATCCTTCCTAATTCACGCAAAGCGTTCATCCTTTTCTCTTCCATCCTTCATCCTTTGTCTTTGTTATAATCCCTCCTAAGATTATCCAATTCAGGAGAGAGAGTACATGCCCAACAAAAAGAAGGGTACGATTGCGCTTCCCCTCGATAAAGAAGAGATCATAAAAGATTACCGCCTTGCGTATCAAAGCAGACAGGCTTCTCTTATTGGACGAAGAGAAGTATTAAGCGGCAAGGCAAAGTTTGGCATATTTGGCGATGGCAAGGAAATCGCTCAACTCGCCATCGCCCGCGCATTTCGCAAAGGTGACTGGCGTTCAGGATATTACCGCGATCAAACCTGGATGTTCATGCTTGGCGTGATGAGCATCCAGGAATTTTTTGCCCAGTTATATTCCCATGCCGATGTCACCTACGATCCCGCCAGCGCGGGACGGCAAATGAATGCGCATTTCGCCTCGCGCAATTTATATCCCAACGGCACATGGCGTGCCCAAACAAAAATGTATAACGTCGCCAGTGACATCTCACCCACCGCTGCGCAAATGCCGCGCGCTGTGGGTCTTGCGTATGCATCGGTCATGTATCGCAAATTACAAGAACTGCAAGAACTCAAGGATTTTTCAAACAACGGGGAAGAGATCACCTTTGCCACCATCGGCAACGCATCCACATCTGAAGGCTTGTTCTGGGAATCGGTCAACGCCATCGGTGTTCTCAAAGCGCCGGCCATCGTCACCATCTATGACGACGGCTACGGCATCTCTGTCCCCAATCAATTTCAAATGGTCAAGGAAAATATCGGTACCCTGCTCAAAGGCTTCGAACGCGATTCAAGCGCGCCGCCCGAAACCATTGAACGCGGCTTCGATCATTACACCGTCCACGCTTGGGATTATCCCGCGCTGGTCGAAACCTATCTCAGCGCCGCCGAGATCGCGCGCGAATATCACATCCCCGCATTGATCCATGTCATCGACGTGACTCAACCGCAAGGCCATTCCACATCGGGCAGTCACGAACGCTACAAAACTCCCGAGCGACTCAAATGGGAAGAGGAATTTGACGGACTCAAAAAAATGCGCAAGTGGATGATAGACCAGCGCGTCATTTCTGCGCCCGAGCTTGATTCTGTTGAAAAAGCAGATCACGCCGCTGTGGAAGGATTCCGCAAAACCGCATGGGACAATTTCCTCGCTCCGATTCTTGAAGAGCGCAATCAAGTATTAGATATGCTCGAGGAGATCGCCAGCACGTCAAACCATGTCGCAGAGTTGAGAATACTCAGAGATCGGCTGTCAGTTCTCCCGTCGGTGGCGAGGCGTGATATTCACGGCGCAGTGCATGAAGCGTTGAGAATGCTGCGCGATGAATCGCATCCCACAAAAGGCATCCTCATTCAGTGGAAAGCCGAAGATCAGAAAATTAATGTAGAGCGCTATAGTTCGCATTTGTATTCAGGCACAGCGCTGAAAGTGCCTGAGGTTAAACCTGTGTATTCCAAGTCATCACCGATCGTGTTTGGGTTTGAGATCATGAACGCCGCATTTGATTCCGCGCTGGAACGTGAGCCGCGCTTGATCGCTTTCGGTGAAGATGTTGGAAAACTCGGTGACGTGAATCAGGGTTTCAAAGGCATGCAGGAAAAATACGGCGAATATCGTGTGACCGATACCGGCATTCGTGAAGCGACAATTTTGGGGCAGGCGATCGGCATGGCCATGCGCGGATTGCGCCCAATTGCCGAGATTCAATATCTTGATTATGTTTTGTATGCATTGCAGATCATGTCTGATGATTTAGCCACATTACACTGGCGCACCGCAGGCGGACAAAAAGCGCCCGTGATCGTGCGCACTCGCGGACACAGGCTCGAAGGCATTTGGCATTCCGGCTCGCCGATGTCTGGCATTATTAATCTTGTGCGTGGCATGTATGTTTTGGTTCCGCGTGATATGACTCGCGCCGCTGGTTTTTATAACACGCTGTTGAAAGCCGATGAACCCGCAATCGTGATTGAAGTGTTAAATGGCTATCGTGTAAAAGAACGCCTGCCCGATAACATTGGTGAAATGACCCTGCCGCTCGGCGTGCCCGAAATTATCCGCACCGGCAAAGATGTGACCATCGTCACCTACGGCGCAAGCTGCCGCGTGGTGTTGGACGCAGCCGATAAGTTAAGCAAAGCTGGAATCGAGATCGAAGTGATCGACGTGCAATCGCTTTTGCCTTTTGATATTCACAGCATGATCGTTGAATCACTTAAGAAAACAAACCGCGTACTATTCGTAGATGAAGACGTACCCGGCGGAACAACTGCCTACATGATGCAGGAAGTCATCGAAAAACAAGGCGGCTACTTCCATTTAGACTCCCCCGCGCAGACTCTCTCCGGCACAGCCCACAGACCCGCCTACGGTTCAGATGGAGATTACTGGAGCAAACCCAGCGCAGAAACGATCTTCGATGCGGTGTATGAGATGATGCGTGAAGTTGATCCGCTGGCATACCCAAAGATTTATTAACCGCAGAGGCGCAGAGTTCGCAGAGAAGAACAAAGGATGTTTATGTGATTAGCAAAAGTGTGATGGCTGGGCAAAGTATAAATCAGACAACAGAGGCGGTCATTGGGGCTGCGATTGAAGTGCATAAGCATTTAGGGCCAGGGCTCCTTGAATCCGCTTATGAAGAATGTCTATGCCATGAACTCAGCTTGCGAAATATTCCATTTCAAAAACAGGTACCACTTCCTGTAGTTTATAAAGGCACAAAACTGGATTGCGGCTATAGAGTTGACCTACTTGTAAAAGATGAGGTTGTTGTCGAATTAAAAGCGATTGAGAGTATTTTACCGATCCACGAAGCACAAGCCCTTACTTACATGCGTCTCGGTAGTTGGAAAGTTGGTTTGATTATTAACTTCAATGCTCCAATTGTTGTAAAAGGTATAAAACGACTTGTTCTGGGACTCAAAGAATAAAAAAACTCCGCGCTCTCTGCGTCTCTGCGGTGAAAATTCTTAAGGAGAATTTATGGCAACTAAGGTACTCGTTCCGAGATTAGGCGAAGGCGTAGACGAAGTGACCGTTACAAAATGGCTCAAACAGGTTGGCGACTCGATCAATGAGTTGGAACCTTTGCTTGAAGTGAATACAGATAAAGTAGATACCGAAATCCCAGCACCGGCTTCGGGTGTGATTCTCAGTATTAACATGCCGGAAGGTCAGGCCGCGAAAGTTGGAGAATTGCTGGCGGTGATTGGAAAAGTTGGAGAGACCATTGATAGTGGACAGTTGACAGTGGACAGCAGCAAAGAGTCAAAAGTCGAAAGTCAAAAGCCAGAGCCACAGCCAACCGCCCACCACCAACCACCAACTACCAACAAAGACATTGGCTTCATCTCCCCCGTCGTAGCAAAGATCGCAGCGGAACACGGCGTGAATTTATCCCAGGTACACGGCACAGGTTTAAGCGGACGAATTACGAAGAATGATGTGTTGAGTTATGTCGAAGGTAAAAAGCAAACCACGGACCAAGGACCACAGACCGCAGTCAGCCATCAGCCGTCAGCCGTCCCAGTCATAGGCGACCAGCTCATCAAACACACCTCCATGCGCAAATCGATCGCGGAGCATATGGTCATGTCCAAGCGGACTTCTCCGCATGTGCTGACAGTGATGGAAGCAGACTTGTCTCGTGTGATAAAACATCGCGCCGCGAATAAATCCGCTTTTGAAAAAGACGGCATCAACTTAACGTTCACCGCTTACTTCATGAGTGCCATCGTCAATGGACTGAAAGCCTACCCGATGGTCAACTCTTCGTGGAGTGACGAAGGCGTATTGGTTCACAAGAATATCAACATCGGTATGGCCGCCTCACTCGGTGAAGAAGGCTTGATCGTACCAGTCATCAAAGGCGCAGATAATCTTTCCCTGCTGGCAATGGCGCGTTCAGTCAATGATCTCGCCAACCGTGCGCGGAATAAAAAACTGCAGCCCGATGAAGTGCGCGGCGGCACGTTCACGCTTACCAATCACGGCACCAGCGGATCATTATTCGCATTCCCGGTCATCAACCAGCCGCAATGCGGAATTCTAGGAATCGGCGCCATGCAAAAACGTGTAGTGGTCATCCCCGCTGACGGGACACGCGACGACGCAATCGCCATCCGCCCGATGGTGTACATGTCCTTTGTCTTCGACCACCGCATTTTAGACGGCGCATCAGCCGATTGGTTTTTGGCAAAGGTAAAAGAGACTTTGGAGAATTGGGCATGACAAATTTCGACGAACGCGCAAAAGATTGGGACTCTGATCCTAAAAAAATAGAACGCGCCCGCACAGTTGCAGAAGCCATCCGCAATACAATTCTGGTCACACCGCAAATGTCCGCGCTGGAATATGGCTGCGGCACAGGACTATTAAGTTTTGCACTTCAATCTGATCTGGGACAAATTACCCTCGCAGACACATCACAAGGCATGTTGGATGTGCTTGGTGAAAAGATCAGCACCGCAGGCGTAACGAACATGCACCCCGTATATCTTGACCTCACCACAGAGTCTCCCCTGCCCTCTCAGCGCTTTGACATCACATATTCCCTGATGACATTGCATCACATTGAAAAACCCAAAGACATCCTGAAAAAATTTCATGCATTACTCTCCCCTTCAGGAATATTATGCATCGCAGATCTGGATAAGGAAGATGGGACTTTTCACACCGACGGCACAACCGATGTCCACAAGGGATTTGAGCGTACGGAGCTCCAAACATGGGCTGAAGAAACGGGATTCACAGATGTAAAATTTTCGACCGTGTGTGAGATCAAAAAGAAAATCAACGAAGTTGAAAAAGCATTTCCCGTTTTTCTGTTGACCGCCAGAAAAACAACATGAAAGTATTGACCGGCGAACTGGAAGCCTATTGGGAACAAGGCTGGGAAGGCCGTATTGAATTCGCTTTCCAATTTGAAGGCAACAAAGAACCATTCTTTTTAGAGAATGGATATCGCCTCACCATTTACGAAACAGACGAAAAAATACTCTGGTCTGGAAAAATTCAATGGGTCAAACGCGGCTTTTTTGATAACCATAAACTAAACGCCGAGATCTGGTCTTATACAAAACAAAAAGGCGTGACCTACGCCGAGTGGCTGGGCTGGTTCTGGCACAAACCGCCTTTGAAGGCAAAACTTGAAATTGAGGAATAAACATGGCAGAAAAACAAATGGACCACCCGAACATCAACAAAAACATTCACCCGCCTTTCGTGGCCCTGTTTTATATCTTCATCGCACTGGTCCTCGGCAGGGTCATTGTCACACCATTCGTCATGCCGCAGATCGCAAGAAATATCGGATTGGCGCTCACCTTCATCGGATTTCTATTTGGCGTAGGCGCCTTCATTGAATTTCGAAAAGCGCGCACCACACTTGATCCGCATGGCTCGGTAAAAACGCTGGTAATGAACGGTATCTATCGCATCACCCGCAACCCGATCTATTTTGGATTTCTTCTCATGGTGATCGGCTTTCCGCTGAACTACGGTCACTTTTGGGGCTTCCTCACTGCGCCGTTTTATATCGTCAGCATGAATCAGCTTGTGATCGAAAAAGAAGAAGCCTATCTGGAGAAAAAATTCAAAGAGCAATATACAGCTTACAGATTAAGGGTGAGGCGCTGGTTATAAATCCCAAAGGCGGCACAAGTCGCCTTTTTATTTTCGCAGATTGACTTAGAACATAATTTCTATTATTATGGGGGAATAAAATCGGCAATCATATTTAAGGAGAAAATCAAATGTCCATTCAAACATCTGAGATCCAATTGAAAGTCAACGACAAAACTGCAAACGCTTATCTTGCAACTCCACAAAATGGCGGGCCGGGAGTTTTGGTTTTACACGCGTGGTGGGGATTGAAGCCATTCTTCAAACAGGTCTGCGATCAACTTGCCGAACAGGGTTTCACCGCGTTCGCGCCCGATCTCTATCAAGGCCGGGTTGCAAAAACGATCGACGAGGCCAAAGCGTTCATGGAGCAAAATGATTTTGAATTCATGAGCGAGATCGTGAAAGCCGCCAACACTCACCTCGCCTCTCTCTGCGCCGGCAAGATCGGCGTGATCGGATTTTCAATGGGTTCAGGCTGGGCATTGGCCGTGGCAGAACGCAACCCTGATGTCTCTGCGGCTGTGCTTTTCTACGGCGCCGGTGAGGCTGATTTTAGTAAAGTGAAAGCAAAGGTTATCGGTCATTTTGCGGAAGTGGATGAATGGGAACCGCTTGAATATGTGCAAGAAATGGAAGCGGGGATGAAATCTGCGGGATTGGATGTGACGCTTCACACCTACCCGAAAGTTGCTCACTGGTTCGTTGAAGAGGATCGCCCCGAATATGACTCCGCATCCGCGCAGTTGGCGTGGTCGCGGACATACGAATTCCTGCGAAAAAATTTGTAACTTTCAACTGCCCTCCGCATCAAAAGGAGGGCAGTTTGCTTGTAGTACAATTGGTTTAAAGTTTAACCATTCTCAATCTTAACTCTCTGGAGTGAAATACATGTCAGAAAATTTTGATGTCGTTGTTATTGGTGCCGGCCCTGCGGGCTACGTGGCTGCAATTCGCGCCGCACAACTTAAACAGAAAGTCGCAATCGTAGACAAGCAATGGCTTGGAGGTGTTTGTTTAAACGTAGGCTGTATCCCTTCAAAGTCACTGCTGCGTAACGCTGAGATCGCCCACACCCTGCGTGAACGCGGCAAGGAATTCGGCTTCAGCATGGACAATCTAAAGCTGGATTACGGCGTGGCGGTAAAACGCTCCCGCCAAAATTCAGATCGCTTGGTCAAAGGTATTGGCTTTTTGATGAAGAAGAACAACATCCCTGTCTTCATGGGCGAAGCCAAATTCAAATCAAAAGACACAGTCGCTGTGACCGATAAAGACGGGAAAGTAACTGAACTCAAGGCCAAGAATATTATCGTCGCCACTGGTGCAAGCGCAGCCGCTCCTGCCGCGTGGAAAATTGACGGCGAGAAAGTCGTCACCTATTGGGAAGCCATTCTTCAGGATAAATTACCCAAGTCTGTTGTAGTGATCGGCTCCGGCGCGATCGGCGTGGAATTCTCAACCGTCTGGAATTCCTACGGCGTGGATGTGACCATTGTTGAAATGCTGCCGCGCATCGTTCCGCTTGAAGATGAAGAAGTCTCGAAGGAACTTGAAAAGTAATTCAAGAAGCGCGGAATTAAAGCCATGACCGGCCACAAAGTGGAATCTGTCGAGGCTACAAAAACCGGCGTAAAAGTTGTCGTCAGTGCAGATGGCAAGCAAACCACGCTCGAAGCCGATCAGGCTCTGGTTGCCATCGGTTTCCGTCCCAACTCAAAAGGACTTGGCCTCGAAGAGATTGGCGTAAAAATCAGCGAACGCGGCTTTGTAGAGATCGATGAAAAAATGCAGACAAACGTCCCTGGTATTTGGGCCATCGGCGATTTGACCGGCAAACTCATGCTGGCACATGTCGGCTCAGCGATGGGAATTATCTGCGCTGAAAATATCGCCGGCGCAGAAACAGTCACACTCGATTATGAAATGATGCCACGCGCCACCTATTGTCAGCCGCAGGTTGCTTCATTTGGATTGACCGAAGCGCAAGCCAAGGAACGCGGATACACAGTCAAGATCGGCCGCTTCCCCTTCCAACCAAACGGAAAGGCGCTCGGCATGGGAGATTATGCCGGTTTTGTTAAACTTGTGATCGACGAAAAATATGGCGAGATTCTCGGTGCGCATATGATCGGCCCAGAAGTGACCGAACTGCTGCCCGAATTGACTCTCGCGCACATGATGGAACTCACCCCGCACGAAATCGCTCGCAACGTCCACGCCCACCCGACGCTTTCCGAAGCGATCATGGAAGCGGCGCACGCGGCAGAAGGTAGCGCGATCCATATTTAAAAGTCGCCCTGATAAACGGAGATGAGCAGAGATTTTTGTTTGTCTCTGATAGAAAACTAACTTACGTAAACCTACTTATAAAAAAACTCGAGTTTATCGAACTCGGAGTTTTTTTTACGACTCTATTTTCAACGACAACCCAAAAGTGTGAAAGCCCCAAGCTCTTTAGCGGTGTGGCTTCGAGGAATTGTAAAATTGCACGCAGTATTTTCCCCAGTGAGCCGAAGCGCGCGATGATGTTATCGTACGCGCCGAAGATCACAGTCCGCTCGATGAATTTCACATTCAAGCCATCGAACAATTTTTGCATGTCACTTCTTGAATAGACACGCACATGCGGCGCAAGTTTATTGCGCAACGCACGCGGCAGATAATTCACGAATAATTTATTTCCAAAATGATATTTACCGTTCCAGAAAATTCCGTGCGTTTCATATGGGTATCCGCGATTGGGGCAAAAGATCACAGCGCGGCCGCCCGGCTTGAGCACGCGGATCATCTCACAGACGGCGGAGCGGTCATCCTGAACGTGTTCGATCACTTCGTGGCTGAGGATCAGGTCAAACGTCGCAGAAGGAAGCGGGATGAATTCACCTGCGGCGTTAATGATCTCATCCGAGTTGACTCGCGCTTCGGCCGCCCGTTCCAGATCATATTCCAACCCGATCACACGCGACCCGAGGCCTGTCAGCTTTTCTACATACATTCCCACCCCGCATCCATTTTCAAGGACGAGTCCGGTAATGCGTGGACCTGCGGCCTGTACGATCATATCCAACCGGCGCTGTTGGCCTGCGCGCCAAACATAAGAAGGTTCACCGCGCAATGCGGCTTTTTGCATATCTCTTTCAGTCATAGTTGCCGATTATACCTTGCGCCTTCCCTCTCTCTATGCTAAAATTTTGCACGGACGGAAAACCCAATAGAGAAGACATCGAAAAGTGGGTAACCCCCACTTTTCTGCTTGTAAATAGGAGTAATGGAGTAAGCAGCATGGCTAAAAACGAATTCGCATTAGCATTCAATGAAGTACTTGAAGAAAAACAACTCGCCAAGGATGTGGTCGTTGCCGCGATTGAATCGGCAATGGTCTCTGCGTATCGGCGTGCTGTCAGCGCATCCACTGCTCAACATGTCGAAGCCAAACTTGACCCCGATACAGGGATCGTCACTGTTTTCGCCGAGAAGGAAGTGGTCGAAGACAATATCGTTGACGACCGCACCGAAGTGTTGTTGGAAGTGGCGCGCAAGGTAAACCCCGAAGCCCAGCTCGGCGACATGGTGGTTGTTGAAACCACACCCGCTGACTTTGGCCGTGTGGCCGCACAAACTGCGCGTCAGGTGATCCAACAGCGTATTCGCGAGGCTGAGCGTTCAAATCAAATGCAGTATTTTGAACGTCAGGTCGGCGAGATCGTTTCTGGGCTGGTGCAGGCCATTAATGCACAGGGTTCAACCATTGGTCTTGATATGAAAGCCGAAGGCGTGATGCCCAACAACCAGAAGATCCCCGGCGAAAGACTTAAATTACACGACCGCATTCGCGCCGTAGTGATGGAAGTTAAAGACGGTACACGCGGACCACAAATTGTGCTCTCCCGCGCGCACCGCAATTTCCTGCGCCGTTTGCTTGAGAATGAAGTGCCTGAAATTTATCATGGCATTGTTGAGATTCGCGCGATCTCGCGTGAGCCAGGCGCTCGTGCAAAGGTGGCGGTCTCTGCCACACAACCCGGCATTGATCCGGTAGGCGCGTGCGTGGGTATCAAAGGCGTGCGTATTCAAGCCATCGTCAAGGAATTGCACGACGAAAAAATTGACATTATCCAATGGGATCAAGACCCCATCGTTTATATCTCCAAGGCCATCAGCCCGGCGCGCGTGAACGGCGTTTATCTCGCTGACAATGAAGGCGCACGCACTGCGACCGTGGTTGTAGGCGAAGATCAACTCAGCCTTGCAATTGGCCGTGATGGACAAAATGCCCGCCTGGCCGCGAAGTTGACCGGCTGGCGCATTGATATTAAGTCTCTCAGCGAAGCCGCTGGTGATTCACTTCGGAAATTACAAGGCAATGCAGAACTTTCTGCCATGCTGCCCGCCGCTATGGAAGCAATTCCGCAGATCGAGGAAATTCTCGCGAAGAAAGCCGAGAATCGCCCGATCATGCCCGAAGAGTACACTGTGCTTGGTCAATTCGTTGACCGTGTGGAACGCCGCACGATCCAGATCAAGGAAGAAGCCGCCCGCGAAGTGGAAGAACGCACAAACACCGCCCGTGCAGAAGTCCCTGCGGCCGCGTTCCAGATGCCTCTCGAACAGGCCGGTCTCAAGGAACACATCTTCAATATTCTTACAGAAGCCGGGTTCGAGACCATTGGTAATCTGATCTTCTCGATCAAGACCGACCCAAACAAAGTACTTGGTTTGCCGGGCATTGGCTCGAAAGCCATGCAAAACATTGAAGAAGTGCTGGCTGCCCTCACCTTCCCTGAACCGGAACCTGTGAAAGTGGAAGAACCTGTTGCCTCCATTGAAACGGTTGCCGCAGAACCAGTGGCGGTTCCTGTTGCAGGGGAAGAAATGCCTGCTGCGAAGAAACAGGCTGACGGGAAGAAAGATGCGAAGCGTGTTGTCGAAGTAGAAGAAGAACTCGCAAAAGACGGCGTCAACCTTGATGAACTATTCAAGATGAAGCCGGAAATTTTCCAAAGTACTGGCCCTGCAGAAGAGGAATCCAGCGACAAGAAGAAAGCTGGCGGCAAGAAAGGCAAGAAGAAGGCCGTGGAGCTGGAGTTCGACGAAGGTCTTGGTACAGTTGTTGGCCGCAAGATCCACAAACGCGGCGATAGCACTCCTGACAATGATTGGGAATAAACCTTCGGGTACATTGAAGGTGACCAAGAAACCTGCTCAACGAGTAAAACATGTGCCCCAGCGAACCTGCGTGGGATGCCGCGAAGTTCTGCCCAAAAGAAAAATGGTGCGGATCGTTCGCACGGCTGATGGGGTACGAATAGACCCAACTGGTAAATTAGCCGGAAGAGGCGCTTATTTGCACGACAAGCGTGATTGTTGGGTGCGTGGAATGAGGGGAGCTTTGACGCATGCGCTCAAAGCAGAATTGACCGCCGAAGACCGCGCTCAATTGGAAGATTTTATGAATACTCTGCCGACTCATCCCGGGGATGAGTCGGAGACAGAGGCCAACGGGTAAAACCATGTGAACGATTAGCCACTCGCTTACAGACATCTCGTTGGGGAATTAAGGATTATGCCGGTCTTGATCTGATGGAAGACCGCACAAACAACTAATCTTGAAATTATGAACTTTGCTTATAATTTCAGCCGATCTATTTAGTGGTTTGGGCAGCAAGCGGCAGGAATTCGTAAATTTAGAAGGAGGTGGCCTATGAGTAGCAACGGTAATAAGATTGAATTGCCCGCCAGCATCGTAATTCGCGATTTGGCGCTCAAGATCGAAAAAAGTCCCATTGACCTGATCAAAAAATTGATGACGAATGGTGTTATGGCAACCATTAACCAGACCGTGGATTTTGACACAGCCGCGATCGTAGTAGGTGAATATGGGTTTGAAGCTGTTCTCGAAGCCGTGGATGAAGCCGCCAAGGAAGAAACGGGAGAAGTCCCCCTTTGGCGTCAGATGATCGCGGGAGAAAATAACACGTTATTGAAACCGCGTCCGCCGGTGGTCACCATTCTCGGACACGTGGATCATGGCAAGACCAGCCTTTTGGATGCCATCCGTCAAACTGAAGTTGCCGCAGGCGAAGCTGGCGGAATTACACAACACATCGGCGCGTATCAAGTTGAAAAGAAGGGACGCCTCATTACGTTCCTCGACACTCCCGGCCATGCCGCGTTCACCCAAATGCGCGCACGCGGCGCCCAGGGTGCGGATATCGTTGTGCTCGTGGTTGCTGCAGACGATGGTGTCATGCCGCAAACCCGCGAAGCCCTTGCCCACGCAAAAGCCGCACGGGTTCCGATGATCGTGGCCTTGAACAAAGTTGATAAAGCGAATGCCAATCCTGACCGTGTGAAACAGCAGCTCGCTGAGTTGGAACTCGTCCCTGATGATTGGGGCGGCACGACCATGGTCGTCCCTGTTTCTGCGAAACAAAAGCAGGGCATTGATGATCTACTCGAAGGCATTTTGCTCGTCGCAGACAGCAACGAGATCAAAGGCAATCCCGGCGGAAAAGTGATCGGCACAGTGATTGAAGCTGAGCTGGATAAATCCAAAGGCGTGATGGCAACATTGCTTGTTCAAAATGGAACTCTTGAATCAGGCGACATCGTTGTAGCAGGAACCGCCTACGGCAAACTGCGCGCCATTACAGATTACAAAGGCAAAATAATCAAAAAAGCGGGTCCCTCTACGCCGGTAGCTGTTATGGGCTTAAGCGGCATGCCTTCCGCTGGAGATATTTTCCAGGTCGTCAACTCAGAAAAAGAAGCGCGCAGCATTGTTTCAGAACGCGCTGAAACCGCCAAAACTTTATCCCAAACCAAGAAAAAAGTTTCACTCGAAGACCTGTTCGCTAATGTACAGGCGGGTGAAGCCAAGGGACTTAATCTCATCATCAAAGCCGATGTGCAGGGTTCTCTTGACCCGATCGTCAACGAATTGAACAAACTCGGCGAAGGCGAGATCGGACTGCACATCCTGCACGCGGAAACAGGCAACATTGGCAACAATGACGTTATGCTCGCTGCTGCTTCAAAAGCCATCATCATTGGCTTCAATGTCCAGGCGGATGTGGATGGTCGCCGCCTCGCTGAAAAAGAAGGCGTGGATATTCGTCTATACGAGATCATCTACCGCATGACCGAAGACATTGAAAAAGCCCTCAACGGCATGCTCGAACCCAAACTTGTGGAAAAAATACTCGGCCGCGCACAAGTGCTGGATGTCTTCACAGCATCCAAATTTGGAAAAGTTGCCGGATGCAAATGCACCGAAGGTGAATTAAGACGCGGCGCGCGCGTACGCCTCTACCGCGCAGCAGATATGATCTATGAAGGCGATCTCTCCTCTCTGCGTCATGAAAAAGAGGATGTAAAAGAGATTCGTCAGGGCTACGAATGCGGCGTCGGTTTCAAAAGTTTCAACGACATCCAACCCGGTGACCAGTTGGTTTGTTACATCGTTGAATAATCGCAAATAAATTATGCCATCAGGAATTCGCCTACAACGCATCGCGGACCGTGTCCGCCAGGAACTTTCGGAGCTGCTTATCCGTGAGATCAATGATCCGCGTCTGCAACATATTTTCATTACAGACGTAAAGATAGATAAGGAACTGGCTTTCGCGGATGTGTATGTCTCAGCCATTGAAGGCACAGGACGCTCCGCCGAAATCCTCGCCGGACTGGAATCTGCCTCCGGTTTCTTTAGGCGGATCCTCGCTGCCAAAGTGGAATTGCGCGCCTTCCCAAGATTGCGGTTTCATTGGGATCCCACGCCGGAGAACGCAGACCATATCGAAAAGGTTCTGGCCGGGTTAAGAAATAAAAAATAGAATAAGTTATAGGGGGTGCGCCAGAAGCGCGCCCCTTATATTTTAATTTTTGGAGGATACTCATTAGTGGACAATCAACTCATAGGGGAAATAAAAGATAGATTAAGCACGGCAAAAAACATAGTCATCGCTTCGCATGTTCGACCAGACGGAGATGCAATCGGGTCATTGCTCGGTCTTGGGCTCGCCTTGCGGGATGCGGGAAAATCCGTGCAAATGGTCCTTGTAGATGGCGCCCCCGCTTCATTCAAATATCTTAAAGGAAGCGAACTCATTACAAAGGAACCAAAAGGCGATCACGACACATTTATTACAGTAGATTGCGCAGACTTCAAACGCACGGGGAGTATATTTGAAAATTTCGGCCAGCCCGATATTAATATAGATCACCACAAAACAAACGAAAAATTTGGAAAACTTAATCTGATCGAAGCAGACGAGGTCGCCACAGCCGCGATCCTCACCAACTACCTGCCCGCCTGGGGATTAACCATCACCCAGCCGATCGCCGCCGCATTATTGACAGGCATCCTCACTGACACACTCGGTTTCCGCACATCGAACATCACCCCTGCTGCAATGCGTCAGGCTGCGGTTTTGATGGAAACCGGCGTGGATATGCCGGAGATCTACATGCGCTCTCTGGTTAGAAAGACCTTCCCTGCTGCACGTTACTGGGGCGCAGGACTCTCCAGCCTGGAAAGCAAAAACGGAATTGTCTGGGGCACACTCACCATCGCAGACCGTAAAGCGGCCGGCTATGGCGGCAACGATGACGCAGACCTGATCAATATGATCTCAGCCATTGACGGTAACAAAGTGGGCATGGTTTTCGTCGAACAAAACACCCGTCACGTCAAAATTTCATGGCGTGCACTGGAAGCCGGCATTGACGTTTCACAAGTTGCAAAACACTTTCAAGGCGGAGGTCATGCCGCTGCCGCAGGAGCAGATATAGAGGGAAGTTTGAGCGAAGTCCAAAAAGAAGTCCTAAAAAAGACCCGCGAACTGTTAAATCTGTAAAGATGATAGCAAGTTAATAGAACCATTGTACTGGTTGCAAAATCGGACATTTATGTCATAATTATCTTGATAACAAGTCAAGGAGGAATAAAGTATGAATAGTCAGGATGTAAAAAATGCTATTTCTGGTGCGCTCGTAGTAGACAAGCCTGTTGGTATGACATCACATGATGTGGTGCAGGCGATCAGAAATGGAACAGGTCTTCGCCGTGCGGGTCACACGGGAACACTCGACCCACGCGCTTCAGGTGTATTGGTAATTCTTGTCGGCCCCGCTGTACGTTTAAGTGAATACGTCTCTGCTTCTGATAAACGCTATCAGGCCATTATCCGTTTGGGCGGCTCCACCGATACGTTTGACGCAGAAGGTCTGGTCACACCCACAAAAAACCCCGTAGACGTAACCGAAGCACAATTTGAAGAAGCATTAAAAACTTTTATTGGTGAGATCGAACAAACCCCGCCCCCCTACTCTGCTGTAAAAGTGCAGGGACGCAAAGCCTACGAAATGGCGCGCGAAGGTGAAGAAGTGGAACTCGCTCCGCGCAAGATCACTGTCCATCATCTCGAAGTGCTTGAATGGGCTCCCCCCGAAGTTGTGATCGATGTGCATTGTTCATCCGGCACATATGTCCGCTCGCTGGCAAATGACCTGGGTGTCATGCTCGGCAGCGGCGCATATCTCGTTGGCCTGCGCCGCACCAAAAGCGGAAGATTCTCATTGCGCGATTCAGTGCCGCTCAGAAAATTACAGGAATCCTTCACCGCCGGCAACTGGTATCAATACCTGATCCCGGCCGCAGAAGCGCTTGGCGATTGGCCCGCAGTGGAACTCAACCCCGACGAAGTGGAAGGTGTACGTCACGGACATCGCGTAAAAGTAGTCGGTGATCCCACCGAAACAAAAGTACGCGGCGTCAGCACACAAGGTGAATTGGTCGCGCTGATGGAAATCTCCATCAACGCAGACGGCACCCGTGAATGGCAGCCGAAGAAAGTTTTCTTCACTTCAGACTAAACCGAGTAAAATAAAGATTAAGCCGCCGTTAGGCGGCTTTTTCATCCTATGCGACATTATCATTCCCTCGAAGAAATTTCCGTAACAAACGCATGGCTCACCATCGGCGTCTTTGATGGCGTCCATCGCGGGCATCGCGAGATCATTCGCAAACTCACAACAGACGCGCACGCGCACAACGCGCCGGCGATCCTGTTAACCTTTGAGCCCCACCCTGCCAGCGTTTTATCAGGGCAGAATATAAAATGCCTGACCACATCCGATGAACGGGCGGATTTGCTCGCCAGCCTCGGCGTGGATATCGTCATCACACAGCGCTTCACCCGTGACCTGTCAACTGCCACTGCTTTCGAGTACATGTCCCAGCTCAAGCAGACTCTCGGTCTTAAGCGCCTGCTCATTGGCTATGATTTCGCGCTCGGAAAAGGACGTGAAGGCAATGCAAACCGTCTGACAGAGATCGGCAAAGAGTTGGATTATGAAGTTGAAGTTGTGAATGCATTGGGTGATGAAAGCGGCGTGATCTCCTCCACAGAAATTCGTAAACTCGTTGCCACAGGCAATGTAACCGAAGCCGCGAAACTGCTCGGCTACAATTACACCCTCAGCGGAGAAGTCATCCACGGCGCAGAGCGCGGACGACAGATCGGCTTCCCTACCGCAAACGTTGATTACCCGAAACAAAAATCCACGCCATCTAATGGCATTTATGCCTGCTGGGCACACCTGGGGAATGAGAAATTCATGGCTGCCACCAATATTGGTTTTAATCCCACCTTCACCCCCGAAAGACAAGTCGCCAGCCTCGAAGCCTATCTATTGGACTTTGACCGCGATATTTACGGGCAGCAGGTAAGCCTTGAATTTGTCTCCCGCATTCGTGACGAATGGAAATTCACCACAGTGGAAGCCTTGATCGAGAAAATTCATGGTGACGTAAAAAAAACAGAGGAACTACTGACAGGGAAATAATCTGCATGAGACACCGCTCCGGCATTATTCTGATCGAAGACAATAAACTCGCCCTCATCGAACGTCACCGTGCGGGATTGCATTATTTTGCCTTCCCCGGCGGCGGCGTAGACGAAGGCGAAACCATCGAACAAGCCGCCGTCCGTGAAGCGGAAGAAGAACTGGGAATTCAAGTGGAAGTCATACAAAAGGTTGCCGAAGTGATCTTCAACGAAAAGCCCCAATACTACTTTCTGGTAAAACACCTCAGCGGTGACTTTGGAACCGGCACCGGCGAAGAATATGGAGAATATAATCCCATACACGGCACCTACCACCCACTCTGGATGCCCGTGGCCGAAATCCCGGCCCACAACGTCGTCCCGCGCGAACTGGCAGATCTGGTTGTGCGTTGCTCAAAAGAAGGCTGGCCCACCGAGCCAGTTATAATCATTGAAGAAAAAAGGTAGTGGACGATAGCCAATAGACGATAGACCGTTGACCATAAAACCACATTCACTCTACTCTTTCTTCTTTCTTCTTTCCTCATCTTTCATTAATTCACCCTTCGCACTTCAATGCATATTCTCATCATTCATCAGGCATTCGCATCCATCAACGAACCCGGCGGCACACGTCACCATGAATTTGCGCGCCTGCTCACCACCCGTGGACATAAAGTAACGGTCATCGCTTCACCTGTCAGCTATATTACAGGGAACAGCACACATCAGTCCAACTCTGAAATCGAGGGCGTGACCATTTTGCGTGCCGCTGTGTACGATGCACATCACAAGTCATTCATCCATCGTGTGCTGGCTTTCTTCTCGTTCATGATTTCCTCGTTTTGGATCGGACTGGGCGTAAAGCACGTGGACCTTGTCTGGGGCACGTCACCGCCGATCTTTCAGGGAGTGACCGCCTGGGCGCTGGCTCGCATCAAAGGCGCAAAGTTTTTATTCGAAGTGCGCGACCTGTGGCCGCAATTTGCGATCGCGGTGGGCGTGTTGAAGAATCCGATCTTGATCGCGCTCTCTGAGTGGCTGGAACGATTCCTGTATCACAGCGCTGACCGGGTGATGGTCAACAGCCCGGGATTTTTAGAACCAGTTACTAGTCGGGGAGCGAAGCGGGTGGATCTGATTCCAAACGGCGCAGATCCGTCGATGTTTGATCCAACTGACAGCGGCGCAGCCTTCCGCCAATCCAATACATTAAAAGATAAATTCGTGGCGCTTTACGCGGGCGCGCACGGTATGTCAAATGACCTGCAAATCATTTTGGAGTCAGCCAGTTTGCTGACTGATGTAAAAAATATTCACATCGTTTTGTTGGGCGATGGAAAAGAAAAATCCGCATTGATGGCGCAAGCCAAAGAAATGAATTTATCAAATGTGACCTTTTTGCCTTCTGTGCCAAAAACAGAGATGGCTTTGGCGCTGGCCGGAGCGGACGCTTGTATTGCGATCCTCAAACCGCTTGAAGAATATAAAACAACGTATCCAAATAAAGTATTTGATTACATGGCTGCGGGACGGCCCGTGGTGCTTGCGATTGACGGCGTGATCCGTGAAGTGGTGGAAGCCGCAGACTGCGGGATTTTTACAGCGCCCGGTAATGCAAAGGAAATCGCGGATGCAATTCGCGCACTCGCCGCTGATCCTGAAAACAGCCTGGAGATGGGATTAAGAGGCCGCGAATATCTCGAGGATAATTTCAGCCGGGCCGTGATCGGCGACCGGTTGATTTATCTTCTTGAAGATCTGATTTCTAATCGCTGAAATTGGCAAGCCATATTGATTGCACAATAGACCACGAATAAAGATATTCGTGGTCTATTCTTTTTCGGGAACATTTCATACTTTTCTTCGTCCACTATATAACGCCGAAATAAAAATTCTAAAGGAGAAGAAAATGAAAACACGTTTCAATCTATTGATCTTGTTTATGTTATTAGGGGCGCTGATTCTCAGTGCTTGTGGAGCGCCAGCCGCTACAGAAGCGCCCGCCGCCATAAGCGAAGAATTTATGTTTGAGGTCCCCTGCCGCAGAGAGTGCGGGACAGGCAGATGTTGCAATGGATGCCCCACTTCCAGCATCTGATCTTTCTGCGGTTCCGGTTGCCAACACGGATGCTGAGAGCGCTGCTTTTAAATCTTCGCACATGATTATTAAAACGGGGAAGTTAAACTCCTCGTGGAAGATACCGATATTGCCATTGACCGTGCCACACAAGCCATCGGTGACATGGGCGGATATATCATTAGTTCGCGGGTGTGGTATCAGCCGCATTATGATGGCGAAAACTATAAATATGCCACCATTACCATTGGTATCCCTGTGGACCAGTTTGAGCGCACGCTCAGCCGCCTGCGCGGACTGGCTGTCAAAGTGCTTGATGAAACCGCTTCGGGCGAAGATGTGACCAATCAATTCGTAGATCTGCAATCACAAGTTACAAATCTTGAAGCCACACGCGACCGCATCAAATCTTTTCTCGATGATGCAAAAACCGTGGATGAAGCCTTGCGTATCAATCAGGAACTTGCCAATGTGGAAGCTCAGATCGAACAGATCAAAGGTCAGATGAATTATTTACAGGATCGCTCGGCCTATTCCACGATCACAGTCAACTTTGAGCCTGTACTGCCTGAATTGATCTCCACGCCCACCCCAACCCCCACACCGAATGTCTGGCAGCCGGGCGAGACTTTCAACAATGCCAAAAAATCGGTGACCTTTGCTTATCAAGGCATCATAGATTTCCTGATCTGGGTTCTGGTTGTGTTCGTCCCAATCTTTGTCCCGCCGGTTTTGATCATCTGGGGTCTGTGGAAATTACTGACTCGCAAATCGAAGAAGACGCAGTAATAAGTAATAAGTAAAACGAGGAAAATCGCGTCTTCCTCGTTTCTTCTTTCTTCTTTTATCCTCACTGCATCCTCTTAAAAAGATACTACATGCTGAGCGGAGAGAGGACAGTTCTTTTGTCCTAACGTAGCCGAAGCACGGGTTGGTAAAAATAAATCCTTCGACTACGTTCCTCGAAGAGCACTCGTCACTCCGCTCAGGATGCAAATATTTACAGAAAGACCGTCAGCTTAATCAACTGACGGTCTTTCTTCTTTCCTCTTTCTTCTTTTTTTATCCTCACTGCATCTTAATCCGCCATAGATCCATCGACTGATCATATCCGCGGATTTCACCTTGAAAGCGTGTCAGCGAATTAGGCGGAGCGTTCTTCTCAAGAAATTCGATCACATCTTCATCATTTCGAATCGCATCAGAAAGGATGGCTTCACCGCCTACTGAAAAATTCGGCAGGCGGGCAGTGATGTTGACCGTGGAACCGAAATAATCCAGCCGGTCATTTAGATTAACGACAATGCACGGCCCATGATGAATCCCAACTTTGAGCGATAACGGCGGAGTTCCACGCTCTGCAATCTGCTTCTGCACCGTCCAGATCGCGCGCACCGCAGAGACCGGACTACGGAATGCAGCCATGATGGCATCACCCATGGTCTTAACAATAGAGCCGCCTTCGGCAGCAACAGCCTGCTCTAAAATTTCAAAATGTTCGCGCACACGTCCAAAGGCGGGCGCGTCACCGATCTCACGATACATGCGCGTTGAGTTGCGCAGATCGGTAAACATCAGAGTGGTTGCGCCTACAGAAATTTCTTCACCGGGGCGCAGCACCTCACTTGAGAATAGATCACGAAAAACCTGCAGCGTAGTCACGTCGGCTGCCGTCGCCGCCTGATCTGACCAGGCTGTGCGCATCAGTTCAACGGTCAGGGGTTGATCGGTTTCATTCACCAAGCGGATCGTGGGCATCAGTCCCAATTCGGTCACACCTGTGGGCCAGCCTTTATAGTTCGCAAAAAAATCAATTCTTTCCACGCCGTCCTGAGTTGCCAATAAAATCTGCGCGCCTGATACATGCGAAGACCGCAAAGAATATCGTCCTTCACTGAGCATGGTTGAAAAAGGCAGTTCTTCGTGCGGAGGAACGATCAACGAAAACGCGATATGCGGCTGACGCTGCGGACTGCCCACACAAAACTCCACGGTGGCATCCACCGCGCGCACCGATTGATTTGGACGAAAGATCACTTCTACATTATGGTCAAAGTTCACTCTAAAATCGATCTGACAGGTATTGCAGTGCGATGACGCATGCACATCATTCAAACGCGCATAATCTTCCGCAACGCCGCGGCACTCCGGGCAAAGCAAGTCCCAATACAGATCCAGAACGCCAACACGCGTGGCATACAAAAAAGCCTCCAACACAGCGCGGCGCGAAACGCCCCAGCCATCGGCCAGTGCATAGGGTCTCATACGTTGGATGGAAAGATCATCGGCGTGTTGTAAAAATTCATAAAGCGGATTAAGAATCGACTCGTCCACGCCCTGATCTTTGAGCCGGTCGCGCATAACCTGCAGCCTGCTTCTGCCATTCGAGGAGAGCGCTCTCCCTTTTGGAAAAACCAGTTCCGGGCCGCCGTTCGAAGCGATGCGGTCGTATCGTTTAAATACAGTTTCAAACTGCCTGGCGCTGACAATGCCGATCGCCAGCGGAATGCTCACATCCCCCAAAATATTTTTGGCTTTCACCAGCACATCATAGACCATGCGCGTCCCGGAAGGCTGCAACCGCTCCAGACGACAGTCCACGCGCATCTCTGCCAGCGGACCTTTTCGATAGCGGCGCAAAATTCCAAAGCGATAGGGATACGTCCACTCGAAGGGTTCTTCCTCCCACTCCACTTGGACCAGGGGAATCTTGAACCTGACAAGTTTGATGCCGTTTGAAATACTGAGCAGCTCCATTGGCGGCAGGCCTGTATCACGATTGAAACGATTCGTATCCGACACAAGCGGCCAGAGCGCCTCAGGCGAGGATTCCAGATCCCATGTCCATGTGTAGTGATATTCTTTTGCCATAGTAGATCAGACGCTCATTAATGGAACAATTTTACTCATGTTTATATCACAGAGTATTACAATGAAATGGCAGGTGGTTTGCTTTAACATCCCATTAACAGATAAAAATTCCTTTATGGTATATTCTCATCAATGCCTGAAACAATTTTGATCGTTGAAGATGAACTCTCTCTACAAGAGACCCTGGCCTATAACCTGAAAAAAGAAGGTTATACGGTGGAAACTGTTGGGGATGGACGCGCCGCGCTTGAATCTGCAAGGCGCTTAAAACCAGATCTGATCGTGCTCGACATCATGCTGCCCGAAATGGACGGCTTTGAAGTGGCACGCATTCTACGCAAGGAAATGTCTGCTGCCATTTTGATGCTCACCGCCCGTGATGATGAAATAGACCGTGTGGTGGGCCTCGAAGTTGGCGCGGATGACTATCTAACCAAACCATTTTCGATGCGTGAGTTATTGGCACGTGTCAAGTCACAACTCAGGCGTGCGCGCCTGCTGCGCGAAGAAATGGGCAAAAGCAGTTCCTCCGCTCCGGCACATGAAGTGCTGGCGTTTGATAACCTTGCCATTAATCTCACGCGCCGCGAAGTACTGCTTGATGGCGAACCGATTCAGATCAAGCCAAAAGAATACGAACTGCTGCTCTTCCTCGCCGAACATCGCCGCCAGATGCTTTCACGTGAATTCATCCTGGAGCGCGTTTGGGGCTGGGACTTTATCGGCGATAGCCGCACGGTGGATGTACACGTCCGCTGGCTGCGCCAGAAGATCGAAGCAGACTCCTCGAACCCTACACGCATTGTGACGGTAAGAGGCGGAGGCTATAGATTCGAAGGATAGGGGAAAGAGGAATGAAAGATGAAGAAAAGAGCAAAGGTCAAAAATTGAGATGAATTCATTTCTGTTGAGTTTCGTGATTGTTTTATTTTGTGTCGCTGCCTGGTTTATGTGGCGCTATTATGATTTAAAAAAACGTGTGGATGAATATGCCCGCCTGGCACGCATTTCACCGGAAAGACTCCCCACCGACCTAAAACAAATTGAAAATCTTTCAAACGCCATCGCATCGCTCAAGACAAGTTTTGATCTTCAGCTTTCAATCGTAAACTCCGAGAATGCGCGCCTCTCAACAGTCCTTGAGCAATTGACCGATGGTGTGATCATTGTGGATGCAAATGGATTGATTCAATTTGCGAATCCAGCGGCACAAAAACTTTTTGAAATTTCAGACGCGCCCGGACATAGCGTCACCGAGGTTGTCCGCAATCATCAATTGGTCGATGCCTGGCGGCGATGCCAGCAGACAAATGAAATGCAAAGCGAGTCAGTTGAGTTGCCGATGCGCCGCCTGTTTCTGCAGATCATCGCCATTCCTGATACTCATTCCAGCGGAAGTTTACTGCTTGTGCAAGACCTGACCCGTGTCCGCAGACTTGAAACCGTGCGGCGGGATTTTATCTCAAACGTATCACATGAATTGCGGACTCCCCTCGCCTCGCTCAAAGCCTTGACCGAGACGTTACAAAACGGCGCTCTCGCAGACCCGGAAGCTGGTCCGCGTTTCCTGAGCAGGATCAATACTGAAGTGGATGCGTTAACGCAAATGGCTCAGGAACTGCTTGATCTTTCACGCATCGAGTCAGGCCAGGTGGAATTAATCCTCGCGCCGCTCTCACCAAATACTCTGGTCACATCGGCTGTAGATCGTATGAGGATGCAAGCCGAACGCGCCGGGTTAAAATTATCGATCAAGTGTGAAGACGGCCTGCAAAATATCTGCGCGGATCAATCGCGGCTGGAGCAGGTGCTGGTCAATATTATCCATAACGCGGTCAAGTTCACAAAACCGGGGGGCGAAGTGTCTGTCGAAACAGAATCAAGCATCGGCGGGGCAAGATTCGCTGTGCGGGATTCAGGAGTTGGAATTCCAGAGGAGAGTCTGACTCGTATCTTTGAAAGATTCTATCGTGTGGATCGATCCCGCACAGGTTCCGGCACGGGGCTTGGGCTTTCGATCTCAAAACATATTGTGGAAACTCACAACGGAAAAATCTGGGCGGAGAGTAATGAAGGTCGTGGAAGCGTGTTCTATTTTATGATCCCTTTTGCAAAGAATTAAAAAATATCCCGCAGGATTTAACTCTGCGGGATATTTACTCTATAAAAAAGACTAGCTCATAAATTTTTCCTGAACGTCCACCGCATCCTTGCCTGCTTCAGGAATAATGCGGTTATATTTGCCATCAGGCTGCAAAACACGCGCGCGCATGTTGTCTTTCAGATACGTATCCAAAACGCGCTGGCGCAGGTAATGAACATGATCCTTGTTCTCCACCGGGAAGACGACCTCAACCCGATGATTGAGATTACGCGGCATGAGATCTGCGCTGCCGAGATAAATATTTTCCTTGCCGTCATTGTGGAAATAAAACAAACGGCTGTGTTCAAGATAGCGCCCGACAATACTGATCACGCGGATGTTTTCGCTCACACCTTTAATGCCGGGGCGCAAACAACACATGCCGCGCACCAGCAGATCAACCTTCACGCCCGCCTGCGATGCGCGATACAAAAGCTGGATCATGTTTGGGTCAACCAGTGAATTGAGTTTAAAGATCAAGTGTGCCTTGCGTCCCTGTTGGGCATGCTCGATCTCACGCAGGATCATTTTCTCCAGCTTCTTGCGCAAGCTGACGGGGGCGACCAGTAATTTACGATATTCCTGTTTTGTGGAATACCCGGTTAAATAATTGAACAGATCGGTTGCATCTGCGCCGATGCTTTCGTCACAGGTGAACATACCCAGGTCTTCATAGATGCGGGAAGTATTCGCGTTGTAATTGCCTGTTGCCAGATGCATATAACGGCGGATGCCCTCCCCTTCCTGACGGACCACCATGCTCACTTTACAATGTGTCTTTAATCCGACCAATCCATAGACCACATGCACGCCCACTTCTTCCAGAGCACGCGCCCAGCCGATATTTGATTCCTCATCGAAGCGAGCTTTCAACTCAACCAGCACCGCAACCTGTTTGCCGCGTTCGGCGGCTTCGAGCAGGGCTTCGACCACCGGCGCATTTGAGCCTACACGATATAACGTTTGTTTGATCGCCAGTACCTGCGGATCACGCGCCGCAGCATTCAGAAAATCCACAACGGGATTAAATGAGTCGTAGGGATGATGAAGCAAAATATTTTCGTTTCTGATCGCTTCAAAAATATCAGCTGAGGTAGCAGCACGTTTAAATGCTTTGGGAGTACGTGGCTTATATGGAACATCCTTCAGATCATGTCGTTCCACATTGCTATAAAGCTGCCATAATCCGCTTAAGCCAAGCGGACTATCCAGCG
Organism: Candidatus Villigracilis proximus; assembly: GCF_016717045.1. Classification (NCBI taxonomy): domain Bacteria; kingdom Bacillati; phylum Chloroflexota; class Anaerolineae; order Anaerolineales; family Candidatus Villigracilaceae; genus Candidatus Villigracilis; species Candidatus Villigracilis proximus. The sequence goes on along the minus strand of NZ_JADJUO010000001.1, from coordinate 464,057 downwards.
CATACACATCATTACGGGAGACTTCGAGGTTATCCACCAGCAATTCACGGACAGTCTCAGGCATGGATTCATACACAGCCACCTGCACCACCGAACCAAATTTGCGCTTGCGGATGCTTTGCTGCATGGTTTCAAGCAGGTCGTCTGCTTCGAGTTCCTGAATTTCGATATCTGCATCGCGCACAATGCGGAAGGGATGCGCGGAAATTACTTCCATGCCGGGGAAGAGATCATTGAGATTGGCAGCGATCACCTGTTCAAGCCAGACAAAATAATGCTGGTGTGGAATTGTCCCATCTTTGCGAACTCCGCCCGAGGAACGCTTGATCGGCAAAAGGCGCGGCAAGGTATCAGGCACTTTCAGACGCGCAAATTTTTCGTTTCCTTTTTTGTCGCGGATCACAATTGCAAGATTTAAACTCAAATTTGAAATATGCGGAAAGGGATGTCCCGGGTCAAGCGCGAGCGGTGTGAGCACGGGATAAACCACTTCTTTAAAATATGTATCCGCGCGTTCTTTTTGTGTCTTGCTTAACTTATGATAATCAATGACATGAATGCCGTCTTTATCAAGTTTGGGCAAGAGTTTGCGTTGATAGCAGCGCTGCGCATCGATCATCAGTTCCTGCGACAATTTACGAATGGCAGCCAGTTGATCGGGCGGAGTTGCGCCATCAGGAGAGACATCCATAATGCGCGCTTCCACCATCTTGCGGATGCCGGAGACGCGCACCATAAAGAACTCGTCCATATTCGAACCAAAGATGGCGAGGAATTTCACGCGCTCAAGTAAAGGCTTGGATTCGTCCCAGGCTTCTTCAAGCACACGGCGCTGAAACTCCAGCAAACTCAACTCACGGTTAATATAAAGGGAAGGCGAAGTAAGGTCAATCGCTGCTTCAACGGAAACTGTTTCGGTCATGTTTATTTTTCACTCATCTCAACCAGGATACCGGGTGTAAGTAACCATTCTAACGTAGCCTTGCGAGTATGGTGAAGGTCATCGGCAGAAAGCCTGCACACGCCGCCTTTTTTGATGGTCATATCCACGCCTGCATTTTCAGAGATCAACAAACTGATAAGAGCGGTTAAGAAAGGTTCATGCCCGACCAATACGATGCTATTTGCGCTGTACTTTTCATTCATTTCTGCGATCAATAGATCGGGGTCACCCATCGGGACCAGATTCTCGCTAAACACGACTTCCTTCTTCTTGAAGACCTCGGCCAGAATTTCAGCCGTCTCACTCGCGCGGACATAGGGACTGGAAATAATGAGGTCAAATTCAACGCCGATGGAGCGCAGTCCCTTCGCGATCAGACGCATTTTCTTTTTGCCTTTATCCGTGAGCGGGCGCTGACTATCGTCTTCGTATTCGGGCGTGCCTTCGTCCACTGCAATGGCATGACGGATGATATATAAGTTCATGATTTATTTCTCCTGAGGATAAGTTTGGTCTGACGCAGCGCGCCAAAAAGTAAATACCTCACCCTTGTCTTCGATGTAGCGTGAAATGGCAAGGGTATGGCGTTCTTTGTAAAAAGAGCGGGCAGGTTCGGGGTTGTAGGAAGCAGGCGCCAGGCCATCGAAGTCCGCGAGTTCCTGCGAAGCCACTTCCATATCTTGAATGTCGCCCATGGCCGTTTGATAGTCGTGCATCTTCTTCAACTGATCAGATGGGAAATTTTCAAGAATGGGGAAAATCGCCTCGATCATGTAGCGGAATTTCTTAAAGGCGATCCGTACGCGATGGATCGTGGCAGGCTGGTTCGGATCGATCTGAGTATACCGTTGATTCACAAGCGCAAATGCTTCATCCACAGCGGAGAATATGCTTAATTCCAGATCGATCTGCTTAATGGATTCGACCTTTTTGTATAGTTTCTGAATACGTTTGGAAAGGTCTGCAATTTTTAACGATTTGATCTCTTTGCGTGCCGCGCGCAGCAGTTTCTTTTCCTTATGTTGTAAATGTTCCTGAAAAGGATGAAGTGCCGGAGTCTCTTGGATCATTTCAGAGATATCCGCCAGCAGCACCTGCGTATCGCGCAGTTCGTCCAGATTATCAAGTTGATCTTTTAAAGTACGGCGTATTTTTTTAATCCCAGGGTCTTTCATGACCGTACGCAAAAGATCGAGAAAAGAAAGCAGGCGGCGTGTCGCCACGCGGAAATCATGCACCGCTTCTTCAGAAAATTCCAGACGACAGTTTTTTAATTCGGCTTTGTATTTATCACGACGTGCGTTTAATGAATCCAATAAAAGGGTTTGCGTATTCATGTTTACATCACTCTACGATCTTTAATTTTACGCCAAAAATATCCTGAAAGAGTCTCTGACGTTTTTCAAGCGTCCAGCGCTCCAGCATCAGATCGCCTGCCCCCAGCAGCTTTAACTTCCACATATTTTTTTGTTCTTCAAGCAGAATATTTTTCACACGGCCCGTGTGGCTTACATCCAACCCATCTGCGAGGCGCATCAGCGCCGAGAGTTTTATCACCATAAGGCGGTCTTTGGGATGCAGGCTTCTAAAGTTATCATCCTGCAATGAAGGTGTTGCCTTGCGATGATATTGAATAATATTGGCAACAATATTCTGACGTTCCTCGGTCAGGCCGATCAGTGGATTGGCTTTCAAAATATAGTAACCGTGTTTGTGATGATCCACCGTATTAATAAAATGACCGATGTCATGCAGCAGCGCGGCAACTTCCAACAGCAATTTATTTTCATCATCCAGCTCATGCAGATCTTGAGACTGGTCAAACAACCTGCCCGCCAGATATGAAACCAGTTCGGCATGTTCCCGATCAAACTGATATTTTTCACCCAGCCGCAGCGCGGAAGTCCACACTTGCTCACGCGCAGAAATCGGGGCAGCCGCCTGCAAGTTGGAAGCCATATCCCACAGCACACCGTCTTTCAAGCCAACATTGGGAATAGTCACTTCCTTGATCTTCGCTTCATGCACGATCATTTGCAGGACGATCGACGCAGGCAGGATGACATCTGCGCGATCAGGTTTTAACTTGAACTTGCGCATCCTTTCTTCAACCTTCAACCTGCTCAATGTTTCAACCAGCGTATCCAGCTCTTCGAGAGTGATGACACTGTCATTATCGCGTTTGAAAATTTTCTCGCGTAACCTGCCCATCTCCTCGATGTTGCCCCCGTCCCGACGCAAATGTCTATTTTTTTGGAGCCAATTTCCCGGTCAATGCGGCGACGCGCCGCTTCGGCGTATTCCCGCACCAGTTTGTGAAAAGGCATCGCGGCGTTTTTTTCTCCGCTCAATTTTTTGAGCAGACGCACGGTTCCCATATTGTAGCTTTCAGTGGATAGGATATTCCCATTTTGTGAAAGGGTCACTTCCACGCTGCCGCCCCCAATATCAATTAATAATACGTGTTTGTTTTTCAGATTTACAGCCTGAGACACAGCCAAATGGATCAGCCGTGCTTCCTCTTCCCCGCTAATGGTTTCGATCTCAATTCCGGTGGAACGTGCAATGCGATCAATGAGAAGATCGCCATTGACCAGCTCACGCATGGCGCTGGTGGCAATCGCGCGAATTTTTTCCACGGTGTGATTATGTGGGATCGGGCGAAAACGGGGGAACGCATCGACGGCCTGCTGCGCGGTTTCATCGCTGACCATGCCTGTCGTAAAGGCATCCTGCCCCAGGCGTACTGGCAGGCGCAGATTCTCAACTGCCTCAACTTTCCCCTCATAAACAATTCGTCCGACGACCATACGCATGGCGTTGGAGCCAACATCAATTGCCGCAATAATTTGCATGTTTCCGTTCTTTATTTTGGAAGGCGGGGGCTGACAAATGCCGCGTCACCGAGTTCTCCGGTCTCAACATAAATTGTGCGTTCACAAATATTTGTCACACGATCTCCAGCCCGCTCCAAATTATGCGCCACCCAAAGCAGGTAATTGGCGCGTTCCATATTGTGAGCGCCATGAATAACAAAATCCATCAATTCAGCATAGAGACCGTTATACATATTATCAATAATATCATCATCAGAGATGATGCGAACCGCGGAGGGCGAATTGGTGTGGATAAACGCAGTCATCGCACGGTGCAGCATATCGGAGGCTTTGATCCCCATTTCGTACGTGATACCCAAAAAGCGCGGAACACTAATGCCTTCAGACATCAGGTTAATCCGCGCGATCGTTTTGGCGTAATCACCGATTCTTTCCAACTCGGTGCAAATATTCATCGCAGATGCCAGAAAGCGCAGGTCATGTAGAACAGGGGCCTCAGCCGCGATCACAACGATGATGCGCCCTTCCAGGTCAAATCGTTTTCTGTTGATCTTCAGGTCATTATCATGAACGATCTGTGATCTTTCCATATCATGATCTTTCAAGGCAGATACAGATTCGACCAGAGCGGTCTCCACCATACTGCTTAAAATCAATAGTTCATCGCGAATAATTTGGAGCTGTTGATCAAGGGTTTTACGAGGCATATGTGATTTCTCTTCCAAGGAATGGCGTCTTTATAAGATAGCCGATTGAAGTTAACACCCACCAAAGGTATTGTTAACAACGAGTTAAGAAAAATCAGAACTGAATTTAAAACAATACAGCACTCTTCAGCGTTCCCAAGCGGCTTAATTACACACTGGTTAAACTTGTTCAAAAACAAAATGGGAGCAGCGCATGGCAAACATCCTTTTATCTGCGGGTCATTGAACCAAACCACGCAAATGCACGCGATCGCTCGTAATGGAATGAATGAACATGACTGCCATTTCACTTCCTATTACGGAGATGGGATAGTCAAACTTATTAGCGAAAATAGGCTGGTTCAATTTCACAGTGCTGGGCGGACGACATAAACGAGAAACTGAGGAATATTTTTTGCGTCACAACTTGCAAGTTGATCCGCGCGGAGAAGCACATTCGTACGATATGGTGGTTACATGCAGTGATCTGTTGATCCAAAAAAATATCAGGGGCAAACGTACAGTATTGGTACAGGAAGGAATCACAGAACCCGAGGGAATCATGTATCACCTGGTGAAATGGCTGAAACTCCCCCGTTATTTAGCCAACACATCCACCAATGGATTATCCAATGAATACGATATGTTTTGCGTAGCCTCCGAAGGGTATGCGGAATTATTCGTCCGCAAAGGTGTGCCAGAGAGCAAAATAGCGGTGACAGGAATTCCAAATTTTGATAATTTAAAAACCGCGCACAACAATAATTTCCAATTTCACGGTCATGTACTTGCAGCCACATCTCCGCTGCGCGAAACCTTCCGCTTTGATGACCGCCGGGCTTTTATTCAAAAATGCAAGGCGATCGCCGGAGAGCGCACACTCATCTTCAAATTACACCCTCTGGAAGACGCAGAAAGAGCCATCCGCGAAATCCACGAAAACGCCCCAAACTCGCTTGTCTTTGCCTACGGCGATATTAATCCGATGATCGCAAATGCAGAAGTGGTCATCACACAGCAATCCACCTGTACGTATGTCGCAATCGCATTGGACAAGGAAGTTCACACGAACTTAAATATTGAAGAATTGAAACAATTAATGCCTCTCCAGAATGACGGCTTATCTGCGGAATACATCTCCCGCATCTGCGAACGTGTGCTGCACACACCCGCAGAAGTATTACAGGCAAAACGCAGGCAAGCCCAGCCCCGCCTCAAACGGGAACAAGCCCGGCTTTATTAATCTTGCATTTTTGTTTACCAGTTGTTAACTGTTTCTTAGGTCATTCTTAAAAGTATTGAAGTATTATATTGAATATAGAAATGGAGAGCGTATGGAAACAATTTTACCTTCAGTGATTTTTGTATCTATGGTTGTTATCTTCGGTGTCGATGCGACCCGCAAACGCCGCGACTTTCTGAAGAAAATCAAACGCGCTTAATTCATTTTTCTCCTCCTTATTGCCTCTCTGAGGCATGCTACCCGCCACTCCGCGGGTAGTTTTTTGTTAACAGAAGCTATACAATTCCTTAAGACAATCTTCACAGGTTTTTAACCGCCGGCAGGTACACTTTAGCTATTAAAAAATATTATTCACAAATTTTGAACATCTTTTGAAGGCATTTTTGCAATCGTTAAGCAGCACAAATTACTGCTTTTGACAGGAGAAATAAAATGGGACTCGCCGATTTACATTTACACACAATTTACAGTTACGACGGCACAGCCTCACTCGCTGCCGTTTTAAACCGTGCAAAACAACTCGGACTGGATGTGATCGCCATCACCGACCATGACGAGATCGCAGGCGCCTTGAAGGCGATGAAACTCGCATCAAACTACGGCGTGGAAGTGATCCCCGGAAGTGAAATTACCACCGCTGACGGAGACCTGCTGGCCTTCTTCATCACAGAAAAAGTTCCTGCCGGCCTTTCACTGATCGAAACCGTTTTACGGGTACGCGAGCTGGGCGGCGTTTGTGTGGCTCCACACCCCATGGCGGGCGGAATGGGAATGAAAAGCCTGAGCGCACGTACGATTTTGGAGGCATTGCGCAATCCTCTGGTGGCAGAGACCTTGATCGGCATTGAAACCTACAACGGCACATCCATTGACCGCATCAGCAATCATTCTGCAAATCTTCTTGCCAGCAGTTTGAATATCGCCAAAACAGGCAGCAGCGATGCGCATGTGATAGACACCATCGGATTTGGAACAACTGAATTTGAAGGCAATACCGCGGCAGATCTATTAATGGCCTTGAAAAATAAAACAACCAAAGCCCGCAGACAAAACGAGTGGAGCGCATTTAGAATTATCGGCAGTTGGGGAATGCGCTATATGGAAAGTGCGTTTGTCCGTTTGACGGGTCTTGCCTGGGCATAACAAAACCATCTCTTTATAAACACAATCCAAGTTGCCACCTTGCAGAATTTGCATAAACTTTTAACGCAAAGGCGCAGAGTCGCAAAGAAACAACATTAAACTCTGGCGACTTTGCGTTAAAAAATTCGGATTAAAAACAGGTCAGGAACCACGAGTAGCAGCTTGAGCTAAATAAGATACCACCATAAAAATTCCTGGTAGAGGTTTTCCTTATATGGAAAAGAAATAAAAAAATAGCTGCAGCTTGAGCAATTACAAAAAGAACAGGAAAAAGAAATGATGAAGAATATTTTAGTCACAAATGATGACGGCGTGCTTGCGCCCGGGCTTTTTTGCTCTGGCGCAGGAAATGCGTCATCTGGGCAAAGTCACCATCCTCGCCCCGGACCGCAACTGGTCTGGCGGTGGACATGTAAAAACATTAGACCGCGCCTTGCGTTTGCGTGAGTTTCATCTTGAAGATGGTTCACAAGCTTTTGCAAGTGACGGCGCTCCATCTGATTGCGTTGCGCTGGCAATGCTCGGTTATTTCAAAGAGCAATTTGATCTGGTGGTTTCAGGCATTAACGTTGGTGCAAATCTGGGGCATGATGTCACCTACTCAGGAACAGTCACCGCGGCGATGGAAGCTGTCATCGCGGGTGTGCCCGGTGTGGCAGTATCACTTGAAGTGCCGGAAGGACTCGTCGGCCCGATTGATTTTCAACCCGCCGCCCATGCCGCCCGTATCACCGTTCAAAATGTACTCGCCAATGGGTTACCCGCTGAAACCTTATTGAACGTCAATGTGCCTTTTCTGAAAGCAGAGGATATTCATGGCTTTCGTCTCACTCGCCAGGGTCTGCGTGTTTACCATAGCCGCTTGGACGAAAGAACTGATCCACGCGGACGCCCCTATTACTGGATCGGTGGTGACGCGCCGACGGGTGTCTCAGAATCAGGAACAGATGTCGGGGCGTTGGCTGCGGGGTTTGTATCCGTCACCCCTTTACAGCTTGATCTAACCGCCTACCGCGCCATTTCCGATCTGAATACATGGAACTGGCATTCCCAACCTTTTGAATTATCGCTCCTTACTCCTTCTATAGTCACGGTAGAAAAGTAAAAACGTTCATTCGCTCCTTCATAGTTGTCTTCCAAGCGAAGACGCTGCCCGTCATTTCTGACGGGCAGTTTTTTATTAACGAGATGTTAACCTATTCTTCCATTGCCCTTAAGAGCAGTTGTTTATCATCTCACTGTTGTATATAACCTATAGGAGAAAAGAAATGTCCAAAACAGTACGTTCATTTTTGTTTGTAGTAGTGGCCATGAGCCTCTTGCTCGCCGCCTGCGGCGCCCCAGCCACCGAAGTTGCAATTGAAGCCCCCACCGAGGCTGCTGCCACTGAAGTTCCCGCTGAACCCACCGCCGTCCCCGCTGAAGACCCAATGGCGATGTATGCCCCTGACGCAGTCACTGGCGATGTCATCACCGCTGGTTCCTCCACCGTGTTCCCTCTTTCCGAACGCATGTCCGAACTCTTCCAACAGGAAGGCTACACCGGCAACATCACCGTTGACAGCATCGGCTCCGGCGCTGGTTTTGAACGCTTCTGCGTTGCCGGCGAATCTGATGTAGCCAATGCTTCCCGCGCTATCAAAGACAGCGAAGTTGAAGCCTGCGCCGCCATCGGCCGCGAACCCATCGAATTCCGTGTGGGTACCGACTCCCTCACTGTCGTCGTCAGCGCTGAAAATGATTTCGTCACCGCTCTTTCCAAAGAACAACTTGGCAAGATCTTCACCGGCCAGATCACCACTTGGAATGAAATTGATGCAGCCTACCCCGCCGAAGCCATTCTCGTTTACGGCCCAGGCGCTGACAGCGGCACTTTCGATTTCTTCAACGAATCTGTGGTTGCTCCTCTCTACCTCAATGCTGATGGAAAAGCTGATGTCGCCGCTGGCGAAGAAGCTATCCTCGGACTCGAAGGCGCTCAGTTCTCTGAAGATGACAACGTCCTCGTTCAGGGTGTCGAAGGCAGCCCCTACGCCATTGGTTACTTCGGTTTCGCTTACTTCTCTGAAAACTCCGGCGCTTTGAAAGCCATTGCTGTTGAAGGCGTCGAACCCAATCAGACCACTGTCGATGATGGCACCTACCCCATCTCACGCCCGCTCTTCATCTACTCTGACGCGAAGATCCTCATCGAGAAACCTCAGGTTGCCGCTTTCATTTACTTCTACTTGAGCAATGTCAACGACAACATCGTCGATGTCGGCTACTTCCCCGCTCCTGAAGCTGACCTCACCGCTTCAATGGACGCATGGATGTCTGCTACAAGCGGCGAAGCCATGGCTCCTGCTGCTGATGAAGCAATGGCGATGTATGCCCCTGACGCAGTCACTGGCGATGTCATCACCGCTGGTTCCTCCACCGTGTTCCCTCTTTCCGAACGCATGTCCGAACTCTTCCAACAGGAAGGTTACACTGGCAACATCACTGTTGACAGCATCGGCTCAGGCGCTGGTTTTGAACGCTTCTGCGTTGCCGGCGAATCTGATGTAGCCAATGCTTCCCGCGCCATCAAAGACAGCGAAGTTGAAGCCTGCGCCGCCATCGGCCGCGAACCCATCGAATTCCGCGTGGGTACCGACGCCCTCACTGTCGTCGTCAGCGCTGAAAATGATTTCGTCACCGCTCTTTCCAAAGAACAACTTGGCAAGATCTTCACCGGCCAGATCACCACTTGGAATGAAATTGATGCAGCCTACCCCGCCGAAGCCATTCTCGTTTACGGCCCAGGCGCTGACAGCGGCACTTTCGATTACTTCAACGAAGCTGTTGTTGCTCCCCTTTACCTCAATGCTGACGGCAAGGCTGATGTCGCCGCTGGCGAAGAAGCTATCCTCGGACTCGAAGGCGCTCAGTTCTCTGAAGATGACAACGTCCTCGTTCAGGGTGTCGAAGGCAGCCCCTATGCCATTGGTTACTTCGGTTTCGCTTACTTCTCTGAAAACTCCGGCGCTTTGAAGGCCGTTGCTGTTGAAGGTGTCGAACCCAATCAGACCACTGTCGATGATGGTTCCTACCCCATCTCACGCCCGCTCTTCATCTACTCTGACGCGAAGATCCTCTCCGAAAAACCTCAGGTTGCTGCTTTCCTTTACTTCTACCTCAGCAACGTTAATGACAACATCGTTGATGTCGGTTACTTCCCCGCTCCTGAAGCTGACCTCACCGCTTCAATGGACGCATGGATGTCTGCTACAAGCAAATAAAAAAATAAAAAATAACACGGGGCTGGTCTCATAAAAAATGAGGCCAGCCCATTCGTGCTATATAAGCAAGCCTATGGAATCATAGAGCGAAAAATGAAACAAGAAAACACAACCCTGGAAAATAAAAATTTCCGTCCGCTCGATCTAAAAAAGAAATTACGCCCCGGTGAATCAGTCATCCAATCCCTGCTATTCATGTCGGGAATTTTGTCTATTTTCATCACCGTCGCCATTGTTTACGAACTGGGCAAGGAAGCCCTGCTTTTCTTCACCACCCCCGGTGTAACCCTGACTAAATTCTTTACGACAACCCAATGGTCACCAGGCATTGGACTTTTGGAATCTGGCCGCTGGTGACATCGACTCTCATCACAAGCGCGATTGCCATCTTCGTCTCGCTTCCTCTCGGACTGTCAGCGGCTCTGTTTCTAAGTGAATACGCCTCCCCGAAAGCGCGAGCCACCTTAAAACCCATTCTTGAAGTACTGGCGGGAATTCCAACTGTTGTATATGGTTATTTTGCCCTACTCTTCATGACCCCCCTCCTGCAAAGTATTTTCGGCGACGCAGTGCAAGTGTATAACATGCTGTCTGCGGGGATCGTGATGGGCATCATGATTCTGCCTTTGATCTCCTCCATGAGCGAAGACGCCTTAAGCGCGGTACCGCGTTCTTTACGTGAAGGCGCATACGCCATGGGCGCAACAAAATTTGAAACCAGTATTCAAGTTGTTTTACCCGCCTCCCTCTCTGGTGTTGGCGCGGCGTTGATCATCGGCATCTCACGCGCCGTCGGTGAAACCATGATCGTCGCAGTTGCGGCAGGTTCAGGACCAAACTTCACTTTTAATCCCTTCAAAGCAGCCGAGACCATGACCGGTCATATCGCCCGCATCAGCGGCGGCGACTTGAGTTATAACTCCATTGATTACAACAGCCTTTTCGCAGTTGCGTTGATGTTATTCCTGGTCACCCTGGTTTTGAATCTCATCAGCCAGGTGGTCGTTGAGCGTTTCCGCGAGAAGTACGAGTAGGCAATCATGAATCCAACAGATAACCATTATCCCGAAGGCCAGTCTTTTCGTAATTCACTCAATAGCCGCTACCGAGTCGCATCCATCTGGCAGGCGCTATTTTTCTCCGCCTTACTGATCGCCATGCTCAGCCTTGCAGCCCTTCTTTACAACGTAGTAGACGGCGCATTCGGTTATGTAGCTTATGAGTACAAAAACGACCCGGCAGAATTCAGCGCAAAACCGCTCGATGACCTGAACAAACAGGAATTACTTGATATTCTAAAAGCCAATCTTTCAGATGGCGCTTACAACAAGTTAAATAATGAACAGGCAATGGAAAAACGTTCCAAGTCTGATTTATACACACTCGTTTTGGAACGTTTGATTCAAATTGACACAAAACAAACCTGGTCCATGACTGCTTCAATTTTTGACGCAAACGAAGTCAAAGCCGAAGCTGCAAAAAAATACCCGGAAGCAAAACTGGAATTCCGTTCATGGCTTACACCGATATTCCTCACCACACCCATGTCATCCAAAGCGGAATTTGCAGGTGTACGCACTGCCATCCTTGGCTCGTTATGGATGGTGGGCATCGCCATTCTCTTCGCTCTGCCAATTGGCACCGGCGCGGCGATCTATTTGCAGGAATACGCCACAAAGAACTTTTTGAACCGCATTATTCAAACCAACATTAATAATCTGGCGGGTGTGCCAAGCATCGTCTATGGAATGCTCGGGCTGGCGATCTTCGTCCGTGCGCTGGAACCCTTTACCAGCGGAAGTATATTCGGCATCACTGACACAAACGGACGCACGATCCTATCCGCCGGATTAACCATGGGCGTGCTCGTTCTGCCGCTGATCATCATCAACGGACAGGAAGCCATCAAAGCCGTGCCTGATTCGTTACGACAGGCGGCTTATGGCGTGGGAGCCACCCGCTGGCAAACGATCTGGCATCACGTTCTGCCCAACGCCCTACCCGGTATTCTCACCGGCAGTATTCTGGCCGTCTCCCGCGCCATTGGTGAAACCGCCCCGCTGATCGTGGTGGGCGCATCCACTTTCATCAGCCTTGACCCGGAAGGCCCATTCTCAAAATTTACCGCCCTGCCCATTCAAATCTATCAATGGACAACACGCGCCCAATCGGAATTCCATTCCATTGCAGCCAGCGCCATCATCGTTCTGCTTGTCCTATTGTTAACCTTGAACGCCGCAGCGGTCATCATCCGCAACCGCGTACAAAGAAAATATTAAGTGCTTGAAGGAATAAGCCATGCAAATCAACGAAACTCCTCAATACTCGATCGAAACCAAAGATCTATCCATTTTTTATGGAACATTCAAAGCCGTCAGCAATGTAAGTATGCTGATCGAAAAGCAAAAGGTCACGGCCATTATCGGGCCGTCAGGCTGTGGAAAATCCACGTTGCTGCGCTCCATCAACCGCATGAATGATTTCGTGCCAAACTGCCATGTAACCGGCGAACTGCTCATGCGCGGACAAAACCTCTACGGTTCAAACATTGACCCGGTGGAAGTCCGCAGAAGCATTGGCATGGTTTTCCAAAAGCCGAATCCATTTCCAAAATCCATTTATGAGAATATCGCCTGGGGAGCGCGTATCAATGGCTTCAAAGGCAACATGGATGAACTCGTGGAACAATCCCTGCGCAGCGCGGCACTTTGGGAAGAAGTGAAGGATGTGCTTAAGAAAAGCGCCTACGAACTCTCAGGCGGACAACAGCAGCGTCTGTGCATCGCGCGCACCATCGCCATTCAACCCGATATTATTTTGATGGACGAACCCGCATCCGCGCTTGACCCGATCTCCACCCTGCGCATTGAAGAACTGATGCAGGAACTTAAGAAAAACTATACGATCATCATCGTCACCCACAACATGCAGCAGGCCGCGCGCGTTTCAGATTACACCGCCATGATGATGTTGGACAAGGAAGGCTCACGTTCCGGTACGGTGATCGAATTCTCTGAAACTAAAAAAATATTCACGAATCCCAAAGACAAGCGCACAGAAGATTACGTGACGGGAAGATTTGGGTAAGAGCGAAGGCAGGTAGAGATGTAAACAAGTAGACATGTATACGTGTTGTTTACCTGGTTACATGTTTACTTACTTATTTACCAGTACACCAACGAGGAAATCATGAACAAATCAAAAGTCTTATTCCTCTGCACAGGTAACTCTGCGCGCAGTCAGATGGCCGAGAGACTCCTGCGTGCATTGGCCGGGGAACAGTTCGAAGTTTTCAGCGCAGGCACAGAGCCGAAGGGCAGTATCCTGCCTGAGGTCCAGGAAGCGATGCGCGAAGTTGGGATCGACACCAGCGCACAGTGGTCAAAGTCTGTGATGGAATATATGGGCAAGGTCAACTTCGGATACGTCATCACGGTCTGCGCGGATGCCGAGGAGAATTGTCCGGTTGTATTTCTTAACATGGGAACTCACCTGCACTGGCCATTTGACGACCCGGCAAAATTCTCTGGCGACGATGAAACCCGCCTCTCCTCCACCCGACGCGTGCGCGACCAAATTGAAGAACGTCTGCGCCTTTGGCTGATTGAGCTCGATATCACACCACAGGACTATCGCCAGATATAATTGTCAGTAGTAAAATCACAGAATCAAACCTGGATGGGCCATACCTCAGAGGAAATTATGATCCGAAAAACATTTGAAAACGAGATACAGCAAGTAAAAGATGAAGTACTCCTGCTTGGCTCAATGGTGGAACATGCCATTATTGCTTCAGTGGAAGTATTAAAGAAGCGAGACATTAAAGGTGCAGAGAAGATCATCGCTGAAGATAAAGAGATCAACAAAAAGAGATTCGCGATTGAAAATCAGTTGATGATCCTGATCGCCACACAGCAGCCGATGGCGCATGACCTGCGTCTGCTGGCTTCGACCATGGAAATTATTTCCGAGCTGGAACGCATGGGCGATTACGCCAAAGGCATCGCGAATATTAATGTCCGCATGGGCGAAGAGGCTTTGCTCAAACCGTTGATCGATATTCCGCGCATGGCACAGATCGGCACAAGCATGCTGCACCGCTCGCTGACCGCCTTCATTAACGAAGATGTGGAAGCCGCGAAAGCCATTCCGGTTGAAGATGACGAAGTGGATGCTCTTTATAATCAAATTTATCGTGAGCTGATGATGATCATCATTCAGGATCCAAAATCCATCGAGCGCGCCAACTGGCTCCTATGGGTGGCGCATAATCTTGAACGCGTTGCTGACCGTGTGACTAATATCTGCGAGCGGACAATCTTCATCGCTACAGGTGAGTTTGGTGATATCAAATCCAGTGATGATGAGTTTTGGAAGAAGTAAATAACGGTAAGTAAAAGTAAAAGGTGGACACAAAAACTTGTGTCCACCTTTTGATTCACGGAAAAAGCGCAGACTTCAGTCCGCATTAATCTGGTTTATCCAGCGCCATTCGGCCTGTAATATAGGCCTCGGTTAATTCTTCTTTGGGTCGGGTAAACATTTGATTGGTGGGCGCAAACTCAACCAGTTCGCCCAGCCAGAACAAGCCCGTGTGATCCGAGACACGCGCCGCCTGCTGCATGTTGTGCGTCACGATCACGATCGTGTAATCCTCTTTTAATTCTGCGATCAATTCTTCCACGCGTAAGGTTGCGATCGGGTCCAGCGCGGACGTGGATTCGTCCATCAAAATGACTTCCGGCTGCACTGCCACCACACGCGCGATGCACAAACGCTGCTGCTGGCCAAGAGACAATCCCATCGCATCAGATTTCAAGTCACCTTTGACTTCGTCCCATAACGCGGCCCGTTCCAGACTGCGCTGCACTACATCATCCAAATTTACATCCATGCCCATCACCCGCGGACCAAATGCCACATTGTCGTAAATTGACTGCGGAAATGGATTTGGTTTTTGAAAGACCATTCCCACCCGTTGCCGTAAATTAACCACATCCATTTTGGGATCGTAAATATTCTCGCCTTTGAGCAATATCGTTCCCTCTACACGCGTATCAGCGATGGTGTCGTTCATGCGGTTCAAACAGCGCAAAAACGTGGATTTGCCGCAGCCAGACGGCCCGATCAATGCGGTCACTTGTTTCGGCTGAATCTCGATATTAATATTCGAAAGCGCCTTTGATTTGCCATAATAAAAATCAAGTTGTTGGACGGAAAATGCAGATGAGTCTGTATTCATGTGATGATTGTATCAAAAACCAGGGATGAATTATGAAGGATGAAGGATGAAGGATGAATTTTATACATTGTGTATTTGTTTATCTGTCTACCAATCTACCCGCCTACCCACATTTACCGTTTACTTGTCTACGCCCCTCCCACCGACTATAATCCCACCCGATGAAACGCCTCCTAACATTCTTTCTTCTCTCTTCTTTTATACTCACTTCCTGCGGATCTTCCAATAATAGTTCCTCAGACTCCAATTCCCCGGCAAACTATATCGAAAATAAAGGCTCCGATACCATCGTCAACCTCGCGCTGGCCTGGGCCGAGCAATATCAGGGCGACCACCCGGATGTCCGCATATCAGTAACAGGCGGCGGGTCAGGGACAGGAATCGCGGCCCTCGTCAACGGCACCGTGGATCTCGCCAACGCGTCCCGCAAGATCAAGGATGAAGAGATCGCCGAAGCGCAAGCCAACGGAGTTGAACCGGTTGAACATATCATTGCGCGCGACGCGATTGCAGTGATCGTTAACCCGAACAATCCGGTTAGTAAGTTAACGCTGCAACAAATTTCAGATATTTACAGCGGCAAATATACGAACTGGCAGGAAGTGGGCGGAGAAGACCGCCCCATCGTGCGCCTGTCACGCGAAACAAATTCCGGTACCCATGTTTATTTTCTTGAAACCGTTTTACGCCTCGGCAGCAAGGATGATAAAACTTTATTTTCAATGGACACCTTATTGCTTCCATCATCCGAGGGCATCATTTCAGAAGTCCGCGATAACCCGAACGCCATTGGCTACGATGGACTCGGCTATGTGCCTGACGATCTAAAAACAATTGCCATCGCCGAAGAAGCAGGCGGCGCATATGTGTTGCCTTCCATCGAAACCGTGAACGATAAAACCTATGCCATTGCGCGCGATCTTTATATGTACACCAACGGCGAAGCCGCCGGCATTATCAAAGAATATCTCGATTGGATCCTTTCCGACGAAGCGCAAGTGATCGTTGCCGAATTGGGTTTTGTACCCGTACTAAAATAAAAAATCCTTTAAACACGAATGGCGCTCAGTATACAAAGAAAGAATTTTCTGCTTTTTCTTTTCCTTCGTGACCGTTGTGTCCTTTGTGTTTAACAAAAGTGAGTATCTATGGAAAAATCCTTATCGTGGCGTGAATTCATTATTACCAGATTGATCCAATCTTCTGGTTACTCAGCCATCCTGTTTGTTGCACTCATCTTTTTCTTCCTGCTGCGCGAAGGCCTGCCCACACTCGGCGAAGTGGATGCATCCTCACTGCTCAACATTCGCTGGTATCCCATTGAAAATTATTTTGGCATCCTGCCGCTCATCAGCGGTTCGCTGATCGTGACTCTCGGCGCAACGCTCATCGCCGTCCCTTTTGGGATTGGCACCGCGGTTTACATCTCTGAGATCGCGCCGCGCTGGGTGCGTGAAATCTTAAAACCTCTGGTGGAATTGCTTGGCGGACTTCCCTCGGTCGTGCTGGGATTTCTTGGCATTCTCGTCCTCTCGCCATTTCTGCGTGTCTTTCTGGACCTGCCAACTGGTCTGACAGCCTTTACAGGTTCTCTGCTGTTGGGAGGGATTGCCGTGCCCACAGTCGTATCAGTAGCTGAGGATGCGCTTGATTCTGTCCCACGGGCGTATCGTGAAGGTGCATGGGCATTGGGTGCCACCAAATGGCAAACCATCTGGCGTGTGACATTGCCCGCCGCGAAATCAGGTGTGTTGACCGCCGTCATGCTCGGCATCGGACGTGCCATCGGCGAAACCATGACCGTGATGATGGTCACAGGCAACGCGCCGGTGCTGGCCGTAAAACTTGGCAGCCTGTTCTCCCCTGTCCGCACGATGACAGCCACCATCGCCGCAGAGATGGGCGAAGTTGCAAATGGAAGTACACACTATCATGTCCTGTTTTTTATCGGCATGGTTTTGTTTATCATCTCGCTGGTCGTAAATGTTATCGCTTCGTCTGTTGTCTTCCGCGCCAAGAAACGCGCGGAAAGAATTCTTTCGTAGAAATTTAACCTTCTTTCGTCTTTCTTAACTTCAACGAAAGAGGAAAGATGAAACTCAAAATCAAATGATGAAATTTCTCGCTAAAAATCGCCACACCGTCCAACGGCTTGGATTTTCCGGCATCACCCTGATGGCGGTTGTCACTGTCCTGCCAATTGTTGGCACAATTCTCTTTATCCTTTTCAAAGGCGGCTCTGCCATTTCAGTTGAATTCCTGACCGGCTTTCCGCATGATGGAATGCGCGCGGGCGGAATTTTGCCAGCCATTATCGGCACGTTATATCTGACGATCGGCACAGCCATTTTTTCTGTCCCATTGGGAATCGCCGCCGCCATTTATCTCTCAGAATACGCCAAAGACAACCAGTGGACTCGTTTAATCCGCATTGCAATTATTAATCTCGCAGGCATTCCTTCGGTTGTCTATGGATTGTTCGGTTTGGGATTATTTGTTTTATTCCTGCAATTCGGCACATCCATTCTGGCCGCTTCGCTCACGCTTTCGATCATGACCCTGCCGGTTATCATCAGTACATCTGAAGAAGCATTACGCGCCGTGCCGCAGGCCTTCCGCACCGTGAGCATTTCACTCGGCGCAACCCGCTGGCAGACCATCAGCCGCATTATTTTGAAGGAAGCCCTGCCGGGTATTCTGACAGGCGTCATCCTTGGTCTGGAACGCGCCGCAGGCGAAACCGCTCCCATTCTTTTCACGGGTGCCGCTTTCTTCCTGCCGCGTTTGCCGCAATCCCCTTTCGATGCGACCATGGCCCTGCCCTATCATCTATTCGTTATTTCCACGCAAGTGCCTGAAATGCCGATCCAAATCCAATATGGAACAGCGCTTGTGTTACTGGTCTTTGTATTAACCATGAATGTGATCGCAACGGTTATTCGTTCGCGTGCAAGAGCGAGGCGGCAGTGGTAATTTTGCGGGGGCCCCCCGGGGGGCCAGGCCCCCCCCCCCCTTTCTGGAGGGGGGGGTCTTTTGGTGTTGGGGCCCCCCCCCCCCCCCCCCCCCCAAAACCAAAAAAGGACCCCCCCCCCAAGCCCCCCCCCCGGGGGGGGGCCCCCCCCCCCCCCCCCCCCCCAACCAGGCTTTTCCCCACCCATCCCCCCCCCCCCCCCCCCCCCGCCAAAAGGGCCCCCCCCCCCCATGGGGGGGGGGGCCCCCCCTCCGGGCCCCCTTTTTTTCCCCCCCCGCCATGGGTCTGTCGTCTCTCTGGTAACCACAATGAACAAAATAATCATCGAAAACCTTTCCCTCCAATATTCCGACGGCACCGAGTCTTTGCGCGATGTCAGCATGGAAATTCGTCAGAACGCTGTGACAGTTTTATTCGGTCCGGCAGGAGGCGGGAAATCCACTTTGCTGCGCTGTTTGAATCGTCTGAATGATCTGACAGAGATCAAAGCCAGCTCGGGGCGCATCCTGATCGACGGCGAAAACATCCTCGACCCAAAAACGGACGTGATCGCTTTGCGTCGTAAAGTTGGGATGGTCTTTGCGCGGCCTGTTCCCTTGCCGATGAGCATCCGCCAAAATTTGACTTATGCGCTGGAACTCGCGGGCGAAAAACGCAAATCAAAATTAGACGAAGCTGTAGAACGCAGTTTAAAACTCGCTGCGATCTGGGATGAAGTGAAGGACCGTTTGGATGAGCCTGCCATCGCCCTCTCCGGCGGACAACAGCAGCGCGTTTGTCTGGCGCGTGTGATCGCATTACAGCCGGAAGTCATTTTGCTAGATGAACCCACCTCAGGCCTTGACCCGATCTCCACCGGCAAAGTGGAAGCCGCACTGCTTGAACTTAAAAAAGAATACACGGTCATCCTTGTGCCGCATTCTGTTCAACAAGCTGCGCGCACTGCTGATTACGCCGCATTCTTTTTAACAGGCGAACTGATCGAATACGGCGAAGGAAAATCACTATTCACCGTTCCCAAACAAAAGAAGACCGAAGATTATATTATGGGAAGATTTGGGTAAGACACAGGGCTGGTATAGAGCATTCTTTAAGTCCGAATATTGAAAAAAAAGAGCATCACCACAGAGAGCACAGAGTCCACAGAGTTTGTTCTCCATGATCTCTGTGTTCTGTGTGGAACCCCCGGGGCAAACCCCCAATCCAAGACACAAAAACACGTTCTTTGGGTCTTAACGTTTTGTGTCTTCGTGAAATAATCTCTTAGACCACTTGATTTTCTAAAAACCATAAACTGATACATGCGCCTTGCTATGTATATCAAAGGCAGTTTGCTGCCAATTGGCAAATCTTTGGATAAGACGCATTCCAGCAATGCGAGCCATTAAATCCATCTCGCCAGGCGTGATTAAACGACATACTATTGGAGACATTGTGATACCGTGCGTAGTCAGATAAATGTGATTCTCTTCGAGCAACTGCGTTACCGGATCATAGCGGGCAACATCCAAAGACACGGTGTCAGTGCCTACATGTTCAGCATGGACATAATCCGGTTTGTCTGGAGAAATCCATGCGTGGGGTAATGCAGTTTCAACTACGAAGCATCCATCAGAGGAGAGATGACGAGCCGCATTTTGAAAGCAACGTATCTGGTCATCAACTGTCAACAAATTAAAGATTGTGTTGTAAACGAGATAGACCAGACCATAGTGCTGGTTGGTTGTCGTTGTGCTCATGTCACCCATTGTTACATTAATTGGATGATTTTCAATTTTGGCGCGGAGTCTTTCAACCATATGCGGGGATAATTCAATACCATCGACTTGAATACCCTTTTCTGCCAACGGAATAGCGATGCGGCCTGTGCCAATCGCAAACTCAAGCGCAGGCCGTCCCTGAGCAATCGCTGAAAGAAACGATGCTGCCGCATCTTCGTCACCGCGCAGATCGTCATCATAGCTCGCGGCAACATCTTCTCCAAAACTTGTAGCAGGATCAAAGTCTTTCATGATTTTGTGATTCCTTTTAGTATTCAATTTCGTGAACCGTCCAACCATTTGCTTGCATTGGTTAGTCCTTTTGAGCCAAAACTCTAATCATCTTTATAACAAACGCTTGCTGAGCAGCAGGTGTTGAAACTAACAAGAGAATAATCATTAATAACACAGCAGAGGATATACACCACATGCAAGTTGCTCCAATAACAAAAAGCTCCAGAATTAAGTAAATTTCAAATAACACGCAAAACACACATGTGGCCCAAATGGCTAATGCCGCTATTCTTTTTATTGAGCT
This sequence comes from Candidatus Villigracilis proximus, assembly GCF_016717045.1. Lineage (NCBI taxonomy): Bacteria > Bacillati > Chloroflexota > Anaerolineae > Anaerolineales > Candidatus Villigracilaceae > Candidatus Villigracilis > Candidatus Villigracilis proximus. The sequence continues at coordinate 443,431 of NZ_JADJUO010000001.1, read as the reverse complement.
GGAACCAAACTGTGAAGCAAGCCAGGCCACAAGAATTCCAACATAGCCAGCCAAACCTAAAATACCGACTGGTAAAAATCCAAAAAGAATGGCATATCTACTATTTTGAACAGTATCGCACTCACTTGATGGTCCGCACGCAATTTGTGCGCCCGTTGCTTCAATAAATGTTAAGTAGCCTGCTACTGCAAGCCCACCGATCGTTGAGATCAGCACTGACCACTTATACCAATCTGTGACTAGAAAATGTGATGATTTTCCAGATGTTTTTAGAATTGGGACAATGATATTAAGAAGCAAAACTATAAAGACAAGTTGCCGCAAAAGACAAAAGTAATTCCTTTTGTTTGAATCAAGTCTAATACGGCTGGAAGACCAAGAATACTGAATATAGGAGGTAGTTGTGTACCATCCTTGTTCCGTTTGCACAGGAACATCCCGCATACTAAATACAATTGAGGGTGAACGGGTAATGACCGGCTATTAATGCAGCAACAGCCTGGAGCATAGGCAGGTGATTTCATAAGATGTCAATCATAAATTCCCATTTTCTTTTACATGTTTTGAATAATACTAATTATTACGTCAACGCCTAATCATTTGTGCCTCGCTTCTGGCGGGAGCAGAAAAACCTCGTAAATCTCGCAGAATCCTCAGCATCAATTTCGTACTTGTTAGGCGGCGTTTTTGGAAGTGCAGCACTGTTATTTTGAATGGACTTGTGCCACATTCTTAATCCATTGAAAGCCATTATAAGCAAAATCACATACAGTAAAAAATGAATTTTACATCCTTGACGAAATATAGCCATATTCCGATAACATCAACAATAATCCAATAAACCCAGCTCTCTATTTTTTCTGAGCCATCAACCACATGCCTGAAAAACTCATAATGTCGTGATTGCGTCAAGATAGGAAATGATGCCGCTTCTGGAAATATCGCTGGCAGGAAATTATGTACCCGACTCATCAAAACTCCAAAGCTATTGAGAGAACACCAGTAACGATAACCCATAAAATTAGTCCCCTTGAATTTGCTATATTTAACACCGGTTATTTGCCGTTATCTTTTGGGCGATTTGTTCCATATCCACCATCCATAAACACTTGCTCCAAGATAATAAATTTGCTCAATGGTGTCAGAATAAAGTCTGATCTGATAAAACAGAATCATGTAAAGTAAAACACTGATAATTCCAACGGCCCATGTCAATATGTTTCGTTTTGCAATAAGCCAGACAGACCACAAATACAGGATAGTGCCAATAAATTCAACATAACTCATTGGGTATCCAAGGATGGTAAATACTATATTGTCAACGCTGAAGAAATTACCCATTTTTTATCCTTTTATAAAACCCTGTCAACGACTGATATTTCTGAAACTTATTCAAAACCATCTTTACCTTTTCAACTCTGGCTTCTAAATCTCCACTAAAACAATAAAAGGAATTTTTTTCGGACAGTCAAATCTCCGATTATTTGTTTTTGGAAGATTTTCCTGTTAACATCGCCTGATCTATCCCAAGTATCGTCGTATGGAATATCAACATCACAAAGAAAAAACAAGTCATAGCGTGATTGAGCCAAGTTTGCCAGTTCGATCAGCCTGTTATGAGCAGATTGATGGTAAGACATAGAGAACATGAATGTTGTTATTGCGTTAGTGTCAGTGAAAATAAATTGATTTGCTTCGTAAATCAATTTATTTTCACGCTCCTATCTCTGCTATTTCTACCAATTGTTCTAAAGATAACTTTCGATTTACCTGATTGCTTTCCCAATAGTCTCGCCCATATTCTGACATCCAAACCGTTTTATATTCATCAGCCAATTTACTGGCAAGTGTTGTTTTCCCGAGCAGGATTTACAAGTCTCATTAACTGCGTCAAGCGCAATACTCATATGTTCCCGTAAAACTCACTTGAATAAAAATGCGTTATGCCGGAAACCTTTAATTGGTCAATGATATATTTTTCGTGTTTGCGTTTTATTTCGGGAGTATCGCCAACTTCTGTTGGCCCATCCCACGCTTCGATTACTTTTACTTTTGGATATAACCTTTTTATCCACTTGGAGCGGATATTTAACGGAATGGCTGTTGTTTCAGGTGCGTCGTAAATAATTACAGACATTTCATCCATTTCGGCAAGTGCTGTTTCGATAACCAATTGATGTCCTTTATGCAAAGGTGCAAACTTTCCTAACGTGAGACCGTGTGTTTTACCCATACGTATTGGTTGTTGTTACGAAGCAGCCGAGCTAGTATTTCATTTTCCATACACTTACGCTGGATAAAGCCATTAATATGTGTATTTTATCCAGCGTAAAATAATCTGATACCAACAAAATGAGCAGCTCTTTTCACTTCCAACTTCTCACCTATTCCTTTCCTCACTCACCAAATTCTTTCCAAATTCTCGTTATCACCCACCTGACGCCCCACCTTCGCCATGTCGATCCACTCGCCGTGAATTTTTACGCGCACCACATCGCTTGTGTAATCGGTGGTCGTTGAATTGCCGTTATTGAACAGATACGAACCCACCGCATAAATATCCACGGGGACTTCGAGTTTTTCAAATTTGCGGATCTTCTCGGGATTGAATCCGCCTGAGACGACGATCTTCACACTGTGACAAAATTCCCGTGCCGCATCTTTCCAAACGTCGGGAATGTTCCAGCTTTCCCAGGCATGATCCAGTCCCTGGCGGACGTTAAACACGAGGCGCGGATTCACGCCCAGATCGAGGGCCGGCTCACCCAGCGGCTGGACAGACACATCGCGCAGACTTCCGCTGGTATCCAAACGCACACCATATAATTTATATTTCTTTGCTTCCTCTTCGTTTCCGGCATCCATCAGCTCGCGGTATTTGACGAACATCGAACCGATTACCCGCAGCGTATCGCGCACGGAATCATTATTAAAGTCCACCAGTGCAATGCGTGGAATGCGCGCCGGCAAAATGCGCGAGAACTCCATCATCGCTTCGGCTGTATCGCCGAGGAAGGACGCGATCGCGGCATGAGCCACCGTCCCGCCGCCTGCGCCGCCCCACCAATCTCCCTGCGCATCGGTGGAAACGAATGCCCCGAGTTCGTGCGCATGGTCACGGTTGAAACGCTGTAACGCGATGTTATAAGCATATCCGTCCGCGGCCTGCACTTCATGCACATCAAAACGTGCTGGGAAGAACAACACCGGTTTGCCGCTGGCTGCCACCAGAGTTTCATAGACATTTGTCGCCACACGACTCGAACGGGTCAGAATTCCAAGCGAAGGAGTTTCAAGCAGGGCAAAATCACGATAGCGCCCGCGGACTTTGATCACAGGCTGGATCTTGGTCGGGTCGCCTTCGTATTTAATACTGCCATCCTGCACCGCCCACACTTCAAGCTTGTCTGAAGTATCAATAAATTTATCGCCTTCAAAATAGCCTGTGCAATGTTTAAGCATCGCGAGAGATTTGTCCACACCTACCACGGTGGTCTTACCCATTCTGCGTGTGAACCACTGCATCTCTACTTCGATATCGCCCACATCAATATCCTCAGGGGAAATGCCATTCGGCAGATTATGGAACTGTCCCGAATAGCGATAGCCTTCAAGCGACAAATTGATCAACATGCGGTTGATGTTCTCGAAATATTTATCCGAGTACCAGCCGCGGCGCATGCGTTCGATATCCAGTTTGAAGGTTTCGTTTGTAAGTCGTTTACCGTCGAAAATGGACATGGGGTTCTCTCGATCCTTTGGGGAATTAATAAATTGGATTAGTGGTTCTGTATTTCAGGCGCGATGAATTTTTCGAACACCTGTGTGCTATGACAATCCCTGCATGGCGCGGCTCTTTCGTTCTGTTGTTTATCGTGAAAGCGCGCCGGCAATTCCATCAATGCATCCAGGTTCTGCAGTTCTGATAACGGAATGCCATATCCTTCGGTTGTGAAGTTACACGGGCTGACCAGGTTTTCTTCATTGATAAACAAAAACGACCGGCCGGGACCGCAATCATCCACTGGAATGGCAGTGTTATTACTGGACGCGATAATGCGTTGAAGATAATGATGGCTGCTGAATATTTTTTAATCCTTTTGCAGCGGCTTTCTTTTGAATCTGTGGAAGTTCGTTTGCAAACCAGACGGCCTGTTCCGGCAGCAGACGATTGTCAGGATAGAACTGCGGCCTGTCAATTCCGCCGAGTTGATTAAAGGTTAATTCTTTGATGCCCCAGCCTGCCATTTCCATACAAAACGCCTCAAAGTCATTCAGGTTCTCGCGCATCAAAATCGTGTTGACCCTTAATTTCAACCCACTGTCTGCCTGATCAATTTCCTTGATCAACTCCGGCACATGTCTTGATCTTCTCAAAGAGTCCTTTTTCGCCGCGATGCAGATCATGGAACTCAGCGAAACCGTCAATGCTGATCGTGACCAGCGAATAATCATCGATCAGATCCCGGCGGATATTTTCCTGAGACAGCAATGTGCCGTTCGTTGTCAGTCCCAGCTTGATCTTGAAATCCTGACGATACGTGTGAGAGATCGCAGGCAGTTCCTTCCACAGCAAAGGTTCCCCGCCCAGCCAGCTCACCACCACATCCTTTCCGGTTTTCTCTTGAAACTCAGAAAGCACTTTTCCAAAACTCAACATGACATCAGGGCCCGTCACATGTCGTTTACGAACGATCTCGCGGCTGTATCCACAAAAATGGCAGCTCAAATTACAAGGTTCGTAAACGCGCCAGACAATGATCAATTGACCGTTTGGATTTTTCGTGATTATGAGATCAGCTCCGTGGATTTAACGATCTGCATCCCGGCCTTCGCAAAGCGGACATACGCATCATTCGCCGCGTCGGTATGGTCTCACCACCCCGGCACGACCACGGGGGAGGAGCAGTCTTCGAGCAGATATACTTTCTTTGCAAGATCAGGGTCTACCGCTTGAATATCTTCAAGCAGGTCAGCGACTGTCCACGCTACACAGTGACTCTTGGCCTGCCCGGCAATATACAGCTTATCCACGCTCTGTAAATGCTGAATGAATTTCAGGTTGCGCGTGCCAAGAGTCTCCCCCATTGGGCCTGTCAACACTTCAGGACCGATCACGGAGTAATTTTCTGTAAATGGTTTGTCGCCTTTTATTTCGAAATCAGGCTGTGCAAGCCGCGCAACTGAATGGAAGAAGATGGCCTCCTCCACGGCGGGCACAAGTGCGTGACCGATTCCGCCGAGCATGGCGTGATACGGCCAGATGGTCAATGCAAATTTTCCTTTGCGTTCCAGTTCTTCAGCATAGTGGATCATCATTTGCTGCCCGTATTCTGGCGCAATTTGATAATTTGGTGCGAGCGCGGGGTTGAAGGTCCATGTGCCTGCTTTCAGTTCGGCGGTGTGAATATCGGTATAAGGCGCTGGATGATTGCCGTCTTTATCTACAAAAAAGATGGGATGAAAAATTTGCTGCGACATGTGAGTGTCCATCGTGGCGCTGATATGTGAAATACTGCCAAGGTTGCGATAGATGAATTCACACAAGCGGACGTTATCGTCCACAGCGCCATGTCCGCTGCGGCCACCGACGAAGAGCTCAAAATTCGGGAGGCAGAATGTGTTTTGCACGTCGATCAGCAACAGGGAGATTCTGTCCTTCGAAGCAGAGGCAGGTTTCAGGTTGTGTTGATGCGCCCAGTTGCGGGCAGAATCTGCGCGGGCGGCATAATCCACTTTCCAGACCTCGCTCACGCGGGAGGCATCAAAAAAATCAGGGATGGGCAATGGTTGTTTGTTCATGGTCACCTAGTTTGAAAAAGTTATTTCGAGTTTTTTAAATTGATAGAGCATGGCAGGCCTGTGTGCGCCGCTGATGTCTTTTTCGCCTGTTTCCTGCAAGAGGCCGGTGGCAAGCATTCGCTTTCTAAAATTTCTTTTATCAAGTTTGTCGTTGATGATGATCTCGTACATGGTTTGAAGTTCTGAAAGCCTGAAGTGTTCGGGCATTAACCCGTAGACGATGTTGCTGTAACTGGCCTTGGCCCGCAGACGTTGGACCGCGTATTTTAAAATTTCCTTGTGATCAAATGCGAGTTTGGGATGCTGATCGACGGAATACCAGGTCAGGTCTTTTATTTTATTTGATTCGGGTTGATTAAGATTTTCCCAGGGGATGAGCGCAAAATATGCGACAGTGATAACTCGCGCTCGCGGATCGCGTTCGGGTGCGCCGAATGTATAAAGCTGTTCCATGTACACATCTTTGACACCGGTCTTTTCAGTCAGCACTCTGTATGCGGCATCTTCCAGGGATTCTTTGTGCATCAAAAATCCGCCGGGCAGGGACCAGAAATCAAGAAATGGCGCTTCGGCTCTTTTGACCAGCATGACCTTGAGTTTGTTTTTGTTGACCGTGAAGATCGCGAGGTCAACGGTGATGCCGGGTTGTTCATACGCTTCGTAGTTAGTGTTCATTGTACACTTAGTATAATTGTTTTTGTTTGCGTGTCAAGACCTGTTTCAGGTAAAACCCCCGCCGCCCGCCCCGCCCCGCGGTGTGCGGGGGGGCGGGGGCGGATTACCCCAAAAGCCCCTTCCCACACGACGCAAAATTCGTCCCAACGATAGCTCGCGCGAAAAATCCGCCGGGAGAAGCCGGGGCTCGGCGGGGGGGCGAGGACAAGCGGCTTTAAAACAAAAAGTCAGGTTTCACATCTTGGAAGATGTGAAACCTGACTTTATAAATTTCAGTTGAAAAATTATGCCTGTGGCTGAGCGGCTTTTACATCGCTCTTGCTGGCCGAGGTGTTGCGGGTGAAGAGGAAAGTTACGATCAGCAGATATCCAAAGTAGCCGATCATTTCAGTTAAGGAAGGGTTGCCGTTGTAACCGAAGAGAGTTTTGAGCAGCTCACCGAAGACTGAGGTTTCGTCAACATAGGTGTTCATATCCCAAACATGTTCAACAACGGACGGAATCCAATTGATCTCGTTGAATTCATGAATACCATGCGCGACAAGCCCGGCAGCAAAGAGAATGAGAAGCAAGCCTGTGATCTGAAAGAAGCGGCGCAAATCCAGGCGGACTGTGGTGGCAAGCAATGACCAGCCAAGCAAAATGGATGTACCCAAACCAAGCACAACACCGGCCAGCGTTTGAATGGTGTTGACGCCAATCTGTTCGTTATTGCCGGCGAAAAATGCAGCCGTGATGAAGAGTGCAAGTTCCACGCCTTCACGTACCACAGCAATAAAAGCCAGCCAGAAAATGGAACGTTTGCCAGCTTCGTGTCCGGCGGCGGCTTTGTTCACACCGTCTTCGAGCTCACCTTTGAGATGTCTTGCCTGTCCGCTCATCCAGAAGATCATCCAGGTCAGGATGCCTGCCGCAAGGAACATGGTGATGCCTTCATAAATTTTTTCAGCAGAACCTTCGAGGCTCAAACCAAAAAGCGTCAGCAAAACAGCAGCCAGCACGCTAACACCAACCGCGGCCATCACACCCAGCCAAAGCGCGGGGGCAAGGTCAGTACGGCGGATCTTGCGCAGTGCGCCCAGCACAATTCCGATAATAAGCGCAGCTTCCAAACCTTCACGCAGAGAAAGTAAATAAGAGGGTAACATTCGTTTCTTGTCCTTATCTGTGATTTTTTGTCTTATTCGTCTTAATTGTCTGGTTTATAAACCAGCTGACCTGATGAATCTAGATGGGCACTTGATAGGAGTTTTCAACCACGTTGAAGATTTTAATGGAGCCAAGGGATTGTGTTTTAGAAACGTCAATAATGGATAAGGAATTTTCACCGCAGAGGCGCGGAGTTCACAGAGCTTTTAACCGGTTTTCTCGGCGTTCTCTGCGCCTCTGCGGTTAGAAATAGCGGTTCCAGACCAGTTTTAGCTTATCCATTATTCACCTTAAATAAAAAAACAACCTGCAAAACAGGTTGTTTCTGAAAATTGATACCCATTACTCTAAGCAGATGGCAGGATGACTATTTTCTTACCGGCCGCCGCTTCCCCTTCCCTTGATAGGCGGGAGCTTTGATCTCCAGATAATCGCAGATGCGTTCATCCAACATACGGGTGATGATGCGCTCGTCCACAAGTCCCTGATCGAGATTTTCCTTGGCAAGCGTAATGACCGTAGGCAGTTCCGCATTATAGCGATAATTCAACAATTGATGTAACTTCTCGCGCGCCCACGGCGTGGCAGATTGCGCGCCCAGATCATCAAGGATCAGCAGCGACGCCGTACGCACCTCATCGAAGCGGCGATCATAACTTGTGCCAGAGTTGGGACTGAACGCCGCACGCAAATGGTCAAGCAGGTCGGGCACCATCACGAACAACGGAGGGTCACCCAGACCGGCACGATAATTTGCAATCGCCGCCGCGAGATGAGTCTTGCCGCAGCCGTATGTCCCTTCAAAGACCAGCCAGCCTTTGGGCTTCTCAGAAAAAGCGTGCGAAACCTTGATCGCCTTTTGCAGCGACTTCATTTCTTCCGCCGCGAGTTTCTCACCGATGCGTTCTTCAAAAGTTCCGAAGGTCTTGCTCGATAAAAGATCAAGCGATGACAATTCCGGATGACTGGTGTCTTCCATCGGACGGCGATAATCCGGCGCAGACATGCGCACCAGACTCACCAACTCAGGGTCTGAAAGGCGCGAGCGGATCCGCGCCTCGATTTCATCCAGAGTCAGATTAGTAGTGATGACTGTTGAAAGTTTGTTAATGTAGCGATAATTAATGATCTGAAATAATTTTTCCTGCGCCCAGCCGGTGGCATTTTGCGTGCCGAAATCATCAAGCACCAAAAGTCGCGCATTTCGGATCTGGTCAAAGCGCTCTTCAAAGGTTGTATCTTCAGAACCATACGCAAAGCGCAATGCATCCAGCAGATCGGGCACAGTCAAAAATAAAGTTGGCACGCCCATGCTCACCGCAAAGTTTGCGATGGCCGCCGCCAGATGTGTCTTGCCGCAGCCATATCCGCCTTGCAGCAGCAGCCAGCCGTTTCCGTTTTGCGAATAATGCCGCGCCTGATTAAAGGCCTGCTCGATCGAACGCGCCTGCATGTCACCGAGTCCCTTGCGGCCGCGTAATTTAAATTTCTCAAAGGTCAACTCTTTTAATTCATCAAGGTGACTCATCGCGAACAAACGTTCACGCACACCATCAGTCACCGTTGCACGGCGGCAAACACAGATCTCCAGTTTTCCAAAATCAGGGTGCCCTGGCGACACATCATGACGCAAATATCCCACGCCCTGACAATGCGGACAATTCGGGTCGCCCGGCAGATCATTTCTTGCCGATGGCTGCGGAGCTGCTCGATCTTTCGGCTGATGCCCTGCTGGCCATCTTTTTTATTGTTTCGTCTATCTTGCTTTTCGGCACGGCCTTCTTCCTTCCAGCGTTTTAAAATCGCTTCTATATATTTCCAACTGCGCTTGTTATTTTCAGCGGCCAGCTTGATCGCATCCGCGAGCCATTCCTGCGAATAAATTTCCTCCGCATCCTTCAACGTGTCGGCGATCAACGGCGTCAACGGGCCAATGTTCTGTTCATATAATTTAAAAGCATTTGGCTGCGCCATCGGAGATGCAGAAATATTTTTTACAGACTCCGGCAGATTGCCTTTTGCAAACGTCTCAGCGGATAAACGTCCGCGCGGAGAGTTGAGGAAATAAAAAGCATCCGCATCCTTCGTGGACCTGAGCAGGGTGCCGCGCTTCACGGCTTTTCCCAGCCCGAGCTTGATCTTCTTAACATCCATCCCAAGCGACTCAGTCTCGAAATCCGCTTCACGCAAGGCACGGAACGAACCTTCCATATGCTCAATACGCCAGAGCGCGTACAACGTGACTTTTAACTCTGCCGCATCATCGATCTCTTTTAAAAGATGAATAAACGAATCAGGGATCTGCGTGAATGTTTCAGAGGAGGTAAAACCAGTGAAGGTAGACATAGTTTTTTGAATGTCGGCTGAAAGCGGACGAAGGTTTTATTTATCCTTCATCATTCATCCTTATCTTCTACTCGTTCGGCCTGAATACTTTTGTCGCCGCGTTTTCAAACTTCGCCAACGCACCACGGAAGATCAAATCTACTTCTCCCACGGGACCATTACGATGTTTTGCGACAATGATCTGGGCGATATTCTGTCTATCTGAATCCTTTTCATATTGATCGGGACGATAAATAAACATCACAATGTCGGCATCCTGTTCCAAAGAACCGGATTCACGCAGATCAGAAAGCACGGGGCGTTTGTCTGTGCGCTGCTCAACCGCACGCGATAGCTGCGCACCCGTCAAGACCGGCACATTCAGTTCACGCGCCAGCACCTTCAAGCTGCGTGAGATGTGTGAAACTTCCTGCACGCGGTTATCGTTGCGTGTATCACCGCCCATCAACTGCAAATAATCAATGATGATCAGGTCAATGCCGTATTCCATATGCAAACGGCGGCACTTGGTCCGAAGCTGCAACGGGGTAATGGCGGGCGTGTCATCCAGATAAATATGTGTGTCTGAAAAAACTTCAATGGCATGCGTGAACAACGGCCATTCATGCTCCAACAGTTGACCATTCCGCAGGCGCTGCGAGTCGATGCCGGTTTCCTGTGCGATCAAACGCTGAACCACCTGCTCATTTGACATTTCCAATGAAAAGATAGCAACATGTTTCTTGTGTGTCAGGGATGCATTCTTGGCAATCGAAAGCATGAAGCCGGTTTTACCCTGACCGGGGCGGCCCGCAATGATCAGCAGATCTGAGGGCTGCAAGCCTGTCAGTAATTTATCAAGGTCAATAAAACCGGTCGGCACACCATGAATTTCATTTGGACGTTTGGCAAGGTCATCGATCCGGTCGTAGTAATCGCTTAATACAGCAGAGATCGGCAGCAGGTCATGTTTGAGGCGGCGCTCGCTGACGTTAAAGACAGCCTTCTCCGCTTCATTCATTACCTCATCCACAGTAGATGCTTCGTTATAAGCAACAGACGCGATCTTATTCGCGGCGTTGATCATTTTGCGCCGAATGGAATGTCCCTCAACGATGCGGCCATAGGATTCCGCGTTGAGCGAGGAAGGTACCTGACTGATCAGTGAAGTTAAATAAGCAGACCCACCCACCTCAGCCAGTTGACTGGAACGATCAAGTTCTTCTGATAAGGTCAGCAGGTCAACCGGGATGCGCTGCTCGTGCAAACGCACGAATGCCTCCCAAACCCATTTATTGCGGTGAATATAAAAATCATCCGCATCAAGGAATTGAGCGACGTCATAGTAGGCTTCGGGATTAATCAATACCGCCCCTACAACGGCTTCCTCAGCTTCTCGGCTATGCGGTACTAGCGTTGGCGCTGGGCTGGCAGGGGCGGCAGAATTATCCTCCCCATACGGGGGTGGTTCGGGGAAATAATCAGTCATTGAATTGTATCAATTTTAGGTTAAGGGCGATTCGGGTTTATCTTTGTCGGGGTTATCTATATCGAGTTTGTCTATGAAGTCCTTAAAAACAGACAGTCTGTCGTTTCCTTCATCAGTCAATGGAACTGGCGGCGCTTTTTTGGCGGGGGCAGCAGTTGTTGTATCCGGCATATCCTGATCGGGCATCATACCTGCTGTTTCCATCACACTCTCATGGACAAAGATCGGCACATGCGCACGGACCGCAATTGCGATCGCATCTGACGGGCGCGAGTCAATGATCACTTCACGGCCATCTGCCTCAGCGACGATATTCCCAAAGAAGACATCATCCTGCAAACGAATGATCTCCACCCGGGTAATACGTGCGTTAAATGCGCTAAAAATATTTTTAAGCAGGGCGTGAGTGAGCGGACGGGCCATCTCAACTTCCTGCAAAGCGACAGTGATCGCTTCTGCTTCATAAGGCCCGACCCAAATGGTAAGGTAACGTTCTGTCGTAACCTGCTTAAGCACGACAACGCGCTGCGGCGTCATTAGATGAACACGGATACTATCAATAATTACTTCAATCATATCTGACATGGGTCAACTCCAATATATCTATTTTAGCATAAATAAAACCGGCATTGTGAGAACCGGCAGCATAAAATTCGATTTGCCAGAATGGTGAAACACGGCTATAATCCGGTTCGCTCAATCGGGGCGTGGCGCAGTCCGGCTAGCGCGCTTGCATGGGGTGCAAGAGGTCGGAGGTTCGAATCCTCTCGCCCCGACAGCATAATAGAACCGTCCTTTCATGGGACGGTTTTATTTTTATTATTATTTCTCTACCGTACATTTAAGTAAGAATAAGAGTTAGGACGCTGACCGCGAAGCGCGCAGAAAACACGGTGGAAAAATCATTATTCAAAAGACAATGGATAGCACGCATTTATGAATCCGGGCGAAGAAATTAATACACCTCCAATTAATACTCAATCCATTTTAAGCCTGCTCTTTGGGATCTTGACTCTCATCTCATTTTGCACCGGCTTGCTTCCCATTCCGTTCACAGGAATTCTTTGTTTTCCGGCGAGTCTATTGCTTGGTTTGCTTGCGCTGCTATTCGGATTTATTTCATTGAATAGAATCCGCAGGCATAATCATTCAGGCCGCCCAATGGCATGGATCGGTATCATGATCGGGGGATTTGTTTTCATGTGCGTGGTATGCATGGTGATCGTGATCGCCTCATTTTTTATATTCGCACCCAACTCAGTTCCCATGCCGCCCTTCCTCGAAAATTATCAAATATAAATTCGCTCACTTGCGCATCCATCTTCTCTCGGTTATCCTTGCAAACGGGAGTGGTTAGGTCCCGGTGGGTCTCCTGGTCTTCAACACCTGTGGCGGGTCGCGTTGCGGGCCGCGGTGGGTTCGACTCCCATCCACTCCCGCCTGGTACATGCTTCGGAAGTCTTTTCAGAATGCACGGCATTGAGTCGTAAAAAAGACTTCCGAAGTCTTTTTAAGGAGAATAATGTCCATCCCCGAAATTGAAATCTTAAATACACTTGTGGCCCGCGTCTTCCGCATTGAAGATGTGACCAGCATGGATCCCAACAAGGGATACTTCGTCCGTTATCGCGGCCAATTAGTGGATGAAGACTCCGCTTCGCTCTATGACCTGTTAGCTGATCTGCTCATCCCATACGGAGTCATCCCCCTCTTCAGAATCGAAGAAGACCGCCAGGTGATTTATCTTGCGCCCAAGCCTCCTGAACCCAAAAAAGATAATATCAATACGAACATTATCCTTTTCGTATTGACGGTATTCAGCGTGATGCTCGCAGGGGTAAACACTCCGGTTGAATTATGCAATAACGCAGCGCAGGCGATCCTGTATATGTTCAAGCATATTTTGACAGGCTGGCCTTTTGCAGTGAGCTTGATGGGCATTTTGTTATCGCATGAGCTGGGTCACTATTTCATGAGCCGCCACCATAAAACTCCCGCCACACTGCCATATTTCATTCCCTTCCCTTTTAGTCCGCTGGGGACGATGGGCGCAGCGATCATCATGCGCGGCACGCCAAAGAACAAACGAGTGCTGTTCGATATCGGCGTAACCGGTCCGATTGCAGGGTTGGTCGTGGCTATTCCGGTGCTCTTTTTTGGATTGTCACTTTCCACTGTGCAGCCACTCGCACTTTCGGCCTGCGGCATTTCACTTGAAGGAAACTCTCTGTTTTATTTGTTTGCCAAGTATGTCACTTTTGGGCAACTGCTTCCCTCTCCCGTAGAGCCGCAGGGAATTCTGTACTGGCTGCGATATTTCTTCACCGGGCAGCCCATTCCCGTTGGCGGATTGGATGTACTCATTCACCCAGTGGCTTTTGCAGGCTGGACAGGACTTTTGGTTACAGCGTTGAATCTTATTCCGCTTGGTACCCTTGATGGCGGACATGTGATCTATGCATTGTTGGGCGATAAAGCTAAAAAGGCATTTCCATTTATCGTCGGGCTTTTGGCTGTGATGGGATTTTTCTGGAGCGGATGGTGGATCTGGGCCGCGCTATTATTCTGGCTCGGACGAGTCAATGCCGAACCGCTCGATCAGATCACAACACTCGACCCCACCCGCCGTGGGCTGGCGCTCTTCATGATCGTTGTCTTCCTTCTGGTTTTCATGCCGGTTCCGTTTACAGCCCTTCTACCATAATCACAATTCAAGCAAATCCCGATCAAGCTTAGGCAACTGACTTGTATCGGGATGTTTGGTATAAAATTAGGCACAATGAAAAATTTACCTTCGATCCTCTTTATCATATCCATACTCATTACCGCGTGCGGCACACCGGTCACACCTGCCGGTGAATCAGCAACAACCGCTACACAGGAAAGCGAAAAAACGCCGAGGCCAGAATCAACCGTCGCAGCGCAAACCAGATTGGACGTTAAGCAGGAAGCGTTGAACGGGCTGGAGATCACAGTCTGGGCGCCGTGGTATGGCGTCGAATTGGGATTGCTGAATACTTTCGTCGAGGAATTTAATTCTGAAAATGAATGGGGCATTAAAGTAAAAATGGAAAGTCAGGTTAATTTCACGAACTTATATGAAAGCGTCAGCGCGTCGCTGCCAACGGCAGAGAAACCTGATCTGGTGATCGCGCTGCCGGAACACGCATTGGAGTGGAACGCAGAAGGCGTTGTGACTGACCTGACACCCTACGCAGAAGACCCATTGTACGGAATCAACTCAAGCGATATTCCTTTTGTATTTTGGAATCAGGATTCAACCGGGGTGGCACGCGTCGCAGTCCCCGCGCAACGCACGGCGCGATTTTTACTTTGGAATGAGACATGGGCCGGTGAATTGGGTTTTGATTCTGCGCCTGATGCGCCCGAAGATTTCAAACAGCAGGCCTGCCGCGCACAACAAGCCATGTTAAAAGATGACTCGGCTCAAAATGATTTTATGGGCGGCTGGCTGGTGGACACCGAACCCATGACCGCGTATGCATGGCTGCTGGCATTTGAAGGCGGCGTTCTGGATGGCAGTGATTATCGTTTCCTGACCCCAAACAATATTGCGGCCTTCAAATTTTTGCGCGAACTTTCTGAAACTGGCTGTGCCTGGCAAACCGCAAACAATGAGCCCTTTAACGCGTTTGCAAATCGCGAAGCCATGCTCGTCACCGCCAGTCTGGAAGACCTGCCCGATATTGCACGCGCCATGGCAAGCGCCAAGAACACAGATCAATGGAAAGTGATCTCCTTCCCCGGTGAAAACGAAGACACCCTGCTAATTTACGGTTCTTCATATGTAATCTTAAATTCCACAGACAATGAACAACTCGCATCATGGTTATTTATTCGCTGGCTGTTAGACAGTGAACAGGATGCACGCTGGGTGGAAGCAACTCACCTCTTCCCGATTCGCACTTCGACCGTTGACCTGCTCGGCGACTATGAGCAGACTCACCCCCAATGGGCGCAGGCCATCCAACTCCTGCCGCAAGGTGAGATACAACCTCAACTGGCTTCATGGCGTAAAGTAAAAGTAATGATCGGCGATGGATTCACCCACATGTACCGCGTCAACGTGCCCAGCGGACAAGTACCCGCGATCCTGGCACAGATGGAATCCATTGCGCGCGATCTGGATCAGTAGGATTTATCGGTAAATTTATTTTTATTAAGGAGAATCCCATGCCTCAATCTGAATACCGCGCGCGGCAGGTTTCCGCAAAGACTCATGAAGTCGTTAACTACGATCACGATGATGACAAACCCGGCAAGCCGCTGCACATTCTTATCCCCGGCGGATTAATTGCGCTGGCAACTTTGGCGCTGATCATTTTTATAGCCTATCAAACCTGGTTCGAAGGAAAATTGGCGGAAAATATCGGTACTGTTTTAGTGGCGATCCTGTCTCCATTTTATGTAGGCGGAGTCTTTTTATTTAGTTATGGATACGAGCTATACAACATTCCACGCGCCTTGCGTTTGACGGCCATTATTGTGTTCGTGACACTTGCCGCAGTTGTGATCGTGGCGGTTTTGTTCGTTGTACTGGGCAATTCGAAGGGCGGATCAAGCTCTTCATCGAAAAGTAAATCTTCATCCAAGTCTTCCTCCTCAAAACCGTCTGCAAAAAGCAGTAATGCTGGAGGAGCGTTATTTGGGGCCGCTGGCGCCATGGGAAAGAAATCCTCTTCCGGTTCCTCTTCTTCAAATAATAGCGGAGTGGGAGGTGGAAACATATTCATTGGCAGCGGCAGAGGCACAACACGTGTGGAAACACGCGAAGTGACCCGTGATGTTGTCCGTGAAGTGCCCAAGGAACCCATGCCGGTCGCCTGTCCATTTTGTTCACGCTCCTACACTCCGGCAGAGCACAAATTTGTTTGCCCAAGCTGCGGAGCAGCGACGCCCACGGAATTGATAGAAGAATCGCAGATACCAAAAATCAGGGGTCGTAAAGTTAGAATCAGGATAAACGGTGTAGTTAATGAAACAATTCAAATGGCAGATCATTCTTATTTTGGCGGCGATTGCCGCCTTTTTTGCATTCCCTTATTTCAATCAGGTTGAATTACCCGGCGATGGATTTTCAACGCTTGGTTCAGATACCGTCCGCGCCGAAGTGACCCAGATCATCGAGGAAGGCGAAATTGACATGGGCGGTCACATGCAAAAATATCAAGTGGCGCGCGTGAATATTCTCGAAGGCGAATACGCCGGGATCGTGATGGAAATTGATTACGGCAAACGTCAGATACGTTCTGATGAATACGATCTTGCGGTTGGCAACAAAGTGATGATTTCCATCAGTAAGACGCCTGAGAACGTGGTCAACGCCTATTTTGTAGACTTTATCCGCACGACACCGATCTTATGGTTGACCATTATTTTTGCGGCGGCCATCATTTTCATCAGCCGTTGGAAAGGTGTCGGCGCGCTGTTGAGCATGGCATTCAGTTTATATGTCATTATTGATTACATCATTCCGCATATTCTGATCGGCGAAGATCCGCTGCGGGTCAGCATTATCGGCTCGATCATTCTGCTCGGTGTGACTCTCTACCTGACCTACGGCTGGACTTTGAAAACACATGCAGCAGTCATCAGTATGATCTTTGTTTTGCTTCTGACTGGCGCGCTCTCGGCCTTGTTCGTGGTGCTCACAAAGTTAAACGGCACTGGCGACGAAAATGTGATGTTCCTAATGCAAGCCATGGAAACACCCATTAACCTGCGCGGACTTTTGCTGGGCGGCATGATCATTGGCGCGCTGGGCGTGTTGGATGACCTCGTCACTACACAAGCCTCGGCTGTGTTTGAACTTTTTCATGCCAATCCAAATTTTGGCTTTCGTGATCTATATAACTCAGCCATGCGGATCGGACAGGATCATGTGGCGGCCACGGTCAACACGTTGGTGCTGGCTTACGCAGGCGCTTCACTTCCCATGCTTTTGTTGTTTTCACTCGCACGCGGAGATTTCGGCTATCTGATCAATTTTGCATTTATCGCAGAAGAAGTGGTGCGGACGCTGGTCGGCTCGCTCGGGTTAATTGCAGCTGTACCGCTGACAACGGTCATCGCCATTCTTTTTGCCCAAAGAGCTGAGTCGCTTGGGAAATGGGAGCAGGTTCTCGGTCCCGAAGGAAGCGGAGGGGGGCACGTCCATTAGATATGAAACCGACCAGCAAGCTGGTCAACTCCATAGGGTGCAACCTTCCGCTCCGTCCTGCGTAAAAGTAGGTAGATAGTCCGATTAAGGAGCACGCGTGAACGAAGAACAAAGCTGGGTACTACAAGCCCGGCAAGGCAGCGACGAGGCATTTACAAAGCTCGTTGAAACCTATCAAACCCTGTTTTCAACTTGTGTTATCGCATGTTGGGCGAGCCTGATCTGGCAGAAGATGCCGCGCAGGAAACGTTTTTACGCGCATTCCAACACTTGCACCGCTATGACCAGAAACGGCCTTTTTGCGACCTGGCTGCTGTCTATTGCGGCACACTATTGCATAGACAGACTTCGGCGCCGAAAATTCTCGATGTTTTCAATGGATGCGGAGGATGACGAGGGCAACACGTTTGAATTGCCCGACCCCGATTCACCCGACCCCGAAGCTGAAACTGTCAAAGGGCAGATGCGCGCCCGAATTCATGCACTCCTTAAGGACTTGGACGATACCGATCGCGCTGCGATCATCATGAGATATTGGTACGACTATTCAGAAGCAGAAATTGCCGAGTCGCTGCGGTTGACAGTCAGTGCGGTCAAGAGCCGCCTGCATCGTTCACGCAAAGAACTGGCAGGATTATGGCAAGAGGAAGAAAACCGTGCCGATACCGAAAGGAGAACCTATGAATCACCAGCCTTTTGAAGAATGGCTATTGAACGATAAAAATCTAACCCCCGTTGAAAAGCGTGAGCTTGATCTGCACCTGCGGACTTGTACAATCTGCACCGCCCTCACCGAGACAGGTCTGGCGCTGCGCTCTGCACCTGTGGCTGCACCTGCGGCTGGGTTTACCCTGCGGTTTCAACAACGGCTTGCCGCGCAAAAGATCGCAGAACGCCGCCGCAGACTCTGGGGCATGTTCGTGCTGTTGATAAGCGGCGTAGGGCTGCTGGGCTGGTTGACTGCGCCATACCTGTTCGCATTTTTCTCCGCACCCGTGGAATGGGTCACCGCGTCCATCGGCTATTTTCTATTTGTGGTCAACTCGATGAAAGCTCTGACAGAAACAACAACCGTGCTATTCAATATTCTGCAAAATTTTATTCCGCCTTATGTTTGGATGGTACTCGCATCTGCGCTGGGTGGCCTTGGCCTTTTGTGGACAATTTCAATCTGGCGTTTTAGCCATACCCCGCAAGGAGTTACCGCATGAAAACAAAACTCATAACCATTCTTCTGTTACTCACACTTTTATTTGTGCCTGTCAGCAGTGTACATGCGCAAAGCCCGGACAATAATGATGTGTTCATCCTGGGTGAAAATTACACCCTGAAAAGCGATGAAATACTGAATGGCAGTCTGGCGGTCATTGGCGGAAATGCGTTGATCGAAGAAGATGCAACCATCAACGGTGACGTTTTTCTAGTCGGCGGCAACCTGACCATTTCCGGGAAGGTCTCCGGTTCAATCGCCATCATCGGCGGCAATGTGAATATCTCAAACACCATAGATGGTGATATTGTTGTGATCGGCGGACAGGTGATATTAACTGAAACCGCCGTTGTTAATGGCAATATCTCCACCATCGGCGGCCAGGTGGAAAAAGACCCCAAAGCCGAAGTCAGCGGCGAGATTACCAACAACGCTCCCCTGACCGATATTCCCGACGTGCCAAACATCCCCAATGTACCCAATACACCGAATGTTCCCAGCACCCCGGATACGAATATAAACTTTAATCCGCTTTGGGAAGTGACAGGTGTGATCTGGCGCGCGCTGGCTGTGGCCGCAATCGGCATGTTGCTGACTCTCTTCCTCCAACCTCAACTGGAACGTGTAGCAGATGCCATCACACACCAACCCCTGATGGCCGGAAGTTTTGGCTTGCTGGCAATTTTTGTCATGCCGATTGCCTTGCTGATCATGATCGTTACGCTCATCTTAATCCCTGTCGCAATCGTGGTTGCGCTGCTTATTCCGCTGGCATGGTTGTTTGGCATGGTGGCGCTCGGTCAGGAAGTTGGTGACCGTTTTACGAAAGCCATCAATCAATCCTGGGCGCCCGTCCTCTCCACCGGTTTTGGAACATTCCTGCTGGTGCTGGTTGTCGGCTTCATTGGCCTGATTCCCTGCTTTGGCTGGCTGCTCTCCTTCATCATTACCCTGTTCGCAATTGGCGGTGTAACGATGACATGGTTTGGCACCCGTTCAGCGCCTGGGTCTACACCTGGCGCCTTCCCTGCCGTAGTGGAAATTCCACCCGCCTCATAAATAAATCTACTGTCTCGCAGGCTTCAAATTGATCGAAGCCTGCGAGACACAAAAAAACCTGTTTTCAAAACTGTATATCACAGTAAAATAGAAGAACAAAATCCGCGTGATATAATGCGCCCGCCCTGGGGACTTCCCTCAGGGCGGTTTTCATTATGGAGGAAAACATGGTTAAACACGAAATTCCGAACACCCCGGCCCACAACACCCCCCCACCTCTGATCGAGGTTTCTGGTACGCATCACGAAATGGGCCGCCAGATCGGCGAAGCCGCTCGTGAACAGGTTCAACACAGCATAGCCAATGCACGCGTTCTAATTGATGCCGCCTACAGCAGCCTTGAGCTCACCTGGAAAGGCGCACAGATCCAATCACGCAAGTACCTGCCTTTCGCAGAAGAGCGTTACCCGCAATATGTGGATGAAATGCGCGGCATTGCCGAAGGTGCAAATGTCGATTTCACCGATGTGGTCGTACTCAACGCGATGGAAGCAGTCACAACCGACGCTTTGCATCTCACACGCTGCACCAGCATGGCCGTCAACGAAGAGCGCACAGCAGATGGTCACGTCCTGGCCGCGCATAATGAGGATTGGATCCCCGAAGATGAGAATGACGTATTCGTCATCTCTGCCAAACCGGATAAGGAACCCCCGTTTCTTGCCATGACGTATGGCGGGCTCCTGCCCAATGTGGGATTCAACGCTTATGGCATCGCCCAACTAATTGACTCTGTATACCCAAGCGACTCACGCATCGGCATTCCACGTCTCGTGGTGGCGCGCGCTGTGCTCTCGTCTCACCGCATCTCGGGCGCCATCGGGCGCACGCTCGTACAACAGCGTGCCGCAGGTTACAACCATATTCTCGTTCACGAAAGCGGCGAGATCTATTCGATCGAAGTTTCAGCACGCAAATTTGAGATTTTATATGCGCATGACGGTCACATGGTACATACCAATCATTACCTCGACCCGCAAATGAAACAAATGGAAAAAGCGCCCGAGGAATTACTCTCATCGCGTGTGCGCTACTTCCGCGCTTCGCGTTTGCTGCAACAAACCGAGAAACATACGATCAAGAGTTTACAAGCCATCCAACAGGATCATGTCAACATCCCGAATTCGATCTGCAACCATAATATTGCCGGCCTCGACCCTCTTGACCGTGAGAAAACCATCAACGCATTGGTGATCGACCTGACCATGCGCGAGATGCATATCGCCTGGGGCAATCCATGCGAGAATGCATACCATACTTATCATTTGAATGCGTAGGGAATGAAAAGTAAGAAGTAAGAGGAAAGAAGAAAGAGTCTGCTCAACAGCAAGCAGACTCTCTTGTTTTATAAAT
This sequence comes from Candidatus Villigracilis proximus, assembly GCF_016717045.1. Taxonomy (NCBI): domain Bacteria; kingdom Bacillati; phylum Chloroflexota; class Anaerolineae; order Anaerolineales; family Candidatus Villigracilaceae; genus Candidatus Villigracilis; species Candidatus Villigracilis proximus. The sequence continues at coordinate 422,188 of NZ_JADJUO010000001.1, read as the reverse complement.
TTATTCTTTGCGATATAAACGATTGGCTTCGATATAGTCATACACAGCCGGGTGGACGTAGTAACGATACACTTCTCCACTTATTACACGGCGTCGTATTTCACGCGAAGATAAATTTTGCAGCAGCGCATCAATGAATGCGACCTTGCCCGTCAGCCCGGGGATTTTTTCTTCGAGGGCGGACATGTCGAAGGAATTGTCGGGGCGGCGCATCACGCCGATTTTGGAAACACCAGCTACCAGTTCCATATGGAGGCGCCAGGTGGGTAAATCCCGCAGTGAATCGCCGCCAAGTAACAATACGATGTCAGAGTCCGGTTGTTGTTCAGCGAGAAGCCGCACAGTGTCGACAGTATAGTGCGGACCGGGGCGGTCAATCTCGAGGCGCGAAATCTCAAATATGGGATTATCCACTGTGACCATTTGCAGCATTTCCAAACGCTGCGGGAATGGCGTGATGGCTTGAGTCTGCTTATGCGGCGGGTCGGGAGTCAGCATCCAATATAAACGGGAAAGCCCAAATTGATACGCGGCTTCGCTGGCAAGAATAAGATGAACAATATGCGGCGGGTCAAATGTGCCGCCAAAAAGACCGATTTTTTTCCGTGGCATGGGGGGTAGTATATCGCAAAGTTCTATGAAGCCGGTTATTCCCTGGTGGTATACTTTCAGAATTACAGGATATATCATGTTCAATTCAACAATAATCAGTTCACATTCTCCACTTAAGCGCATCATGCAAGCTGTTCACGCAGTGGAGGCTGGAGAATACACATCTGACCTATTAAGTGATCTGGCAAAAGACAGCGGGGAATTGGGTCAATTGGCGCACATGCTCGATGCCATGGCACGCGGTGTAATATTTCGCGATAACCAACTGCGTCTGCTGAGAAAAGTGATACCGATCGGCGTTGCCCTTTCTGCTGAAAAAGACTTTAATCGTTTGCTTGAAACCCTGGTCGTGGAAGCGCAATCTGTTACTCATGCCGATGCCGGCTCCCTGTATCTGGTGGAACATGACGCGCTCAAGTTCGTGATCCTGCGCAACACATCGCTCAACCTGAACATGGGCGGAACAAGCGGACATGAGATCACTTTTTTTCCTGTACGTTTATTTAATTCCGATGGAAGCGAAAATCGAGCCAATATTGTTTCACACGCCGCTCTGACGCATAAACGCATCAACATCAGATGCCTATCAAGCCGATGGATTTGATTTCTCAGGCACGAAGGGGTTTGACGCCAAAACAAAATATCATTCCAAATCCTTCCTGACCATTCCTATTGAAAATAAAGATGGCAGGGTGATCGGTGTTTTGCAACTGATCAACGCCAAAAATCCTGAGACCAACGAGATTGTCCCATTTGCCGATGATGATGTATTGGAAGCTCTGGTGCTGCTTGCAACCGCCGCGCTGGACGGCTATATCCGCGAAGCCTCTCTACGGCAGGAAATTGCCAAACTCAAGATCGAGATCGACGAAACACGCAGGAATCGTCAGGTGGCCGAGATCACAGAGACAAAATATTTCAAAGACTTAAAAGATAAAGCTACGCTTTTAAGGGCAAGGCAGTTAAAAGACACAAAAAAAGAGTAAATAACCCGGGTTGCTGCCTTTAGCACCAGAGCCTTCGATAATCCATTTTGAGCTGCAGCCCACAGGGTAGTAAGTCGCCGGGTTCGCTGAGTTTTAAGAGATTTTTCTCTGTGTACAAAACATCTGCGTCTTATTACCTACCGGCGGCGAGGTTTTTCACGGTGGCAGCGTAAGATACATATTCCGGAAGCCTGTTTGGAGAATCTTTCAAAATTGCAAGCTATTTTGCCATTCTCATGACCCATAATGGATTAAATTAACTACTAATAATACGAATGCTTGCAAAGAAGGGCAGGCGGGTATAAAAATTCGTAGCTACTCAGGTCAGAACCAAAAGGTTTCCTTTACAAACCAAAACGATCGTCTCGCAAGAGTTCATCGCAAAAGCAGACATCTGATAAACGGTAAAAGCCTTTAGCATCTAAGTAAATAATTGACTGAGCAGCTACAAAAATTCATATTCAGAAGTAAAACTCCAGAGATATTAAATGCCGCTTTTTTAACGCGCTCACAGACAACTCAATGATGATCCTGATCGATGCGGTTCTCAATTCTTGCAATCTTCTACAAAGGCATACTTATGAAAATTCGTTTTAATTCAATTCAAAAACTGGCGGCGGTCACGTTTCTATTTTCCCTCGCTGGTCTGCTGGGCGCATGTACCCCAACCACAGATCTTCTTGGCGGCGCAGCTGGTCTTGAACTCAAACAGCCACAACCGTCGCAGCCACCACGGCGCCTATTGAAGAAACCCCGCCCCCAGCCCCGATCCCCGATCCATTGGGCAGATCATCTTCGTCTCAAATCGTGATGGGCAAATGAGTTTATATAGAAGCACCACAGACGGCACAGAACAAATACGCCTCACAAATTTCGGATCAGAAGATACAAACCCCGTATTTCACCTGACGGTTCGCGTTGCATTCGAATCCACTATCAACAACAACATGGATATTTACGTGCTCGACCTGATCTCGCTCAGTATTACACGCGTCACCGATGCACCGGAAAAAGACACTGCCCCGACCTGGTCTCCTGACAGCACACAACTTGCATTTGAATCATTTCGCGATGGCAACTTTGAAATTTATATGGCAAATGCAGACGGTTCCAACCAAATCCGTTTGACCAATGATCCTGCCGGAGACAACAGCCCGGCCTGGTCGCCCACAACCAACGAGATCGCATTTGTCAGCAACCGCTTCGGCAATGCGGATATTCTTCTGGTCAATCTCAATGTAAACATTTCCACACTGACGACAAACTCGGCTCCCGACTCTGCTCCAGCCTGGTCGCCAGACGGAAGCATGATCGCTTTCAAAACATATACCGATACACTCTCCGACCTGTGTCTGATCGGCCGCGATGGACTCAATCGCCGCTGCCTGACAACCTACCCATCAGACTACGGTTCCCCGGTCTGGTCGCCGGATGGCAGTAAACTGGCAACAAGAGCGAAACAAAGTAATGGCTTTGGAATCAACGTTTTCAATCTGGCAGACGGCGCTGTCCTTGAATTTTCCAACCCGGGTATTGAACCACACGGTTCACCCGTCTGGTCGCCTGAAGGATTACGACTGGCTTTCCGGGCTCAATTTGAAGGCGACATGGAACTTTATGATCACAGTACCAACTCAGGAATTCTCACGGCTTACATCCATCGGTTCCTACGACGGCGAGCCGGTCTGGTCTCAAAAATAACAGGGCACATCACGAATCATAAAACGAGCCGTCTGTAAAAGACGGCTCGTTTTATGATTCAATTATAAGTTTCAAAGTATAATGCACTTCATGCTTCCAGAATCGCCGCTTACTACAATAGAAAACCGGTTGCGACTATTACTTCCGGCTGAAATGTATGCATCCATGTGGGGCAACCCGTCAATGGAGATCATGATCGAGGTCCATAAACACCTGCGGACCTTGCAGCGCATTTTACATGATTACACTTCACGGCAAATCTCCTTCAACAAGTTAAAGCCGGGCATTGTAAAACCCGAATGGCAATACGGCACGATGATGTTCACCGACCTCGCAGGCTTTACCAAATTAATTGAAGCCAACTCTACAAAGGGACGGGAAGGCGCCGAAAATCTATTAAGCCAATTAACAAAATACTTTTCAGCCATGATCGCAATTATCAGCAAATCGGGCGGCGACCTGGTTGAGTTTACGGGGGATGCGTTACTTGTGGTTTTTCCGAAGAACGAAAAAGATGATGAGACATTACGCGCGGTGCGCGCCGGTTTGCGTATGCAAAGAGCCATGAAGGAGTTTGCAAAGATCCAAACCCCCACCGGCGAGGTCACATTGGAAATGCGCATCGGCATTCACTCCGGCAGATTCTTAACTGCCGATATTGGGACACCGCGCCGCATGGAGCATGTACTGCTCGGACAAGACGTTCAAAAAGCAAAATTAACCGAAAGTAAAGGCCGCAACAAACGGGTAAACCTTTCTCCTGCAGCATATGGGCGCATTGGAGACCGATTCCGCTATGAGCCGGGCGAGCTGATTACGGAAGAAGGAAAAGACAAAGATAAACATTACATGCTGGTTGAAGACGACCTGAAAGATGAAGACCTGGGAGAATATGAAATTACACCCATGGGACGACGCATAGCAGCCAGCGGAATTTTGTTCGACAAGAAGGAAGTTTTTGAAGGCATTACAGAACTTCTTGATTCCATTGAACCCATGGCAAGCTTTATCCCGTCACCGGTTCTTTCGTTATTGGTGGAAAGCGCGGCAGAGAGAAAGATCGACCCTGATTTCTCACGACCGACCATCATGTTTATAAACTTTATCGGCTTGCCCGAAGCGGCAGACCGTGCCCTGCCCGGTGAAGAGACCAAACTTGCAATGAGCTATTCAAAGGCATTTTCATTCATCAATGCCGTTGTGGAATCCCGCGGCGGCGTGTTAAAGAAAGTGACCTATCACCTTACTGGTTCAGATATCGTAATTTACTTTGGCGTACCCACCGCCCACACCAACGACGAGATGCGCGCTGCTTCGGCGGCGGTAGCCATCCGTGAGTATATTGTGAACTTCAAGGCTCCCACCATTGGAAGCATTCAACCCGAAGTATATTGCCAGATTGGCATCAATACCGGGCCGGCCTTCGTGGCAGAAGTTGGTGATCCGCGCGGACGACGGGAATATAATGTGCTGGGAGACACCGTCAACACTACGGCGCGGTTGATGAGCCGCGCACAAAAAAATCAGATCATTATCTCTGAGCATGTGCAAAAAGCAATTGAAGCCAAGTATGAGTGTTCCCTGCTCGGCGAAGTTTCTCTAAAAGGGAAAAGTGCGCCCATGGCGCTTTTTGAGTTGACGCAAAAGAAGCCAAAAAAATAATAATAAAAAACGACGGGCGCGCCCGTCGTTTTTAATAATGTCTTTGGTTTATCTTTTAATTTCGCGTTCAGAGATGACCAGATGCCAGAAGCCAGCGTACTACCTGCTCCATGACGTAAATTTACTTTATAAATGGCCTTCTCACCTTCACCGATCCGAATCAGCCAAAATTGCTGAGTCAATGTTGAAAGCGTATCCTGTAAATCGTTACGGGAGAGACGCTCTGCTTCAGGCATGGAATCCATCGCTTCGCACAATCTGGGGTAGGTCATTTGCAATTCGCGCAGCATTAAGCGCATGATCTTACGCAAGGCAGGCGGTAATCCTGCGAGGTCGAGCGGAGTAATTCCGCCTTCCTGCTGTTTATCTTTTATTTCCTTATTTAACCGATCAAAGACTCCGGGCATGGCAACCTCTTTCCGCCCTAGTAAAGTTCGGGCATACTGATCGGTTCCGGCTGCGGCTCACATTCACCGCACCAGATTACATTTGCAACCGCCAACCCTTTTGGGGTGTTGTTGGCACCTACGAACATGGTAATAAATGTGGACATGGTCGCAGCATGATCCTTGCATACAAAACGTCCGCAGAATGCGCAGGAGGCGCGGGCGGCTTCTTCACAGTGCCAGCATTTCATTTTTCGCTCCCATTTATTCCACAGCCAGAACGGCCTGAGCCACACCGCGCAATGCCTGCGACCATTGATGATCTGGATAGCGCAGAGAGAAGAGGTCGCCGCTGGCGTTTTCAGCAATATCAAATGAGAGCGGCAAAACTCCGGCAACCGGTGCATTGAATTTGGCTTCGATCTCATTCTTAATTTCAGCAAAATCATATTTAGGCAGCGCCTTGTTGACCATCAGCATTTGATTGGGAACATCCAAACTACGCGCAATATCGACAGTGACAGAAGTACCTTGCAGGTCTTGATTATCAGGGCGGAGAATAATAATTAGAACATCTGACGTGGCAATCGAAAGCAGAGTCTCTTCATTCAAACCGGGATGAGTATCAATAAAAAGATAATCCAGATCAAATTCTGAGATCGTAGTTTGCAAGCCTTCGTTCAGCTTATTAAAATCAACGCCGTCTCTTAATATCTGGCTGATCTCACGTCCGCGGATGCTGGATGGAAAAAGCCAGAGATTTTTTCCCGCCAATTTGGAGAGACCTTCGGCGCCGCCAACATGATCGCCAATGGGAAAGCCGATCTCGCGAATGGTGGCTGTGCCATGCAGGAAGTCATTCATGGTCTTGCCCATTTTATTTTCATCCAGGCCAAATAAAACATGAATACCGGGAGATTGAATGTCGGTATCAACAACGCCCACACGTTTTCCGGCCATGGCAACCTGTGCCGCAAGATTGGCTGTGGTATTAGACTTTCCCGTTCCACCGCGGAATGAATGAATTGAAACGATTTTACCTTTGTTCATTAGTCCTCCAGAAATTATTGCTGTGTGCGTTTCTGACGCAAAGTCTTTGCCTGCTCTTTTAGGTTTGCGTAAAACTCGGTACCTGTGATCTCTTCAAATTCCTGTTTCCTGCGAACCTGATCGATCTCAAAAGTTAATTTTTCCAATTGTTTTTTCAAACCATCTTCACGCTCTTTAACTTTTCTCACCATGATAAAGAACGCAGAGAGCAGCTGAATGGCTTTATTATCATTTGAATTTTTTTGATCGATAATCGGCTGTGTCTGGTCAATAAATGAGTAATCACCAGCCGCGATCTTTTGGGTCCAATCAATGGCTCTCTCAATGTAATTCGTGGCAAAACGAAGCCGCCTGGAGTAACCGCGAATGACGGCAAATGAAACATCCGGGCGTTGGTCGAGAATCTCCTCAAAAACATCCCTGCTTAATTCAAGTGCCTCCACATCTTCCAATGCGATTACAGTTGCAGAGCGCGGGTCTTGATCGAGCAATGCCATCTCGCCGATCGATTCACCGGGGCCGCACTTGTTGAGAATTAATTCATCGCCATCTGAATTCGTTGTGACGATCTTTACCCAGCCTTCGTGAATCAAAAAAAGTGAATCGCCAAAATCCCCTTTACGCATCAGCACGTCACCCATTGCCAATTTCCGCAGGGATGTTTTCTCGGCAAGCGCAATGAGTGCATCATCCGAGAGTCCATTAAACATGGTGGATTCTTTTAATCGTCTGGTGATGTCTTCGTTCATGATTTTTCTTCTTCCTGTGCCGGAGACGGTTTCATACGCTGATTCGCCCGATCCCACAACCCGCCTCCCTTTTGACCTGTGCTTGATTCTGCGATACGGGCAGAGAGAGAATCAAAAACTTTTGCGTTCTGTTCAAGGTAAACCCTGCGCACAAACATCATACAATAAAAACCAGCTTCTTTTTGCAGCACAACCATTTCCTTTGCAAGTTTTTGAATGATGGCTTCAATTTCCTTGCGTTTATTTTCACTCGGCGTTGATTCAATAATTTTCGCTTAACCCCATCTCAGCCTGATTATAAATAATCTTCTCACAAGCACGGCACTTTGTGGGCGCCAAATTGCTTTTTAACCGGTTCCAGAATTTTCTTGTTTATGTCCTCAATATTCTGTACGATCTGCACTTCTGATTTTGTCACCCGGTCTTGATCGCCAAGCGTTTCACCAACCCACATTTTTTGAGTGTTCAAACCCTGCCTGATGACATAGAAAATCAATCCGACACCAACAAAGCCAAATGCGATGGCAAAGATCAGGAAAGTTCCCCCATTGACCATGGTGTTAAAGCCCATGTGAAATCCTATGGAAAAAATATAACCAATTGCAATAAAAAGCCATCCCCGCCAGGAGGCATCTCCACGACGGTATGCAAGGGCTGTGCCAATCACTCCGCTGGCGGTAGCGTGGACAAGGTTGGTAGAAAATACGCGCGCGAGCGCAAGTGATAACGCAACTTCAGGATTATTCGTAATATATTGAAAATTTTCGATAATGGCAAAACCAATCCCGCGCCAAAGCCATAGATTGCGCCATCTACAACGTAATTAAATTCAGCCCGTTTGACGAGATAAATTAAGATCAGGGATTTTAGGATTTCTTCAAGAATGGGCGCGGTAACTGAATTACTACGTCGCGCGTCACCCAACCGGCGGCAAGCATGGTCGGATTGATCTGTGCGGCCAAAAATATGCCAAACTCCCCAGAATGGTAATCAAATTTGTGATACTGTTTCCGGTCTTAAACAAGTCAAACTTACGCAGCAGATACAAAAATCAGACTGGAATCAAAACGCGATACCTAAAGCAACATAGATGAGCATAAAAGAATAATACCGTATGTATAAATGACCTGCAAGCCCAAAAGATGACAAAATGATTAAAAAAGGGGGGGGGGGGGGGGGGGCCGAAAAAAAAAGGAGGGGGAGGGAAAAAAAAAAAAAAAAAAAAAAAGGGGGAAAAAAGGGAAAAAAAAGCAAAAAAAAAAAAAAAAAAAAAAAAAAGGGACCAAAAACCAAAGAAGCGATGACAAGGTAGAGTTTGTCATCGCTTTTATAAAAGAACCGGGCATTTTTTATTTGGGGCGTTTCATCCAGAAAAAAATTAGCATCACCCCGGCTGCAATACTGACGATCAATATATTTTTGGTTGAAGATGGAGCAAGCGCTGTTCCGGTAAGAGGTGCAGGGCCAGCGGTGAATAAAGAAGGCGAAAAGATGACAAGTACTACAAGTACCAAAGCAACCGCAAAAGCCATTCCAAGTTGCGGGCGGGATATGATCTCAATCCATTTTTTCCAAAAGGGCGGCTGCACTTCGCGGGCTTCACGTTGTATTCGAGTTTTCAGGCGCACCTGCATTTGTTTGATAGCTGCCTGGTCAAGCGGAGTGGACGGGATGGAACTCTTCAGGCGCAGAATCGTTTCCTCGAGGCCGAGCAGTTCCCCGTCCACGTTTGATTCGACTTTTTCGAGTTTTCCATTCAGAACTTGATCGGTAAAATCCGCCAGCCGGTTGCTATCTTTTATTAAGTTGGAATTTTTTCCAGATTGATCCATAGGTTTATTCATCCAGATGATTTCGAAGGGCCGCAATGGCTCTGCGAAACAGTGACTTGGAGGCTTCGAGATTTTGATGGGTAAGCTCTGCGATCTCATTGAATTGCATATCTTCCGCGAAACGCAGAAGAATGATCTCCCGATAATTTTCGGGTAATTTTTTTAAGGCGTTTTGAATAAAAATGCGCTCTTCCAAAACCTGGGAAGTAGCGCCTTCCATTCGACCGGAAGCCTCGGAAAGCGGAGCGAGAAGCGGCTCCTGCTTTCGGGTGCGTTTCCTGTAAAACTCGGCTACTTTATGATTGGTTAAAGTACGCAGCCAGGTTCGAAATTGCGAATCACCCCGAAATGAAGAAAGTGACTTTAAGGCCGCGATGAATACATCCTGTGTCACATCTTCAACATCGTTTTCAGGGATCACACAGCGCACACGCTTGTAAACACCGGGAAGATGACGCTGATAGAGTACGTCAAACGCATCCTGACTTCCAGCTTTATATTGCTGTATCAGAATCTCATCACTGGCTTCTTGGTAAATTTGTTTGGAAATATTTTCCATATAATTAGTAGTTAGGAGGGTGTAAAAGGGTTGATATGGTTGAATATGGCATCGGGCCTGTGGAATATAACATAAACGGGACTGGAAAAGTAGGGAATTGACTTTCAGGTTAGTTAGGCTATAATCCATTCAATTAATAAAACCGTCCGGCAAGAATATCATAAACTGGCGAGGAAAGATGTCTAAAATTATTTCAGTTCACTCCTTTCGTGGTGGTACAGGAAAATCCAATACCACTGCAAACATATCTGCATTGCTGGCAATGGATGGATATCGAGTCGGCGTGGTCGACACAGACATTGCATCACCCGGTATTCATGTACTGTTCAATCTGGATGAATCAGAAATGGTTCACTCCTTAAACGATTATCTTTGGGGAAAATGCTCGATTGAAGATGCCGCGCACGATGTAACCGGTCTGATCGGCGGCGACATTAAAGGACAAATATTCCTGATCCCTTCCAGTATCAAAGCTGGTGAGATCGCGCGCATTCTACGCGAAGGCTATGACGTTGGCCTGCTCAACGACGGCTTCCGCGATGTGGTTGATAAATTAAATCTTGATTTCCTTTTGATCGATACCCACCCGGGATTAAACGAAGAGACTCTGCTTTCCATCGCCATTTCAGATGCGCTGGTCATCATTCTGCGCCCTGACTCACAGGATTACCAAGGCACGATCGTCACAGTGGATGTTGCCAAGAAACTTGACGTGCCGAAGATGCTGATGGTCGTGAACAAAGTTCCCAGCACGTTTGATCTCGCAGATGTACGCACCCGTGTTGAACAAACCTACAATGCAACCGTCGCAGCGGTATTCCCGCATTCAGATGAAATGATGACCCTTGCCAGCTCTGGAATTTTTGCAATTCAATACCCTGATAATATAATGACCAAAGCCTTACGCAGCCTCGTGGATCAATTAAAGGCCTAGTGCAATTTTTTTGCAAAAGGGAATTTAACCATGAGTGAATCAACGTATGAAATTGCAATTAAAGAGCTTGAAGCCCGCACAGAAGATATTCGACCTTCTGATGTCGTTTTATTTTCCGAGCCGCTGCGCTCTGCTTTAAATTTTGTGATCCGGCTTGGTCGTTTTAGCCTGACAGAGTTTGAAGAAAAACTGGAATTCACCCGTGACGAAACAAAAAAAGTTGCAGACCTTCTGGTGGAACGGAATTTATTTGAAGTGACCAGATTTTCAACGGCAGAGGAAACCTATTATCAATCACGGCTCTCTGCGCAAACCCGCCCGCTCACCCGCCCGCCTTCTGATATTTGGAAAAAAATAGATTAGTAATCAACCCGTCTGAATCTTTCAGGCGGGTTTTGCATTCGGCTATAATGCACTCATGGCAGACAAACTCCTCTCTCAATATGAAGAACTTAAGGCGCAAGTCAACGCTCACAATTATCGGTATCACGTGCTGGATGCGCCCATCATCAGCGATCTGGAATATGACCGCCTATTAAACGAACTCAAGCGGATCGAATCCCTGCACCCGGAATGGATCACCTCCGACAGCCCAACGCAACGCGCCGGTGCCAGGCCTGCTGACCGTTTCGACAAGATTCGCCACCCTGCGGCCATTCTCTCGCTAGCCAACGCCTTTGGCGGCGACGATGCCCGCGCCTGGTTTGAGCGGATCAAAAAAATAGATGACCGTGTTGAGAAAGCAAAAGTTTGTCGTTGAGCCAAAGATAGACGGATTATCAGTTGTTCTGCATTATCGTGATGGACTCTTCGTACAGGGCGCCACCCGCGGCGATGGTGAGATCGGCGAAGACATCACCTCTAACCTGCGGACGATACGCGCGATCCCGTTGAGGATACCTGTTCAGACCATAGACGACAGACCGCAGACCGTCAAATCGTCCATGGTCAATCGTCCACCGTCGTACTTGGTCGTGCGCGGCGAAGCATTTATTCCTAACAAAGATTTTGACGAATTAAATCGCAAGCTGGAAGAAGCGGGCGAAAAGACGTATCTTAATCCGCGCAATACGGCGGCGGGTTCGTTACGTCAGCTTGACCCGCAACTCACCGCCTCACGCCCATTGACTTTGCTGGTTTATCAGATCGTTTACTCAGAAGGCGGGAAAGTCCCAACATCACAGTGGGAGATTTTGGAATATCTAAAAGCGCTGGGATTCCCGGTCACGGATATTGCAAAACGTTTTGATGATCTTGATTCTGCGATTAGTTACACCGAAACATGGGGCGAAGGCCGCGACAAGTTATCTTATGAAGCAGACGGCATGGTCATCAAAATTGATGATCTAAATCTTGCCGCTGATCTGGGATTCACCGGTAAAGATCCGCGCGGCGCCATTGCATTTAAATTCCCTGCTCGTGAAGTGACAACTACCTTAAGCGATATCGGCGTGGCCGTTGGGCGCACCGGTGTACTCACTCCGTATGCCATGCTGGAGCCGGTTGAAATTGGCGGCGTAGTTGTAGAACGCGCCACACTGCACAACTTTGATTTCATCGCTGAAAAAGATATCCGCGTGGGTGATCGCGTATTGATCAAACGCGCAGGCGAAGTGATTCCTTATGTCATCGGGCCGGTGGTGGATGCACGCTCTGGCAAAGAAAAAACATATAAGCCGCCCACGAAATGTCCCGCTTGCTCGCAGGCTGTGGAACACTTTGAAGGTGAAGTGGCGTGGTACTGCGTCAACGCGGCCTGCCCGGCGCAGTTGGTGCGGAATATTGAGCACTTTGTCTCACGCGGCGCAATGGACATCGTTGGGCTTGGCATCAAAATTGTGGAACAACTCATCGACGCAGGTCTGGTTAAAGATGTGGCTGACTTGTTTACATTGAACAAAGATCAACTGCTTGGGCTGGAAGGGTTTGCAGAAAAAAAGGCGGAGAATCTGCTCAAGTCGCTGGAGCAGGCTAAAGGTCAGAGCTTGAACCGTTTGATCATTGCGCTGGGAATTCATGGGGTGGGCGAAGTCATGGCGGGTGATCTATCTCGCACGTTTGGAAATCTATCCGATCTGGCGAAAGTCAACGCGGATGAACTTCAGCAAATTGAAGGCGTGGGACCTAACATTGCAGAGTCGATTGTGGATTGGTTTTCTCAACCTGCGAATCAAAAAGTGTTGAAGAAGTTGAATACTGCGGGTGTATGGCCTGTGATGAAGAAAGATGAAAAAAAGAAAGAAGGCGCGCTGAGTGGGTTTACTTTTGTAGTGACCGGCACACTTCCCACGCTATCACGCGATGGGGTGAAAGAATTTATTGAAGAAAATGGCGGCAAGGTGACGGATAGCGTCAGCAAGAAAACAAGCTATCTTGTATTGGGCGAAAACCCCGGCTCAAAAGCAGAAAAGGCGCAATCATTAGGCGTGAATATCTTGAATGAAGCCGAATTACGGAAACTTGCCGGCGAATAATTCGCTTCTTCACATTCAACTAGACAGAAACTTTCCACTCGACTAAACTTATAATATTCTGATCCCGGAGGCACCAAATGGATTTCCATAATACCGATGACTCTGTGACCCGTCGTATCAAAGCGATGACGGATCGCATTCATTATCTTAAGACAAATGACCTGTATTTTTACAACCAACCCGTGCAGGAAATGCGCGGTGGAGCCAAAGCCGTGGTTCACGGGCGCGAGATGGGTATGTACGCGTCCTATAGTTATTTGGGATTGGTCGGTCACCCACGCATCAATGAAGCCGCCAAAAAAGCAGTTGATAAATTTGGCACCGGTACGAACGGCGTGCGCACTCTGGCGGGCACGCTCACCATTCATAACGAACTCGAAGAGACCATCGCAGACTTCAAACATACCGAAGCCGCGATCACCTACACATCGGGCTATGCCACAAATCTATCGGTCATTTCCACGCTGATGGGACGCGGCGATTACGTGTTCTCAGACAAGATCAACCACGCCTCGATCGTGGATGGTTGTCTGATGTCTGGCGCGGAATTCCGCCGTTACCGCCACAATGATCTGACGCATCTTGAAGGTCTGCTCAAAAATGCACCCGCAGAAGTTGCCAAACTTGTCGTTGCCGACTCAGTCTTCAGTATGGACGGCGACATTATTGATCTACCCAAGATGGTTGAATTATGCAAAAAGTACAATGCATGGCTGATGATCGATGAAGCCCATTCACTTGGCGTACTTGGAAAAACAGGCCGCGGCATCGAAGAATATTTTGGCATGGACGGCGACGTGATCGACATCAAGATGGGCACATTGAGCAAGACCATCCCTTCGGTCGGCGGATATGTGGCCGCAAAATCAGAGATCATCACTTATTTACGTCATGCCAGCCGCGCGTATATTTTTTCAGCCGCACTGCCCCCCGCGCAAGCCGCAGCAGCCAACGAAGCCTTCAAAGTCATTTTGGATGAACCCTGGCGCATTGAGAGACTCAACGAAAACACAAAACAATTTATTAGCGGATTAAAAGGCATGGGCTTCAACACCCTGTTAACTGAAACCGCCATTGTCCCTGTCATTTGCGGAGATGATGACACAGCCTTCTCCATGACCCGCGAAGTACAACATCAGGATGTCTTTGTGCTGCCGGTCGTTTCTCCTGCCGTAGAAACGGGCCTCGCCCGTCTGCGGGCAACCGTCACCGCCGCGCACGAACCCGCGGACATTGAACATGCAATGGACGTGATCGAAACCGCAGGCAAAAAGCTGGGATTGATCAAATAGACCTCTTGCATAAGTAAAGCGTTGTAAACCACAAAGTCACCAAGGCACTAAGTCACTAAGTTTTTCCCTTGGGACTTTGTGCTTGATAAAAATGGATTGCAAGAGATAAATAAACCAAGTCCCCGAGTTCTTTTAGAACTCGGGGACTTTTTATAAGATGATAGTTTTTGAGAGAATATTTATAACATTTTTCTAATATATTCACTGTACAATCACTTTAACTTCAAAGGAGTTAAAACATGAAATGGCAATGGAAATTAGGAAAATTTGCAGGAATTGACGTTTACGTTCACGCCACCTTTCTGCTTTTGATCGCATGGGTAGGCTACAGTCACTGGCTCGCAAATCAAAACTGGGGTGAAGTTTTTAGCGGCATTCTCTTCATCTTCGCACTTTTTGCCTGTGTCATTCTGCATGAGTACGGCCACGCACTCACCGCCCGCAAATACGGAATCAAAACTCGCGACATCACCATCTACCCCATCGGCGGCGTCGCCCGTTTGGAACGCATGCCCGAGAAACCGATCGAGGAATTATGGGTCGCCCTGATGGGACCCGCTGTGAACGTAGTCATCGCCTTGGGACTCTTCGCGTATCTTTTCTTAACCTCAAGCCTGGTCCCGCTTAGTGAGTTGACCGTTGCCTCGGGCAGTTTTCTCGAACGTGTCATGACCGTCAATATCACCCTCGTCCTATTCAACCTCATCCCCGCCTTCCCCATGGACGGTGGACGCGTACTGCGCGCCCTGCTCGCCATGCGCATGGACTACGTCCGCGCCACACAGATCGCCGCCACCATCGGTCAGGGCATGGCACTGTTGTTTGGTTTAGTCGGCTTGTTTGGCAACGCCTCACTGCTCTTCATCGCCTTCTTCATTTGGATCGGGGCCTCACAGGAAGCCGGTATGACACAAATGAAACACGCCATCAGCGGAATTCCCGTTGGCCGTGCCATGCTCACCGACTACAAGAGTCTTTCTCCGCGTGACACACTCTCCCGCATGTCACAACTAATATTATCCGGCTCACAGCATGATTTCCCCGTCATTGATAATGACCGCATCGTGGGCATCGTCACCCGTGATGATTTTCTAAAGGCGCTCACCGAGCAGGGAGAAAGCATCGCCATCTCTGCCGTAATGAAAAAAGACCTACCTGAAATAGATTCTTATGAAATGGTCGAAAATGCATTAATGCGAATTCAAGAGTCAGGTGTGCCCGCTCTGCCGGTAACCCACGCGGGGCAGTTGGTGGGGATTGTCACAGCGGAGAATATCTCAGAGTATTTGATGATCCGCTCTGCGTTAAAGAGAGCAGCCTTAACTTCCTGAGCGGATTTGCAAGCACAGATTAGAGAATTCTTAACCACAAAATCCTCTTCTTCTGTATACTCATCCTTACTCCGATGGGGAGTAGCTGCCCAGTTCTTTGGGATGCACAGTCGTCAATACGGAATTTTTTCCCGGCTGTTCTGTCAACGGCAAGACCATCGTCAATCTTTGGCGATGGTCTTTTTATTTGCAAGCATCGCCAACAATAAAAAGGTGATATATGCTGGACAAATTAGAAACGATGATTCTGTCATCCCTGCAAATAATCTTCGATGAATTTGGCTGGGCAGGTGTGTTTGGTCTGATGATCTTCGAGAACGCCACAGGCATCACACCGAGCGAGATCATTCTCGCTTTCGCAGGCTGGATGTTGATTGAAAAGCACAACATCGCGCCGACCTTTATCCTGCTTGCCGGGCTATACGCGGGGCTGGGAAGCGCCATTGGCGCATCCATCACCTATTGGGTCGCGCGGATCGGCGGCCGCCCCGTGATCGAAAAATTCGCAAAGATCTTCCGCATTGACATGTCACTAACCGCCAAAGCCGAAGACCAAATGCGAAAATGGGGTTCAGGACTGGTACTGATCGGGCGCGTCATCCCCGGCGTGCGGACCTTGATCAGCATTCCGGCTGGATTGGTGAAAATTCCCTTTTACAAGTTCTTTATCGCAACATTTATCGGAGCCTATATTTGGTGTACACTTCTGATCGGCGCTGGCTATATTCTCGGACATGAATGGATGTTAATCAGTACTTATATCAAACAGCATCTTCCGCTGGTATTATCACTAGGCGTATTCGGCATAAGCGCGTATCTGATCTACCAATACCGCGCCCACCTGCCTTCCCTGGCATGGATATATAATCGCAAAAATAAAAATAGATTGGACAATGAATTATGAATTGGCATCTCACAGATATTCAAGAAAGTCTCTCAAACTTAAACACAAATCAGCAGAACGGACTCTCTGACTCTGAAGCATCGGCGCGCATCACACAATACGGCCTCAATGAGCTCATTGAGCGCGGCGGACGTAAACCCCTGCAAATCTTATGGGAACAACTCACTGCCACGATGGTATTGATCCTGATCGCGGCGGCCATTGCAGCCGGATTACTCGGTGATACAAAAAACACAATTGCAATTCTATCCATCGTTGCCTTATATGCCATCCTTGGTTTCACTCAGGAATATCGTGCAGAGAAAGCCATCGCCGCGCTTAAGAAAATGTCAGTGCCAAATGTGCGCGTATTGCGCAGCGGAAAATTACAGGAAATCTCTGCGCGCGAATTGGTCCCCGGCGACATCATTCAACTTGAAACAGGCAACGTCATCCCAGCCGATTTGCGTCTACTTGAAGCGGTAAATTTACGCATTCAAGAAGCCGCGCTCACGGGCGAATCAGAAGCCATCGAAAAACATACCGCCACACTCTCCGGTTCAGGGCAATCGCTCCCACTCGGCGACCGGCGCAACATGGGCTACATGGGAACCATCGTCACACAAGGGCGCGGACTGGCATTGGTCATCGCGACCGGTATGCAAACCGAACTCGGCAAGATCGCCGATCTCATTCAACAAGTCAAACAGGAAAATACTCCGCTGCAACGCCGGTTGGATGCGCTTGGAAAAAACCTTGCGCTGATTGGCGTTGGTATTGCCGGGCTGATTTTTGTACTTGGCATCATGCGCGGCGATGAACTTCGTCACATGCTGCTCACAGCAGTCAGCGTTGCCGTGGCAATCGTCCCCGAAGGTTTGCCGGCAGTCGTCACCATCACACTGGCACTTGGCGCACAGCGCATGTTACAGCGCAAAGCGCTCATCCGCAAATTACCCGCCGTGGAAACGCTCGGCTCTGTCACCGTTATCTGCTCCGATAAAACCGGCACGTTGACTGAAAACCGCATGACCGTCGTTGTATTAGACGTAGCCGGACACGCGCTCGATCTGACTGAAGAAGTGGAACGTGACGGCACGCTTCGCACCACCCGAGGGCTGGGCACGCCGATCCAAACATCTCTTTCGCTGGCAGCAATTGGCGGCACATTATGTAACGATGCCAAACTGATCGACATCGGCGATGAACGTTATCACACACTCGGTGACCCAACCGAAGGCGCAATGGTCATCGCTGCCGCAAAAATGGGTTACTGGAAATCATCCCTCGATTCATCCTTCCCGCGCGCCGCAGAACTTCCATTTGACTCGGAACGCAAACGCATGACCACCGTCCACCATTTGGAACGCTATGATCCCGCCGTGCTCGCCGGGCTGGAAGTAGGCGCCCGCAGATACATCGCCTTCACCAAAGGCGGCGTGGATGGTCTATTGGATGTGACGACCCATGTTTGGGTGGATGGTCAGGCTCAATTGATGGATGCAGAATGGAAGTCCAAGATCGAAGCGTCGAATGAACGTCTCGCAAAGAAAGGTATGCGCGTTCTTGGCGTGGCCTTCAGGTTGTTTGACTCCATTCCTGAAGTCATCCAAATGGATCTGGAACAAGGCCTGACACTTGTGGGACTGTTTGGCATGATCGACCCGCCGCGCGGCGAAGTAAAAGACGCTGTGGCGTTGTGCCGCTCTGCCGGAATACGACCTGTCATGATCACAGGCGACCACCCACTGACCGCGATCGAAATCGCGCGTCAACTGGGAATCACCGAAAACAGCCGCGCATTGACCGGCGTTGAAATTGAAAATTTAACGTTTGAAGAATTAAAAAATGTAGTTGAAGAAGTCAACGTGTTTGCCCGCGTTGCACCTGAACATAAATTAAAGATCGTACAGGCTTTGCAGGAAAATGGTCACATCGTTTCGATGACCGGTGACGGCGTGAATGATGCGCCCGCCCTGCGCAAAGCGGATATCGGTGTGGCGATGGGCATCACCGGCACGGATGTTTCCAAGGAAGCATCTGATCTGGTTCTGCTTGACGATAATTTTGCGACCATTGTTGCATCGGTAAGAGAAGGCCGCACGATCTACGATAACATCCGCAAGTTTGTGCGCTTTAGTGTGGCGGGCAATATCGGTAAAGTATTGGTCATGCTGCTCGCACCGTTTTTGGGTAAGCCATTGCCATTGCTGCCTTTGCAATTGCTCTGGCTCAATTTATTGACCGATGGTCTGCTTGGCCTTGGCATGGGTGTGGAAAATCCCGAAGCCGATACGATGAAGCGCGCGCCGTTCTCACCAAAGGAAGGCGTCTTCTCACGCGGCGCAGGTGTGCAAACCTTATGGGTTGGCATTATGATCGGCGCTCTCGCTCTCGGACTTGGCTCCTGGTACTATTTCACTGGCCGTCCCGAGTGGCAAACAATGATCTTTACTTCGCTGGCCTTCATGCAGGTCTTTCAAGCTTTGGCTTCACGCTCGGCAAAAGAATCATTGTTCAAGATGGGTGTGTTAAGCAATCCATTATTGGCAGGCATGGCCTTGTTGGTGATCGTCCTGCAATTGATGGTGTTATACATCCCCTTCTTAAACAAATTCTTTGAAGTCATTCCCCTTAGCGGCTGTGACTTATCCATCGCGGCGGCGACTGGTGTGATCGTGTTTGCAGTGATGGAAGCAGAAAAATGGTGGAAGAGAAAGTAAGCAGGAAAACTAAAAGTAGAAAGTGAAAAGCACAACTCCCGTCTCAAGTTGAGACGGGGGTTGTTTATTTTTAGTGAATGAAGTTTGTGCGCTTACTCTGTTTCGTCAGCTTCTTCTGACTCATCTTTATCTTCATCATCCAGATCATCAAGCGAGAGCAGATCAAACTTGTTTAATTCCTGAAGAAAATCAAGATTGACGAGTGCATCTTCGAGGAATTCGACCACATCTTCGTCTTCGGTCTTCTCGATCAAGTTGACCAGATAAATGCGCGCATCGTCCCCGCCGACTTGTGAAAGTGACCAGATCGCCGCGGCGACCACATCGTCATCCTCTTCCTCTTCTTCGAGCATTTGCAGCAAAATGGGCCCGGCGCTCTCAATGCTGAGTTCACCTGCCGCTTCGACTGCCGCAAAGCGGATGCGCGGATCGTCATCAAGCAGCATACTGACCACATCTTCATTCCAATGGTCATCGTGCGAACGTCCCATGGCGCGCAGGGCACTGGCAACCCAGGTCGGGTCTGCGCGTTTAAAAGCGGATTCAATGACCGTGGTGGCAATGTCAGGCCGCGAGGAATAGCCGACTGCTTCAAGCGCGAACTTGCGCAGAGTGGCATCTTCGTTATCGTTTCGAATCACAGCCAGCAGGGCATCTTCCGCTTTGCGCTGCAATTCTTCCTTCAGTTCTTCCAACTCACCCAACACGATGAATTCGCCAAGCAGATGCGTGGCTTCAATGCGCGGAGCGGGTAATGTGTCGGTTAAGAGAATGTTCGTTAATTTGCCAACAAGTTTCGGGTCGTTTGATTCGGCGAGCAGTTGAATGGCGCGGGCGCGCACTTCTCCATCCGCATCATCCAGTAACACATTCCCGATGCTTTCAAAGTTGGCGATGGTGTCTTCATCCAGATACGCCACAAGCTGATCGAGCAGAAGCAGTTTTCGGTCAGGTTTCACACTCGACCACACATCCGAAAAAAGGCGCAGGGATTTGGGGTCAAGGTCGGAATACAGTTGTAAATGTCCGCGTGGAATATCCTTTTTGGAATCCAGCAGATGATCGAGGACTTTTTGAAAAGTAAGTGTTTCAGCCATGTTTAAGGGAGTGAGGTTTGAACTGGATTAATAAAATCCATTACATTGACGAATAACAAAAGACTGATAAGCAGCAACATTGCGACGCCGTTGATCATGTTCTCTTTCTCTGGCGGAATGCGGCGTTTGAAAAGGATTTCAGGAAGTGTAAAGAGAATGCGCCCGCCATCGAGCGCGGGGATGGGGAGCAAATTCATCACCCCCAACGAAACACTAAGCAGCCCAATTAATTGAAGCGTCCAATTGGTGGGTTGAGTTGCGGCGTTGGCAGCCGCGGCGGCTTCCTGTCTGGTGGATACATCTTCCTCAACGGCTACATCAAACATATCAAAGATGCCTTTGAAGCCCACCACGCGCGCATCCTCCGGTTTCACCACACCTTGAATCAAGGCAATGGGAATATATACAATTCCCGCAGCTTGTAATCCAGTGAGTGTGGCGCCGCCTGTAACACTTTCAATAAAAGTTGCAGGGCGTGTTGGATATCCCAACCCGACACCCAGCGCGCCTTCACTCTTCAAGCGTGTGGAAAGCGGCGTGGCTGTGATCGTGATCTCCTGGCCGCCGCGGTTAATTAACAACTCAACCGGTTGATCAAGATTTTCTTTAATGATCGCAATCGAGCTTTCTATCTCGATTACATTTTCACCATTGATGGCGAGCAAAACATCTCCAGCCTGCAAGCCGGATTGCTGCGCGGGGGAATTATCAGAAACAGAACTGATCTTCACCGAACCGGGCACAGCCACACCTTCAGAAGCGATCAGAAAAGAGAATACGATCACCGCAGTGATCAAATTCATAAAAGGGCCGGCGAACAACACAACCAGCCGCTTCCACGGATTCGCAGAAGCGAGCCCGCCGGGGACGTTGGGGTCATTCTCGCCTTTCGGTCGAATGAATCCGCCCAACAGCAAAGCGTGGATCGTGAACTCCGTCCCCTGCCAGGTGAAGAGCGTCACCAGTTTTTTGGAAGGCAGGCCAATGCCAAACTCCTCCACTTCGATCCCCGCCCAACGCGCGGCAATGAAATGCCCCAACTCATGTACAAAGATCATCCCGCCCAAAGCGAACAGGAAAATTATTAACGTTACAAAACCAGGTACCATTTTTTTATCCTTAATCTAGTTTGACGACAGAAGGATTATATCTTCAAATGGATTGGACTTAGTTAAAGATTTATTAGATAAATGTACAGAGCGTTTCATCCCCCACCGGAAACTGGCCCTGTTTCAAGCGGCATTCGCTCCCCGTAAAAAAAATTCCTCCGCAGAATATTTTCTGCGGAGGAGGAATGAAAACAAGTTAGGGAAGTCCTTCAAACACATCAGCCGGAGCAAAGGCCACCCCCACCATGCTCGGCCCTGTGTGCGCCGCCAGCGGAGGCGACATGTAATGAATGGGCATCCATGTACATTTGAAAACCGGCGCAATCAGATCACGCAAAGCCTCAGCGCCGGGCACATTATAAGAGTTCAAAACCTGCACGCGCAAAGCAGTGCCCGGCTTATGAATTTTTAACATGTTATCCACCAGACCTTGCAAGGCTTTTTCAAAAGTACGCGCCATGCCCAATTGTGAATAGGTGCCGCCCACTTTTTCCACGCCGATCAACGGGCGGATCTTTAACATGGAAGCCAACAACCCGCGCATGTGACTGATGCGTCCGCCATGGATGAGATATTTCAGGTCATCCAGTGTGTACATGCTTTCTGTGGCAGTGCCGATGCGCTCAATGAGCGCCACGATCTTATCCACGGGCCAGCCGGCTTTGAGGGCGCGGGCTGCAGCGGCAACCTGCCAGCCCAGCGCAGCGCACAAAGTCTTTGTATCCACCACTGTGATGTTCGCTTCTGAAACCATTTCGGCACCAAGGCGGGCGGCGTTATACGTTCCGCTCAACCCCGATGACATTTGAATGGAAAGAATATCAGGGTCGGCAACTGCGAGCTTGCGATACACCTCGGCAAAATCACCCGCCGAAGGCTGTGATGTGACGGGGAAACTGGGGGTTGCCATTAACAGCTTTTGCAATTCCTCGGCTTGAATATCCTCTCCGCTGCGATAGGACTTGCCATCCAGCGTGATGGTGTGCGGCACAATGTGAATGGGAATTTCAGGCATGAGTTCGGGCGGCAGGTACATGTCCATTCCGGTATCTGTAACGATTTGCATGTTTTAATCTCCTATTTTTTATAATTTACACGGTCGCATTACCCTGCGCCGCGCCGCCCACACCAGCTACAAGCACATCACTCACCCCTGATAATTCGCGCAGGCGTTTCTCTGTCTCTTTGGCATATTCTGCCAGGCAGATCACATGCACGTTCGCGCCGGCGTCCACCGTGTACCCAACGGGAAGTCCGCTGGCACGCCATTCACGAACCGCGTGAAAGATTCCCACCGTTGCAGCCTGCCAATACATTAACGGCGGATTGGAAGTCATCATCACCGAATGCATGATATCCGAATCATGTTCGATGATATTTGCAAATGTGTCAAAGTCTTTATTGAGAATTGCAGTGCGGCAAATATCCAACCGGCGCGGCGTATCAGCCACACGCGCATTTTGCAGCGGACTTGTCCCCGCGATGGCGTGGCCTTCGGTGGAGCCGGTCTTTTTATGTGACGCATTGACGATCGCCACACAATCGGCGAGCGCCCAATGTTCGGGCGGCGCGATAGACACGGCAACTGAATCATCGTCACTGGTTCCCATCTGCCATTCGACAAATCCACCAGGGATGGAACGGGATGCAGAACCGGAGCCGCGTCGTGCGAGCCTTGACAACTGCCCCTCGGACAGAGTCAGGCCGGCGGCGCGGGAAGATGCGAGCGCGAGTGCCGCAAACGCCGCCGCAGAGGAGGCGATCCCTGCACCGGCGGGAAAATTATTCGTACTGGAAACTTCAGCGCGTTCATTCATATTCGCCATCTGACGCACGAGATCAAGAATGTAAGAGACGCGCTCAAGGCCTTTGCCGATGACCGGATGCTCATTGATCATCAGCAAATCCTGTTTGGATGAATTAAACGTCACCGTGGTGCGGGTAAAAAGCCCATCCAGATTCATAGAGATGGAGCCGTTGACAGGCAGACGCAAAGTGTTATCGCGATTGCCCCAGTATTTAATGAAAGCAATATTTGGGTGGGCGAGTGCGGTGGCTGAAGGAGTGTTCATGGGCGTTTTCCTCGCGTTAAGTGTCTAATACAGCCATGATACCTTAGATGATGCATGGGGGCAACCACACACACCTTACATTGCCCGAAAACAATTATTTAATTTAAGGCGAGACCAATCTCGGGATGTAGAAGATTTAATCCTCCCGCCCCTTATACGAACGGATAGCAGTGATGCTGCCCTGTGCATTGAACGTCACCACATCTACCACGTATAGATCGACCCTGCCGTCCACAACAATGTGAAGTTCCCCGGCGACAGTATCGACATTTTCATAGGTCGCAAGCACATGAATTTCAAGGCTTTCGGCTTCAGCAAAGTTTTTTGCAGTTTCACGAATGGCTTCATCTTTGCCATGCACCGAGATGTTCCAATCGCGCAGGTGAATATCCTCAGCGAACATGGCGGAGATGGCTTGAAGGTCTTTGGCGGCGTAGTTATGTAGGTAATTGAGAAAAAGATCGGTGTGGGTTGTCATAAAATTCACTCTCTGGATATTCTTGGGTAATTGGCTCAGTAAACATTTGAGCGAGCGCCACAAGCAGGGAAATCCTGCCGTGGTGATACGCTATTCCTTTATTTATCCGGCTCAAGCACAGTCACATTCTGACCGGCATATTTCTCGTATAGG
Source organism: Candidatus Villigracilis proximus (assembly GCF_016717045.1). Lineage (NCBI taxonomy): Bacteria > Bacillati > Chloroflexota > Anaerolineae > Anaerolineales > Candidatus Villigracilaceae > Candidatus Villigracilis > Candidatus Villigracilis proximus. The sequence continues at coordinate 398,105 of NZ_JADJUO010000001.1, read as the reverse complement.
TCATTTCGTCGCTTGCGCCATGCATCAAGTCCGCCTCGCAGGTTGGTAATCCGCTTGAAGCCTTTTGCCTTCAAGTAATATGAAATCATGACGGACAACCCGCCTCCCGGACAGTACACCAGGATTTGTTTGTCCCGTGGAAGTTGCTTCAGATAGCGTTCAACATGCAGCGGATTAACTTCATGCGCATTCGGTAATCCCTTAACATTTTCCCGCATGTCTGGGGGACGTACATCAAGAATAAAGGTTCGTTCGTCAAAGAGGATGGTTTCGTTCAGTTGCGCCGGGGCGAGCATGTTGACAAACGAGACGCGGCCTTCAATGTACTCCTGAACCACCTGTGTCATATAGCGGATATCGCTTGCGGTGGTGGTATGCCCGAGGCTGATTCGGATGGTCTCGCGTGCAGCCTGATCAGACAGCCCGATCGCTTTCAAGACATGTGAAGGTGTATCTTCTCCGGTACTGCACGCCGACCCGGCGGAGACAGCGATGCCGCGATAATCAAGCATCCCCATCAACCCGGAATTCTCCACACCCGGGAAGGTGATACTAAGCGTGTTCGGCAGGCACTCTGATTCAGCATCTGGTGAATTGATCACACAATCGGGCTTGATCTGTTTGAGATGTTGAATCAGACTTCGTTTCATCTCCCGGACCCGTTCAGAATCTGCCAACAGCTTATCCACTTCCTTACAGGCAGCGCCAAAGCCGACAATGTTGTGAAGGCTTTCGGTTCCGGCGCGCAGTCCGCCTTCCTGATGGCCGCCATGCAGAAGTGGTGTGAAGGGACTGCCCTGCTTGATGTACAAGGCGCCAATGCCTTTTGGTCCATAGAGTTTGTGCGCTGAGAATGTTGCATAATCCACGTCCCAGGTATGCACATCGATCGGAATCTTTCCCAACGCCTGCACGCAATCCGCCAGCACCAGTGCGTCGTGTTTTTTTGCGATTCTGGTGACTGCCTGAATGTCCTGAATGACGCCAGTTTCATTATTTGCAAGGATGCAGCATACCAAAAAGGTATCACCATCGATCCGCTGTTCCAGGTCGGATAACAGCACACGCCCTTATTCATCCAACTGGCAATATTCAACTATCATCCCCTGGGTTTGCAAGTAAGCCAATGTATTCGCCACCGAGGGATGTTCGATCGGTGTGGCAATGATCTTTTTCTTTTGTGGATAAAAGTGAGCAGCAGCGGATTTAATCGCGGCGTTGTTGGATTCAGATGCGCAACTGGTAAAGATAACCTCGGACGAATCTGCATGAATGGTCCGCGCTACCTGTTCCCGGGCCTGCTCCAACATCCCCGCAGATTTCCTGCCGATCTCATAAAAGGAGGATGGGTTGCCATACTGACGTTTCAATACCTGTTCCATTGCTTTTCGGACACGGTCACTGACCGGAGTGGTTGCATTGTGGTCGAGGTAGACCTGCCGGTTAAAACGAATAAGATGTTTCAAAAAAGAAAAATACTGGATTTCCATTGTGTTTCTCCAAAAGTAGCGCTTGTTGTTTAATATTACCGATAAATTTCAAAAAGGATCGCGAACTGGCCGTCTCACAATTGTACTTGACCATATCGGGTCCTACAAAAACATGCGCTTTCAGACATCCACTGTAATTACTACTTTTCCACGCACATATCCTTCTCTAAGAGCCGAAGGGGTTTTACTTTGCTGACTTCAATCAAACCTTTGAGAATAACCAAATCTTTTTGGTCTTTTTTCGCCAGGGAAATGATGTCGATTTTAGAAAACTGACTTATTCCTTTCGATGGAACAATGGATGATCGGCATTAAGTTGGAGCAAATCCCAAAGGTTTCCGTATAAATCTTCAAAAACTGCAACCAGTCCATAGGATTCTTCTTTTGGCTCTCTAATAAACTTTATACCTTTAGAAATCATCTCGTTGTAATCTCTCCAGAAATCGTCCGTGTTAAGAAAAAGAAACACTCTACCGCCTGTTTGATTACCTATAAAAGATTGCTGTTCTGGCTTGGAAGCCCTAGCCAGAAGCAGAGTTGTCCCATTTGAGCCGGGAGGAGAAACCACAACCCAGCGTTTATCTTGTTCTGGTTGGTATATATCTTCGACAAGTGTGAAGTGAAGTTTTTCGGTATAAAAAGCAATGGCTTCATCGTAGTCTCTTACAACTAACGCGATATGTACAATTGACTGTTTCATAATTCTCTCTTGAATGAAATTTATCTAAGGAGTTGCCCAATAATTAAATAGACAGGATAACGGATGGCTTTATGCCTTAATCAACCCCATGATCGCCATTGGAAAAAGAACGACCAAAAATACGGCATCAAAACCGTGAATGATTACCGCAACCCAGTATGACTTGTACCGTTTCGCTGCCCAGGAATATATCCAATCGCGCAGGATGATCGTTGAGGGAAGCCTCCAGATCAAATGCAAATGGTACCCGGCGAAGAGAATGCCATTGGCGACAATATCCCATTTTCCAAATACGCCGTTCATTTTTGGCAGGAGAATTCCCCTAAATATTAACTCTTCGCCAAGAAGGTAGTTGAACGCAATCAAGACAACCAGCACACCCATCAGCCACCATTGACCAATGGCAGGGTCCGCCAAATTTTGGATGATGGCATATTGGGGAGGGGACAAAAACGGGAATGTTCTTAACCAAAGATCATTTAATCCTCCAAGGATGTTCAAGTTATCCCACAGCAGGGTAAAAGCGATGATCGGGATGGTCCATAGGTATAATTTTTTAGAGGGCACACCCGTTTTAGGGTCCGTTGGAGTATGCAGCCAAAGCCGTTGCTTCACATTTTCCCAAGTGAAGGGTTTGACTTCCCATCTGAGGATGACGTAGGCAACAATACCCTGCCAGACCAACCCTAAAGTTATCAATACCAGATAGATGAATCCCGGCTCAATGTTCGTATGCGGAATAATCAAGGGCATTGCCACCCATAGGATGAATCCCATGGGTAGGGCAACCGCAGCCCATATTCCAAGTATTTCCATCAGGCTGTATTGCTGTAGTGTGTTTGCGCTTTTGTTTTCGTCCATAATTTACTCTTCCTCGTTTTTAAGTTAACCGTTGTAAGCACCCTTGGCAGGAACCAAGGGTGCCCTGCTTTCTTTAACGTCAGTACGAAACTGACGTTAATTATTCCTGGCTTGCGGGCTTGCGCAACAAGGCGACGCCCAGCCATATTGACCAGACGATCATTCCCAGCCCAAAAATATAGGTCGGTACTGCCGGAAGCAGCGTGAGGATGCCTGCTACACTGAGGATTATGCCAAGATAGTTGAGGCCTTTGGGCAGACCTTTTGTCCGCAAGGCGGCAAGGCTTAACAAAAGAACCCACAGGCTGCCAACAAGCTCGTTTCCACTTACGATACCATTTTCAACTGCTTTCATTGCCAACAAAACTGTCTCTGCTTGAATCGGATCTTCTCCATAGAGATTGGCAATGACACCGAAGTCATGGATCATAAGGTTGCCGCTGCCAATAATTAAGCCGGCCCAGATTAACCCGAAGATGGTTGCTACTTGCATGAGTGCCGGCGAATTATCTTTCAAGTGCTCGTAAATCGCCAATGCCATCACAACCAGGGCAGCGGCGCTTACCCAATAAGCACTAAGGATCCATAGACTCATGAGCAGTTGGTTGTTTGAGACAAATGCCATATATTCGGCAGGGGCAGCCGATAGGGCGGGAGCAATTAGTGTAAAAGCCAATATAATGCCCACTGTGTACCCAGCGGCATGGATCAATGCAGCAAAACCTCCAGCTTTTTGCAAAGCTTTAATATTTTGTTTCTCTCTTATAACAGGGTAAGTTCCTTTAGTTGAATTCATTTTATTTTTCCTTTTTGATTAATATTTGTAGTTTCAATTCGACTTAAATAACTAAGAGCAGCGGCACCCTAAATCATGTACCGTCATACATCCACTGCAATTACTACTTTTCCACGCGCATGCCCTCCTCCAAGATAGCGAAGCGCTTCAGCAGCCTCGCTTAACGGATACCGTCTATCCATCACAGGTTTTACCTTGCCGGCTTCGATCAAACCTTTGAGAATAACCAAATCTTTTTGGTCTATTTTCGCCGATACGCCGCCCATTTTCCTGCCCCCGGGTTTTGACATCCGTGATCCCAGGAGCATCGCCTGGAAAATTTGAGCCATTGAACCTCCAGCCATCACATAAATACCCTGGGGAGTTAAGGCACGATTGTAATTTGAAAGCGGATGATATCCATTCGCTGCAAAGATGAGGTCATACTGCTGCCCATTTTGAGTGAAATCTTGCCGCGTGTAATCAATGACCTGGTCCGCCCCAATCGCGTATGCCTGATCCAAGTTTCTCGAACTGCACACCGCTGTAACTTCAGCACCGAACGATTTAGCGATCTGCACAGCAAAGGTGCCCACCCCGCCAGATGCCCCGTTAATCAAAACCTTTTGCCCTGAATGAATTTGTCCTTCATCGCGCAGGCCCTGCAAGGCAGTGAGAGCAGCCATTGGTACAGCTGCGGCTTCCTCAAAAGATAGGTTTTCGGGTTTCAATGCCAACCTGGTCTCAGGGGCACATGCATACTCGGCAAAACCGCCATGACCTATACTTCCAAACACCTCATCACCTGGACGAAACTGCTTGACGTTTCCACCAACCGCTTCAACCCGCCCCGCGATGTCCGCGCCCAGTCTTGTCTGTTTGGGTTTGAGCAATCCACCGCCCATCAGGCGAATCAAGAAGATGTCAGCGGTCAGGGAATGCCAGTCATACGCATTTACGGATGCTGCATGAATTTTTATCAGGACTTCATGATCCTGAGGCGTAGGTTTTTCCACATCCTTGAGTTGAAGAACATCCGGCGATCCATATTTTGTAAAAACAATCGCTTTCATTTGCATTCCTTTAAATTTGCTTTGGTTAAAAAATATGACACTATGTCTAGCAAGGCTGCAAAGCCTAACTATATAGGCAAGTTTTATTACCTGTTTTTATCGGCGTACGCAGTTATTTATCCCTCCCCTTGTTTAGGCCAAGTCCATGCATACCAGACAATCAGTATCGTTAGTACGACTTCGATAATTCCAAAGAAAATATAGAAAGCCCAGGCCCCCTGCATACTAATGAGCATGATAAGTGTATAGATTATGCCCAGGATGATATTCAACCATCGATTTGCCCTGGGTTTCAGTGCCACCGATAGGAAAACCATGACACTCGGGAACATCATTAATATTGATGTTCCCAACAATACTCCTTGCGTTGTTGGACCAAGCGGCCCCATTTGCCCTTCAAGTATGTTCTGCAATGTCCCGGGCTTATAGAGACCGAAATAGTCTCCATAGATGTAGCAAAACATTACTGCAGCCCATAGCGCAGAGAGCTTCGTCTTTACATTTATTTTTGCATCTTCCATTTTGTACGTCTTGTTGTTGGAGCCGAGTGGAGTTTCTTTGGTTGCATTCATTTTATTTTTCCTTTTTGAGTGATATTGGTGAATTTCATTTCTCTGGTTGGTGACAGCAAACTTGCGGTTCTGCGGCAATCGGAACACCAGCGCAGGTCTTTGTTCTGCGATAAAAGGCAGTATAGGTAGTCTATGAGTAAGCAGAGGGATAAAGATGGGAGAGGTCGTTCAATAACTTTCAGATCGGTTTGCGATTGTTGATCCAAAATGCAACGAACAGATTCGGCAGCCAACATAGCCAGGCAACGATGATATAGCCTGAGAGGAAGTCCACCCCAATTACGCCGAAGATGACTTGCCACAAACGAAGGGTCACGCCTGCAAAGGTCAGGGCGTAGTTCACAATCATCCATTTTTGGTGCTGTTCGATTTTTTTATTTCGGATATTGATGTACGCCATAAATCCGCTGACCAGCCAGAGGGCGGCCAGGGTTATGAAGCCCAAACGAGCAACAGGTCCGCCATAGGCAATGGTTGCCATGTATGAGCCTCCCAGCCCACCGAATAACACGCTCAGCAAATACGCTCTGCCAAGCCAGCGATGAAGATTGAGATATCGTCCGGTGCGGATGTTGCGCAGGAATTGAAACGGTCCGATGAGAATGGCAAGCATGGAGCCGATGATGTGCATGAGCAGGAAGACAGTGTTGTCCATATACACGTCTCGTTGTTCAGGGAAGTAGACGTTGGGATCCAGAGTCAAATAGCGGCTGGCAAGAGCAAATAAAAGAATCGCCAGCAGCAGCATAAATCCCCAGCCAATCTTCTTGGAAATGGTGCTTTTTCTTAGTTCTAAGGTGTTTAAATTTCTCATAGTCCTCTTTTTTTCCTTTTTGCCAGAGGTTTGAGTATGGGAGTACGTCTGGCGTTTTGGGTGCGGACGGATCATCCCGCATTCAAGAGAATTTGAGAATCGAACTTTGGATTTATTTAGCCCAATTCCCCCTACAACTTTAGATGTAGATTGCTTTTTGGAGTTATTTTCTGGAGCGAACCTTGGCAAGCAGGTCGAAACGGCTTTCCACACCGATCTTTTTATAGATGTTGTGCAGGTGGGTTTTGACTGTTGCCAGCGAAATGAAAAGCTCATTTGCAATGGTGGCGTTGCTTTTGCCTTCGATGACCTTCTCGATGATCTCCCTCTCGCGATCCGTGATTCCGTAGGCGGAGAGAAAACTTTCTGAAAGCACATCCGCTTCAACGGGAGTCGGAGGCGAAAAATTCAGGAAGTAATAAATGACGAAAATTCCGTAGAGTGTGTATGGAATCGAGCTGAAAAGAAATCCATTTTCCACAGTCAGGGAAATATTGAACGTGCGTAGATTTTGTGAAAAGGTCAGCAGTGTTTCGATGTACCCGAACAGGGCAAAGATCAATAACCCAAGCATAAAGCTTCTCTTGTCTGTATTCCATGCCTGCCGTAGGGCGCTGAATCCCAGAAAGATGGCGTAGGTGAAAGAAAGTTGATACCAAATGGTAAGAGCTTGAAAACCAATTCCAAGATGAATGATATTTTGGGCTTCATCCAATCGTGTGCTGAGAGGGGAAAAGATGAGCGCGATGAAGATCAAGATCGTGAACCCGAAGATGGCTGCGATGCGTTTTCGGGAGGGTGTTTGGTTGAACCCAAGAAAGTAATGGATACTGCCGACAATGACCCCATAGTTGACCGTTTGGTACACTCCGGAAAAAAAATACAATGACCTTACAGAATAGCCCTCCACGTTTAGCGAAAAGTATTTCATGAGAACAGAGAGTATAAGAACGAACGTGAATGCTGTATACAGAATGCAAAAATTTCGCAGACTGGCATCCTGAGTTTTAACCGCCCAAACCCCTGCAACCGCAAGCGCAGCAAAACCGATCAGGATCACACCGAAATAGTAGGCAATTTGAATATCTTCCATGATGTTGCTATCATATCGTATTTTTGTGCCCTTTTTATAAAAACACACCAGTAACATAACATCGGTATGATAAGTAGCGGATGTATGTTACTGGTGTATTACATGGCCTTCATGTGGTCGGCAGACAAATACGGTATAGCCACAAGTCGATCCGGCAGACGGATGTAATATTCCTGAAGATAGTCATTAAAACAAGCACAAACGACGAAATAAAAAGGGACATCAGAATCCTTTACCCAGCAAGTTCCAAAAGTATAAAAACCAGGTGAAACCAACTCCGGCTGCTGCGACCAGCATGTAGTGAATACGCCATAGCAGACTTCCCATCTTTTTCAGCCAAATCTGTGTTGTGAAAAAAACACATACCACCGTCAGTAAAGCAACAAGGATCGAAATTATTTGAACAAAAAGCCACAGGTTCATTGTTCCGGTCAGCAGGCTGATGAAATTCTGAACAGATAAGAACACAAGAATGAGAATCATAAGGCTAAGAAGCGCCAACGCCCCAGCAGTAAGCTGCGATGATAAGTTCAAACGTCTTTCTGAATCGTTGCCTGTATTTGTTCGTAATTTATAAAGACGAAACGGCAGCGGAAGGAGAAAGCTCAAGAATAGAACTAAACTCGCGCCCAGTACACTAAGATTAAAGAGGGGCGTTTCATACCAAAGGTTTTTCTCCAAAGCCATGTGTGGGAACAAACTGTAAAAAGCAAGAATGATATTTCCATGCTCGTCTTCCCGGAAGATGAGCATGGCTTCGTCATCCACCTGACGAAACACCAACGGTTCAACTTCCACGAAATGCTGTTCGCCTGAGTCGGAATTGAAGATTAAGCCATTTTCATCTGCTCGAATATCCATAGCTGTGAGAAGTGCAACCAGCTTTTCGGGGGTTGTGTACGACATTCGGCTTGCGCGATAACTACCTGTGAAACGATCTGCCCGTTGAGCAAAGTCAGTTGGGACAGTAATCGGAGGCACAGTCTGGGGGAAATAATGTTCGATCACTGCTGCCACAAAAGGAATGGTGATCTCCGCCCCGCCGGCGCTGTTGGCAGTGATAAAGAATCCCAGTTCCTGTTCAGGCAAAAGCATCATAAAACTATGAAAGAATACAGTATCTCCTGAATGACTGATGGCATTATTTCCGTTTGCGTTGATCTCCATAAATCCATGTGCCCATCCGGGCAGGCGCGGATCATGTGCAAAGTGCTGGGTATGCATCTGCCGGGCAGTTTCTGCTTGTAATATTTCGCTTTCTTCATACACTCCATCCTGGAGATGGGCGATCATGAAATGAGACATGTCGCTGGCTGTGGAACTCAACCCTCCGGCTGGTACTACATTGACAGTTTCAAAAGGCTGCACCTGATACTGTCCGTCTATAAATTCGTAACCATTGGATAGATCAGCGGCAAATGCGGTTGGAACAGGCTGACGGGAGGTACTACGTGTCATATTCAATGGGATCAGGATGTTTTGTTCAATATAGTCGTCATAGGGTAATCCCGATACACGCTCGACAATATACCCGGCAAGAGTCGCGCCATAATTGGAGTAAGAACTATATTCACCCGGCGGGCGTACGCGTGCAGGGATATAGTTTTTCAGCCACTCACCTGTTGGGATAATTTCCCCGGTTGAAGCGGACATTTGAGAAAAATTACGATCTTCAAACCCTGGGGTATGCGCCATCAAGTGATTAAGAGTGATCGGATCTGAAAAAGTGTCCGGGATGGTGAAATCCAGATAGGTGTTAATGTCAGCATTCAAGTCCAGCTTTCCTTGCTCTGCAAGCTGCATGACTGCTGTCCATGTGAATAATTTGCTGATGGAGCCAATGCGGAAGACCGTCGTTTCAGGATCTACTGGGAGCTGGTTTTCCACATCCGCATAACCATATCCTTTTTTCAGGATGATCTGCCCATCCTGAACCACAGAAACTGCCACACCTGCAACCTGATAAGCCTCCATTTGCCCGACAAGGTAGTCATCAATAAACGACTCCAGCTCGGCAGGATCAATCGACTTTATGTTTTCTTCTCCAGGCATTGCAAGAGCGGGTGAAACAGCAAAAATTACAAACATGAATAAGGACACTATTTGCGCCAGGTGTAGGAAATGTTGGAAGCGAAAAAAGCGCCGAAGGTGTCTGGTTCGCGCCAGAATATTGGAAGTTTTCACAATTTACTTTCTCCTGTCTTTTTACTAACCACCTGACACTTTGCTTTTTTGGACGCTGATAAACGCTGATAAACGCAGAGTTTTTGAAAAAAATATCAGCGTTTTCAGCGTTCATCTGCGTCCTATTTTAAAACCGTCTGGTGGCTAGTCTTTTTTATAATTAAATTAATTTTGTGAAAAACAATATTTATATTGAAAAAAAAGATTTCACGATAACCCACAGAGAAATCGGTTTTGCACCAAGCCCATCGTTGAACAGGATGACTGTTGTTATAACAAACGCGAAAAAACCAATAACAACAGCGATTTGCAGTAACGACGTTTTCTGAATCTCTTGTTTTGCCTTTACATCACAAATTTCGCCCGGGCAGTATTGAGCTTTTTCTTTATAGAACATTGAATAAAATTTACATCCGAAACAAATTCCAAACGCAGATTCAAAGAATAAGAATATCAGGCAGGTATGACAAACAAAAAAATTAATGAAGCTGTCTGAATTCATTACAACCAATAGAAGGAAGATGATTGCTGATAAAACCAGACCGATTGTCCAGGCAAACTTTTTTTGGGCAGCCCCCACATATTCAGGTGTTTGATTGCTGACAATTAAACGCCCGATTATTAATAAAGGAGAATATTTAGGGCTAATAAATATGCGGACGATGAAATCTGCAAGGAAGATCGTGTTGGCATACTTTAGCAGGAGATAATTATCATTAAAAATAACCAGTATCCAGGACCAGAACATAAGCAAATATAGGATTCCTGCCGATGCCCTTATCTCCCGCTCGTTTAAAACAGGGATGTTGTAACCTTCCACGGTTTCCCCAAATTGTTTTACTCTTTTCATTTTTCATTCCTTTCTCTATCATTGTTTTTTTACTTTTCAATTTTGGAGAGGCGATTCTCAACCTCTCCAATATTCTTGTTTGCTGTTGAAACTTGAAGTCGAAAAGACTGTAAAGATCAGGCTTCGACGTTGCGCCAGGTCGATGCAAACCAGATGATCAACAGCAGGCAGAGCGTCTCAACTGTGGCGATGAATATATAGTGTGGATATGCCGCCGCGCCGCCCCAGACATAGGCAATGGTGACAATGCCCACGATGATATTAGCCCAGCGATTGATTCCGTACTTCAAGACACGGGACAGGATGATCATGGCAATGCCGAGTTGCCCCATGATCGCGCCAACCAGCATCAACTGGGGAATGGATGCTCCGGTGCTGACGGAGGTCCTTGCTACTTCTTCCACCACGCCGGGGATGAACAGCGAGAGGATGTCTGCTTTCCACATGTTGATCATGACGACGATCCATAGGGTAGAGAGAATGACTTTTGTGTCGAGCTTTTTGGTGATATTTGCGTTCATTTTTGTATTACTCCTTTTTTTATTTGAACTTTGTTGACTCAAGTTGACTGGTATCTGGTTCACCGAAACGAGCGGAAGACCGAGGTCAGCACTATCCACGAATGAGCCGAAGGCCAGTGGCAACGAACCAGACGAGCCACGTAGCTAGGCCCAGAGCCCCGACTAACACTAGTGGCGACCCATCTGCGATGGCGAGGTTTCCAGGTCCAGCCAAGATGAGCAAGCTGCCGCCTGCCACACCTAACAGCCGCTGCCACGGCCGCGTCAAACCGCTGGCGTGGGTGGCCAACGCCGCGCCAAGGAAGGTCGCCCCGAGTGCGGGCAGCGAAAGCGCGAAGGTCGCGGCATGGAGCTGCCACATCAGCTCGAAGGCGGGGGTCGGCTCGGACAGACCATCCGCGGCGAGGACAACTGCAATGTGCGTGGCAATGGTGAGAGCGAATAACGCCGAGAGCGTCGCTCCGGCAGCTACCGCGAGCCGCGACCAGTCCGCCCCTGCGCCGCCACGGCGCTGCACGAGCCCGTGCAGCGCCGTGACAAACAACAGGAGCAGCACCATGTTCACGGCCTCCAGGCCCGAAGTGACGGCCAAGGCGCCCCGGTTCTCGGCGTGGTAAGTGAGGGACCACACCAAGAGGATCGCCGTAGCTAGGCGCTCCAGTGACCCCAAACAACGCGTTCTGAACGAACACCGACGCGGCGTAGGCAAGCGCGACGACGCCGACGATTCGCGTCGTGGACACCCGGTTCCCCACAGCCATCGCTGGTGTTGCTGCTTCGCTCATTTTGACACTTATGTCTTCTGATAGATTTTTTGTATTCATAATTATTATTTTTGTTATGTGGTAGGTTTTTATAAAATGTGTTGATTTAAGTAAGAGTTTTTGTTTTAGTTACGAGTTTCAATAAGAGGCCACTTCCAGGCATAACGGATAATGAGACAAAGAAGAATCACTTCTATAACTGCGGCAAAATACATATGCAACCAAGCCTCTCCTACCAAATTAAACAACATATAAGGAATATATACCGCAGCCACGATTATGTTTGTCCAACGATTTACTTTAGCCGGCAGGGCAACAGAAAGGAAAATCATAAGAACTGGAATTGCTACAAAAAACATTGCTACCATTAGAAAGACATATGAAATGTCAAATGTAAATACTTTTCCTGCCAGAATATCTTCTATTTTGCCCGGCATATATAAGTGGAAATGATCTACATAGGTGTAGAGAAACATGAAACTCGTCCACATTGCTGCAAGCTTCAGTTTTAAACTGACTTTGATGTCTTCCATTTCAGTGGTCATGTTGTTTGTATTCATTTTTGTATTACTCCTTTTTTTATTTAGAATTTGTTGACTCAAAGTGACTGTTATCTGGTTCACCGAAACGAGCGGAAGACCGAGGTCACGCACCCGGCGTAGGATTCCGTATAGGGCGGGCTGATCAGGCACAGGTCCAGAAAGAAGCGTGTTTCCATCCTCTTCCAGCGTGATGGACATGCCGTCAAACCAGTCTGCCCAATGAGCATCCAGATGTCCTGCGAGTCGAATTTCGTAGAAGTAAGTCATCGTCAACGTGCGCAAATATACCGGCAGGGAGGGCTGCCGGTTAGAACCAAAAGTATTGTTTTAAGTATGGTTTGGGGAGATTAGAGCAAGCCCAGTTCGCGGGCGCGCGCCACTGCTTCGGTGCGGCTTTTGGCTTGCAGCTTGGCAAAAATACGCAGGTTGTGCCCCTTGACCGTGCTCAATGTCACGAACAGTTTCCGGGTAAGCTCCTGGTTGGAAAGCCCCTGGGCGATGAGTTGCAACACTTCCAGTTCGCGTTCACTCAAAGGGTCGATAAGTTCGAATTTTGGATTTATGATTTTTGATTTTGGGTTTTGAGGTAATGTTGACTGGGAAAATTCAGCAAGAAGTTTTTCAGCATAACCAAACAAAGGATGTGCCGCTATCTGAATCGCAGATCGTAAATCCAAAATCAACAATCGCATGGGTTCACCTTCGTCAACGAAAAGCCGCAAATAGCCTTCGGACTCGGCGAGTTCTAGAGCTTGCTCCAGCGAGGCGAGGGCGTTTGACTGTTCTCCCTTTGCATGGAAGGCAAGTGACAGCACGATCAGAATCTCGATCTGGCTGGCAAGGCGGTTTTGAGTTTCTGCCAGTTTCAAATGACGTTCCAATGAACTCACCACATCACTGAAATTAACATTGACTTCCGCCAGTGCGATTCTTGCCAGGGTAACGCGCTCAAACTCATGCAGATAATCGGGCGCATCGCGCAAAGATAACCCGCTCTTGCGTGCCCATGTCTGCGCGTTCATAAGCTGCCCCTGCTTGAGATAAATGCGCGCCTTCATCGCAGCCACAGGGCGCAGATTGGGAATGGGCGTGCGCACGTAAAAACGCTGGGCTTCATCCAATGCTTCCAGCGCGGCGTCGTGATCACCTTCAGATTCCTTCAAATAGGCCTGTGCCAAACTCTTGCGATATGCCCAATCTACAATGGGGGTTTGCCTGCCGAGTTCAAAGGACTTTTGTAAATGACTTGCAGCGCGTTCATCCTCACCCATTTCGTGATACAGCAGACCCAAACCCAAATGATGATGTGCAGTAATGCTTTCCACGCCATGCGTTGTCGCCAATTCCAAGGCTGTCTGATAGACCTGAATCGCATCGCGCAGCCGCCCTTGTGAAATAAGAATATCCGCCTTGGCAAACGAAGCCGCAACCGCAAAAGCAAAATTATCCGCCTGTTGCGTCACATCCACCCAATTGCTCATGAACGTAAAAGACTTATCCAATTCACCGCTTGCCCAATAGGTGCCGCTCAAAATTGCCGAAGCCTGCGCTTGCAAGAACGCGTCGTCAGACGGCGCCATGTCTTGCGCCATCTCTGAAAACTTAAGCGTATCTGAAAAGCGTTCTTCCACCTGGGCATTGTAAGCATGGGCAATGGCAATCCGCGCAGGCAATGTGCTAAATTGCTCTTTTTCTACAATCACCATTTCTTTTAATGGACGTTTCAAACAAGCTTCTGCTTCTTGCAGGATGGATTCACTTGCAGTCGCATTGCCTGCATCAGCATAAGACCAGCCCATTTGAGTCAACAAGACGGGACGAACGCGCCTCACACTTAACGGAAGCTGGTTCGCCCACCCAAGCCAGGTGCCCATCTGAAAGCTTTCATCCATGCTCAGCCAGTTCGTTTCCAACAGCGTGGCGGCACGGTCAAAGTCCGCGGCGGCGAGGGCGTGCTGAAATGCATCACCGATCTCGCCGCTTTGTTCAAACCACTCACTGGCACGGATATGAAGCTGTGAAATTGCCTCTTTGTTCTGCTTTTGACTCAACCGCTGACGGAGCAAATCACGGAAGAGGTGATGATAGCGATACCAGCGCCGTTCATCGTCCAATGGAATGACGAACAGGTTGGCACGTTCCAGTTGTTCGAGCATGGTTTGCGCCGAAAGAGTCTCGTCCTGCCAGAGCGCATCACACAACGAGCCGTTCAGTCGGTTCAAAATGGAAGTGTGCAATAAAAATCCCTGCACAGCTTCGGATTGTTTTTGCAGTACCTCTTCCAATAGATAATCCAACACAAATTGGTGCGCCCCGCTGAACGAACGGATAAATTCAACCGCATTCGATTTGCCTTGCATGGAAAGCGCCGCCAATTGCAGTCCCGCCACCCAACCTTCGGTGCGCTTATCCAGCGCAGCAACATCTTCACTGGAAAGATCCAGCCCCATGACCTGATTGAGAAAATCGGCGGCTTCGTTTTCGGTAAAGCGCAATTCAGCGGTACGGACTTCGGTCAACTGGTTTTTGGCACGAAACCGGGCGAGCGGCAGTGCGGGGTCTTCACGGGTGGTGATGACCAGGTGCATCTGCGGGGGCATATGCTCCACGAGTAATGCCAGTAATTCATCCACTGCATGTGAATCGACTGCGTGAAGATCATCGAGGACAAGGATGAAGTCATCTTCAATGGAGCTTAATTCGTTGAGAAGTGTGGTTAATAATTCGTTAGGGGGTATCGGCGACGACGATTGAAGCGCCGCCAACACACCGTCACCGACGCCAGAGATCAGGGTTTGCAGAGCAGCAATAAGGTAGGTCAGGAAGCGGGCGGCATCGCCGTCATTTTCATCCAGCGAAATCCACGCAGCAGGGATCTTGCACATTTCCAACCATTCGCAAACCAGCGTAGTCTTGCCAAACCCAGCCGGAGCGGAGATCAAGGTCAGTTTGCGCCCAGCCCGAATACCATCCGAGAGTGCATCATCGATCCGTTTGCGAAGGACCAGATTACGTTTGAGCGCTGGGATGTTAATCTTTGTTTTGATAAGAAGGCTGGGCATAGATAAGGGTTCCAAAACTGTTTTGAAAGGCTGCCTTTATGTACGTTTGGGGTTCGCAATAGTTGTGTCTGAAGCACATCTTCACGCCAGACACAACCAGCGCCATTATAGTGCTATCCCAAATTCTTCAACAAACTCAAAAAAAGTTTGGCCGGAATATCCGCGCGGAATCGGCGGTGTCTTTTCAAAAGTGGATTGTAGTTTTTGATTGGAACTTGTCTCGCTGCTCTTAACAATGCCGTGCAGCACATCCAATGCGTGATAGGCCATCTCTTTGCTTGCGCGATTCTTTCTACCTGTTCGCATGGCCCAGGCCATGTCGGCTACGCCAAGGCCGCGGCATTCATCGCTGAAGGCATGGCTTTGCTGCATGGTGAATGGTTCGTTGTTGCCTTTCAAAATGACTTTGACATCCCCGCCAAAACTGTTCGGGTCTTGAATGGAGACAATGCCCATCGTGCCGATCAACGCCACGGCGGGTCTTTCCGGCGCAGTGAAGATGGAATTTGCGTCGAACAAGAGATTGCCAACTGTTCCGCATTCAAAGTGCAGAATGCCAGACATGAGATTTTCACACTCGATTGCATACGACTCGCCGAAATTTTCCGGCGCATAATTTTTGCGCTCGGGTTTGTGAGTGCGCACCACGCCAGAGACTTCCTTCACTGGTCCCAGAATACTGAGCAGCGCGGTGATGTAATAAATGCCCACGTCAAAACCAATGCCGCCGCCCGGTTTGGCAGTGAAGGGGAAGGCGCGGCTGAAAATTTCGCTGTCGCGGGTCAATACACAATAGCAGGATGTGATCTCGCCGATCATACCGCTATCGACTACATAGCGCGCGGTTTGAATGGCAGAACCGAGGAAGGTATCGGGTGCGGCGCCGAGGTAAAGATTTTTTTCATCCGCAAGTTTCACCAACTCGGCGGCATGTTCCAATTCCACCGTCATCACTTTTTCGGTGTAGACATGCTTGCCCGCTTCGAGCAATTGCTTGATGACGGGGTAATGTCCCGTTGGCGCGGTGAGGTTGACAACGATCTCGATGGACGGGTCAGCGAGGATTTCTTCAAAGGTCATCGACTTGATTCCGTACTTCTCGGCTTTGGCTTGCACCTTGGCGGGGTTGCGGTCGTAGCCGCCGACCACATCCAGAATCTTGAATTTGTTGATCATGGTAGAAAGATACAGATCGCTGATTCCACCACAAACGACAATGGCTGTTTTTACAGGTTGGATTTTCATGTTGAACTTACTCCTTGAGCCGATACGAGACAAATGCAATCGTGCGGTTATCGGGAGACCACGAGTTGACGTTAATGGTTCCCTGTCCGCCAAATAAACTGACAATAGTTTTTGCTGCCCCGCCCTCGGCGGGAATGAGGCGCAGTTCTACATTCTTATTGGCGGGATGATCACCCGGATCCACATCGCCTTTGCGATAGGAAATATAAACGACCAATTTTCCATCGGGTGAAACGTGCGGGAACCAACAATTGGATTCTTCCTGCACCATGTGAGTCGGGTTGGATCCATCCGCTTCCATGCGCCAGACTTGCATCAATCCGCTGCGCACCGAGTTGAACCAGATGTGTTTGCCATCGGGGGAATATTCAGGGCCGTCATCCAGACCGGACAAATTTGTCAGTTGGGATTCTTCGCCGCCGTCAATCGAGATGGTGTAAATGTCGTACTGTCCGCCGCGCTCGGCACAATAGGCGAGACGCTTGCCATCTGGTGACCATCCATGCAAATAGCTGGGACCTTTCTCGGTCACCAACTTTGGCGTGCCGCCATGAAGCGGAAGGATATAAATTCTTGAAGTTGCATCTTCGTTCGTGAAATGACTGACAGCAAGCTGTGTGTTATCCGGCGAGAGGACGTGATCGTTGTTGCAGTCAATTGCAAAACCAGCATCGATCTTTTTGATCTCACCAGTCGCCAGTTCATACATAAACATGTGTCCCTGGCTGTTGTAAACAAGATACCTGCCATCCTGCGTCCAGTTGGGCGCTTCGATGACGCAATCAAACTCTTTGAGCGTAGTCCTGACTCCGGTGTGTACATCCACAGTTTCCAGCGTGCTGAATGAGTCGCGCTGTGCGATCCATTGTCGTAGTTCGTTGATATCCATTTGATTTGGTCTCCAGTTTTTTGTCGATCAGGTTGTCTTGCAGTTTTACCATATTCAACGACTTTTACGAAAACCCTTGACTTAGAGTCAACTTCAGGTGTTACACTGCCTTTCGAGGTGACCCATGAAAATTGCAGAAGTTAGTATGCAGCACGGTATTTCAACGGACACGCTGCGTTATTATGAACGGATCGGTCTCATCCCGCCTGTCAATCGCAGTGAAAGCGGCATCCGCGATTACAACGAACTTGATATCAGGCGGGTTGAATTCGTCAAATGTATGAGACGTGCGGGTCTTCCAGTTGAAGTGCTAATTGAGTATATCGAACTGGTTCAGCAGGGTGACAAAACCATTGAAGCCAGAAAAGATATTCTGGTCGAGCAGCGCGCAACGCTGATAGCCAGAATGGAACAAATGCAAAAGACTCTGGATATCTTAAATCATAAGATCGAAGTATATGAAAAAGATATTTTGAAAAACGAGAAAGAAATAATTGAGCTGGAAAAATAAATATTCTTTATTGAACGTCAAATCTAATTAACCAAGGTGGCAACTTACGTTAAATAGTGTGGCCGCTGAATGCATGGAGCATATCAGCGATGAACAATATCAAATAGGAGATTAATATGCACATTGGATTACAAATCCCGTCTTTCAAAGTCCCCGGTGGCACGGCTGCCATTCGCCCCATGCTGAAGGAGGTCGTCACAACCGCAGAAGGATCAGGTTTTCATAGCCTCTGGGTGATGGATCATTATTATCAGATCAAAGGCTTGTTCGACGAAGCCTATACCGACCCAATGCTGGAAAGCTACACCACGCTTGGATATTTTGCAGGGCTGACAGAGAAAGCCCATCTCGGTGTATTGGTAACGGGTGTTATTTATCGCTATCCATCCGTGCTGATGAAGATGGTCAACACGCTTGATATTCTCTCCGGCGGTCGTGCTTATCTCGGCATTGGTGCGGCATGGTATGAGGATGAAGCGAAAGGTTATGGTATCCCCTATCCTGCAACATCCGAGCGCTTCGAACAACTCGAAGACAGCCTGAAACTGGCGAAGGCGCTTTGGGCCAGTGATGAGACATCTTTTACGGGCAAGCATTTTTCTGCTCCAGCAATCACCAATAATCCACGCCCGCTTTCAAGTCCGCATCCGCGCATCATGATCGGCGGTACAGGTCCGAATAAAACACTGCGCATGGTTGCACAATATGCAGACGCCTGCAATATTGGCGATTGGGTCGGCACAGAAAACGTACAAAAAGCGCTTGATACACTCAAAGGGCATTGTGATGCCCTGGGACGCGATTACAACACGATCGAGAAAACCTGTCTTGGCACTGTACATCTTTCTGCGAATGACACGGTAAGCGGCGTGATAGATCGCATCCAGAAACTTTCTAAAATGGGCTTCACTCATGTGATCTTCAACATGCCGGATGTTTATAAAATTACACCACTCAAAACCTTTGCAAAAGAAATCATCCCGGCAGTAGCAGGACTTTAAGGAGAAACAATATGAAAGCAACTGTCATGTATGGCGCGGGCGACGTTCGTGTTGAGAATGTCCCCGATGCCCAAATCAAAGAATCAACCGATGCCCTGGTGGTCGTCACACGCGCCGCCATTTGCGGCAGTGACCTCTGGCCCTTCAAAGGTATGAAGCCGAGTGATGTCGGTAATCGCATGGGACATGAATTCATCGGGATCGTCGAAGCGGTGGGCAAGGACGTCCGCAAGATCAAAGTTGGTGATCTGGTCGCCGCGCCGTTTGCATGGTCCGATGGAACCTGCGAGTTTTGTCAGGAAGGTCTTCACACCTCTTGTTTGCATGGAGGATTTTGGGGCGGCACCAAACTCGATGGCGGACAAGGGGAAGCGGTACGCGTCCCACAGGCGGATGGGACTCTCTATCCTCTTTCTGTGGGGAGAGATGACTCCTTAATGCCCTCGCTTCTTACTCTGACCGATGTAATGGCTACAGGCCATCATGCTGCTATCTCAGCCAAAGTTGGTCCTGGTAAGATCGCAGCAGTGGTCGGCGGCGGCGCGGTGGGACTGTGCGGTGTCATCGCCGCGAAAAGACTCGGCGCGGAGCAGATCATCTTTTTGGATCGTCACGCCGACCGCATTGCGCTTGCCAAAGAATTCGGCGCGACCGATATTGTCAGCGAGCGCGGGGATGCCGCCATTGAACGAGTGCTTGCCCTCACGAACGGACTCGGCGCTCATTCAGTGTTGGAATGTGTCGGCTATGAAGAGTCGACTCGCACTGCAATGAGCATTGCCCGCGCTGGCGGAGCAGTGGGTCGTGTGGGCGTGCCGCAAGATGAGCGTATGCCCGTCGCCATGCCGACCTTCTTCCGAAATGTCACCATCGCCGGAGGCCCTGCCCCAGCCCGCGCATATATCGAAGAACTGCTGCCAGATGTCCTCGAAGGAAGAATCGAGCCGGGCCGCGTCTTCGATTGGGCAGGCGGACTCGATCAAGTCCCAGACGGTTATCGTGCCATGGATGACCGTAAAGCGATCAAGGCGATCATTGAGTTTTAAAATACATGGAAGCAACAAAAGTAAATTTCAATCTCAAAGGCATCGGCTTTCTTTTACTGGCGATGTTGATCGGTTCACTGCAAGCCGTCGCAGTCAAATGGATCGGCGGCAATTATTCCGTGCTGGAGATCGTCACATTCCGCAGTCTGGTTGCCCTGCCTATCACCCTCCTCTTTTTTCGGCTCGAAGGCGGAAAAGGATTGCCCACCACAAGCCAGCCCAAACTTCAAGCTGTACGCGGGATATTCCTTTTTCTCTCCTACACCACCTTCATGATGGGACTGGCTGCCCTGCCGCTTGCCGATGTTGAAGCGATCCGCTTTTCAGGACCAATGATGATCACTGTTTTGTCGGTCTTTATGTTGAGCGAAAAAGTAGAACTGCGACGCTGGCTGGCGTTGATCGTCGGATTTGCAGGTATCCTGCTGATCGTTAAACCCGGTTCGACAAATTTCAACGAAGGCTCGCTCTTCGTTTTGATCTCGGTTCTTTTCTACGCTCTGACCGTGATCCTCACCAGAAAAATGAATGCCACCGACAGCAGCGCAACGATGGCGTATTTCAGTTCATGGGTTTATTTGATCGCCGCTTTTATTTTTTCACCGCTGGCTGCCGCTGTAGGTGAAATTCCCAACGCACATCCAAGCATTGCTTTTCTTTTCCACGCATGGACCATGCCGACACCGCTGGATCTGTTCATCATGTCTGGGCTGGGACTGGTCTGGGCGCTCTGGGCCTATTTTATGACCCGCGCCTACAGCACAGCGCAAGCCTCGGTGATCGCTCCGTTTGAATATGCCTCACTGCCCATCAGCATCATGTGGGGATTTCTCTTCTGGCGCGAAGTCCCAACCCTGCTGACATTGGCTGGCGCCGCATTGACCCTCGCAAGCGGCATGTATCTTTTGGTTCAGGATCAAAAGCAAAAGAAAGTAAATCAGATCATTGCTGATAATGCTGTTTTGGAAAATGAAGCATAAAGGAGAAACCTATGGAATACGCTCGCCTGGGAAATACAGGAATGAAAGTCTCGCGCATCTGCCTCGGCTGCATGGGATTCGGGGATTCAGAGTGGGTTCATAAATGGGTATTGAACGAAGAAAACAGCCGCCCGATCATCAAGAAAGCGCTTGAGTTGGGAATCAACTTCTTCGATACCGCCAATGTTTATTCCATTGGAAAGAGTGAAGAGATTCTTGGGCGCGCGTTGAAAGACTTTGCGAAACGGGATGAAGTTATCATCGCCACCAAGGTGCGCGGAAAAATGCGCGAAGGCGCAAACGGCGAAGGGCTGTCGCGCAAATCTATTTTGAGCGAGATCGATAACAGCCTCAAACGTCTGGGCACAGATTACGTGGACTTGTATCAAATCCACCGCTGGGATTACGAAACTCCCATTGAAGAAACAATGGAAGCGCTGCATGATGTGGTCAAGGCTGGCAAGGCACGTTACATCGGCGCATCCGCCATGTTCGCATGGCAATTCCAAAAGGC
The DNA here is from genome assembly GCF_016717045.1 of Candidatus Villigracilis proximus. Lineage (NCBI taxonomy): Bacteria > Bacillati > Chloroflexota > Anaerolineae > Anaerolineales > Candidatus Villigracilaceae > Candidatus Villigracilis > Candidatus Villigracilis proximus. The sequence goes on along the minus strand of NZ_JADJUO010000001.1, from coordinate 376,618 downwards.
GCTTCATGTGGCCGAAAAGCACGGCTGGACTCGCTTCGTCTCAATGCAGAATCACATGAACCTTCTCTATCGTGAAGAAGAACGTGAGATGATACCGCTTTGTCGCGAGGAGGGAATTGGTTCCATCCCGTATAGTCCGCTTGCCTCTGGCAGATTAACCCGCGATTGGTCATCCGAAAAGACGATGCGTTCTGAAACTGATTCTATTGCCAAAGGCAAATATGATTCCACTGCCGATGCCGATCAAAAAGTTGTCGAGCGGGTTGCGGAACTCGCGCTCAAACTTGGCGTTTCGCGCACGCAAATTGCGTTGGCGTGGTTGCTGCAAAACCCCCCAGTGACGGCTCCCATCATTGGCGCAACCAAACTGTCGCATTTGGAAGAAGCGGTTGGCGCTTTATCGGTCAAGTTAACTGCGGAAAATGTCGCATATCTCGAAGAACCATATATCCCCCATCGTGTGGTTGGTCATCAGTAAACAGATTCAAGTGACTGGGCAAGAAGACTCAGGCACGATATAACAAAACAGGACGGGCTTATGCAGCCTGTCCTGTTTTGTATTTATTCAACAATATTTTATGAGGCAAGCACCGCGCCAGCGGACTCGGGGTCAAACCCGGCGGGCCACTGAGTAAACGAATTGTATTTAACGCCGCTCAAATTCGCTCCGCTTAAGTTCGCTTCATTCAAATTTGCATAGCACAGGTTGACATTATTAAGGTTAGCTCCGCTCAAGTCTGCGCCTCGCAGGAGGGTATCGCTCAGGTCTGCGTCCACCAGAGTGGCTCCGTGAAAGTTGGCTCTGCTCAAGTTGGTCCCTTCAAGGTTGGCTTTGCTCAAGTCTGCATAGCGCAGTTTGGCGCCATTCAAAAATGCTCCGTTCAAGTCAGCTCCGGTCAGATTAGCTTTGCTCAGATCAACCTCGGTCAGGTCGGCCTTGCTCAAGTCACAATTTTCGAGTTGCAGTGGTTTCGGTTGGGAAAGTAATGCGCCAAGTTCTTCTTTTGTATATTGCATTTGTCTGCCTTTCAAGTTTTCGAGAGGGATTAGGTCTTAACGATTGAAAATTATTATATGCGTGATAAGTGAACAGGGCAAGCCGGTGTTTCCCAAAAATTCAACCTTCACTCCTGTCAACTAATTGACTATGGACTTTCCATTCATATAAGTGAACAAACCTGACAGCACCAAAGTGATGAACATCAGCAGGAAAAGCGCAATTCGCAACTCCCCGCCCTGTGCGGCATTGGTCACGCCCTCAAGGGAAAGAAAAATTACATTGAGAATAAAATATACAACAATGGAAATGACCGACATCCACAGAGATCTTGATTTAAACCCGCCTGACGCGACAACTGCCAGCCATAGAAGTATAACGATATTTGACGCAACTCGAATCGGCTCTAGTTGATTCGTTGCAGCGTGAATAAGGATATCTGCCAATTGAGCGATGACAATTACGATGCCTGTTATTTTCGGGGTCATACTCACATTCTTCATTGAGCATCACTTGTTTGTCGATAAGCGCTCCAGAGCGAGAGCACCAACATCAGCGCAGCCAGCGGAAGAATGATCTGGTTGCCAATTGCACCAGGAGGCGTATGTGCAAAGGTCACAGGCTTCATCCTTCCTACCAGTTCACGCAACAGGACTTCCAATATAAGCATCAGATACATGAATGGCACCAGTGACTTATAGCGAAAGACGACCAGCAATTGAATAATGGCAAACAACAATTGCGAACTGCCCCAAAGCGCAAAGGCAAAGACAATGCCATCCGCGCCAGCCACCGAGAGGTCCATCCCGGCGATCGAGCCTGCGCCGCCATCGGGGGAAAGCAGATGAATACAACTCCGCACAGCGCTGACAATGGCATATAGTGCAAATATGTAGAACGGAATTCTCGTTCCGCGAATGGTATTGTCTACACTGGAAGGCAATAAAGTTTCAAAGATTTTTTTCATTGTATGATCCTAAAAATTAGATTTTTTAATTATGTTAATTTTGGGTTAAAAATTTGGACAACCCACGTCCGCCATACACATGACTTATAATCATATCAATGCATAGCCTTACCCCGCAACTCCTTAAAAACTATCCGTTCTCACGTTACGCCGATCCAAAGTCCATTCAACGCGGACAGGAATACTTCAAAGATGGCCGTGTCTGGGAAATTATACTCACGAAAAACAATAGCAAAGCCGTTTGCGAAGTCGGCGGCGATTCAGGGGAATATACCGTTGAGATTGAGATCGCGCAGAAATCAGGCCAGCTTTCCTTCGATTGTACCTGTCCGTATGCTGTCAGTCATTTTTGCAAACACATGGTCGCATCCGCACTGGCGGTGATCGCGCATCTTCAAGGGGAGGATGAAGAGTTTGAATATGAAGAGGACTTGCTCCCCATTCAGGATTCACAAACCACACAAAACTGGCAGAATAAACTTAATGAGACGCTCGCTCTGGTTCCGCGCCGCACGCCGGTAGGCAATTATCAACAGTATGCCGCGCTGGTCATGCTGACACGTTCTGCGATCAGTAATTACGCCTATGGGAACGCCCCCCGCTCTTCCTATACGTATACCATTGAGCCTTTCATTGTTAAAGCAAACGACCTGAACTCGATCAAGGGACAAGTCTTAAACACCCAACAGGAAGTCAATGACTTTTTGTTTACCAATCAGAAATGGGCCAAGGCCGGCGAGAAAATGCAGCAACAGATGAATCCCGAAGGCTGTATCAACCTCAGCCCCGATGCCATCTCATTTCTGAACATTTTACAAAGTGTAGGCCGCCTGTACGGAATTGTTTCGAGCAGTATGTCGATGTATCTTTCCATGCTTGCCAAACTGGAGATTCCCGTTTTTCTCGGCAGTTTCTATCCAAACAAAATCGACATGCGCCTACACCTCCTGCATGATCCGGTTGACATCAACATTGATCTGCAAAGTGATGAAAGCAAATTGACACTGCAAGCGGGCTTTGAAAAAGATGACAAGTTCAAAGCGATCAACAAAAAAATAGAAGTTATCTCCAGCGGCCCGACCTGGGTATTGATGGACGATCATATCGCCCCGCTGCGCAACACACAGGCGCTTTCCATTCTTTCATCATTTCCAATTGTGATTCCTCTCAAGCAAGAGGATGTTTTTCGTGAGCGTTATTTCGCGCAGATCGCGCAATTATTTCCGATCAAAAGTGACATCGTCCACTGGCATGATGTTTATACAGAACCTGTTCCGCGTTTATATCTGCATGATGACAATACCAACACGTTGAGCATTGACCTGCGTTTCGGATACGGCGACCATGAATTGCCCGCTACGAAATCTGACGAAGATCATATTGTACAAACCATCCCCGGCACATGGGACCTCGTCCGCGTTTATCGCCGGCTTGAACGCGAGCAATATTATTATCAACTATTGATCGACCCCACCTACCATCTCAAACGCGCAGGCGAGCTCGGCGTATTTGAACTGCGCGCCCGCACGCATCCTTTTGATTTTCTATTGCACTCCGTCCCGCAGCTCACGCAGGCCGGGTTTGAAATTTACGGCGAAGACACACTCAAGATCGGCAAGATCAATCGTAACACTGCAACTTTGCGCGTCAGCATCACATCCGGCATTGACTGGTTCGATTTGAAAACTGTCGTCGAATATGGCGATCAAAAAATCTCATTGCACGATCTGCGCAAATCCCTCAAGCGCGGCGATCATTACATCAAACTCGCCGATGGCTCCGTAGGACAAATCCCAAAAGAGTGGCTCGAAAAATATAAACATCTATGGAATCTGGCGGAAGAAACCGGGGAAGGATTCCGCGTCAGCGACCTGCATCTGCCGCTGTTGGATCAACTGCTCGAAGAGGACGCCACGCTTCAAGCGCCCCCAGACCTGATTCAGCGCCGAGAGCGACTCAGCGCCTTTGAGAAGATCAAGCCACAGCGCCTGCCCAAAGGATTCACCGGCGAGTTACGTCCCTACCAAAAGCATGGATTCGACTGGCTGCACTTCCTCAAGGAATATAAATTCGGCGGCATCCTCGCCGATGACATGGGACTGGGAAAAACTGTTCAAGTGTTGGCTTATCTCCAATCGCAGCAGGAGCAGGCAAAGGTTAAGAATGTCACGCTGCTTGTCGTCCCCAAAAGTTTAATTGCAAACTGGCAGCGTGAATCCGAAAAATTCACACCCAGCTTGCGCTTCCTTGAATATATTGGAAATCTCCGCAGCAAAGACGTGTCCATTTTCAGCGATTACGATGTGGTGCTGACCACCTACGGCACGATGCTGCGCGACATTGAAATTCTGCGTGAACATAAATTTCATCATGTCATTCTGGATGAATCGCAAGCCATCAAAAATCCGCTGGCGAAGAGTGCCAAAGCCGCGCGTCTCTTAAAAGCGGACCATCGCATCGTGATGACCGGTACGCCCGTTGAAAATAATACTTTTGAGTTGTGGTCACAGTTCTCGTTTTTGAATCCCGGCCTGCTTGGAAGCATGGAATATTTCAAGCATGAATTCGCCAACCCCATCGAAAGCGGATCTGGTGAAGCGGCCACGGCCATGCTGCGAAAATTAGTTTATCCATTCATTTTGCGCCGTACAAAAGAACAGGTTGCGCCTGAACTTCCGCCGCGCACCGAACGCATTGTGTATACAGACATGGATACCGCGCAGAAAAAACTATACACACAGACGCGTGAGAAATATCGTGCTGAATTACTCGGCCTGATCGAAAGCGAAGGTATGAACGACGCGCGCTTTAAGATATTGGAAGGCTTGTTGAGATTGCGGCAGATCGCCATTCATCCCGCACTCGTGGATAAAACCTACAAAGGCGAAGCGCCCAAATTTGAAATTCTGCTCGAAACATTAGAGACCCTGCAAGCCGAGAATCACAAGGCGCTCATCTTCTCGCAATTCGTTGAGACACTCAAACTCGTCAAACAGGAACTCGACAAACGCAAGATCAAATATATCTATCTTGATGGCAAGACACAAAACCGTCAGGCCAAAGTGGATGAATTTCAAAATAATGACGATATTAAATTCTTCCTGATCAGTCTGAAAGCCGGCGGCGTGGGATTAAACCTGACCGCCGCTGAATATGTCATCCATCTTGATCCATGGTGGAATCCTGCGGTTGAAATGCAGGCCAGTGACCGCGCCCATCGCATCGGGCAGAAGAAACCGGTCTTCGTGTATAAGATCATCGCACGCGACACGGTTGAAGAAAAGATCCTGCAATTACAGGAAAAGAAACGCGCTCTGGTGAAAAGCATCATCTCCAGTGAAGCTAGTTTCTTCAAGTCACTGACCAAGGATGACATAAATGCATTGTTTAGTTAAATTTCAGCAGCACACAAAACCTTTTTAAGATACTGAAGAGCGCTGAGAGAACATCTCTTACTGATTATTGACGTATCATTAAAAATGGGGTTGAAAATTTAATACCAGCCGTTAGCAACCTGCAAGGTTTCATTGCGAATCAAAGTTGTATACTCTTTTATACAGGAGGCTCAAATGGGACGCACTGTCAGGCAATTTCAAAAGGGGCAGGGCTGGTGGAATATGCTTTGTTGCTTGTACTCATGGCTGTTATTGCAATCCTGGCCTTGAATATCTCTGGCGTATCCACATCTGACTTATTCAATCAGATAAAGACCGGAATTGAGGGCGAAGACGATTCGTGCAAGCCACTGGCTGAAGCAGGCGATGAATGGGAATCCTCCAAGGATAAATTCTGGCAAGGGGGAATCGAACAACAACAAGACGGGTATAAAGTTTGCCCGCTATGCGGCGGACTACTACCTGGATTTTCAGACAGCGATTACCAGCTTGATCTTTCAGGCGTCACGGTCAAAAATACCAATGCCACATGGAACGGATACGGCATCACCTTTCGTGCAGAAAATGGTGCGAATGGTCTCAACGGGTACATGTTTGAAGTTGAAAAAGTGAACAAAAATAATCCAACTCGAATTTATTTCAGCAAATGGGTAAACGGCGTACAGATCAAGCCCTATATCAAAATGTACTATCTGCCATCTGATATTGATTGGAATAATCCCCCGGATATGAGTGTAAAAGTGGAAGGAAACACATTCACCGCATACATGAACGGTCAGCAAGTACTGCAAGGCAGCGATAAAACATATACCGAGGGAGGTACAGGTGTATTTTCAAACGCCGGAACCGAATTAAGTTTCTCCGATTTTCTAATCAACCCGTTAAATTGTCCTGAGGTGAAATAATGGCCTTTGAAGAATCCCCCGATTTAAAATTATACAAAGATGGATTGCCCGCCGGCCTTCCAGACCCTTCCCGCAAACAGCGCCGCATCTGGGCTGTCATTATTGGATTGGCGATTGTAAGTCTGTTATTGATGATTCTAAACATGGCTCAAGATGGAACACTTGCCATCCTGGCCGGTACCGGTGAAATCACCGGGATCATATATGATGATCTGGGAAATCCCAGTGAAGCTGAAATTTTCGTGTTTGGTACGAATCTATCTGCGCGATCTGACCAGAACGGCTATTTCCAATTGAAAGGCGTTCCAGCCGGAGAACAAATTGTGATCATCGCCTACAGAAATAGCGGACACGAACACGCAATCCATGTGACCGCCGGACAAATGATTGACATGGGAAAAATACATTTTCAAACAGAAGACTTCCTAAATGGCTGGAGTCACACACCATAAGAAATCATTTAACGTAAGTAATCAATAATTTGAATTGGTTAATATAAAACATCCAAAGTCAATGACTCTGGATGTTTTTTTAATCGAATGACACACAAAAGTTATTCTGAATACAGCTTCTCCAACTCTTCCCATCTGTGATACGCCTGCGCTAATTCGTCCTGCATTGCTTTTAAGCGGTCAACCGTTTGTGCGATCATGGCGCTGTCTTGTTGATAAAAAGCCGGGGTTGCCATTTCCGCCGTCAGAGCATGGACATCCGCCTCGAGTTTTTCGATCTTCTGCGGCAGTTCTTCCAGTTCACGCTTTTGCGCTTCGAGGGCACGCTGTTCTTTATAGGTCAGTTTTTTGGATATCTCCACCGGAGTAGACGGCGCATCATTTTGTTCGACCACAACTTTGCGCGGCTTGACTTCGATCTTCGCGGCATTCACTGCTTCATTCTGACGCTGCCAGTCATCATAGCCGCCGACGGTCTCGGTGACTTGTCCGCTGCCATCCAAAGCCAGCGTGCTGGTGACGATGTTATTCAGAAAAGCGCGGTCATGGCTGACCAGTAAAAGCGTGCCTTCATAATCGAGCAATAAATCTTCGAGAATTTCCAGAGTCTCAACATCCAGATCATTGGTCGGCTCATCCATTACCAGTAGATTAGCGGGCTGCGCAAACAGACGCGCCAACAGCAAACGATTCCGCTCGCCGCCTGAGAGCGCGCTGATCGGCGCATTGACGCGGTCTTTTGAGAAAAGAAAATCTTCCAGATAGACATTCAAATTGCGGGTGCGGCCATTGATGGTGACGTTGTCACTGCCCTGCCCCACATTATCCAACACGGATTTGCTGTCATCGAGCTGGGCACGCAATTGATCGAAATAAGCGATCTCCACATTCGTGCCGTGTTCCACGCTGCCGCTTTGCGGAGTTAGTTCTTCCAACAGCAAACGCAATAATGTGGTCTTGCCCGAGCCGTTGGGACCGATGATGCCGATCTTATCTCCGCGTTGAATGGTGCAGGTGAAATCGCGGACAATGGCCTGACTGCCGATCGAGTAATTAACGTTTTCAGTTTCGACCACCAGTTTGCCAGAGCGTTTCTCGCCCTGAATTTGCATCTTTACTTTGCCGGGACGTTCACGCCGCACGAGCCGTTCTTCGCGCAGACGTTTGAGCGCGCGCACGCGGCCTTCATTGCGTGTGCGCCGTGCTTCGATGCCTTTGCGGATCCAGACTTCTTCCTGTGCCAGTTTTTTATCGAAGAGAATATTTTGCTCCGCTTCAGCGGCGAGCATGGCTTCCTTGCGTTCGAGGAAAATGTTGTAACTGCAATTCCAATCGAACAACCTTCCGCGATCCAATTCAACGATGCGGGTGGTTAATTTTTGCAGAAAGACACGATCATGGGTGACGAATAAGAGCGTGCCGCCCCAGCGTTTGAGAAAACCTTCCAGCCAGTCAATCGATGCAATGTCGAGATGATTGGTGGGTTCATCCAGTAAAAGCAGATCAGGCTTTTTCACGAGTCCGCGCGCCAGCATGACGCGGCGCTTCATGCCGGCGGAAAGAATTTCAAAACGCGCATCGGCATCCAATTGCATACGCGAGATGACCTGCTCCACTTGAAGCTGTCCCTGCCAGTGATGCTCATCGGAGGCAGGAGCAGGCGTCGGTGAGTCCAGACCGCCGGCTACAATGTCAAATACTCTTCCGGTGACCTTCGCCGGAACTTCCTGCGGCAAATAGGCCACGCGCAAATTCTGCTGACGAGATACAGATCCACTTTGCGGATTAATATCGCCGTTGACCAGCTTGAGCAAAGTCGATTTGCCCATGCCGTTGCGTCCCAGCAAACCCACCCATTCGCCCTGCTCGATCTGTAAATTGATGCCGTCAAAAAGCCGCGGTCCGCCAAAGCCGAGGCTTACATCCTGCAAACTGATTAATGCCATAAATAATCTTTTCCTTTGAAGGGGGAAAATATACTACAACTTGCGAGTTTGGGGAGCGGGGAAAAATCTTTGACAATGTTGCACATCAAACAATAAAACGGTAAGATAGCGCCTATGTTTACTCTTTCCAACGCACGCTTCGCTTTTCTGGATATCGAGACCACCGGACTTTCTCCCTGGTTTGGAGATCGCATCTGCCAAATTGCAGTTATCCTAACTGAAGGCAAACGCATCAAATCGACCGTTGACCTGCTCCTCAATCCCGAACATGAGATTTCACCCGCGGCGGCCCACATCAACGGTCTGGACGAATCACGACTCGCAAAAAGCGCCGCGCTTTGAAGAGATCACCAGCCAGCTTGAAGCGGTGTTAAAAGATACGATCATCGTTTGCCATAACGCGCAATTCGATCTGCAATTCCTTGATAATGAATATCGCAAACTGAACCGCACCGTGGAATATCCCAACCTGATCGACACGATGGTCATGGCGCGCGAATATTTCGAGCTGCCTTCCTACAGCCTGCACTATCTGGCAGATGCATTTAATGTCTCAAAGAATTTGCAAAGTTCACGCGCCCAGGCAGACGCACTGACCGCGAAAAATATTTTCTTCGCCATGATGGATACGCTCAAACCCAACGGCAAGCCGCTTGATGATTATATTGGAATTTATAACTCGCCCGCCTGGCCGCAGGAGGGTGTGTACCTGCCGACTGATCTAAGCGAAGCCATCAACAGCGGCAAACGTCTGTTCATCAAATATATGGATAAAGACGGCGAACTCTCAGAACGCTGGATCTCCCCCAAAGAAGTCATCGGACTGTCTGATTACATCTACCTGCAAGCCCACTGCCACACCCGCAACGCCGAACGAACCTTTCGATTAGATCGGATTATTGAGGTGGCGGTGGAAGTGAATAAGGAATAGAGGAAGTTGTATAAATCATAGTTAGGCAACCCGTGCATAAAAAAATAATCTCTAAAAAGGCAGGTAAAATGGAGAAGAAACAAAACACCTTATTTTTACTCAAACAATGGATACCAATTATTATTATTTGGGGTATCCTTTTGTTCGGGATGTTTGGATTGATTCGACAAGGCAGCTACATGCCCATCCCTGTGATTGCAATTGCAGGAATGGTAATTTTGTGGACTTACACCGGCACGACGGCACAATTCAACAAATTATTAAAATCTAGTTCACCTCAACCATTAATTGATTACTATGATAAAAAAATCGGCAAGGCAAAAACTCCGCACAAAGACGCCAATTTAGTTTTCACAAAGGCACTTGCCTATACTCTGTATGGCTACTTTGATTCTGCAAGAACAGAAGCAGGTAAAATTAATTGGGAAAAAAAGCCGCCGCTTTTTCAAGCACAAAAAATATATCTCCTCGCTTTATGGGCATATTTGGAAAAGCATGATTTTCGGCAAGGAATTAATCTAGCGAAAGAAGCAAGGCGATTGACCGAAGTATCTAAATCATTTCCTGGCGCAAATGTTTCTTTAATTTTAGTGATATAGCTATTGATATTGGAGAGCTTCTTAGTGGAAATTTGATCCAAGCATTGTAATTAGATTAGAGTCAAAAATAACAAAATCTCCAATGATGATAAAAGTTTTAGTTGCATGGGGATTAGAGGGCTTTTATAATCAGTCAGGTCAAGTTGAACAAGCGCAAAGAATGCGTGAAATAATAATAAACTTTGCACCCCATTGTAAGGGTTTATCAAGTCTTTAGAGAATTAAGAAAAGCTGGATAACAAAGCATGCACCCGACGCTGGAGATTCTGGCGCGATTCCAAGCATTTTTCTGGCTTTGAGCACGCTTCGCGTCCTGCTCCCAAACATAATCTACGTCCGCCCCAGCGGATAGTCCACGCAAACCGTTGGATGTTTACATAAAGATATAGCGAATGGCGGTTTTCAAAATGAATATTTGGGCGAGACTAAAAAGACCAAAATCCATCCTTCTAATATCCTTCCTGCTTATTTGTATTATATGTAATGCTATCCCTCTAAGACCGTCTCCTGCCAAAGTTGACAGAGCAAATGAATTAGAGGTTCAATCAGCATTTTTTGATGCTATGATGAATAACAACTATCATTTGGCAAAGTCACTCACAATTGCTAATCAACATACTAGAATTGATTCGTGGGCTGAAACTCATGGTGCATTCGCCTGTCGAGCCATTTGGTTGTTCACGAATGATAATTGGCTGGAGGGAGTTGTAGGAGGTGGTGGAATGGGTTGTAACGATATCTATTGCAACGGCTCCGACTCAATTATTTGTTATATCATGGACTATCGGGTTTATTATTTTTATATTGACGACATTGAAATTACGAAAAATGAGCTTGGTTGGCAAATTACAAACTGGGGAGAAATTTGCGAGGAACGTATTGGAAAATCCAGAATTTGTTGGTGAACCAAAATGATTGTTCATTAGGCATAATATAGAAATCCCTGTATGCTCTAAAGAACGCCCAACAAAGTATGTAGCACGTACTGGACACTGGGGCACTTCGTGTGTGCGATTTACAGGCATTTCGCTTATGTGTGGCTTCGAGTTTTCTCTGCTCCCAAACAGAGTCCAGCCTGTGCTGACTAGCGAAGTTGTGCCTCTGTCCCCGCCCCTACGATACCAAAAAATGCAAGCATTTGGTCACATTTTCAAACCCAACCATGTACTATAATATAACGATCTTTCAATAAGTTAATATTTATTTATAGAGGCAGAAAGTGAACAACAGCCCAAAACAAGAAGAGAAACAGAGGAAACCGTTTCCACTCCTCCAGTATTTCACCGTCACGAGTCTGATCGCCTTTGTACTGGTCGCCGTTTCGTTGGTGACCTTGTATCGTCAGATCGCGGTTAACAGTCTGCTTGAAATCGGGGAATCAAAGAACGCGGCCTTAACCCAGACGTTTTCCAATGTCATCTGGCCCGAGTTTTCCTCTTTCCTGCTTTCGTCTGCCGATCTGAGCGCGGATGAGATCCGCGCCCACCCTGAAACTGCCCGGCTTCGTCAGGCAGTCATTGAGCAGACGCAAGGGCTGTCTGTCATCAAGGTCAAGATCTACAACCGCGAAGGCATCACCCTCTTCTCCACTCAGGAAGATCAGATCGGTGAAGACAAAAGCGAAAACGCTGGTTATCTGGCGGCGCTCAATGGTGGTTTTGCCAGCGAATTAACACACCGCGATACCTTCAGCGCTTTTGAAGGCGAGATAGAAAACCGTGATGTGATCTCAAGTTACATCCCCATTCGCCATAACAGTTCAGAGGTGGAAGGTGTATTTGAAGTATATGACGATGTGACGCCTTTACTGGAGAATATTTCGATCGCCCAAAGGAACGTGGCCATTGGCGTGACTTTGACTTTGGCACTTTTATATTTCATCCTGTTCCTGATCATCAAACGGGCCGACAGCCTGATCAAGCGGCAATTCATTGAATATCAACAGGCTGAGGAAGAAATACAAAAAGCATATAAAAAAGAAGAAAGTGTTAACGAGTTCTTCCGTTTCACCCTGCTAAACATGATCGAGTTTGTTGATCGCGGCAATGAAAAAGCGGAGCTTCTCGCCTATCTTAAACAGATCAAGCAGCAATTCGACGACTTGAAATATTGGGCCGTACCTGATAAAAACACCAAATAAGATAACTTCGTCTGCCAGATCTGATCCGCGCAAAACATGCGGGCTTGATTGACCGGATAGAAGAGCAGAACAAGCAGTATCGCCAGAAAACATTTCGTTAAAATAAAAAGCGGGACAAGCCATAAAGGCTTGTCCCGCTCATTTCTTAATCGTCTTTCTTTTTCATGATCTGCGCCAGCGCATTCTTGAATGCTTGATATGGCTGAGCGCCGACAATCGCGTAGCGATCATTGATGACGTAGGTTGGCACACCGGTCACGCCGATCTCCTGCGCCTGCCGCACTTGCGCGGCGACTTCAGCGGTGTATTTACCGCTATCTACAACGGCTTGCATGTCAGCGGCATTTAGTCCCACTTCTTCAGCGGCGGAACGCAGAATTTCCCAGTTGCTGATATCCAGTCCCTGGCCGTAGACTTTTTGAAAGACAGCGCGATGGAATTCAATTTCCCTGCCGTGTTCGCGCGCGTATTCGGTGGCTTCGTGCGCGATGCGTGTGTTGTAGATGCGCGGCGGCGAGACAAATTCCATGTTGTGCAAACTCGCCATGCTCTGTAGGCGTTCATCGGCACCATTGGCGCGGGCTTTGAGAATGTAATCGGGCAGTTCCATGCCTTCGGGCGGCGTATCAGGGCGCAGATAATACGGACGCCATTCCACCTCCACGTTGTATTCAGCTTTTAGTTTCTCGACCACACCCTGGCCGACATAGCACCACGGTCATATGTAATCAGAAAAGATGGTCAGTTTAAAGTCCATTGCCGGTCTCCTTTGAGTTGATAAATCGTGACAGTTAGACTGGCAATGCAGGTAGGTTCTTACTCAGAATTTTTTAGTCGTAATAATAGGGCGAGCAGGAGAATTCGTCACCAGAGGGCGTGATGACCATAGCCGCATAATTTTGAGTCGTCAATTTTGAACTTCTTAAGGTCGCTCTTAATGGATGCCAGTGCCCGGTCTGCATTGACGGTGGCAAAATGAAAAGACTGCCAGGATACTTCGCGCGTATCCCGTCCGCGCTCGTAGTGGATACAGGCCAAAGATGCGCCAATCTGCTCTCGGACGGAATCAGACAGGGTCGGAGTCTGATACGCTTCAACAAGGGCGGGAACTGCGTCATCGGAGAGATCCAAAAAGTAACTGGTGTCCAATTCCACGCTGCCAGTACGCAGTGATGAACTGCTTTCTGATTTAATGACAATCATCTCGCGTTGAATATTTTGTTTAACAATGAATTCATCCACATTGAGAATGGGGAGGGTCATTGCGAATCCGAAGGAGGCAATCAGCATGGCGAAGGTGAACATGCGTTCCTTGCGTAAAATTTCAAGCGCAATGGTGACGATTAAAAGCAGTCCGATCCAAATTAGGGAAGACGTGGGTATAGGTGCGCAAACGAGAGAAGCCATATACTTCTTCATACAAGCCAAGACGTTTGAAGGCTGAAACCAACATGACCAACAAAAGGGCAACAAGAGCTACACCCAACCCCGAGAAGAACCGGCGCTGTGACTCGTTCTCGCGTTTTGTGATGGCGCTTAAAGTAAGCAGCATAAGCAGGGCGAAGAAAGCTACGGTCACCAGTTCGCCAAATCCGCGGCGGGCGTATTCGGCGTAGGTATATCCATCAATGTGGATATTGGTCGTGCCGCCAAAAAAATATTGAAATTGAATAACGACAAAGGCAGTGAAAAGCGCAACCACACTACCCAGGACAATGGTGGCTTCCACGTAGCCAAGAAAAGGTGGAATGAGCGGCTTGTCTTCGTTTGCAAGTTTTTCATCTTTTGATTGCGTGGCGGCGTGTAGAACGACCCCCGCGAGCGCATATCCGACGACGACGATGTAAATAAAGCGAAAGATCAATTCAGGCAGATTATCAATGTTGAACCAGTTGATCAAATCCTCAAGACGCTGACCGAAGACCACATCTGCTGACGCGAGCAGGGAAGCAAAGATGGCGATGACAGGCAGGGCGATGACAATGCCGCGCACGACGGGCCAAATATTTCGCTTAGAGGGTACAACGCCGGCTTCCGTTTGTGCCTTGCGGACATCTGCTATAAAAGTGATCGGGGCAGCGATCATGCTCCCAAATAATTGCAGGGGATTTTCCCAGGTAATCTATAAACGTGTATAAAATCCAGCGCCCGCCAAGATAGGTGACTGCGAGAATGGTCATTGTCAGCAGGGTGAATGTATAGGCGAGAAAGGTCGTCATCGGTTCGGCGCGGATAAATATGACAGCGGCGAAAAAACCAAATAACGGGAGCAGGATCAGGCTGAAGCGATTCGGGCGCAGCCCGTCGCTTAATAAAAGGTAAAAGGCAGCGACCAGACAAGCCGCTGAAAAAATGGCAAAGTTGATACCGGGTTTATTTTGCCAAAATAGAAAATCGAACAGCCAGCCGAGGGCGAAGACAAATATCCATAGTTTGTTTGGATTGGTTTTCATACATACTCCTGATTGAATTTCCGCAAGGATAGTCGGGATAGTCTGGCGGAGACTATCAAAAGGTATCACAATTTTTCAGGAATTGGGGAGGGAAAGGCTTTAAACACAAAGGACACAAAGAGCACGAAGGAAAAGCAAAGCAGCATTCCCTGTTTAAGAGGGCTTTTACGTGAAATATCAGCATTACAATTTTGTGAGAGTTTCTAATCCACCTATTGACATCCGATTTATTTTGTGACATACTTTCGTTACTGCTGGGGGGCAAACAACTAAATGCCATTTTACGAAATGGAGGAGGTGATGTCACTTATGAAAAGTAGCAATAAACCCAGCGCTGTGGCATCCCTCTCCGCGATCTAACGAAGAATTGCCACAGCGCCACACGATTGCCATCCGCAAGGATGGCAGTCTGGTTTAATGGACAAAAATAAAGGTTGAGCGTTTCAGCTCAACCTTTATTTTTGTCCTCTTATTATTCTAGTAGAAGCCCACTGAAGAATCCACTCTGCTTGCGTATTCATTGATCCCGCCGCTGACGTTGATCATGTTTTTATATCCCTGCTGCGCCAGCCACATGGTGACCTGCACACTGCGGCTGCCATGATGACACATGACATACACGGGGATTTCCTGGCTGCGAGCGGACTCTGACAACGCGGCGACACCCTCGCTCGCGAGACGGCTCATGGGCGTGACCTCAAGCCTGCTGTCTGTTACTTTGGCATATGCCAACTCTGACAGTTCGCGCACATCCAGCAAAATAAATTTTTCGTCTGACTTAAGTTTTTCACCCAATTCGGTGACGGTAATTTCGGGAAACATTTTTTCTCCGTAGGGGCGACTCTTGTGGTCGTCCTGATATATAAGGAATAAAAAGGGCGGGGACAAGCCCCGCCCCAACAACAACATCAAATCAATTTATTTATTTATTTTTCAACGCGGGCGCGTAGAACTTCTCAACATATTCCTTTACCATGCGGCGTGTGGAGAATTGAGGAATGACAGTTTTCATCGTATCTTTCATCATGTCGATCCACTCGTGTGAAATCTCTTTCGGGTCACGGTTGTAATACATCGGGATGATCTTATGCTCAAGGGTGTGATACATATCTTCGGCATCGGCAGAATCCTGAATCTCATTCGACTCATATTCCTTATCCTCACCGATCGACCAGCCGTTGCTGCCGTTGTAGGCTTCACGCCACCAGCCATCCAGCACTGAGAAATTCAGCGCACCGTTGATCGCGGCTTTCATGCCGGAGGTGCCGCTGGCTTCCATCGGGCGGCGCGGAGTATTCATCCACACGTCCACGCCCTGCACAAGGTAGCGCGCAAGGTTCATGTCGTAATCTTCTAGGAAGACGAGACGCCCGCCTGTTTCCGCTTTTTTGACGGTGCGATACACCTTTTAAATTAACTGTTTACCGGGTTCATCGGCAGGGTGAGCCTTGCCCGCGAAGATGATCTGCACCGGCATATTGGGACGGTTAATAATATCGAGTAAGCGCTCAATATCAGACATGATCAAATTGGCGCGTTTGTATGTGGCAAAGCGGCGCGCGAAACCAATCGTCAGCGCGTAGGGATTAATTAACACACCCGAAGCAACCACCTGCACGGGATGGAATCCGCCGTGCGCCCAACGATCACGGACACGTTCCTTGAGATAGAAAGCTAGTTTACGTTTGAGGTGTAAACGGACGCATGAGACTTGTCCATGCAGTTCTGAAACGCCATTGCTGCCGTTGGAAAGTCTCAAAGCGAGAATGGGCATGGAGAAGGTTTCGCCGTGCGGCTGTTGATGCTTGGCGATATCTACAAATTCTTCGCGGGTCAGTCCAAGTTCGGGCCAGAGTTTGGCGAGATATTTATCGAGCAGCCACAATGGGAATTCGTCATTACCAGCAGGGACAGGGGTGTGCGTGGTGAAGACATTTTGTCCACGGTTCTTTTGGGCGGCATCTGCAAAAGTGGAGCCTGATGCAACCAGTTCACGGGCCCGCTCCAACGTTAAGAAAGAGGCGTGACCTTCGTTCATGTGCCAGACCGCGGGGGAATAATCCAGAGCACGCAGAGCGCGCACGCCGCCCACTCCGAGTAAGACTTCCTGCATCACGCGGCGGTCCAGATCAGACCAATACAAACGCGCGGTGAGCATACGGTCAAAATCGTTGTTGCCTTCAACATTTGAATCGAGCAGATAGAGCGGAACACGCCCGACACGCACTTCCCATATTTGCGCGGTGATATTGCGGTCTGGGAATTCGATTTGAATGGTGACAGGTTTGTTTTTTTTCGTAACCAGAGTAACGGGCAGATGCTCAAAGGTTAATGGATTGTTGAGCGCTTCCTGCCAGCCGTCTTCGCTGATGCGCTGGGAGAAATATCCCTGCCCATACATGAAACCAACTGCGATCAATGGCAGGCCGAGGTCGGAGGATTCTTTAAGGTGATCGCCCGCCAGCACGCCGAGGCCGCCGGAATAAATGGGAAGTGTTTCGTGCAAACCAAATTCCATTGAGAAATATGCAACCGGTTTGTTATCAAATTCGGGATGCGCTTTTTCTGTCCATGATTGTTTGGTGAAATAATCATCAAAGCGTTTGAAAAGCGCATCATACAAGACGAGATAATCCTTGTCTTTTGAGGCTTGCACCAAACGTCCGTGGCTGATCTCCTGCAGCAAGCGGATCGGGTTATGCCCGGAGGCGTTCCCACAGATCATAATCAAGTCGTCCGAAGAGACGCGCAGCTTCAGGCTGCCACGTCCACCACAGGTTGTAGGCTAATTCACCAAGACGCGTCAGGCGTTTGGGCAGGTCAAATTTTTGAGGGGGGGTTGTTAGGAATTCCATAATGGATGAAATGATACCGTAAAAAATAGGATTCGGTATTTTTGGGTTGAAAAGTTTGTCTAATGACTAAACAAATTAATCGGGAAAATTTCATTTTTCAGGAATTATCGCGGACTTAAGAGAAAACGCTGGGCATATTTCTCCCTGCAAATTGTAATGACAATAAGGTGTAGATTTCCACATAGCCCCAATCCGCTTACAGTACTATAATCCAAACCGGAAATTAAATATTAAACGGAGTAGTTTTATGCCTAAAAATAAAAGTGTATCAATTAAAAAAATAGCGATCAGCACCGGCGGCGGTGACGCTCCCGGCTTAAACGCTGTCATTCGCGCTGCGGCGCTTTCAGCGATTAAACGCGGCTGGGAAGTGTACGGTGTTCTCGATGGCTTTCACGGAATCCTTTCACCGGAGGAATATCCAAGCGGAGGCTTTGTGCCGCTCACACGCGAAAAGGTGAGCGGGATCACCCACCTGGGTGGAACGATCCTCGGAACCAGCAATCGTAACAATCCGCTTAAGTATCCGATCGCACGCCCCGACGGGACGATCGAAGAAGTAGATCGCACCGATGAGATCGTGCGCGGATTCCGCCTGCATCATATTGATGCACTCATCACCGTCGGCGGAGATGGTTCGCTTGCAATCGCGAGCGTACTCTCAAAGAAAGGTCTGCGTCTGATCTCTGTGCCAAAACCATTGACAATGATCTCGATAAAACAGAAGTCACCTTTGGTTTTGATACCGCCGTCGGTTTCGCCACTGAAGCACTCGACCGATTGCATTCCACAGCCGCATCCCATGGCCGCGTGATGGTCGTGGAAGTGATGGGACGGTACGCCGGCTGGATCGCACTGCACTCAGGCGTGGCAGGTTCTGCCGATGTGATCCTGATCCCCGAGAATCCCTACGATATTCATAAAGTAATTGAAAAGATCAAAGAACGCGAATCACGCGGCAACAAATTCACCATCGTGGTGGTCGCAGAAGGCGCATCACCCAAAGGCGGCGCAGTCACCGTGGTTGAACATGAAGCGGGCCGCGCCGAGCGTTTGGGCGGCATTGGTGAAAAAGTGGCAGCAGAGATTCATGCCATCTCTGGCAAAGAGACACGCGTAGTGGTACTCGGTCATCTTTTACGCGGCGGCTCCCCCACCTCTTTCGACCGTCTCACCGCGCTGCGTTTCGGCGCAGCCGCAGTCCGCGGTTTGGAAGAAGGCCAGGATGGTGTGATGGTTGCACTCGACCCGCCGCATGTTAAATATGTTCCCATCGAAGAGGCCATGGGCAAAATGAAAATGGTCCCAATGGATTCAGATATTGTCCTCACCGCCCTCGATCTTGGAATTTCGTTCGGCTAGATCCAATCAACCTTACGAATCAACAAGTCTGACTCACAACGAGTTGGGCTTGTTTTTTTAAGCTTTCACCACAGAGATTTTTAACCACTTTTTAAAATTGGATGATATTTCCACTTTGGGATTAGAATCGCCTCATGACTCACGTCCAACTCTTCATCACTTGTCTCGCCGATTCTTTCTTCCCGAAAACTGGTCAGGCCGTCGTGGACATCCTCCAACGCCTCGGCATCTCTGTTGAATTCGCCCGCGAGCAAACCTGCTGCGGACAGCCCACCTTTAACGCCGGTCTGCGCACGGAAGCACGCGCCATTGCTGAGCACACAATAAAAGTTTTTGAAAAGACAAGCGGCGACATTGTCACACCTTCCGGTTCATGCGCACACATGTTCAGGCATAACTATCCTGAATTATTTGCCGATGATGCAGTCTGGCTTCCGCGTGCGAAAGCCCTCTCCGCGCGGACTTATGAATTCACTGAATATCTTGTAAACAAATTAAACATCACCGATGTTGGCGCAACCTGGGACGGAATATTAACCTACCATCCATCCTGCCCCACCCTGCGCGGCATCAACGTGGATAAACAACCACGAGCCCTCCTGGCGAATGTCCACGGTGCGACTTTTGTGGAATTGCCGCATGCAGAAGAGTGCTGCGGCTTCGGCGGAATCATGTCGGTTGAACATCCTGAGTTATCGGCAGAATGGCTAAAGCGCAAGATCAGTAATTTGGAAGCGAGCTACCCTTCGACAAGCTCAGGGCAAGTCCCCACGTTGGTAGTGACCGACGCGGGCTGTCTGATGCACATCGCCGGCGGATTAAATCGTCAGAAGAAAAAACAAAGAGTCCTTCATATCGCAGAAATACTGAATCACAGATAACAAATGAATAACGAAGCGCCAAAATACAACTTTGTAAAAGTAGGCAACGGACGCCTTGCCCTTTATCATCGTCCGCGCCGGACGGATTTTAATCATCTGCGTGAGATCGGCTGTACACATATTGTCACTCTGTTAAAAGAGAAGCGAACACGCCGAACAATATGGCGACATGACAAAAAACGCAGGACTCAACTGGTTCTGGCTGCCCGTCCCAAACGGAAACTACCCGATGGGAGATATACATAAACGGCTGATCGAAGCCATGCCGCAACTCTCGCAATTGCTGGATGAAGGCACGTCAGCGCGCGCACAAAATCCGCGCGGATGTGATCGACAATCTCGATTCTCATCTGTCACAATTTATCACCCATGCAGAAGCAAACGGCATGATCGTCCATCGCGCAAAGGACGCGGCTGAGGCGATACAAATCGTATTGGATATTGCAAAAGATTTACCGCAGAGACGCAGAGAGCGCAAAGAAAACCAAAAAGAAATCTCTGTTGATCTCCGTTCACACCTCTCCGGTGAATTCTGTTCTTATCGCCAAATCAAAAAGCATGGTCTCTGAAGAGATCGAACTAAATCATGCGCTTGAAAAAGAAGGCATCGAAGTCATCGAAACCGACCTCGGTGAATACATTGTGCAACTGCGGCACGAGCGGCCAAGTCACATCATCACGCCTGCGGCGCATCTGCGCAAAGAACAGGTCGCAGAACTCTTTCACGAAAAACTCGGCATCCCCTACACCACCGACATTCCCACACTCACCGCCACCGCGCGCAAAATTCTGCGCGAAGTTTTTCTCACTGCTGATATCGGTTTAAGCGGAGTTAACTTCGGCATCGCAGACACGGGCGGAGTTTGCGTCATTACCAACGAAGGCAACGCACGCATGGTCACCACCCTGCCGCCAGTCCACATTGCGTTAATGGGCATGGAACGCATCGTCCCAAATCTTGATGATCTCGCGCTCATGCTCTCGCTTTTACCGCGCTCTGCAACCGGTCAAAAACTCACGGTCTACACTCAACTGCTGCACAAACCGCTTCCCGACCAGCAGCGTCACATCATTCTGCTTGATAACGGACGCACACGATTAAGAAATTCTCCGCTTAAAGAATCTTTGTATTGCATCCGCTGCGGCGCGTGCTTGAATGCCTGTCCCGTTTTCCGCGAGTTGAGCGGGCACGCCTACATCGGCAGCGACCTTTCCATCGCGCCCTATCCCGGCCCGATCGGCTCGGTCATTTCGCCGGGGCTGCTCGGTGAAAATTATGTGCAACTCGCGCAGGCTTCGTCTTTGTGCGGCGCATGCAAAGATGCCTGCCCCGTGGATATTGATCTGCCGAAATTATTAACTCGCGTCAGAGCCGGATATTCATCCACCACAGGCGACACTCCGCAAACCGCTGGCGCGGGACTTTCCGCCTCAACCAAATTTGGCTTGCGGATATTTGCCCGCATCGCGACTCACCCGAAGCTGTATGCGGCGTCACAAAAATTCGCGGCGCTCGGAAGTTTTCTCTTCGCCCCCTTCTCGCAGTGGATTCGTCTGCCCGCGTTTACAGGTTGGGGTTACAGTAAAGACTTCCCCAGATTCGCAGGCAGGACATTTCGTGATGGTTTTATGGAGTCTGACGGCTTGCCGTCAGATATAACTATTCAAATAGAAAATATGCAGGAGCAAGCTCCTGCACTCCATAGGATTCAAACGCAGGAGCAAGCTCCTGCACTCCATAATAAGATTACACAATTTAGATCCGAACTCACCGCACTCGGCGGACATGTCTATCAAACCAAAAATGCCACACAAGACATTATTGAATTTCTAAGATCACGCGGCGTTCATAAAATTCATCTGGAACCAAATACTCTCGACGAAAATATTTTGCACAAAGCGGACATTGATTTCACGCACGAACCTGATCCGCAGATCATCGTCGGGGTGACGAATGCCATTTGCGGGCTGGCAGATACCGGGTCCATTTTGATCGCGGATGGAGAGGGCTGCCCGTTACACGCGTCACTGCTTCCGGAAGTCCACATCGCGGTCTTGAAGTCATCCAATATTTTGTCATCCTTGTCTGACGCAATGCATTTGGTAAAAGGCACAGGCGCGGCGGTCTTCATCACCGGCCCCTCACGCACCGCAGATATCGAAATGACTCTAACCATCGGCGTACACGGCCCGAAAGAGGTTCACGTCTTTGTTGTTGACGGGTAAAATTTGCGGTGATACAATGCAACCCGCTCGAAAAAGCACGCCCCCATCGTCTAGTGGCCCAGGACGAAGCCCTCTCAAGGCTTAAACCGGGATTCGAATTCCCGTGGGGGCACTCCCACCAACCCCGCAATCTGCGGGGTTTTTATTTTTCAAGGACTCTTTATGAAAACAAACCTCCCAATCTTCACGCGGATTTATCATCGCGCTGGTCGCTACTGTGCTCTGGTCAACGACGGGGCCGTTCATTAGTTATTTGAGCAAGACGTATTCATTGCCGTCTTTAGTGCTCGCCTTTTGGCGTGATCTGTTCGTCTCCATCGGCATGGTGGTCGGCCTGTTGATCTTCAGCCGCGCGCGTTTTCATCTTGAGCGCATCCACTGGCCGTTCATGGTTTGGTATGGACTCTCACCATGCGATCTTCAATTCGCTGTGGACTTTTTCGGTTCAATATAATGGTGCAGCAGTGGCAACGGTCATGGTGTTCAGTTCGCCCGCGATGACGGCTATCTTAAGCCGCATTGTGCTGAAGGAAAAATTCAGCCTGATAAAGATATTATCCATTTTATTAAGTCTGGCGGGGATCGTGCTGGTAGCGGGCGCGTATGATGCTTCGGTCTGGAATCTTAATCCGCTGGGGATTGTCTTTGGTCTGCTCTCCGGTTTATTATTCGCTGTGTACAATCTCGAAGGCAAACATGCTTCAGACACCAAAATAGATTCATGGACGGCGCTGCTTTACAGCTTCGCCTTCGCAACTGTCTTTTTATTATTTTTCAATCTCGGGAATGATCTGTTCATCACAGGCAAACCGGCTTTTGCCGATATGCTCTGGCTTGGAAATTCGTCCGCGGGCTGGGGGATTCTTTTCTTTTTGGGCGTCGCGCCCACACTCGGCGGTTTTGGCTTATATACGTTAAGTATCCGCTATCTCTCCCCTACATCCGCAAATTTAATTGCAACTCTTGAACCGGCCTTCACTGCAATCTGGGCTTATTTCTTTTTGAGCGAATTATTAAATCCGATTCAGCTGGCGGGCGGCGGATTGGTATTGTTGGGTGTGATCCTGCTGCGTTTTGGAGAACGCTAACTTTAAAGAAAAAATCCTTCAGCTTTCTGAAGGATTTTAAAATTACGGCTTTGGCGTACGTGATGGAGTGGGTGTGGGTGGGTGGTATCTGTTGGTAAAAAACGGGTCACCCTGCCAGGGGAGAAAGAGCGCAAATTGCTTAAGATCATAAGTTCCTCTTATGTCGCGGCGCTGCAGGGATAATATATTTCCCGTTCCCTGATCGTAGGTGAATCCCAGACTCATTCCAGTTGTGTAGCCTGCGGCGCGAACCAGATCAACGATATCAACATTGCTATTGCCAAATGGATAGGCAAATGACTGAATGGGAATCCCCAGTTTCTCTTCCAAATATTTACGCGATTCAAATATTTCATAATTCTGTTTTGCCGGTCAAGCGCGAGCAGGTCAAGATGACGCATACTATGACTACCCACTTCCCAGCCGGCGCCAGCCATCGCTTTGATCTGATCGGCGTTCAGGTATTGGTCCGCGCCGATGTAGGTGCCAACGACATAGAGCACGCCTGTGAAGCCATACTTTTGCATGATCGGAAAGGCAGTGGTGTAATTATTCATGTGACCATCATCAAAGGTGATGATCATCGGGCGTGGGGGCAGGTCAGCGCCGTCAATGATGGCACGCGAGAGTATGTCAAGTGTGATGGTTGTGTATCCCCAATCGTGCAGTAACTTCATCTCTTCTTCAAATCTCTCAGGCGTCACATAGTAACGACTGTTATCGGGAGACGTATCAATGCGATGATACAAGAGGATCGGCATAACAATCTCATAAGGCCCCTGATGAATCCATGTGGCCGTGGGGATGGGCGAAGCCGTAAATGTTGAGGGCGGGGGAAGTGTTGGTAGTCGAGTGGCAGTTTCGGTCGGGGGAAGAGGCGTGGACATCGGCTGGGGAGTCTTCCTGAGCGGGACGACTCCATTGCAGGCGAAGAGCAAAATACAAGTCCCCGCGATCCAGTAAATTATTTTTTTCATTTAGTGATTAAGCTGCCAGATGATTCGCAGACCGTCGAGCGTGAGCCAGGGAGCGATGACATCAATGACCTTTGTTTCTTTGGCGACGACTTCTGCCAGCCCGCCAGTGGCGATGACTTTCATATCGCTTCCCAACTCGGACCGGAATCTGGTCACCATGCCTTCGACCATGCTCACGTACCCAAACAGTAAACCCGATTGCATCGCGTGGACAGTGTTGCGGCCAATGACGGAGGGCGGCACCTGCAAGTCAATGCGCGGAAGCTTTGCAGCGCGTGTGTATAAGGCTTCGGCGGCAAGGTTGATGCCGGCCGTGATCGCGCCGCCAAGATATTCGCCGTCTTTTGTCACTGCGTTGAAAGTTGTGGCGGTGCCGAAATCCACCACGCAGGCCGGGCCGCCATAAAATTTCATCACGGCTACGGCATCGCAGATGCGATCCGCGCCCACGGCTTTGGGATCTTCATAGCGGACTTTGATGCCGGTTTTGATGCCTGCATCCACAACCAGCGGTTCCTGTTTGAGGTACTCGCGGCAGGCTTGAATCACTCTGCCGGTTAATGGAGGAACAACCGAAGCGAGCGAAACGCCCGTGATCTGATCGAGTGTCTTGCCTGCATTTTGCAGCAGACCTAAAAACTGCAAGCCATATTCATCGGGCATGCGGTTATGGTCGGTTGCAAGCCGCCAATGCGCGCCGAGTTGATCGCCTTCATACAGGCCGAGGGTCAGGTTGGTGTTGCCGATATCAATGGTGAGGAGCATATTTTCCTTGGACGATTGACCACAGACAATGGACGATGGTTGACAGACTGTGGTCTATGGTCTGTCGTCTACTGTCTATTTTACCGCTTCGATGATTTCTGCGACCATATCATAACGATGGAACTGCGGCATGATGTAAATTCCGCTGGCCCATGATTTGATGTTTTGAATCAACTCAACCGCCAGTTCCACACCCACTTTTGCGCCGCCCTCACCCGCGGATTCAATTCGCTCACGCGCTTCATCAGGGATGAAAACGCCGGGCACTTCGTGGTGCAGGAAGTTGGCATGTTTGCCGCTGACCAAAGGCAGAATACCGGCCAGAATGGGTTTATCCAATTTGCCGTGTTTGGCTTCGTAGGCTTCGATCAGTTTGGGGCCATCATCGACGCGATAGATCGGCTGGGTCAGGAAGAAATCTGCGCCAGCTTTGATCTTGCGATGCAGATTCTTTACTTCGTTATCCATATCCTGCGGACATAGATTCAAGGCCGCGCCTACGAAGAAATTTGTCGGCTGGCCGATGCTGGTGCCTGAGTGATCCACGCCGGTGTTGAATCCCTGCTTGATGAGTTTTATCAAACCAGATGGAACCAGATCATAGTTATCTGTCGCTTCGGGATAATCACCAATGGATGTTGGGTCGCCCATCACGACAAAGACATTGCGAATACCAAGCGCGTGCGCGGCGAGCAAGTCACCTTGCACACGTAAAAGATTACGTCCACGGGTCGGGAAATGTAAAGTTGTTTCCACGCCGATCTTACGCTGCACCAGATCGCACACCGCCCAGGCAGACATTCTCATGCGCGCCATCGGTGAATCTGCCACGTTGATCACATCCGCGCCGGCATCATATAAAAGAGATGCGCCCGCCAGCAATTTATGAGTCGAGAGTCCGCGCGGGGGATCCATCTCAACGCAGATCGAAAATTTCCCAGCGGAAAGTTTTTGCGCGAGTTGCGTAGGCTGTTCGGCGGGTTCATCCAGCATTTCATCTTCGGCCAAAATCGAAATTGACTCTGCCACAAAAACAGGCGCAGTTTCAAAGGCTTTCTTCATCGCAGTGATATGCAAGGGAGTCGTTCCACAGCAGCCGCCGACAATGCTCGCACCCGCTTCACGGAAGGCAAGCGCGTAATCGCCAAAATATTCAGGATCAGCGGGATACATAATGCGTCCGCCGACTTGTTCAGGCCAGCCCGCGTTCGGCTTGACCCAGAACTTCCCATCGAGAACGGCGTGCTTCATTTGTTTGAGAATGCGCAGCAACTGCGAAGGTCCGCCGGAGCAATTGACTCCGATCACATCCGCGCCTGCATCTCTTAATGTACGTGCCACCTTCATCGGCTCATCGCCGAGCAAAGTGCGGTCATCGCGGGTGAATGTCACCGATGCCACCACAGGCAGATCGCAGGTTTGCTTCGATGCCTTGATCGCTTCCTGAATTTCATACAAGTCGCTCATGGTTTCGATCACGATCAAGTCTGCGCCGGCATCGGCCAACGCCTTCACTTGTTCTGCGAATGCCGCGCGCGCTTCTTCAGGTTTCACCCGTCCATAAGGAGCAATGCGCACACCCAGCGGACCGACGTCACCGGCCACGAAAATATTCTTGAATGACGCTGCCACTGCGCGTTTTGCAAGTTCCACACCGGCGCGGTTGATCTCGGTCACATCATCTTCGAAGCCGTGTTTTTTTAATTTATAACGATTCGCACCGAATGTATTGGTAATAATTAACTGCGCGCCCGCTTCAATATATTCGCGGTGAATATCTGCCACAGCCGCCGGATTGGTGAGATTTAATTCATCAAAGCATTTATCAAAACCAACGCCGCGCGCGTGAAGCATTGTGCCCATCGCGCCATCGGCCAGAATTGTCCCCAAAGAAAGTTGTTCCAAAAGATCCATGCTGCCTCTTATTTTATTTTCCTGACCACAGCGAAAATCATTCCGCCGCGCTCAACTTGATATACGATTTCATCATCCGCAAAAAACTTTTCGTGCGTGTTATAGCGGGTGGAGAATATAACATAATCCGGCTCTGCATCTGTGATCTTCAAATCACTGCGCAGATACAACTCGGCAATATGCTGCGGAGCGCCGACAGCGATCTTCGCATTGGCAGGCGCATTTTCATTCAACCAGTTCGCCGCTTCACGATACGATGCCGCCCAATAATCCAATTCAAATCTTCCGCTCGGATTCCCGATCAAATGATTGTAATAGACATATTGATACGGATGTAAAGCCACGCCCGCGATCAAACCGGGCAGGAGGATGAAAACCGCGAATCCTACTTTAACTTTTTGCTGGTTCAGCCATCCGAGAACAGTTTCCACGCCCAGGCCAGCCACGAAAAACACAGGCGGCAGGATAAAGAATATCTGGCGCGTGTTATCGTATAAGGGCGCGTGCGTGAAGATCAAGGCCATCAAGGGCAGCACGAACCACAACAGAGTCGAAACCAACGCCATATTATTTTTATGCAGTTTCATTAATCCGATCACAAACAAAGGCCAGACCGGTTCTGTAAATTGAATGGCAAGCAAAACCGGAATATAAGATAAAGGAAGATTCGTCGAAGAATAATATTGCCCGTTAAAGAGCACTTGTCCCTTCCACGGATATTGCGACATGACCTGTAAACTCTCCAGCAAACGCGCCGGCGGATTCGGCCACAAGTACGGCCAGGTGACGTACATGGCAATGATGGAAAGAATGGCGTAGATGGTTAGGAGAAGAATGGTGTTTGGTAATTGGTGATTGGTAATTGATGATTGAGTATCTTTTTGCTGTGTTAATTTCCTGAATGCATAATACACAACGATCACCCCAGCCAGTGGACCGAGGATGCGGGTGGAGGTGGTGATGCCGAGAAATAGAGAGGCAAGGATGAAGGATGAAGGATGAAGGAAAAATGAAGAGCGACGAGCAGATAATAGAAGAAGGAAAGAAGAAAGAAGAAAGAAGGTGGAGCGCAGCCAGAGGAAGAGGGTGAAGTATTTTTGAATGTAGATTTCAGGTTTTACTTTTTGAATATCAGATGCGATGAGCGAAATGATATTTGTTTCACCTGATGCAGCCGCGCGGACAAGAGTCTCGATCAGGGTGTGGAATGTGTCGGTGAGGAGAAAGAGCGAGAAAACAGAAACAAGCCACAGGGCGGAAAGACCCGTCAAAGATTTTCTGGCGGAAGGCGATAATGAATCCCATGAGAAATGCGGGGCAGAGTCCACCATCCTGAATCCAAAAGAAAGACTGAGTAAAAATAAACTCATGAAGGGAATATCCTTCGGGCTGAAGAAGGCATGTCCCCAGAAAAGCGGCTGCGTGAGAAAAAGCAAAGTTGCAGTACATGCCGCGAGTTGATTCATCCAGCGTTTGGCAATATCGTGAAAAGCCCAAACGCCCGCGAGAAAAGTAAAGAAATAAACAAGGTGACGATAATCAGAGATCAATCCGTTGGGATTAATGATGTGCAATGCGCGGGCTGTAAGCGAAGTAAAGATCACAAACGCCGGGCCGTAATTATCATACGTGTTGCCGGTGACGATGATCTCGCCGCGCTGCGGCCATGTGCTGTAAGACTCAAGCGCGTGGTTGGCATATTTATAGAACTGCAACTCATCCCACGACTCACTATATTGACTCGTAATGAAAACGCCAAGGATGGCAAGCGTGATAAAAAAAATAAGCTTGATTATTTTATTCATGAGACTCAATCAACCGACTTTGTGACCAAAGATGATGAAAAAATAACTGATGACAATCAGGTCAAGCGAAAGGAGCGGCAAACTAAAGCGCGGAAAATAAGCGGCAGGGCGTACAACGATGTAGGCAGGCAAAAGACTGAGAGCAAGCAGACCAAGGCGTAGGTCAAGTTTTTTGAAAATACCGACGCGAAGAAAAACAGATGCGAGCACGAGCATAAAACCGATCAACAAAGGAGTTGATATTAATAAAACATCCAGCGGAGATTCTGCAAATTTTTCACGCAGGTCTTTCATTGTTCCGCCAACAATAACTTTTTACCAGCCCATCAATAAAACTTTTGAAGGATGTTTGATCGGTATCAGACGCATTTAACATGTAGTCAGGGACAAATAAAAAGTACCCAAGAACGGCAAGAAAAACCGGCAAACACAAAGCGGACATATAGGCGGCAAGAAGTTTCCAGTTTGTTTTTAACCAGCCAAAGAATTGCATCCAGGCGTTCTTTAGCGTGCCCTGTATCGGCGCGGAAGAAAGCAGGATCGCAGTGAATGTAATTCCAAGATAATCGAGGCGCAGCAGGACCGTGAAAATACCCGCGATAAACATGCCAACGCGTTGATGTTTGATGGCGAAGTAATAGGTGAGTAACAGCAAAGTTGTTGAAAATGGTTCGATCAATCCAAAGCGGAAATAGAAAATATAGAGCGAGGGCAAAAAGAGCAGTGAAAGATAAAAAACCGCGGCGCTCAGTGAGACTTTATCTGTCAGGCGGAGCTCTTTCATCAATTCAATCATGAGAGCGCCGCTGAGTATGGCGCACCATGTATCAATAAATAACTGCGCCGATGCTGAATGTCCAAAGAGAATATGCAGAAGGCCAACGACATAAGGGAAGAGCACCTTATAGGCACGGGGCGGCGTGTTCGCAAGAAATATATCCAGGTTGACATAGATATTATGCGCGAAGGTTTGATATTCAAGTCCGTCTTGAAATGGCGGAAAATTGGTAACCACCCGCAGGTCGTATGTATCCAGGGCGAGGAAGAGAAACAGCAGAACAACTCCGAAGGAAAACAGGAATACCTTTCCTGAAAAATAGCGTTGATAAAGAAATTGTTCCGTCAATTTCACTGCATAGAAAACAAGAATAACTGATAACGCCAAAACATTCATGTATTGCTTTTGGATCAACAGCGTCACAAAAAACAGGGGCAGACCGGATAATGCGAGATACAGGTCAACCAGTGAAATTTTGCCGTCTTGCAACAATACGCGGATTGCGATGAATAATCCGACAAAGATCAACGAGGCGAACAAAAAGCCCAACACATTCAAAACAAAGCCAAAGGTATTCACCTGGCTTACGGGGTAATTGGCGCCATCCAGTGATGTCCATACACGCGGAGATGCAAAAAGGGATTGTGTTGAGCCATCGGGATATACAAGAAAAGGCTCCAAACGCATTTGTCCATAATGATCGAAGAGGAGCGCACCTTGAATTTTGACTTGACCAGATTCGGGGATGGAATCGTAAAGTTTGCTGTCAATGTTTTCGATCCGCTCAACAAATATGAGGGAACCGTTTTTTGCGTGCTGACATCCAGCAGTTCCGCTTGAATTTGTTTTGCGCCCTGTGTGACAAACACAAGTCTTTCATTCTGCTGTAAGTTGATGTATCCGCTTAATTCCAACTTCAGCCAGAATTGATTTTTATCAAACCCAAAGCGATTGTTAATCCATTCAACGGGAAATTCACGCAGCGCATAATATGGGCGATTAATGACTTGTGTATAACCGGGAGTTGCATAAGTGTAATAACTTCTGTCCCATTGATCGGCCAAAACTGCTTCTTCGCTGGTAAAAGCGTAAACTCCCAGACCTGTCTGCGGGAGAAAACTGAAGAAAACAAGTTTCACTACGAACAGGCTTGCAAGTGAAAAAATAAAGAGACGTTTGGAAAAGATATTCCAACCGACGGCAAATGTTAGCGGCAAGATAAATACCGCAAAAAGGAATTCAAGAGACGAGTCCCAGGGGAAACCATCGAACCACGAAGGAATGCGGGATGGGATCAGTAAAAATCCATAAGCGAGGAGTATGCCAATGATTCCGAACAGGCTATCGTTACGGCCAGACGCGCTTGTATTTCCATCCTGTACGCCTGATGGAGACGATCAAACAACAACAGGATTTCCAACCCGATCAGCCAGAGGCATATCAGTAAAGGAGCTGCCACCACGACAATATTTGCGGCTGGCGTTATCACAAAGAAAAAAGCGGATAGAAGCAGAATCACGATTAAAGGGAATGACCTTCCGATCATTCCCTTTAAAATATCCAAAATCTTTTGTTCAAGGTCGTTTTTCGTTTTAGAAAAGCCGGGATCAAAAGACCCAGCAGTCCGGCAAAAGCAGTCAACGCTGAAAAGATAAGCGTGGATGCAAGCCCCTGCTGTGCGGCAAGGAATGCAGTCATTACACCTGAAAATAAAAGCTCAGCACTTGCCAGATAAATAAATAATCCAAACCGAAAATCGTACTTACTCTGCGGCATCATTTTTCCAAAAACTTTTTTATTTCATTAATTGTTCCACGCGACTCTCACCCACCGAGTAATATTTCGCCTTCGCATGGTGGACAATGATCGCAGCGGTAGATTGCTCGGGAACGAGCTGCCCCGATGTGGCGAGACTCATACCGAGTTCGGATTCTACTGCGGGTAATAATTTAAATACCTTGAAATGATCTTCGAGTTCGGGGATAGCAGGGTAACCCCATGAGTAGCGCTTGCCCTGCTCTTCGCTCAGTCCCAACTCGCGGCGGATGTGTTCGTGCAGATAATTCGCAGTCGCCTCGGCAGTCTGGACGGCGAGTCCGTGCAGGAAGTAGGCTTCGGTGTAATCGTTGGCGGCTTGCATCTTCTCAAATTTTTCAGTAGCTTCAAGTCCCACGGTGACAACTTGCAGCGCAACCACGTCCATTTGACCTGACTCGACGGTGGCGTAGTAATCTGAAAGTGCGAGGTGATCATCATAAGGTTGGCGCGGGAAATCGAAACGTGCAATCTCCCGTAGCGGATTTGAAAGCGGATTCACGGATGAAACGGATTCGGGATCGTAAATGATTAGCGCGTCACCATCCGCTTGGCATGGGAAAATACCCATACACGGCTTGCGGTTTGAGCCAACCGTCTTTGAGTGCTTCCTTGGTCATTTTGGCGAGACGAGCATCGAAGTCTGCTTTGAGTTTTTCCCATTCAGCACCGTGGGTATTCTTAGCGCCCCATGACAGACGGTAGAGTTCATTCATATTGAGGTGTTTCAAAACCATTTCAAGCGGCATATCTTTGACAACTCGTTGACCAAGTTTGGCGGGAAGTTGAATCGGCGCAGGCACAATCGCTGACCGCTGACCACTGACCGCTGACTGCTTGACTTGCGAAGCGCGGTTCATTTCCATATCTGCATCTTTGCGGAGTTGTTCAAGCATGGCAGGCTTGCGGTTGGAGTCGATCAGCGCATCCATGGTATCTAGGCCTTCGAAGGCATCCTTACAATAGAAGACTCCCGGCTCGTAGGCGTTGCCATCTTCCGCAAAAAGGATACGGCGGCCGAAGCGACGATTAATGGCCGCGCCGCCGATCAGGATCGGGATCTTATGTCCACGACGGTGCATTTCGTTGACGATGAGCGGCATCTGCTTCGAGGTGGAAACCAGCAAAGCTGACAAGCCAATCGCGGTGGCGTTTGCTTCGACGGCTTTAGTGATGATCGTTTCCGCTGGGACCTGCTTGCCGAGGTCGATCACAGTGTATCCGTTGTTGGCGAGAATGGTTTTGACCAGATTCTTGCCGATGTCATGCACATCACCGTAAACAGTGGCGATCACAACAGTCCCTTTGGTGACACCTTCCACTTTTTCGAGATAATTCTCAAGATGGGAAACGGTCTTTTTCATCGTTTCAGCGGATTGCAAAACGAAGGGCAGGATCAATTCACCCGCGCCGAATTTGTCCCCCACTTCTTTCATGGCAGGCAGCAAGACATTGTTTAATGTATAAACCGCAATTTCATGTTTTGTAGGGGCTGGGGTTGTCCCTGCCCCATTTTCAGGTAAAGCCTCATTCCAAATGTAACCGCGATTGATAATGGTATCGATGTCCGCTTCGACGCCTTCTTTGTGACGATGAAGAATGCACCAGTGTAATCTTTGTTCAGGAGTCATGCCTGCGGTGGGATCAGCAACAGTGGATTCAGTTGAGACGGTGACCGACTCAAAATGTTGAATGAAGAGCTGCAAAGCATCTTCACGGCGATTAAAAATTAGATCTTCGCAAAGATTACGTTCTTCGCTGCCGATCTCGGCATATGGCATGACATGCGCGGCGTTGACGATTGCCATGTCCAGGCCAGCCTGCACACAGTAATACAACATGACAGAGTTCAACGGCGGGCGGGCTTGCGGAGCAAATCCAAACGAAAGATTGCTCACGCCAAGCGATGTCATCACACCCGGTAAATTTTGTTTAATAAGACGAATGCCTTCAATGGTCTCTTTGGCCGAGTCAACAAACTCAACGTCACCTGTGGCAAGTGTGAAGGTGAGATCATCGAAAACCAGATCTTCGGGTTTGAGTCCGTGGTCGTTGACGGCGATGTCATAAATACGCTGTGCCACTTCGAGTTTGCGCTGCGCGGTCTTCGCCATGCCGTCTTCGTCGATGGTCAAGGTTATGACAGCAGCATTATATTTTTTGGCGAGAGCAAAAATCTTGTCAGCTTTTTCGCGGCCAGATTCAAGATGGGTCGAGTTGATGAGACAACGTCCCGGTGCGGTTTGCAATGCAATTTCCATTACGTCCACTTCGGTGGTGTCGATCACCAAAGGCACGTCCACGCCCATGGCTAATTTTTTGATGACCTTGCGCATTTGCTCGCCTTCATCACCGCGCTCGGTGACGGCCACGGAAATATCCAGAGCATGTGCGCCGCCAGCAACCTGATCACGTGCGATCTGCAAAATGCCATCGTAATCTTCTTCGAGCAGCAGTCTCTTAAATTTGCGTGAGCCTTGCGCGTTGCATCTTTCGCCAAGCAAGGTCGGGCGGGTTACTGTCGCATGGTAATCGCTGACATTGCGGACGATAGACGCCCGACAGTGGAAGATGGTCTGCTCGGGCCGGGATACTGATTCAGCTTTTCAACGAGCAGCTTGAGGTGAGTCGGAGTCGTGCCGCAGCATCCGCCCACGACCGAGATGTTGTGCTTCGTCACAAACTCATACATGTCATTCGCAAACGGTTCAGGTTCAAGCGGATACACAGCCTGCCCATCCACATTCAATGGAAGCCCTGCATTTGGAATGCACGAAACCGGCAGCGTGGAATTTTCTCCGAGGAAGCGGATCGGCTCGCGCATGTGTTCGGGGCCGGTGGAACAATTGAGACCGATGACATCGATGCCCATGCCTTCGAGGATGGTGAGCGACGCGTTGATGTCGGTGCCGAGCAACATGCGGCCGGTCGTATCCAACGTGACCTGAGCCTGAATCGGCAAATAAACATTCGTTTCGCTGAAAGCTTTATGAATGCCCGTGATGGCGGCTTTGACTTCGAGAATGTCCTGCGAAGTTTCGATGAGCAGAAGATCCACGCCGCCTTGAATTAATCCAACGGCCTGTTCGCGGAAAATATCTATTAATTCGTCATAGGCGATATTCGATAATTCGGGATCGGTGGTGGAGGGAAGTTTGCCTGTGGGCCCCATTGAACCAGCAACAAATCGCGGCTGACCTGTCTTGGCGGCATATTCATCTGTGAGTTTGCGCGCAAGAGTTGCCGCCGCAATATTGATCTCGGCAATGCGGTCTTGCAATTTGTATTCCTGCATTGTCAAACGATTCGAGCGGAAGGTGTCTGTTTCGAGCACATCCACGCCCACTTCAAGAAACGAACGGTGGACTTTTTCCACGGCCTCAGGACGCGAGATGACGAGATAGTCATTGCATCCGTTGTATTGCTCGCCGCCGAAATCTTCAGCGGTCAGGTTTTGGTTTTGCAGGCTCGTTCCCATCGCACCGTCGAAAACAAGGACTTTCTTTTCGAGTGCGTCGAGGTAACGGCGGTTGGTGTATTTGCGATTCATTAAGTTCTCCTAATTTTCAAACTCTGTTTCGTTATTTATCCATAACATCCGAATGGAAAAACCTTTTCTGGGTACTTGAAATTGGATATTTCCTTCGCTCTCAATACTTTTGATATTTAGAACGAAGTTTTGCTCATAATTAGTTTCCATCGATGACATTGTAAAATACGCATAGTATTTGCCATCAGGTGACCATATTGGAGAATATTTCCACCAATAATCAAAACGTGTATCTAATCCCAGCAGTGTATGCAAATTTGTGATTTCCTTGTTCTTTATATCTAGCAAGTAAAGGTAATGTTTATAAGATAAAGATGACTCTATTAGCTCATATAGAACCATATTTCCATCTGGTGACCAAGAATAATAAATGGGCCACTGAAGGTAACCAATTTTTGAAATCAGGTTGACACTACTATCTTTCCAATTAAAGACATATAAATAGGTCTGTTTCTGTTCGTCGATTACTGCCATGAGGAGTTGTTTGCCATTCCGTGACCAAGAGCCACTATAATAGGAGTATGCACCTACTGGCACATAACTTATATCTCCCTTTTCCAAATTCAAGATACCTATTTGCAGTTGTTGGTCTTTATGAGTATTAAATATTTGGCCTTCTTCTTTGGTAGTAAATAAAATGCTCTTGCCGTCTGGAGACCAATTTGCATCACATCCAACACCCATTAGTTCTGTAGATTTTTTTGTAACAACGTCGTAAATAAAAAGTGAGCAAATATTATCGTTTGCGGGATTAATAACTCTCGTGTAAATTAGTTTCTTTCCATCGGGTGACCATGAGTGAGCCCAAACCCACTCCGAGTAATTGCTTGGCTTTGCGATTAATTCTGATGTTTTTTTGACAATATCAAGAATCTTCAAAGCTCGATCATAAGTGTTATATGTCAGGTATTGTTCATTAGGGTCTGTATTAAACCCTGTAGCACCACCAGTTGTTAATTGTTTGGGCTGAGATCCGTCAAATTTCATTTTGAAGATTTCCCAGCCAGCATTCTCTTGAGTATTTTTATTGGCATTCAGTCTTATATAGATAAACCTCTTTGTGATTAAATAATATGTAGATAAATCATCAGAAGATAAAACAATATTCGTCTTCTGGCTTTTTAGGTCAACCGAATAAAGTGTA
The DNA here is from genome assembly GCF_016717045.1 of Candidatus Villigracilis proximus. NCBI lineage: Bacteria > Bacillati > Chloroflexota > Anaerolineae > Anaerolineales > Candidatus Villigracilaceae > Candidatus Villigracilis > Candidatus Villigracilis proximus. Next base: position 340,673 of record NZ_JADJUO010000001.1, on the reverse strand, counting down.
TTGACGTCCGAGTAAAAGATAGTGCCTTCTGGGTGAATTGGCCAGGTGTATTGGTTGGACTTGGTGTCGTCGTTGCGATTGGTGTTTGGGATGGAGCGGGAGTCAAGGTTGGAGAATCTGTTGTAGTTGATTGTCCACAGCCCGAAGAAAAGGTGATAACAATCAACAAGAGAAATCTCAAGATGCTTTGTGTAAAGTGTTTAGTCATTATTTCTTGTTCTCAAGTTTACACTTCCAATCTTTACGCATCATCCAGCGCTGTGGTTACGTAGGATTGTGTCCACACGGGGATTAATCCCCGTGCTATGCGTACGAAGCGCTACGCGCTAGTCCGCACGAGCGGACTTTGTAGGCGTAGCACGGACGTTCACGTCCGTGCGGTTTCGAGGCGTCGAAAAATCCTATCGTAATCCGCCACTCTACACCCTTCGGCAAAGTCGCCCGCCCCGCCTCGGTCATCTTTCCTTCTTCGATCATTTTACGCGCCCGCTCAATGTTCGTTTCCGTCCACAGGGATTTTTGTCTACGGGGTGTGAAACGTTTGGCATAGCGTTGATCGTCCATGCCTTTTTCAAAGCCGTCGATCCAGCCAAAGCAAATGGCTTCCTCCACCGCATCCGCATAGGGGATGGATGGTTTGCCTGTGACTTTTTTATATTGGATCAACCAGATCTCTTTGCAGGTCTTGTGATTCTTTTCCAGCCATTCGCGGAATTCTTCGCGGGTGGTGACGTAAATTGTTTCGCCGATTTCCATTTTGTTTATCTCTCCAGACCTCCGAGGTCTTTAAGACCTCGGAGGTCTCTTACATAAAAAACGCCTCTCATTTTGAGAGGCGACATGAATAAAAAGTCATCTCTCATCTATCAGACATTTGTCTGCCGAAGTTGGCACCGCTTAAACGGTTGCCGAGGTTTCAAAGGGTCGGGTCCCTCCGCCTCTCTGGATGAGTACAGTACTAAATTGTTTTAAGTTTATATCAAAGCGTGTTGGATTTGTCAATTTACTAAAGAAGGCTCCATGATCTTGATCCGTTCAGTGCCGGTATAAATGTTGAAGCGTTCCCCTCTGAGAAAACCGATGAGAGTGATCCCAAATCGTTCGGCGACTTCAACAGCCAAGGTGCTGGGTGCGGATACGGCACAGAAGATCGGCACACCGGCTACAAAACTTTTTTGCAATAATTCATAACTGGCGCGTCCGCTGACCAATACAATTTTGTCGTGAAATGGCAGTTGGTCGTTGAGCAATCCCCAGCCGATCAATTTATCCAATGCATTGTGACGTCCCACATCTTCACGGACAGCGAGTAAATTTCCGTTTAGGTCGAAGAGGGCGGCGGCGTGAAGTCCGCCTGTGGTTTCAAAGATGTCCTGAGACTGGCGAAGTTTATCTGGCAATGAGGTGATGAGCGCGGGGGTTGCGCCTGAACCAGCGGGGATGGGCGGCAGGTTGCGCTGGCTGATGTCATCCAGCATGGTGCTGCCGCATACGCCGCAGGCGCTGTTGGTGAAAAAATGCCGCTCGAGCTGATTCAGTACGGGGAGAGTATCAGCTTCCAGTTGAATCCGAAGCGAGTTGTATTCCTGCTGATTCCCGTCCACACAATAAGTCATATTTGCAACTTCCGTTTTGGTGTGGATGATTCCTTCATTGTAGAGAAATCCCGCTGCGAGTTCGTAATCATTGCCGGGGGTGCGCATGGTGATGGCGATGGTGCGTTGTTCATGCCCGGCGCGCAGTAAAATTTCCAGGGGTTCTTCGGCGGCGAGCACATCTTTTTTGCGTTGCGGCTGCCCATTTTCGATTGTCAGTATGGATTGTTTTTTCTTATTAAAGCGGGTCATGTTCACCTTCGATCTGATTTGTACCATTAAGCAACCGGAGACTGGGAATTTTTTGATTCGCCAGTCTCCGGTTTTGACTTTTTGACTTCGGTGTTTCTTACAGCGGTTCGATGTGTACCGTGCAGACTTTTAGCTCGGCGGTATGGGTGGTGGGGTCATAGCCGGAGCCCGTCAAAATGTTGATCGGGGTTTCGGCGAAGCTGAAACTGGCGAAGACCGTGCCTTTGGGAGAGCGCGGTGTGGCTTTGATCTTGATCTTGACTTCGCCGCGACGGCTTGTCATTTTTGCCCAGCCGCCATCAGTAAGACCCCATTTCTTTACATTGTCCGGGTGAACTTCGAGGTATTCTTCCGGCGCGAGATATTCAATGCCGGAGGAACGTCCGGTTTGGGTGCGGGTGTGGTAACTCTGCAGACGGCGGCCCGTGGTGAGCCAGACGGGATATTCATCGTCAATGACTTCAGCGGGGGCGCGGAAGCCGATGACTTTGAAGATCGCCTTGCCGTTGGTGAATCCATCTTCATGCAGGCGGGGTGTGCCTGGATGTCCCTTATATGGCACGGGCCATTGATATTGGCCGCCGTCGATGATGTCCCAATCAACACCGGCGTATACCGGAGAGATACTGCACAATTCGTTGAAGATCTCCTTCGGCGAATCATATTCAAAGCCGGGAATGCTCATGGCGTTGGCGAGGGAACTTAATATCCACCAATCGGGCTTTGCTTCTCCGGGTGGAGGTACTGCGGCGCGTAAACGTTGAATGCGGCGCTCTGTGTTGGTGATGGTTCCGTCTGTTTCGCCCCATGAGGTTGCGGGGAAAACCACGTCTGCCATTGCTGCAGTTTCGGTGAGGAAGATGTCGATCACAACGAGATGGTCAAGGGCTTGCAAGGCGTGTTCACTGTGTTTGCGATCGGGGTCTGAAACCACGGTATTTTCGCCGTCGATCAACATGGCGTGGATTCCATTGCCGCACATTTCGAGGGCGGTCACTTTGGTAATGCCGCGCTCAGAATCCATTTCGCGCCCGTACAATTTTTCAAACTTTTCCTTGTTCTCTGATTTGGTGACGACTTGATAGCCGGGATATTCGCTGGGCGCTGCGCCCGCGTCACCCGCGCCCTGAATGTTGTTCTGTCCGCGAAGTGGATTGATTCCGCATCCTTCGCGCCCGAGGTGGCCGGTGATCAAAGCGAGATTGCTCAAGCTTTGGACATTGTCCACACCGCAGATGTGCTCGGTGATTCCAAGTGTGTAATAGATGGAGGCTTTGTCTGCGGCTGCATACAGGATCGCAGCCTTTTCAATATCTTCGGCAGGGACGCCTGTGATCTCGGAAGCCCATTCAGGCGTGAAGTTCTTTAACGTGCTCAATATAATCTTCCACGCCAGCGGTGCGCTCGGAAACAAATTTTGATCGATCAGATTTTCACGCACGATAACATGTGCCATGCCAAGCAACAGGGCAACATCTGTACCCACGCGCAGCGGCAGATACAGGTCAGCCATCTCAGCCAGCCTGATATAGCGCGGGTCGGCTACGATCAACTTTGCGCCGCGCGCGAGCGCTTTCTTCATACGCGTGGCTGCCACCGGGTGACACTCGGTCATATTGGTGCCGATACAAAAATAGACATCAGCTTTCTCAAGATCAGAAAGGGGATTGGACATTGCGCCGCGTCCCATGGTTGCCGCCAGACCGGCGACAGTGGGTGCGTGTCAAGCACGGCTGCAATTGTCTATATTGTGCGTGCCAAACCCAGCGCGGATAAATTTTTGCATGAGGTAATCGGCTTCAGTGGGCGTACGTCCGCTGGCGACACCGTAGGTTGCCTCACGGCCATACTTTTGTGTAACTTTTCTGAACCCATCAGCCGCGACCTGGATCGCGTCTTCCCAGGTGGTTTCATGCAATTTGCCATCTTCACGGCGGACGAGTGGTTTGGTCAACCGGTCGGGATGATGAACATAGTCATAGGCAAACTGGCCTTTGACGCATAACGCGCCTAAATTGGCAGGGCCGTCCATGGCGGGTTGAATGGCAAGGATACGTTCATTCTTAGTGAGAATATCCACAGCACAGCCCACACCGCAGTATCCGCACACAGAACGGGTCTTCTGCACCCCGAGATTGATAAGTGGAAGTTCGCGTAAATCTTGCATTGTCGCCATAACTTTATACTCCTATCTTTGATACGATCAACAATAAAAAATTAACTCGCCTTACGCAAAATATTTTTTTTTTTTTTTTTTTTTTTTCTTTTTTTTTTTCCCCCCCCCTTTCCCCCCCCCCCCCACACAGGGCGCGCGGTGCGCGAGAGCGGGGTTTTTTTTTTTTCCGCTCAAGGTCGGGGCGTAAGGTGGAAAGGAAACTATTTCGCAGGGCTTTCTTATCCGCCAGCGCGCCGGTGGGACAAGTCTGCACACATTGGCCGCAGAAGGTGCATTGTGAATTACGCAAATCACCATTGAATTCAGTGGTGATCTGAGTCTGGAAGCCGCGGTTCATCACGCTGATGGCGTAATCACCTTCCTGCTCGGCACACACACGCACGCAGCGATAGCAGGAAATGCACAAGTCATAATCCCGCAGGATGAACGGATTTTTATCATCGAAATTGCTATGGCCAGATTTCTTCCCCTGAAAGCGGCCATGATTGGCGTCGTAGCGCTCCACAAGCAGGGACAATTCCTGCGAGGCGATCCCGCGCAGCGGAGACACTTCGATCTCGCGATTCTCGGAGACCACCATCTCAAGCAGGGTCTTGCGGAATTTCTCAATTGGTTCGGTGCTGGTTTGTACTTCCATTCCGGCTGCGGCTGCCATGGTGCAGGAAGCAACCGGATTCTTAATGCCTTTCACATCCACCACACACATGCGGCAGGAGCCAAATGGTTTGAGTCGCGGGTCAAAACACAGAGTGGGGATGAACACATCATTCCGCTGGGCAATTTCCAAAATGGTTTCACCGGGCTCAAAAGAAACTTCTTTGCCATCCAATATCATGGTTGGAGAAGATGTATTGTCAGTCATGGTTTACCTCTTCTCCACAAATTCCTGCACTCGCGCAGGGAATTGATTGATCAGGCTTTCAATCACCAACGGAGCCGCCATGCCCAATCCGCAGGCGCTAACCGCTTTCATCGCGGCGTTCAAATCATTCACTTCATCCAGCCAGACTTGTAATTCAACGGGACCTTCGCCGGATAATCTCTCTGTCAATCTTTGAGTTCCAAGCCGGCAGGGGAAGCACTTTCCGCATGATTCGTGCGCGAAAAATTCAATGGCATTGTGAGCAGCTTCGATCATGTCACGGCTGTCATCGAGGACGATCATCCCCGCTGCACCCAGCATGGATCCTTTGCTGCGAATGCTCGGTTCATCGATCGTGGCGGTTTCGAGTGCTTCGCCGGAAAGGAATCCGCCGGAAAGCCCGGCCATCGTCACTGCCTGGATGTGGCGGCCTGCCACAGGGCCACCAGCCCAGTCATAAATTAAGGTGCGAAGCGGAAGTCCAAATGGCACCTCGTAATTGCCCGGGCGTTGTACATCTCCCGAAAGGGACACAACTTTAGTCCCCGCTTGACCGTTCAATCCCAAACTGGGATACCACTCGACAGCGCGGCGCATGATCTGCGCAGCGGCGGCCAGTGTTTCCACATTATTTACAACTGTAGGTAAATTCTCAAATCCATTTGTCACAGGGAAAGGCGGACGATTACGCGGGAAGGGGTGCTTACCTTCAAGGCTGTTCAACAACGAACCTTCCTCACCGCAAATGTATGCGCCGCCGCCGCGCCGCACATAAAGTTCAAAACTAAAATTTGTGCCTGCTATGTTTTTGCCAAGCAGGTTTGCCTGATACGCATCGGCGACCGCTTTTTCGAGCCGCAAATTTGTTTCGGGATATTCATAACGCAAATAGATAATGCCGCGCGCCGCGCCAGTTGCGTATGCGGCAATGGTCATGCCTTCGATCACGGCAAACGGGTCATAATCCAAAATGGCGCGGTCTTTGAAAACAACCCGGCTCGCCTTCATCCGCATTGCAGACAACGGTCTTCGGATCACCCGAAGCATTTGCAACCGCCTGCCACTTCACACCGGTTGGGAAGGCTGCGCCGCCGCGTCCCGCCAATTTGCTGTTCTTAATATGTTCGATCACACCTTCGGGAGTATTCTCCTTAAGGGCACGCATCAAACCTTCATAACCGCCTGATCCGCGGTACCCGGGCAGGGTGTTACGCTCAGGCATTCGAATCTCAGAGAAGATACACTCTTCTATTTTTCCGGGGTTTGGGGGTGGCACAGGTGAGGGCTTGCGAGTCAAATTCCCCTTGGCATCACCAACCCATTGCTCATGGCCGATCAAGACCGACACTGGTTCATCACAACGCCCGGCACACGGCATGGCGGTTGCACCTTTGTCTGCCAGTGCAGAAAGACACTCCGCTCCGCCATTCAAACGGCAAACCGGGCCGGTACACACACGCGGCTTGTTTAATCCGCCTGCTTCCTGGCTGAAGTGATGATAGAACGTCACCGTGCCGAACAGGTCGGCGAGCGGAATCCCATGCCCAATGGAGATGGCACGCATGGCACTCTTCGAGACGAATCCGTCGCGGTCATGAAAGGCATGTAATAGGGCTAGTAGGGGGGCGGGGCTGTCTTGCAGTTGCTCAACGAGCAATTGGTCTATCAATTGTTGGTCAATGATCTGTACCATGAAAGGATTTTACAGTAGTTTCAAATGTTTTACAAGGAAAGGGTTATAGACAACATCCGGTGTTCTCAAGGCCTGAAAATCTTTAATAAAAATTTTAAAAACAAGCTTTACAAACCATAAAAAATTCCCGCTTGACTTGTAATCGGTTTGCTCTTAGACTCAATTAAGTATTTCCTTTTTTGAAAAAGAACCCATGAAAACAGTTCAACCTATTCAATCCTTTGACAAGATCAAACTCCTGGCAGACTCCCGCCGCATGGAGATTTTGCGCCTGCTGATGGATACCCCCGCCACACTCACGCATCTCGCCCGGACCTTGAAACAGTCACCCGCGTGGATACGGCATCATATTCTGACGCTTGAATCTGCCAACCTGATCGAAGTCAGTGAGATCCGCAAGACCGGCAAAGTAATGGAAAAATTCTATCGTGCAAAAGGCGGTGCTTTCCTTTTACAGGAGATCATTCTGCCAAAAAGCAAAAAACCTGCAGTCATCTTTTCCGGCAGCCATGATCTCGCGCTCGAAGAGATCGCCGAACATCTCAGCAAACACGTCACCATGTTAAGCCTGCCCGTTGGCTCACTCGACGGGCTGATCAATCTGCGCCAGGGGTTATGTCAAATTTCAGGCGCGCATATTTTGGATGCATCGGGTGAATACAACACCCCCACCGTCCGTCATCTCTTCCCCGACCGCAACGTGGAACTGGTCACACTCGCCCATCGTACGCAGGGATTAATCCTTGCGGCGGGCAATCCGAAAAAGATCAAAAATATTTCAGACATCATGCGTGAAAATGTAAAGTTCATCAACCGCAACGCCGGTTCCGGCACACGCCTATGGATCGACGCCGAACTCAAAAAACAAAAGATCGACTCCGCATTCATTAACGGGTACGACATCTCTGTCAAAACACACAGCGAAGCGGCTGTCTTGATCTCTGAAAATAAAGTTGACGTCTCCATCGGCCTGCAAGCCGCCGCCCACCAGCACGGACTTGATTTTATTCCGCTCTTCGAAGAACGCTACGATCTCATTCTTCCGCGCGAGAATGAAAAGACTTTATCTCCCCTGCTTGATTATCTGCAAACCTCCACCTTCCGCAGCGGACTCAGCTCATTAACAGGATACAACGCCGCTCACAGTGGTGAACAAATCCATATCTAGATCAAGGGTGTACATGAAAAAAAATATTTTGCTCACTTTGTCTTTATTACTTGTATTCGTTCTCTCAGCCTGCGGCGCTTCAACTCCGGCCGCCACTGAACCCGCGCAGCCGTCTCAAGCGGAGTCTGTTTCTGCCGATGCTTTATTCCAGATCGTCAAAGCAGACGGCTCAAAATTTGATGTGACTCTCGACGCGGTCAAAACTTTACCACTCGCTCAACTCACAGTCGAAGGTAAAGTGCAGGAAGGCCCCAAATTACTTGATATTCTGGCGCTGGCTGACATCACAGATTTCAGTGAGATCACGATCACCGGCAGCAGCGCGCCATCCACGCTTACCCGTGAACAAGTGGACGAAAATACCATTCTTGATTTCAGTAATCGCGGCACCATGAAACTCGCCACCACCTACATCCCCAAAGCCGAGTGGACAAAGGATATTACCGAGATCACGGTCAAATAATATTTCCAGCGCGTGCTTTTTTATTTTGAATTATCAGTTAAGTAAAAACTTATTTGAATCCTGTTTTTTTGAAAAGGCAAATCAATGCATTACCTACTTGGAATTGACGACACTGATAATCTCGAATCTCGCGGCACAGGTCATCGTGTCCGTCAGCTCGCTGATTGGCTTGCCGAAAATAAACTGGCTGCGCCATTGGGAATCACCCGCCATCAATTATTGGTGGACCCGCAAATCCCCTATACATCTCACAACAGTTCGGCTTGCTTATCAGTTGAAACAGAAAACGCGAATGATGTTTGGGAAGCCGCGCGCGAATTTCTTCTGCGTGAAAGCGCCCTCGGCTCTGATGCCGGTTTGACTCTGGCTCAATGGGACTCTATCAATGAAAGCGTGCTGTCCTTCGCGAAGCGGGCAAAACTCGAAGTGCTGACCATGCCTGAGGCACAGCAAACAGCTTCACAGTCACAGATAAGATGCGAGGGGCTGACGGGCACCCACGGCGGAATCATCGGCGCCGTGTCCGCTATTGGATTACATCGCGCCGGCAATGACGGCCGATTCCTGTGGCTGCCTGGTTTGCGTGAATTGAAAGGTAAATATCCAGCCCATGAAATTTGCAGCCTGGGTCACATAGATCGTATCTGCACTTTGAAAAATCTGGAATTGGATTCAAAAGCGATCGTGGATGTTGGTGAATGGATTCGGCCCGTCCTGCGCGACGGTAAGGCAACATTATATGTAGAGGAGAATAAGCATGAATGGAACATCATCTCTAAAGAACAAATTAAACAGCTTTCCAACTGAGTGGTCGCTTTCGTGGATTGAAGCGCTGCTGTTGATCGGCGGCGGCGTAATGGCGGTTGTATTGCACCGCGCATTAGATACGTCTCCCGGCCTGCCCGGTCACCACGGCATCGAATGGATGGCGATCATGATTCTGGGCCGTGCATCATCGCGCTTTCGCGGCGCAGGCACACTCACCAGCATCGGTGCATCATTTGCATCCACGCTGCCCATGCTGCATGGCGATAATCCATTCACATGGATGTACTACCTTTTGCCCGGCCCCGTGATGGATCTGGCATTCCGTTATCTGCCGCGTTACGCAAACAAACTCTGGTTCATGGTCTTGCTCGGTGGTTTCGCGCACATGACAAAACCGATCGGTCAACTCACCGTGAATCTAATTACCGGCTGGCCGATCGGCTCGTTCCGCTTTGGCGTGGTGTATCCATTTACCAGCCACCTTCTCTTTGGGATGATCGGTGGATTGCTCGGCGCACTCGTTGTGCTTGGCATTCGCCGCATATCTCACAAAAACGATAAGTGATTCAAAACGGATAGATCGTTGAAGCAGTAACCAATCCTCTCCATAGCATCGAAAATAACGGGAGCACGTACGCCCGCGTAAACATAAGGAGAATTTTATGAAACTGTATCTACGTTTGATCCTGAGCGGCGCGCTTTTGATCGCGCTGGCATTTACATTTGCCGCCTGCTCGGGGGGAGCCGAGGTGGAACCATCACCTGTGGCAGAAGTGACGGAGGCGCCGGTTGTGGCAACAGAAGCTCCAACCGAAGTCGCTGCACCTATTTTGGAAATCGTCGGGTTGGATGAAACAAAGTTCTTGACAATGGATGATCTAAAAGCAATGCCTGCGACAGAGGGATACGCAGGACTGAAGAGCAGTACTGGCAAGATCACGCCGCCAGTTATGTTCAAAGGTGTGGCGTTGAAAGACCTCGCTGAGTTCATCGGCGGGATGGATGAGACCACTGGTTTCAATGTGGTTGCGGAAGATGGATACAGCATCACCTATTCATTTGATCAACTGCAAAACGGATCGTTCATTGCATACGATCCCGCAACGGGTGAAGAACTAAAAAAATCCTGTCGAGCTCACCGCCATACTCGCCTATGAAGCGGATGACAAGCCATTTGACGCCAAACAGGATGGCGCACTGCGGCTGGCAATTGTCAGCGCGGAGTTGAACCAGGTTACCGATGGACATTGGTCGGTGAAATGGGTGAACAAGCTGGAAGTGAAAAGCCTCGGCGCGGAATGGGCGTTGCATTTGGTTGGCGCTCTCTCCGAAGATACCGACCGAGTTAGTGTTGAATCCTGTGGTGCGCCGCAATGCCACGGCTCTGCATGGACGGATGACAAAGCGCAGGAATGGGTGGGCGTGCCGTTGTGGTTATTCGTCGGTTCGGTGGACGATGAGATCGAGCACGAAGGCCCCGCGTTCAACGATGCGCTTGCCGAAGCAGGTTACAGCGTGGACGTGATCGCGAGCGATGGATACACCGTCACATTTGATGCGGCGCGTATCAACCGCAACGACAACATTCTCGTGGCGTACAAGGTCAACGAAAATCCGCTGCCCGATGAATTCTTCCCCCTCCGGCTGGTTGGTTCTGACCTTGAGAAAAAAGAAATGGTCGGCATGATCGCGGAGATTCATGTAGGCCTTGAGCCTCTTGCGGATGTGCCTGCGGCCGCCTCGCCCGAACCCGCGGCTGCCACTGTCTCTGAAGCAGATGCCACGCTGACAGTGTTTGGCTCCGTAAATCAGGAACTGCTTTTGAATGAAGCTGCCCTGCGTGAAATGGAAGTTCTGAAGATCACCGCTGAACATCCCAAGAAGGGCAAGGAGGATTACGAAGGCGTTTCTCTGAATGTCCTGCTTGACTTGGCTGGTGTGAAAGACGGTGCAACCACTTTGGTCTTCATCGCCGCGGATGGGTACACATCCGAAGTAAGCCTTGAAGAAGTACGCGCCTGCACGCAATGTCTGCTTGGTTTCACCAACACCCTGGAGAAATTCAAGATGGTCATGCCAAACCTTCCCAGCAGTGCGTGGGCCAAGGACGTGATCAAGATCGAAGTGAAATAAAAATAAATTGTGTAGTTGCGACTTTAGTCGCACGACTGAAGTCGCAACTACGGTTATTTTCAATGCGAAAAACTTTTGCAATTCTTCTGGTTTTATCCCTGCTTGGGCTGGGACTCGGCTCTTGTAACAGTCCGCAGGTTGGGGCGGGGAACGAAGCGGCATCATCAACGGAGAAGACTCCTTTATCGGTATTCGCTGCGGGAAGTTTGATCATCCCGTTCGGGAATATCGAAAAAGCCTTCGAAGCGAAATATCCGAACATCGATGTGCAGGCAGAGTATCACGGCAGCATTCAGGTCATCCGCCACGCGACGGAGTTGCACGAGCCGATCGATGTGGTCGTGACGGCGGACGCGGCGCTGATCCCGATGCTGATGTATGCGAGCAAGGTGCCAGAGACGGGCGAGCCGTACGCCGATTGGCATATCCGTTTTGCGAGCAATCACCTTGCGCTTGCATACAACGCTGAAAGCAAATATGCGGATGAGATCAACGCGCAAAACTGGACGGAGATCATCAGCCGTCCTGATGTGAAGATCGGGCTCGCCGACCCGCGTTTTGATGCTTCCGGCTATCGTGCCTTGATGGCGTTCGCGCTGTCTGAAATTTCAAATAAAAACTACGGGCTGTTCGGCCCGATGTTTGACAAGCAATTTTCGTTTCCTGTCACGATCTTTCGCGGCGATGAACTCACGACCATCACCGTGCCAGAAATTTTGGAAACGAAATCCGATTCGCATATTGTCATCCGCGGCGCGAGTGTGCAGTTGATCGCGCTGCTCGAGTCGGGCGATCTGGATTACGCCTTTGAATATGAAAGCGTCATCCAACAACATGGCTTGAAGATGCTGAGCCTGCCCGCTGAAGTGAATTTGGGCGAGCAGGAGTATGAAGAACTTTACAAACAAGTTCAGGTGAATCTTGATTTTCAACGCTTCGCCTCGCTCGCTCCGCAGTTTCGCGGAGAACGCATCGGCTACGGAGTCACGGTTCCCGCGAGCGCACTGCACACGGAGGAAGCCGCACAGTTCATCGCCTTTCTGTTGAGCGATGAAGGACGCAGCCTGATGGAAGCCGATCATCATCCGATGTTCGAGACATTCATCGCGGATGGCTACGAAAATCTGCCATCCATTTTGCAAGCGCTCACGGTTCCATTGGAATAGCTTTGAGAAAAAGGAACCTGTTCTTTAACATCGTTTTTTCCTTGCTGGGCGGGCTGCTCTTGCTCTTCATCGTTCTGCCGTTGATGAGCATCCTGCTCGGCACCACGCCGCAAACTCTGTGGCTCGCGCTCATAGATGAGGAAGTGCTGAACTCCATCGTCATCACATTCAGCGCGGCGGCAGTTGCAACAGTGCTCGCAATCTTCACGGGCGTGCCGTTGGCGTTTTTGCTGGCACGTAGAAAATTTCGCGGCAAGCGTTTGCTGGAAGCATTGGTCAATTTGCCCATCGTCATTCCACATACGGCGGCGGGGGTTGCGCTTCTGCTCGTCTTTGGCAGGCGCGGTTTGCTGGGTCAATGGCTTACGCCGCTTGGCATAACCTTCACCGACAATTTCTACGGCATCGTGGTTGGCATGTTATTCGTCAGCCTGCCGTTTCTGGTCAACCTCAGCCGCGAGTCCTTTGCGCTCGTGGATGAAGAACTGGAGCGCGTTGCCCTGATCGATGGCGCATCTCCGTGGCAGGCGTTTTGGTACGTCTCGCTTCCGCAGGCGTGGCGCGGCGTGCTGGCAGGCGCGTTGATGATGTGGGCGCGCGGCATCAGCGAATTCGGCGCGGTCGTCATTCTGGCCTATCACCCGAAGATCGTGCCCGTGCTGGTCTTCGAACGCTTCCAAGGGTTCGGCCTTGTGGCCGCCCAACCTGTGGCCGCTTTGCTGATCCTCATCGCGCTGGCGGCGTTCGTGTTTTTGCAATTGTCTCTCCCAAAAGAGAGCACCGACTAACTTTGGCTTTTTCCCGCTTATTGTTTTCAAGCGGGTGGCAAAAACTTTTTATTTCAGAAGGAGAATTGAAACATGTCCCGAACGATTAAATTTATCTTGTTAATGGGTCTGATCCTGTCTCTGGCATTATCTGCCTGCGGATCACCCGCCCCCACAGAGGCTCCTGCTACGGAAGCAGTTGCCGCCACTGAAGCACCCGCCGCCGCTACCGAAGCCCCTGCGGCTGAAGTTGCTCTCAAAGTCACTGGCAGTGTCGCCAGCGAACAGGCTTGGACGGAAGATGAAGTCAAAGCCATGGACGCCATCAGCGTGGAATCCACCAACAAGAACGGCGAAAAAGCCACCTACACAGGCGTGCTGTTCTCCGATCTGTTGGCTCTCGCTCAACCCAATGCAGATGCCAACCTCGTGGTCTTCGTCGCAGACGATGGCTTCACCGCCGAGATCGCCCTCGCAGATCTAACCGCCTGCGCTGACTGCATCGTTTCCTTCCGCGACAAGGGCGGCTTCAGCACTGTTCTGCCTGGTCAGGAAGGTAAGTTGCAGGTCAAGGGTGTGGTTGAAATTCAGGTCGTCGCTGGCACAGCCGCAGCAGTTGAACCTCCCGCCAACCCGACTCTCATTCTCGCCACCACCACCTCCACACAGGACTCTGGCTTGCTGGATGTGCTCGTCCCCATGTTCGAAGAGAAGACTGGTTACACTGTGCAGACCGTAGCCGTCGGCTCTGGTGAAGCGATGAAGATGGGTGAAGAAGGCAATGCCGATGTATTGCTCGTCCATGCCCCCGCCTCCGAAGTGACCTTCATGGAAGGCGGCTTTGGTACAGACCGCTTCCTCGTCATGCACAATGACTTCATCATCGTTGGTCCTGCTGCCGACCCCGCTGGGATCAAAGGCATGACCTCCGCCAAGGAAGCCTTCACTGCCATTTTCAATGCAGGCGCACAATTCATCACGCGCGGCGATGACTCTGGCACGCATAAGAAAGAACTCGCGCTGTGGAAATCTGCCGAGCTCGATCCCGCAGGGAAAGAATGGTACGTTGAAACTGGTCAGGGCATGGGCGCTTCCATGACCGTAGCCTCCGAAAAGGGAGCCTACATCCTCACCGACCGCGCCACCTACCTCGCCAACAAGGATAACTATCAGCTTGAGATCCTCGTCGAAGGTGATAATAAGCTATTGAATGTGTATCACGTCATCACCGTCAACGCAGAGAAGTGGACTGCCGCCAATTACGAAGGCGCTCTCGCCTTCGCCAACTTCATGATCGACCCCGAAACACAAGCCGTCATTGGTGAATTCGGTCTGGAAGAATTCGGTCAACCACTTTTCTACCCCGATGCCGACAAGACAGATGCTGATCTAGGCTTATAAAGTATGTAAATCCGTAACAAAGTAGACACGTAAACAGGTAAAAAATGTTTACGTGTCTACTTTATTTACCTATCTTCCTGCACACTTATTTTCCTGTATACTTTCACCTCATGTCTGATATTTTTGAAATCACCCTTCTCTCATTACAAGTTTCAACCTTTGCAACTCTGATCAGCCTGTTGATCGGTTTGCCTTTTGGCACATGGCTGGCGCTGGGCAATTTTCGCGGACGGTCATTTCTATTAAGTATTGTCAACACGGGCATGGCACTACCGCCTGTAGTTGTGGGACTCGTTGTAGCGATGACTTTGTGGCGCAGCGGTCCGTTGGGTGGATTAAGACTGATCTACACTCCAGTGGCGATCATCATCGCGCAGACGGTCATCTCTGCACCGGTAGTCATGGGATTAACAGCCGCCGCACTTGAAGCACTTGATCCACGGCTGCGACAACAACTCCTCGGGCTTGGAGCTTCACAACTGCAAATGATCTGGATGTTATGGCGTGAAGCGCGACTGCCTCTATTGGCGGCCTTGATGGCCGGCTTTGGCTCGGTCATCTCTGAGGTTGGCGCATCAATGATGGTCGGCGGAAATATTAAAGGTCAAACGCGGGTGTTGACTACGGCCATTGTGTTGGAAACTTCCAAGGGAGAATTTGAAAAGGCGCTGGCGCTTTCGGCATTATTACTGATTCTCACTTATCTCATCAATCTCGCGCTGACCTTGATCCAGCAAAAAGGCAGTAGGCGATAGTACTTCCCCTCTTTCCTCAACTTGAAAGAAGAAAGAGAAAAGAAGAGATTATGAAAAATATTATTGAAATCAACGATCTTCTCATTCAGCGCAATGGACGTGATGCGTTAAAAATTGCATCACTGGAAATCCAACGCGGCGAGACTCTTGCGATTGTCGGGCCGAATGGCGCAGGGAAGAGCACACTGCTGTTGGCGCTGGCACGTCTCATCAAACCAGCGCGCGGACAAATGATATTTAATGGCAGTCCCATTTCGCAGATGAATGATCTTGAATATCGCCGGAGAATATCGTTCGTTTTTCAAGACCCGCTGTTAATGGATATGACCGTTGAAAAAAACATCGCACTTGGGTTAAAGTTTCGCGGTACAGACAAGGAAGAGACTCGCATACGGGTCGATAGGTGGAGTAAGGCTATGGGCGTAGAGTCACTGCTCGGACGGCGGGCAGGTCAACTTTCAGGGGGTGAAGCGCAGAGAGTCAGCCTGGCGCGGGCTTTTGTTCTCGATCCCGAATTGCTTTTGATGGATGAACCATTCTCGGCTGTCGATCCCCCGACCCGCGCACAATTGCTGAACGATCTCTCTACTTTGTTATCGCAGGAAGATCGCACGACAATCTTTGTCACACATAATTTAAAAGAGGCTGCGCAGGTCGGCAGCCGTGTGGCGGTCATTATCAATGGCGAATTAAAACAAGTGGGAACGCCAATGCAAATTAAAGGAAATCCGGTTGACCTAAGTCTGAAGGGTTTTTTGAGGGAGTTTTAAAAAGGGAGCGCGGACTAAAAAGTCCGCGTTCCCTTTTTAACGGCATACACCGCGTTATACGCGGTGTAGCCAAAAGACCAACTCAGAGGGAGGAGAGAGTTTGGAAGAGCAACTTTCGGTCGCTCAATTACACGGGGTCAAGGTCAGGGTTTGTGCCGCACAAAGCGCAGGCTGCTTTTTCAAGCATGTTGCATTCCAAAGCGTTGGAGCAGCGATGCGCAACAATTCTTGGCGGCTGGTCAGGCAGATTTTCAGCAGGGTACACGACTTCGTTTTCGATCTCAACTTCGTGCCCGACGTGTTCACAGTATTTGGTTTTTTCAACTTTCCAAATCTTTTCTGTCATATCTGCCTCCTAACTATAATGAAGCAAGTTTAAGACCAAATCATCTCTCCTGCCAGTGACAGGCGTCACAATCTCTTATGACAAAGTGCCTATATAGGATGTGATATATCTTTATTTTTTTATAAATTGATAAATGTTTCCAGTGTCGCTTGCAAAATAAAGTTCGCCTGATTCATCCTGGCCGAAGGTGGTAATGGTTCCGCCTGTTTCAAACAGCAATTGATTTTGCCAACCGCCATTTGAGAAAAACAATCCCCAGATGTATCCGGTGCAATAATCGCCGTAGAGGTAGATACCATTCCATTCCGGCATGGTTCCACGATAGACATATCCGCCTGTGACAGAACATCCGCCATAGGTATCAGCGTGGCTATACTCGGCCACGGGAAGAAGCAAACCGGGTTGAGGTTCGTCATCATAACCGTGGTTGCCTTCCATAATAGACCAGCCAAAATTTGCACCGCTGGGTGATCCAACAGGAAGGTAATCAACTTCCTCCCAGTCACCCTGTCCCACATCGCCGATCCACAGGTCACCGGTGACTTTGTCAAAGGAGTTGCGCCATGGGTTGCGAAGTCCATAGGCCCAGATTTCATTGCCGAAAGGATTATCAGATGGGATCTTGTATGTGTCGCTGCTACTAACGTCCATGCGTAAAATTTTCCCGAGCAGGACAGTTGTGTCCTGTCCGTTCTTGTGCGGATCACCCGCCAGGCCGCCATCACCCATGCCGGCATAAAGATATCCATCAGGGCCGAAATCAAGCCCACCGCCGTTATGGTTGGGATAAGGCTGCTCAATGACCAATAAAACTTTTTCGCTGCCGCTCTCGGAAAAATTTCCGCTGGCTTGAAAGCGGGAGATACGGGTATTTCCGCCGTCACCTGTATAGTTGACGTAGAAGAATCCGTTTTTCTCATACGCGGGATCAAAGGCCAGACCGAGCAGTCCCATTTCGTTGCCGCTTTCATCCACACGATCTGTAATGTCAAGGAAGGGCTCATCTAGTATTTGGCCGTTTTCGTAAATGCGAATGACGCCGTATTTTTCAATGATGAACAATCTGCCTGAACCGTCATTGGCAGATTGAATATCCACGGGACGTTCAAGTCCGCTGGCGATGAGTTTCCATTCATAGGAATTCGCATCGGGAAAAGCACCGGCATTGATAATGGGATTCTCTGTAGCCGGCGTGGACTGCGATTCTGTTTGGGTGGCCGCAGCCATTGTCGGCGGGCGCGAAGCGAGAGGCGTGATCGTCGGAGAAACGGACTCTGCCAATCCTCCACAGGCGAGAATTGGCAGAGTCAATAAAATTAAAAGTCGCTTCATGTTAGGAGGGTTTGTCGCTGACGTCGGTGGCTTCCGCGTCTACAACTTCATCCTGCGCAGAGACTTCCATGTTGCCGGCGAGTTCCTTCATGTGTTCGGCAACAACAGCGGGCGGACAAAGTTCGGTAAAGACGTACGAGCCAAGCCATAATAATGCGGCATCATCCACAACGCCACATAATAGGGAACATGATCGGATCTGGAGAGAATAGATAAAGCAAAGCACCAACAGGCACGATCTTTGCAAAAACATTGACCCGTTTATCGCCCATCAGACGAAAGATCAATTTAAGTTGATTAAGCACATTGCGGACAACGCCGCCCTGCTGGGATACCATAAGATTGGAAGGTTTCTTTTGATCCATTTGAATCTCCTTTGAATAAACATATTATATTCGATTTATGATTTGCTCTTTATCTACGTATTTGAGTGGCTTTTGATGCAAGTAATATTATGCAGCATCAATTCATCCAAACCAAGGCTCGAAAAAATCTGTTTCTCTCCTGATGGGGGTAAAATCATTTCATGCCCTATTTGATCGATGGACATAACTTAATTCCCAAGGTGGGATTGCGACTCGATTCGCCCGATGACGAAATGGAGCTGGTTGCCATCCTGCAGGAATTTGCGCGCGTCAAACGCCAGCAAGTGGAAGTATATTTCGATGGCGCACCCATCGGTCAGGCTGGAAGCCGCAGTCTGGGGACCGTTCGCGCGCATTTTGTGAAGCTCGGCCAAACCGCAGATAGCGCCATTCGCGCGCGGTTGAACCGGATGGAAAAGGATGCCCGAAATTGGATCGTGGTATCTTCAGACAGGGAAGTACAAAGCTCGGCCCGCGTAGTGCATGCCCAATATATTTCAGCAGAAGAGTTTGTAAAGTTTTTAAGAGAAGCGCGCAACTCTGCGCCAAAAGCAAATACAGATGATAAAAAACTTTCATCTGCTGAAGTGGACGAATGGCTAAAACTCTTTCGTGATAAAGGGGACTAATTAGGATAAACTCACTCCACATTCTAATCTTTTTTTAATGTTATTTGGACTATTCAGGTGTATATTCTAGTCATTGACACCTGCCCTCCCCTTTATTGGTATTAGGTGTCCCCCGCCGCTTGATTTGCATGTCCCCCCCATGCTGACAAGCGGCGGGACCCTTTTATATAGTACAAGACGCCATCGAAAACATGTCACCTAAAAATCCATTTTGAAACCAAGTCACATAATTTTTTCAATCCATTAGTTGTACAATCTAAAAGATCAAGAAATTATTTACTCCCACTCTGAAAACTCATTTTTTTAAAATCGGATTTTCGGCAAGTTAGGCATTAAAATCTTTGAGAAGGTGGAATAATGATAAGGGGCTTTTCGTTCACACCACACAAATCTTTAGTATTTGCATTAATTAGTTTTCTGATATTTTGTATTATGATCGGGCTTTCTGGATGTGGGACACCTTCACCAGAAACCCCAACCACCTGTTATTGCACACCTCAATCACCCAATGTGAATATTTACAGAGTACTGCCAGACTCATTGGCAGGCGCTATTTTTGAAATGGCATTTCCGACCATTCCCACTCCCATACCGCCCGCTATCCCTGCCCCCATACAATTCAATGACCAACAAATTCTAGGCGCTCGTTACGCTGCTTTTCAATATCTACTGGATGAGACAAAACGCTGGTCAGATACCGAGACGATCATGCTAAGTGACCAAAACAAGACGAGGATCACGCTTACCTTTATCAGCCCTAAATTACTTCAAGCCGTGTTTCTTAGCGACGTTCTCAGAGATCGCTTTATCACCTCTGATTTTCAAACTCATCTTCAAAACATGCTTAATTGTTGCCGCAGCGTGATGAACTATTATTCCTGCTGACAATAACAACGACAAGCAACAACAATATAACTCCAACGCGCCATACGATAAAAATTCCAATAAACAATATGACCTTGAATAACGCTGAAAACTTAATAGTTTTACACAGCCATGACGACCACAATCTGGAGCAGCTCATTGACACTTCAGCCGAACCGGTTTTTGGATATCTTGCCTACCCATTCGCCATGCTGTCAGGAGGTCAATGCAAGTGGGTGCTTGACCCCAAATACAACACAAACATTGTCATCACTGTGCCTTTCATTGAAGTGGATGGTGTCAACAGCGGCAACCAATATTCGTGGACGATTCCATATTCATCTTTGATCAGCTCGATCGCGCCTTCCAACCTACCAATTCCATTTTTACCTGCCGGGTTTGATGCCCAACCTCATGTCTCCTCTGGCATTACCGCCAAGCGAAATAAATCAAATTGATTATTGGCAGAATTTCGCGCGCTATATTTGGAATCAACTTACATTGGGAAATTATTAACACGCGTGAATTCGGGTAAACTAATTGCAATATGAAAACCGTATCTACCTTCGTCCCATCACGCAGCCATGAATTTCCAGATCATCCTGAAAGACCCGGAAGATTGGATGTGCTGGAACCACTCTTAAATTCACTCCCCGCAACTGTGGAGCAGATCAACGCCGCGCCTGCGACGCCCGATCAAATTGCGCGTGTGCATTTGCCGCAATTAATCCAGGCGATTGAAAAAGTATGTCAGCAGGGACCAGGCATTATTGACCACGCGCCCACGTATATCACGCAGACCTCATACCAGGATGCCCTGCTGGCGGCTGGCGGCGTGATCGCCTGCACACAGGCTGTGCTTCAAGGTGATGCGCAAAACGCCTTTGCCATTGTCCGCCCGCCCGGGCATCACGCCGAGCCGGATCATGCCATGGGATTTTGCATCTTTAATAATATCGCCATCGCCGCACAGGAAGCACTCGCCAGCGGATTGGAGCGCGTAATGGTCATTGACTACGACGCGCATCACGGCAACGGCACACAAGCGGCATGTTTAAATGATAAACGGTTTGGATTCATCTCGACGCATCAATGGGGAATTTATCCGGGCACAGGCTGGATTAATGACGCGCCTCACGCTAAGGGACGGCTGGTCAATGTGCCCTTACATTCGTTTGCAGGCGACAGAGTGTTTGCGCGCGTTGCAGACGAAATCTTCAAGCCCATTGTGGAATCATTCCGCCCGCAGATGCTATTGATCTCGGCTGGTTTCGACGCGCATTGGAATGATCCGCTCACATCGTTGGGACTCTCCACGCAGGGCTATTACAATATTTCAAAAAAACTGGTTGATCTCGCTGAAGAATACTGCAACAGCAAGATCGTCTTTGTACTGGAAGGCGGCTATGACCCGCACAACGTCGCCAACGGGGCAATGGCTGTCTTCGACGCATTGACCAACTCTCCGTTACAGAGAGATGCGCATGATCCATCTCCACATCCCGAACCGGATCACGAGTCGCGTATTGCTGAAATCTGCGCGTGGCATCAAATCAATTAGCATCCCCTGATCTACATAAAAAACTTAAATATTCCGGCGCTGATGGAATAGGAACATCAGGAGACGGGATAAAATCTGTTTTGATGTAAACTTCATTTAAATAAAAAGGAGAAATTTATGAGAAAAAAAATCTTATTAATCGCAGCGATTGGGGTATTCATCCTGGCCTGCAACACATTGATGCCGCAAACACCCGCAGAGGAAGCGCCTGTTACACCTGCCACTGAGGCGGCTGTCGGCAGCGACATGGCCGCAAAGCTTGAAGCGTTGGGCGGCACAGCTTGCGAAGAAAATCCAGACTTTACCTGCGTGACCATTCAAGTTCCGTTAAATCATTTTGATGCTGCGAACACAGAGACTCTGGATGTGGTCTTCGCGGTTTCTCCGGCCACAGGTGAACGCTACGGCATGTATGTGCAAGCCTTCCCGGGCGGCCCGGGTGGTGAAGGAATCAGTTCCGGCGGATTGGGCTGGTATCCTGATGCGATTCTTGAACATTATGACATTGTCTATTTCGATCAGCGCGGAATTGGGTTATCGAACCCGTTGTCCTGTCCGAATACATACAAATCTGATTTTACGGGTTATTTAAATTCCTCAGATGAAGCAGGTGTGGAAGGTCTTGATACACCCGAAGAACAACAGGAAGCAATTGAAAGCGCCCGCAGCTACGCGGAAGCGTGTGTGGCCGAAATCGGCATTGACCCCGCCAAACTTGCATTCTTCGGCACCGATCAGGTCGCGGAAGATATTGAATCATTCCGCGCGGCTATTGGCGATGATAAATTCATGATGTACGGCGTCAGCTATGGCACCGCAGTAGCGCAGACATATGCCGCAGCGCATCCCGAACATCTTTCAGGGTTGGTACTTGACGGTACGATCGACCTGACCTTGAATGGTGAAGAGGGTGCTCTTTCACAGGAAAAAGCCTTCGATAAAGTTTTGGTCGCGGCCCTTGAAGCCTGCAACGCAGATGAAGCCTGCGCCGCTGATATGGGCGGTGACGCCGTGGCAGTTTATGATAAATTGGCCAAACAAATTTCAGAGACTCCCATCAAGTATGAATTCCCGCTGCCTTCCGGTGAAAAAGTGGAACGCATCTTTAATTTCAATCAATGGGAATCCACTGCCGCCTATCAGTTATATTCATTGAGCGGAAGAATGCTCTACCTGCGCGCACTGGCTGCTGCCAATCGCGGAGATATGATTCCGATGGCGCGCCTCGCCTATCAAAATCTGACGCTTGATCCTGCAACGCTTGAATATCTTGGCGATGACACATTCTCCGATACGATGTTCCTGGGCGTACTTTGCACAGATGACTCATTCTTCTCGGGCACACAGGATGAAAAGATCGAGCAGACCATCGCGGCGGGACAGGCATCCAATGGAACAGTGCCGCGCCTGGATGGCAGTGTATACACCGGCTTAAGCTGTGCTTTCTGGCCCGGTTCTCCAACAGAAGTTGTGACTACCGAACCGCTGGTTGCTGGAAGGCGTGACCACTTTTGTACTCAACTCTACACTTGACCCGGCCACTCCATTTGAAGAAGGCAAAGCTGTTTACGAAAATCTGGCCGATGGATATCATCTCTATGTTGAAGGCGGACGTCACTCCATTTACGGTTTTGGATTTGACTGCCCTGATCGCTATATTTCAGACTTCATGCTGGAAGGCACACTTCCAGCCGAACGCGAAATTGTCTGCGAAGACTGGGGCACAGATGTGATCCGCGCTTATGAACCTCTGGTCGCAGAAAATATAAGCTCGTATGAAAATGTGCTTGAAGCTTTTTACGCGATAGACAGTGCGATACAACTTGAACCGGAATACTTTTACGGTTCCTTCACTGAAGATGTATCCATCGCCTGTCCTTTTAGCGGCACTTTCACTTTCGGCCCGAGCGATACGGGAGAAGCCTACACATTCGACAACTGCGCCTACACGCAAGGATTTGCACTGACCGGAACCGGCATCTATGAGTATGAAACCGGCATCATCACCTTTGAGACACAAGTCACTGGCGCAAAGGAAGGCAGCCTGACTTATACCGACAATCTAGCCGACGGCACTTTCTCAGTCACCGGCGAATATGGCGGCGAGACAATCGACCTTTCACAATGAGCGTCCGCGTTTTAATTAATAGACATTACCGGAAATAACATATAAGCACTGTCCCGAAGGTTAGAGTAATTGGAGAGCCTGATGGCAACCTTCGGGACGTTTTGAGTAATTACCGATAAAGTCTAATATTCATCAAAGAGCCTTCGAGAAAATTCGGAGGCTCTTTGAGTTATAAAAATTGACTTTTGCAAAAGTTCAATTACAAAAAAATTGCGCTCTTTATTTCATTGTAAAATTGTTGTACACTCGTGTTTAACCAAGGAGCAAAGATGGAGAAAAAAGAAAGTAAAGGATTTGTAGAACTCGAATGGATATGCCCCAACTGCGACAGCAAAAATAAAGGCTCCAAAAAAACCTGCGAAAACTGCGGCGCTCCCCAGCCCGACAATGTAAAATTTCAACGCGCTTCGGATGAGAAGATCGTCACAGATACAAAAGCAGTGGAAACCGCAAAAGCCGGTGCAGACATCCACTGCGGATTTTGCGGCACGCGCAACCCGGGCAACGCGGTGACTTGCTCACAATGCGGCGGTGAATTAAAGGAAGGCAAAGCCCGTCAGGCGGGACAAATTTTACAAGCGGCTCCTCCCGCGCCGAAAGCTGTCACCTGCACGAATTGCGGGACCGAAAATCCGGGCAGTGAACGCACATGCAAACAATGCGGCTCTCCATTGCCACGCGCAGAATCGCCTGCGATCTCCCCGCGCTCTGCGCCGGCATCTGCCTCTCCGGCAATCAAAGCTCAAAATAAAAAAGTGAACTGGCTGTTATTCGGCGGCATCGGTGCGTTTTTGGTCGTATGCTGTATCGCTATTTTATTTATGGTGCTGCCTTCAAAAGCGATCAAAGGGACTGTAACCGACGTGCAGTGGCAGACCTCGGTGCCGGTGCAGGAAGTGCAGGCTGTTAATTATTCCAACGAACGCGGCAGCGCTCCATCAGATGCCTACGATGTTTCGTGCCGCACAGAAGAGCAGGAAGTCTGCGAAGAAAAAACAGTGGATCAGGGCAACGGCTTTGCTGAAGTGGTCAAGGAATGTCACACAGAAAGTGAACAATACTGCAATTACACCGTGGATGAATGGAAGACGATCCAAACCTATACCCTTGACGGCAATGATCTCTACCCTGTGTATGAAAGCCCAAGCCTGTAACGGTCAGCGGCTGGGTTCAAGCTCAGAAACATTAACCGTCACATTTAGCACTCCCAATGGACAGGAAACCTACGCGCCAAATTCCGAGAGTGATTTCCAGCAATTTCATCCTGGAAGCACATGGACATTAAAGATGAATGCGTTCGGTGTTGTGGTGAGCGTGGAGCAATGAACAGTCGAAATATTGAATGAAGAATAAAAAAAGGTAAAAGAAAAAACTCCCGACGCAATCGGGAGTTTTTCTTTATAATGAACTCATGGAAAAAACAGTGGCAATTATCGGCGGCGGACCTGCGGGTTTGATGGCCGCGGAAGTATTAAGTGAGCGCGGCGTGAAAGTGGATGTTTATGATTCCATGCCTTCTTTGGGACGTAAATTTTTAATGGCCGGCAAAAGCGGATTAAACCTGACGCACTCAGAGCCTTTTGAACAATTTGCTGCACGCTATGGAAATCGGCGTGAGCAGATCGAGCCAATGATCAAGTCATTTGGCGCCGATCAATTACGTGAGTGGGCGCGCGAACTTGGCGTGGAAACTTTTGTGGGCACATCGGGGCGTGTCTTTCCAAAAGAGATGAAGGCCAGTCCGCTGTTGCGGGCGTGGTTGAAGCGGCTCGATGCGGCGGGAGTCAATTTTTATTTACGGTATAAGTGGCTTGGCTGGAACGCAGATCAATCACTTAAGTTTGAAACACCCGAGGGCCAGAAAAATATCCGCGCGGATGCGGTGGTGCTGGCTTTGGGCGGCGGAAGTTGGGCACGACTCGGTTCGAGCGGAGAATGGGTCGATTGGCTGAATCAGGCCGGGTTAAGGTGGAAACGTTGAAGCCGTCCAATTGCGGATTCGATGTGGCATGGAGTCCGCATTTTCGTGAGAAGTTTGACGGTCAACCGTTGAAATCGGTGGTGTTGTCGTTTGAGTCATTTCATCAACAGGGTGAATTCATTGTGACGAAGAATGGCGTGCAGGGCAGTTTGGTGTACGCGGCTTCGGCGCTGATGCGCGATGCGCTTGAAACAAAAAACAAAGCAGTGATGCTTTTAGACATGGCGCCTGACCGCGCGCATGAATGGCTGGTTGCGCAATTATCAAAACCGCGCGGCTCGCGTTCGATGGCGAGTCATCTTGAAAAAACGGTGGGATTAAAAGGCGTGAAGGTGGGGCTGTTGCACGAATTTATGCCAAAGGAAGATTTTGCGAACGCAGAAAGGCTGGCTGATTTTATTAAACAGATGCCGATCCCGTTGACGGCCACACGTCCGCTGGATGAAGCGATCAGCAGCGCGGGTGGTGTGACGTTTGAGACGCTTGATAAAAATTTGATGCTGCGTAATTTGCCGGGCATTTTTTGCGCAGGCGAAATGCTGGATTGGGAAGCCCCCACCGGCGGCTATTTGCTGACCGCATGTTTTGCCAGCGGACATGCGGCAGGCGCGGGTGTGATGCAATGGCTGGGAATTTTGTAAAAAATAAATCAGGCAATATCTTTCAGGATCAACAATAGAAAAAGGAGAACTCATGGATAGTCAGAAAAATGGATTCAACTCAGTCGATGAATATATTGCGGCCTTTCCTGTTGACATACAAAAAATACTCGAGGAAATACGGGCGGTCATTAAGGCCGCAGCTCCTCAGGCTCAGGAAAAAATCAGTTATCAAATGCCCACGTTTTTTCTGAACGGGAATCTGGTGCATTTTGCAGTTTTCAAAAATCACATTGGGTTTTATCCCACGCCAAGCGGGATCGAAGCTTTTCAAAAAGAATTATCCATATACAAAGGCGCAAAAGGTTCAGTGCAATTCCCGCTGGATCAGCCTCTGCCTTTGAAGTTGATCGGCAAAATCGTAAAGTTTAGAGTTGCAGAAAATATAAAAAAGCTGAAATAAAATTCAGGCCATGCGCAACATCCACCATGATAAACGGGGATGAACGGAGATGAACAAAAACACCTTTTATCGCCGTCTGCATTGCGCCCGTATCAGTATCTGATGAAAATTGGTTTTATATATAAATCATGCTAAGAAATGGGGAGAATTATCTATTGTTCTTAAAGGAAAAACCTGACTGCAAATTATTCCTTTGCAGTCAGGTTTTTATCCCTTACCCCAAACTTCCAATCGTCTTTTCCACTTCCTGCAAAATCTCGG
The DNA here is from genome assembly GCF_016717045.1 of Candidatus Villigracilis proximus. NCBI lineage: Bacteria > Bacillati > Chloroflexota > Anaerolineae > Anaerolineales > Candidatus Villigracilaceae > Candidatus Villigracilis > Candidatus Villigracilis proximus. The sequence continues at coordinate 314,175 of NZ_JADJUO010000001.1, read as the reverse complement.
CGGATTTTACCAGCGCTTTCATTTTATTATGATCGTTATAAAGCGGACGATCCACTTCGAGATGATCAACATACTTGCGGATGGTCGCGTGCGCTTTTTGCGTCCCGATGCCCGCTGTGAATTTGCGGAAATCCAGCGCTTGCGCGGCGGCCATGAATTCGATGCCGAGAATACCGTAGGCGTTATCCAAAATTTGTCCATTCTTCAACGCGGTGTTCATGCCCATCGAAACAAAGTCCTCCTGATCTGCCGCAGCAGGAATGGATTGGATCGAAGCCGGCGCGGATAAAATTCTTTGTTCCACGATCAAATGATCGGCAGTATATTGTGAAAGCATCAAGCCTGAATAAAAGCCGGGTTCATGCGCCAGAAAATCAGGCAACCCTTGCGAAAGCGCGGGATTGGTCAAACGGTTAAGCCTGCGTTCAGAAAGGACGGAAACCATCGTGATGGCGATCCCCGCCATATCCATCGGCAGGGCAACCGGCGAGCCTTGAAAGTTCGCGCCGGTCAATGTTAGTTTTAGTTCAGGCACAAAGATCGGGTTATCCCCCACACCATTCAACTCAATTTCCACCTGCGAACGCGCATACGCAATCGCATCGCGTGCCGCACCGATCACTTGCGGTGATGAACGCATCGAATACGCATCCTGTACTTTTGTTTTCATTTTGCCCGTTGCCAGGTCTGAGCCTTCGATCATTTTTGCAATATTCTGCGCCGATGTGATCGCGCCTTTGAATCCGCGCAGTTCATGTAGTTTCGTGCTGTATGGTTTTAAATTTCCAAGCAGGGCTTCGATCGACATCGCCGCCGCGATCTCGGCCTGCTTAATGAATCTTTCCATATCATAAATATGCAGAGCAGACATGGCAGTCAACAGATTGGAGCCATTGATCGCGGCCAGACCATCCCGTGCCTGCAAACCGGGGACTTCGATCCCAGCCCGCCGCATCGCTTCTGCACCTGGTAACTGCTCGCCGTTATAAAAAGCATCCCCTTCGCCTAATAATAGCAGCGCAGCCTGCGCCATGGGAGCCAGATCTCCGCTTGCCCCCACCGACCCTTTCTGACACACCACCGGTGTGACCCCTTTGTTCAGCATTTCAATATACGTCAACGTGATCTCGGGCCGGCAGCCTGAATTGCCATGCGCGTGGACGTTAATGCGCCCCGCCAGTGCCGCGCGCACATGCTCGATCGGCGCCGGGTCACCGATACCTGCCGCGTGGTTATAGACCAAATATCTCTGAAATTCCTTTACCTGATCGTCATTGAGAATTTTCTCAGAGAATTCGCCAATACCCGTGTTCGTTCCGTACATGATCTCTTTTTTGGCGAGCTTATCCTCCAGCATGGCGCGGCAGATTTTGATCCGCTCCAGTGCAGCGGGAGACAGTTCCACCTTTTCATTAAATCGCGCAATTGCCACCAGCTTTTCAACTGTCAGAGACGAACCGTCCAGAGTAATGGTCATAATTTTTCTCCTTGATCGTGGGTTGTAAAACATTCAACTCAAATGATTATACGACTTGTTCTATAAAATAAAAGAGGCTCCGCCTGAACTGTTTTTTACTCTGAGTTTCTTAACGCAAAGCCGCCAAGGTTTAATGTTTTTTCTTTGCGTCTCTGCGTCTTAGCGTTAAAACTTGTGCAAATTCTACAAGGCAGCAACCTGGATTAATTATGCTATACTATTTAAAATTCAATAAAACTTTTATTAATTGACCTTGTGCAAAAAGTTGGACTGCGGGCTTTCGTCCGTGTTTTCGGCAGGAAGTGGGAGAGAGTCATCAGTCCGAGCAAAACAGGCTTATCGAAGAAAATTGCGTACGGTAAATTATTAAGTACTCCAAAATGCCGCGCTATTAAAGATCAGTACGAACTGGATACTGCAATAGAGATTCCACAATAGGGCGGCTACACAGGGTAAAAATTTGTTTTCTTTTTATGCTTACACCAAAAACGACCCTGCTTCTGGCAATCCACGTCTTCCAAAATTGCGGGAAGGCTTCTGCATATTCCTGCCGGAAAAATATTCCCTCAAAATACGATGAAAAAGTTGTGATGACCGCGTGACAGACAAACAGTGACTGCTTTCTGACAATCAGGAAAAAAGATGCGATGAAAACCAACATCAAATCAGCAGGTGCAAGAAAAGGTAAAAAAGCCTCCAACTTCCCAACAAGATGCATGGATTGTTGACTCGTCTGCTTGAGTTGGAGGAACAGAACAAGTCGCTGAATCAGGCGCGGGCGGAGTCTGATGCGGCTTATCGTCGCTATACGGATCTGTATGATTTTGCACCGGTGGGATATTTTACGTTGACTCGCAATGGCGTCATCCTTCAGGTTAATTTGGCTGGCGCGAATCTGTTGGGCGTGGATCATGATCAACTTCCACTGTGTGAATTGGATACTTTCATTTCCAATGAGTCTAGCGCAGTCTTTAATATATTTTGGAATAAACTCTTAACGGGGGAGGGAAAAGAAACCTGCGAATTGGCCTTTAAAAAAAACGGGGAGGGAATCTGCTGGGCATGCCTCGAAGCCACTTGTTTTGAGGGAGGCGATGAATGCCGCGCCATGTTGACCGACATCACCGCGCGCAAGCAAATGGAACAGACGCTGCAGGAAAGCGAGAATCGGTTCCGCGCCACACTGCGGGAGGTGCAGACCATTGCGGTTCAAGGCTACGCAATGGATGGCACAACGCAGTATTGGAATTCTGCTTCTGAAAGTTTATACGGATACAGCGCGCAGGAAGCCATAGGGAAAAACCTGCTGGATCTGATCATTCCGCCGGAAATGCACAGTGAGGTGCGACACGCCATTCAACAGATGGTGGAAACCAAACAACCCACCCCGGCGGCGGAAATGTCTCTGCTGCGAAAGGACGGTTCACGCATCACCGTCTATTCGAGTCACGCGGTGGTTTCTGTTCCCGGCCAGGCGATCGAATTGTTTTGCTTTGATATGGATATTAGCGAGCGCAAGCAAATGGCGTCGCTGCTGCAAGCGCGGATGCGCATCAGCGAATTCGCAAGTACACATACCTACGATGAATTGCTGCAAAAAACATTGGATGAAGCCGAGGCGCTGACGGGCGGTCAGGTCAGTTTCGCTCATTTTCTTGATGAAGATCAAAAAACGATCAAACTCCAAATGTGGTCCAGTAATACGCTGGAGTTTATGTGTCAGGCCAAAGGCAAGGGAGAGCACTTTCCGGTGAATCAAGCCGGCGTATGGGCTGATTGTATTGCCACACGTCAGCCATTGATCCATAATGACTACCCGAATCTCGCACATCGCAAGGGACTGCCGAAAGGTCACGCGAATATTCAGCGCGAACTCGTTGTGCCGGTTCTACGCAATGACCTGATCGTAATGATCATGGGAATTGGCAACAAGCCCACCGATTTTGATCAACAGGATATTGAGACCATTTCCCAATTGGCAAATCTGGCCTGGGATATTGTGCAGCGCAAACAGGCGGAGGATGCGCTCAAGACTTCTGAAAGAAAATACCGCCTGCTGCACGAAAGCATGATCGATGGGTTTGTGAGCGTGAACATGGAGGGGAATTTTCTGGACTGTAATGAAATTTACAGGGACATGTTGGGATATTCTGAAGCTGAGCTGTCTCAATTAAAATACGAAGATATTACGCCTGAAAAGTGGCAAACATTTGAAGCGGATATTGTGAAAAGCCAGATCATAAAACGCGGATATTCCGATGTTTATGAAAAGGAATATAAAAAAAAGAACGGCACGGTCTTTCCGGTGGAATTGCATACGGTATTACTGCGGAATGAAGCGGGAGAACCGGCGGGGATGTGGGCCATTGTCCGCGATATTAGCGAACGCAAGCAGATAGAAAATAGCTTACGCGCGAGCGAGTTAAAATTCCGCACACTGGCAGAAAATATTCCAAGCGTAATTTATCAATGTCTGAATGACTCACGGTATACGCTTCTCTATTTGAACAATGCAATTGAAGACCTGACCGGATATCCGCCAAAAGCATTTCTGGAGGATGGATTAAGTTTCTTCGACCTGTATCACCCCGATGATATTCCAGGCGACTGTGTGCAATCTACCGCGCAGTCTGATGCCAACCAAAGCGCGTTCCATCGTACTTATCGGATTCGTCATAAGTCAGGCGAGTGGCGCTGGGTGGATGAATGGGGCGCTGGCGTATTAAACGATCAGGGCGTCATTCAATATCTTGAAGGCATTCTGATCGATATTACCGAACGCAAGCAGGTCGAAGAGGCGCTGCGTGAAAGTAATGAGTTGTTCTCGCTGTTTATGCTGCACTCTCCAATTTATGCCTTCATCAAATCGGTCACGGCCAGCGAAAGCCGCGTGCTGCAAGCCAGTGACAATTATCAGGATATGCTCGGCGTTTCAGGCGTGGATAATGATCGGCAAGACCATGCAGGAATTATTCCCAGCCGATCTGGCCACAAAATCACCGCCGACGATTGGTCTGTGGTGACTGGCGGCGAAAGTGCGTCAAGTGGAAGAGGAATAAATGGCCCACCACTATGCGCCATCGATCAAATTCCCCAGGGCAAAAAACCCTGCTGGCCGGGTACACGATCGCCCCGGCGGGGGGGGGGCGGGGGGGCGGCGCGGGGGGGGGGGCCGCCCGCCGGGGGGGGGGGGCCCCCCCCCCCCCCCCCCCCCCCCCCCGGGGGGGGGGGGGGGGGGGGGCCCCCCGCCCCCCCGGGCGGGGGGGGAAAACCCCCCCGGGGGGCCCCCCCCCCCCCCCGGGGCGGGGCGGCCCCCTTTTTGGGGGGGCCCGCCCGGCCGCCGAACCCCGGGGGGGCCCGGGGGGCCGCCGCGGGGGGGGGGGGGGGCCCCCCGGGGGGGCCGGGCCCCCCCCCCCCCCCCGGCCGCCCCCCCCCCCCCCCCCCCCCACCCGGGGGGGGGTCCCCCCCCCCCGCCCCCCCCCCCCAAACCCCCGCCCCGCGCCGCGTCGTCGTGCTCAAACATCACTGAGCGTAAAGAGGCCGAGCAGGCGCTGGCAGAAGCAAACACCGCACTGCAAACCGCTCTGCTGCGCGAACAGGAATTGGCGCATACCGATGGGCTGACCGGAGTCTTTAATCGCCGTTATCTATATGAAGTTGCCGAGCGTGAATTGGAAGTTGCCATGCGCTATCGGCAGGCGCTGGCTGTCATCATGTTTGACATTGACCATTTCAAAAAAGTTAACGATACCTTCGGGCACGCGGCGGGCGACCAAATTCTACAACGTGTTACGCAGGTGGCACGCGCTGAATTGCGTTCCGCGGATGTGATCGGACGATACGGCGGCGAGGAGTTCGTGGTGATCCTGCCCATGACGAACGCACAGCAGGCCTATCCGCTGGCGGAGCGTATCCGCGCGGGAGTGGCGGCGATGCGGGTCTCAACCGAAAAAGGGGAAGCCGCGGTAACTCTCAGCATTGGCATTGTCGATATGCGGCAGACCGAAAAAATTAACTCAATTGAAGAGTTGATCTCCCGCGCAGATCAAGTAATGTATAGCGCGAAACAAGCCGGACGCAATCAGACCAAGATCGGCAGGTAGGAAGCAGCGGCTTAGAGACTGCTTCTTAAGTACACGGACGCGGAGCGCACTGACGCTTCGCGCACGGAAAAGAACGGATTTTTTGGATTTATCCGTGATTGCCCGTGCAATCCGTCAAATCCGTGTACAAAAAATAACTTAAGAGACGCTCTCTTAGCGTTAAAACTTGTGCAGATTCTACAAGGTCGCAACTTGGATTAAATACAGATAAAGCCTACTGTAACAACAACCGGGCAAATTTAAGAAAAAAATATATTGGTGCTATACTGGATTTATCTTAATGTTTATACAAAAAATGTTTTTTATCCGCACCCAATGCAGTGCGGTGTAATTGCCGTAAACCTTTTGGATAAAACCTGATAGGTAGATCGTTTCCATCTTTGGAGCAAGACTATGAAGACAGGGAAAAACTCCACCCCACAGCGCACCGCGTTGATCTATGCATTTTTTGGCGTTCTATGGATTCTAATTTCAGACCTGGTACTGCAATTAAGCCCCTTCCCCCCCCTTTCAAATACCTGATTATAGAAACCCTTAAAGGCTGGTTTTTTGTACTTACAAGCGCCGGCCTGATCTATTTCATACTGCGCCGGGAAGTGAAATCACAGCAGGAAAAACAAAAAAAAATAAACGATCAGGCGGGTTTGATCAAAGATGTTTCCAGCGCGCTCATCTCCCTTGATCTGCAATTCAAGATCGTTAGCTGGAATCCCGCCGCCGAGGAAATCTATGGCTGGAAAGAAACCGAAGTGCTGGGGCTTCCCTTTAATGAAATAATTACCACAGAATACATTCACCAGGAAACAGCCGAAATCGCGCTGCAAACTTTGACAGAAAAAGAATACTGGAAAGGTGAAGTGCTCCAAAACCGCAAAGATGGCTCCATCTTCCCCGTGTTGTCTTCGGTCACATACGCAACGAATACAGAGGGTGAAAAGGTCGGATTGGTGGCGGTCAATCAAGACATCAGCGACCTCAAACATACCGAAGAATCGCTGCGCATCGCGATCACCAAATACAAAACATTATTCGATAATTTTCCGCTCGGCATCACTGTCTCAGATGATGCAGGAAATATTCTGAAAGTAATCCCACAGCAGCCAAATTGCTTGGCATGCCGGAAGATGAACATAAAAAGCGGGTGATTGACGACCCGGAATGGAAAATCATCCACTCCGATGGAACGCCCATGTCGCCCAATGAATATGCCAGCGTGCGGGCCTTGAAGGAAAAACGGAAAATCGAAAACGTGGAAATGGGGGTTGTCAAACCCGATTCCAGCACCACCTGGATCAACGTCACCGCCGCCCCATTACCACTTGCAGGACATGGCGTAGTGATCACATACAGCGATATCACCGAAAGCAAACAACAGCAGGAAGCCCTGCGCAGAAGTGAAGCCCTGCTGTCTGAAGCGCAACGCATCGGGCATATCGGCTACTGGGAGTGGACAGCGCCCGGTGAAGACCTGGTTTGTTCCGATGAGTTGTTCCAGATTCTGGAAATTCCACTTCCGCTGAAAGGCCGCGCCATTTCACAATCCACCATCTCCTCCATGGCAAGCCCCGAAGATCGGGAATACATGCTCAAGCTGGACAAATCCATCTTTGCCAATCATAGCGATTTGGATTATGAATTCCGCATCATCCTAACGGGCGGCAGGGTGCGCTGGATTCACCAACAGGCAAAAATCACCTACGGGACAGATGGCGCGCCAACGCGGATGATGGGCGTCATGCAGGATATCACCGAGCGCAGATACGCAGAGGAAGCCCTGCACACAAGCGAAATGCGTTTCCGCTCTCTGATCGAGCATGGTATGGATAACATCTCGCTCCTGGCGCCTGATGGAACGCTTCTCTGGGAAAGCCCGGCCACGATCCGCACACTTGGCTATCAACACGAACAATTCAAAGGGCATAATATCTTTGAGCTCATTCATCCTGACGATCAGGAATGGGTGCAAACCCAATTTGAAAAAATTCTCAGCCAGCCGGGCAACGTGATTCATGGATCATTCCGCCTCAAACATTCCAATGGCAGTTGGCGCTGGGTGGAAGGCATCGGCAGCAACCTGCTGCAAGAGCCGAGTGTCAACGCGATCGTCATCAATTATCGCGATATCACCGAACGCAAAATCAATGAAGAAGCTCTAAAAGCCAGCGAGGAAAATTATCGCGATCTGGTCGAAAACAGCCAGAGCCTGATCTGCACGCATGACCTTGATGGAAATTTACTTTCAGTAAATGAAGCGGCGGTTAAATTAAGCGGCTATTCACGCGAAACCCTGTTGAAAACAAATCTAAAAGATTTGATCGCATTTGATGGAGAAAAAGAATACGCCATCTACCTCAAACATATCCACACCGAGGGGCGGGCGCGCGGCCTGATGGAAGTACGCGTCGCAACCGGCGAGGTGCGCACCTGGGCTTATAACAATACCCTGCGAGCTGAGGGCGCATCAGGTAATATCGTGCGCGGAACAGCACATGACATTACCGAGCGCAAACGGGCCGAAGATGCATTGATCGAAAGCGAAGAACGGTTTCACAAAGCGTTTCGTTCAAGCCCGGTCGGCATGGTCATCACACGCGCTTCAGACGGCACCTGCATCGAAGCCAATGAAACCTACTCTGAAATTACCGGCTTCAACCATGACGAACTGCTCAACCAGACTTCATTGCAATTAAATATTGTAAACCTCGAACAACGGCAGGCCTATACCCGCCAGATCAGCGAGCAGGGTTTTATTTACAACCAGGAAATGACACTGCGGAATAAATCCGGCGAACTACGCATCGTCCTCGGCTCAATGGAGATCATCGAGCTCAACCATGAAAGTTGTGTGCTCACCACCGCCATAGACATTACCGAGCGCAAACAGGCCGAAGCAAAGGTGATCCGCGCGAATCGCATGTATGCCACGATCAGCCAGATCAATCAGGCAATTGTCCGTGCGCAAGATCGCGACGGCCTCTTTACAGATATTTGCCACATCGCGATTAATTATGGAAAATTCCGCATGGCCTGGATCGGCCTGACCGACGAAACCAATGGAAATATCAGACCGGTCATTTTTGCAGGTGAAGAACAAGGCTATCTGGCAGATTTACATATCACGGCCCACGACCAGGCTCTGGGCGGCGGCCCAACCGGCACAGCCATCCGCGAAGGGCGTTGCGTCATCTCTCAGGATATTGCCAACGACCCGCACATGCTTCCATGGCGTGAACAGGCTTTAAAACGCGGCTATCGTTCATCGGCATCTGTTCCACTTCAACAAAAAAAACGAACGATTGGCGCGCTCACCGTCTACGCATCTGATACGCAAGGCTTTAGCGACGACGATCAAAACCTGCTGTATGAAATCGCACAGGATATTTCATACGCGCTTGATGCATTGGATACTGAAATCGAACGCAAGCAAGCAGAAGCATTATCCGTGCAAACCGAAAGGCATTTTAGAGCCTTGATCGAAAAAGCGCCGGACGGTATTGCATTGGTCAATATCGATGGAAGTTTCACCTATGTCAGCCCGGCAGCCAAAACGATCTTCGGCTATGACGAAGAAGAAATCATTACCGCAAGCCCAATGTCTGATACCCACCGGATGATTTGCCGCAGGTACTTAGCGCATTAAATCATTTGATTCAGGATGCTGCGCTGATGCCCACGCTCGAATACCGCTTTAAGCACAAAACCGAGGACTGGCGTTGGGTGGAAAGCACCTTTAGAAACCTGCTCGCAGAACCAAGTGTAAATGCGATCGTGATTAATTTCCGCGATGTCACCGAACGCAAACATGCAGAAGAGCGCCTGGTTGAGAGTGAAGAAAGATTACGATTATCTTTGCAGGCTGCCAATCAGGGATTGTTCGATCTTGATCTGCAAAGCGGCGCGGCCATTGTCAACCGGGAATATGCGCAAATGCTCGGCTACGACCCAGAAACGTTCGTCGAGACACACGCTGCGTGGCTCGCGCGAATGCATCCCGACGATCAGGAGTCCGCTGCCAAAACATTTAGCGAATACCTCCACGGCACGATCCCCGAATACCGGGTTGAGTTTCGCCAAAAAACAAAAGACGGCCATTGGAAATGGATCCTTTCACTTGGAAAGATCGTGGCGTATGACATACAGGGAAAACCGCTGCGTTTGATCGGAACCCATACCGATATTAATAAACGCAAACAAATCGAGATCGCCCTGAGTGAAAGCGAAGAAAAATACCGCCTGCTGGCAGAGAATATTTCTGATGTGATCTTCGTGCTGGATGTTGAATATGATCAATTCATTTATGTAAGCCCCTCGATCAAAGCGCTGCGCGGCTTCACTGCCGAAGAAGTCATGCTGCAAGGCACAGCCCAATCACTAACGCCGGCCTCGCTTGCCTATCTGCGGACTCTCGCCCCTGGCCGGATCGAACGGTTCCGTGAAGGGACAGATCGAATTCTTTAACGATGAATTTGAGCAATTCTGCCGGGATGGAAACACAGTCTGGACGGAAGTCAACGCCCGCTATATGGTAAATCACACCACAGGCCGCCTTGAAGCCATTGGCGTTACGCGCGAGATCACCGAACGCAAACGGGCAAAAGAAGCATTACAGGAAAGTGAAAACAAATACCGCACCCTGGTTCAAAACATGCAAGTCGGTGTTGTCGTCCACGGTGCTGATACCCGCATCCTGCTCTCCAATCCAATGGCTTCACAACTGCTTGGCCTGACGCTTGATCAAATGCTGGGAAAAACAGTCATTGACCCTGCCTGGCATTTCGTTCGGGAAGATGGCACAAAGTTATCGCTGGAGGATTACCCGGTCAATCAGGCGCTTTCCACCACAGAGCCGATCACCAACCTCATTCTCGGCATCATCCAGCCAGGTCAGAATGCCGCAACCTGGGTGCAGTGTAATGCCTATCAGGTTTTGGAAAAGGACGGCAGTATCCAGCAGATCGTTGTAACATTTATCGATATTACCGAGCGCAAACAAGCCGAGGAATTGATCCATCAATATACCGATGAATTGGAGGTGCAAGTCAAAAAACGCACCGCCGAACTTATCCGCGCCAACCATGCCAAAGATGAATTCCTCGCAAACATGAGTCACGAATTACGCACGCCGCTGAACGGCATTTTGGGTTTTTCAGAAACGCTGATGGACGGTATTTATGGCAGCGTCAATGAAAAACAAAATCATGCGCTGGGGATCATCCAATCCAGCGGGCAACACCTGCTAACCTTGATCAATGATATTTTGGATGTCTCCAAGATCGAAGCTGGTAAATTTGAGTTGCTGTCTGAAACTGTCAGTGTAGATGAGATCTGCCAGTCAAGTTTGGTATTTATCAAACAACTGGCGAACAAAAAAAGCCATCACCGTTGAATACACACCTTCTCCCGCCGCATCCACCATCCATGCTGATTGAAGCGCCTCAAACAGATTCTGGTCAACCTGCTGAATAACGCGGTTAAATTCACACCCGAAAACGGAAAAATAAAACTCGAAACAGAACCAGATATCAGGGCGGGCATGATGCGGTTCTCCGTCACCGATTCAGGCATTGGCATTACCGCTGAAAATCTGCAAAAATTATTCCAGCCTTTTGTACAGGTCGATAGCAGTTTGTCGCGTCAATATGAAGGCACAGGGTTGGGATTAACACTGGTGAAGAAGCTGGTCGAAATGCACGGCGGCAGTATAACGACGCAAAGCGAACCCGGCCGGGGCAGCCGCTTTACTTTTGAATTGCCGTGGAATTCAAAGACAAAAACTCTCACCAGCCGCGAACCGCTTGATGCCGCAGACAGCGAACACAATTCCTCTGCGCAGAAACTGCCCGCCGCCCCACGAAAAATTTTGCTCGCGGAAGATAATCAATCCAACATTACTGTGACTCGTGATTATTTGGAAAATCGCGGGTATCAGGTAGTTGTGGCCTATGATGGTGAAGAAGTACTTTCAAAAGCGGAGGAGTTTTCTCCTGACCTTATTTTGATGGATATACAAATGCCGCGCCTGAATGGATTCGAAGCAGCCAGGCGTCTCCGTGCCGCGCCGCAATTTGCCTCTGTTCCGATCATCGCACTCACCGCCTTTGCCATGCCCGGCGACCGCGAACGCTGCCTCGAAGCAGGCATGAATGAATACTTGAGCAAGCCTGTTCGATTAAAAGAACTTGTGCAAACGATAGAAAAACTTATCGGTCATGCGGCAAGCTGATGTTTCTTCCCTTCCACGGGATCAGGTGGTCCGTGCTGCTTACAAAAATGTTGGTCGTTGCGCAATCAACGGTTAAGCGTAGGGCGGGCGTCAAGTAGCTTTTGCAGGTCGGTGATAAAGTTACGGGAGTAAAGTGATTTCTCTTCTCCTCCTTTGTGAAAGAGAGCCGGGATAGGCGATCCCGGCTCTCTCGATTCTAAAACAAAACATAAAGGCAAAGAAAAAATGGGCGGTGTAATCAGTAAATCTGAAAGCAATAAAACTTTCACAACATCCATAAAACCGAGCATAACATTAAAATAACAAATCCCAAAAAGTCATCAGCTAATCAAATAAATTAGAGTAAAATACGAAACATTAATCAAAAATTAATCTGGAGATTTTATGTACAGCGAAAAAGTGCGTGAAATTTTAATAAAACATGGCCGCCTTTCCACTCCGGTCGATCAACTGGAAGATACCAGCGATCTCTATAATGCGGGGCTGACCTCTCTCGCCACAGTCGGCGTGATGCTGACCCTCGAAGAGGAATTTGATATTGAAATTCCAGACAGCCTGCTGGGGCGCAAAACATTCGGAAGCATTAACTCTATCATCGGGGTGGTTGAACAATTAAAAAATTCCAATCATTGATCGTACTGGAGAAAAAGCAATGGAGCATCTTGACCAGACCGGGATCGAACAACCTGCATTTGATAAATTATTACAGGAAGTGCAAAAAATCGGCGAAGAAGTGATGCGGCCCAACGCCGCAGACGTGGATGCGAAGGCGCGTTTTCCACGTGAAAGCATGGACGCTCTCAAGAAATTGGGATTGATGGGCGCATACATCCCGCAAGACCTGGGCGGCATGGGGTTAAACATCAGCCAGGTCGGCAGACTCTGTGAAACGCTGGGGCAATATTGCGGATCCACAGCCATGATCTTCGCCATGCATCAAATTCAAGTAGCCTGCGCAACCCACCACGGACTCACCAACAATCACTTCAGAGATTATTTAAAACAAGTTGCCGCAGGTCAACGACTGCTGGCATCCGCGACCACAGAAATGGGCATTGGCGGAGACTTGCGCTCCAGCATTTGCGCTGTGGAAGTGGAAGGCGATACATTTACCCTCACCAAAAATGCACCCGTTATTTCCTATGGCTCCGAAGCAGATGATCTCTTCATTACATCTCGCCGTTCACCCGATGCACCTGCAAACGATCAGGTGCATGTTGTTTTAAGGAAGACCGATTACGAATTGGAACCCACCATGAGTTGGGACACGATGGGTTTCAGAGGAACATGCAGTGAAGGCTTTATTGTCAAAGCCCACGGGAATATAAATCAGATCATCCCAACCCCGTTCGCTGAGGTGCTGAGCCACAGTATGCACCCCACCGCGCATATTCTCTGGGGATCACTCTGGCTCGGCATTGCCACAGACTCGGTCAACATGGCGCGCGCGTTCGTGCGGGATATGATGAAGAAGAATCCCAACGCGCCGCAAACTGCTTCGCTGCGACTGGCCGAAGTCCACTCGATCTTGCAGGAAATGCGGAACAACGTGCATGGCTGCGCTTTGCAGTATCAACAGTTATTGAGCGAGAACAATACCGACGGGCTGGATAGTTTTAGCTTCTCTGTCAAAATAAACAACCTGGAAAATTTCCTGCTCCACGTTGATCATTGAGATTGTCAGCCGCAGTTTGCTGATCTGCGGCATCGCGGGCTATCGCAACGACACAAAATACAGTCTCAGCCGTCATTTGCGCGATGCGTATGGCGCGTCATTAATGGTCAACAATGACCGCATTATGAATCACAACGCAACCCTGCTTCACATGCACCGTGGAGATTAACCATGTCACACACACACGACCATCTGGATGATATACAGGAACGCTATCAAAAAGAATTGATCGCCGCCGGTTTGTTGATCGAATCAGGCGCGCCGGGCGTGTATGGGCGCAGCGGAGTTTTCGAGCATGTCATCCAAACGTTTGATGAATATGTCAGAAAAGAGGGGCAGGCGCTCGGTCCAGAGGTGATGCGCTTTCCACCTGTCATCACCCGCGCGAATTATTTAAAAACAACGCACATTGAATCATTCCCCGATCTGATCGGTTCCATCCACAGTTTTTATGGAAAAGAAAAAGATCATTTGGAAATGTTGAGAAAAATCCAGGACGGCGAAGAATGGACAGGCGACCTCGGGCCGACCGCACTAATGTTGACGCCTGCCATCTGTTACCCGCTCTACCCCACCGCCAAAGATAGCGTGCTTTCTGAAAATGGACGGCTGGTTGATCTGGTTGGTTTTGCATTCAGGCACGAACCATCGAATGACCCCGCGCGTATGCAAACTTTTCGTATGCATGAATTTGTGCGCATGGGCACGCCCGAACAGGCATTGGCTCACCGCGATAACTGGCTCAAAAAAGGCGAAGAAATGCTGCGCGCACTCGAACTTGATGCAAAACCCGCGCTTGCCAATGATCCCTTCTTTGGCCGCGGCGGACGTGCCATGGTCGTTTCGCAGCGTGAACAGGAATTAAAATATGAGTTGGTGGTTGCCATCACCAGTGAAGAAAAACCAACCGCCATCGCTTCGAGCAATTATCATTTGGATCACTTCAGCCATCCATTTAATATTAAGTTGCAAAGCGGCGAACTTGCGCACACCGCCTGTGTTGGATTTGGTCTGGAACGCACTGCACTCGCTTTGTTTAAAAAGTTTGGCTTCGATCCAAAGACCTGGCCCGCCGCAACCAAAAACCTTTTGGGATTATGAAAAAATCCATTTTGCAGGTAGCTCCGCAAACCTATTCACGTCATCTGATTCACGGACCAGATCGAATTTGGGCGGAAACAAATTGCTACACCGATCTATGGATCGAGCTATTGCACGCGCTGGGGCATGAGCCAATCGCCGCGCTGCCGTTCACATTGGCAATCGACTTTGAAGGCGACCAGTGGACATTCTTTAAATTTCCGCTGGCCGATCTTTACGAACTCTACGGCTTGGATGTGCAGGAGCTCGCCATTTGGAAATCGCTTATCGAGCATGTCGAAGAACAGGTAACGCTCGGCAGGCCTGTGCTGGTTGAAGTGGATTCTTTTTATTTACCAGACACGCATGGCACCGCGTATCAAACCGCCCACACAAAAACAACCATCGCCATTGTTGAGATCGATGTTGAAAACAATCATCTTGGTTATTTTCATAATCAGGGATTTTACAATCTTAACGGAAATGATTTTACTCATCTCTTCCGCCTGCACATGCAGGATGATATTTATCTGCCGCCGTATGTTGAATTCGTAAAAGTTTGGGAAAACAAAAAAACGCAGGCTCAGCTATTGGAAACCTCCATCAATCTTTTGCGCCGCCAACTAAAATTATTGCCAACAAAAATCCATTTGACACGTTCACCACCCGCCTCACAAAAGATGTCGACTGGCTGACCGGCGAACCGATGGAAACCTTCCATCAATATTCCTTCGTCACCCTGCGTCAATTTGGCGCTGCTACGAGTTATCAAAAACTTATTTGCAATGGCTTGAGCAAAACGGACAGACAGGTCTCAGCGGCACGATTGAAATTTTCAACGAACTATCCACCAGCGCCAAGACAATTCAATTTCAACTCGCAAGAGCCGTCAGCAAAAAGAAACCGCTCGATCTTTCATCGCTTGAAAAAATGGGGCAATCCTGGCAAACTGCCATGGACATGCTACGCAACCTCTACAATTAATTTATGATGGAATTATCAAAGCAGTGGCGGATACAAAAGACACAATCCGGTCAGCATGAAAATCCTGACTGGATGAAAACCACGCATCCGACTCCGCCGTTACCTGCCACCGTTCCCGGCACAGTTGCCCAGCTGCTGGTTGACTCTCTCCACTCCCCCTCGAATCCATCTCTGATCTCGACGAATATGACTGGTGGTATTCCACCGATTTCGATCTTCCAGAAACGCACGCCAATCAGCATGAACTTGTATTCGACGGTCTGGCAACTTTGGCAGATATCTGGCTTAACGGTGTCCTTATCTTAAATGCGCGCAATATGTTTTTGCAATATCGCGTGGATATTTCAGAAAGATTGCAGGAAAAGAGATCAACTGGTCATCTGCTTTCGTTCCCTCGCCAATGCGCTCAAAGAAAAAAAGTCCCGCCCCAAATGGAAAACAAGATTGGTGGAGCAGCAAAACCTGCGCTGGTTTCGCACCAGTCTGCTGGGATACATCTCCGGCTGGGCATCATCCGCCAAACCGATCGGCCCGTGGAAAGGTATTCGTCTCGAGTCTGCGGAGACGGTAAAACTTAATGATCTGAGCCTGCAACCGTGGGCGAATCAAACTGACGGTCACATAAAAATAAAAGTGGATTTTAGTTTTTATAAATCCCAATCCTGTGAAATCATCTTTGAGATCAACAATAAAAAGCATATTTTGTTCTCAGGAACAACGCAAGACAAACACATCCACATTGACGAAAAACTTATCATTCCGCAGATCCAAACCTGGAATCCGCACACACACGGTAACCCAAAACTATATCAATACAGCTTATCCATTCAATTTGACGGCAAAGAACAAGTTCTACAAAACGGTCAACTTGGATTTCGGGATGTAAAACTAAACCGAAACGATCATTTATTTCAGTTGCAAATAAATGGGCAATCCATCTTCGCCCGCGGCGCCGTATGGACAGTCAACGACCTGATCTCTCTAACCGGAACAACCGACGATTTACGTCTCGCATTGGCCCTCGCCCGCGACGCTGGCATGAACATGCTGCGCATCAGCGGAACCATGATCTATGAACAGGATGAGTTCTACAATCTATGCGACGAGTTGGGAATCATGATTTGGCAGGATTTCATGTTCTCCAATATGGACTATCCGGTTACAGACGAAGCCTTTCATGAAAACATCACAAGTGAAGTCACTTATCAATTAAAGCGATTGAGCGCTCACCCATGTATTGTCATCTATTGCGGCAACAATGAAATAGAACAACAAGCCGCGATGATGGGAATCCCGGAAGAATACTGGCGTAACAAATGGTTTGGAGCAGAATTACCTGAATTGGTTCATCAACTTCACGAAAATTCAGTTTACGTTCCATCTACACCGAGCGAAGGAACACTTCCGTTTTACACAAGCGAGGGAGTCACCCATTATTACGGTGTTGGCGCATATCGAAGAGATATTCAAGATACACGCCGCGCAGATGTGAAATTTGCATCTGAATGTCTGGGGTTCGCAAATGTCCCCGAAGACAAGACCATCATAAAGTTATTGGGCGACTTGGATCTCACATCCAATCAACCCTTGTGGAAGAGTGGTGTCCCAAAAGATAACGGCTCTGACTGGGACTTTGAAGATGTCCGCGATCATTATTTGCGTGAACTATTTGACGTTGATCCAGATGAATTAAAAAATACCGACACAGCCCGTTATCTTCTGCTTGCCCGCATTGCAAGCGGTGAAATGATGAATCAGGTTTTTTCCGAATGGCGTTCGTCCAATAGCAATTGCGGCGGCGGATTGGTTTGGTTCTATAAAGATTTACTGCCCGGTGCAGGCTGGGGCGTGGTGGACAGTGACAATGCTCCCAAAGCAGCCTATTACTATTTAAAGCGCACATTGCAGCCAATCAGTCTGGTAATTACAGATGAAGGACTGCAAGGGCTGCACCTACACGCGATAAACGAATCCCCGCGTCCATTTACAGGTCTGCTCGAATTCCGCATGCTGCAAAATGAAAACGTGACCGTTGCCAGAGCTGCCAAAGAAATATCGATTGCGCCGCATTCAAGCATCACCATCCACGCCGAGGAACTTCTGGGTGGTTTTTATGATACTGCCTATGCATATCGTTTCGGTCCGCCCAAACACGATGTCGCCTGTGGCAGCTTGAAAAACAGCGCCGGGGAGATCATTTGTCAGCAGTTTCATTTTCCTCTAAAAAAAACATTTCCGCATATACAGGCGGAGATCGAAGCCGCGGCGTGGTGGAAGGATGATGGATACCAGCTGTCCATTTTGTCAGATCGTTTTTTACATGCCATACAAATTGAATGTGAAGGCTTCCTTCCTGACGATAATTATTTTCACCTGATGCCCGGCGAGCCGAGACTGGTCAAGTTAAAGCCTGCAAGTCACGCCTCTGAAATTCCACAAATATTTATGTGGGCGGCAAATACACGGGAATTCATAAAAATTTTAATTCGATTGATTTTTATCTTATGCAGAACAACACAAACAGTTCAACGATCCAACGTATCCCTTTTACATCGAATCCGGCAGGGATGTTTTACTTTCCTGGTGTCATCTGCCTGAGAAGCCAACAAACCACGCTGTGATCATTTGTCCGCCTGTGGGGCATGAATTCATTAATTCCTATCGCGGATTACGTCACCTGGCAGGCGGGCTGGCTGAAGCCGGTCTCACAGTTTTCAGGATCGAATATCAGGGAGTTGGCGACTCATCCGGTTTGGATACCGACCCCGACCGGATGAAAAATTGGCTCAAAGTATTGAACATGCCTACGAATTTGTAAAACAGCGCGGCGTCGAACACATTAGTCTGGTGGGCTTGCGCATGGGAGCAACGCTGGCCGCCACACTTGCCGAAACTCTGGAGTTGGAAGCGTTGTTATGTTGGGTTCCGGTGGTGGAAGGACGGCGCTATATCCGCGAAATGCTGGCACTACAGAAAACGGGAGAGAATGCCGGTTTGGATGTTGACAGCTCCTCGCTGGAAGGCGGCGGGTTCTTAATCACCCGTGAAACCATGAATGAGATCACATCCATTTCACTCGGGCAGATCAATCCGCAAAAAGCAAAACATGTGCGCTTATTCAACGGCCCGGATATGCCGGTCCCGAATGAGTTGATCGAACGCTGGTCTTCCACGCTTAAGAATTTTCAACATACCAGCCTGCCGGGCTACGCAGATATGATGAGTTTGCCGCATCACAGCCGGGTTCCGCTTGATGCCATTCAACAGATCACGGATTGTCTGTTGAATATTTCAGTTGAAAAAAAAGAGATCAGCAGAACGCCCTTCCTTGCATTGGAACATCATCAGGAAACCCGTTTTGATTGTTACACCTATGGCTCCTCGGCCAAAGAAAGCATGGATGCTGGCGGGGGCTTCCCCGTGGCCGAAACGATCTGCCGATTTTCCAACGAAACATTGTTTGGGATCTTTAGCCAGCCTTTGCTGCGCGACGGTGAGAGAAAGCCCACCATTCTGCTGCTGAATGCGGGTTCGGTACATCGCATCGGACCCAATCGAAATTATATTTATATTACCCGTCAATTATTGTCGATGGGTTTTCGTGTGATGCGCATGGACTTTCTGGGGTTGGGCGACAGCGTTCATCCAAATCCCGCAAAGGAAAATGACCCCTATCTGCCTGAAGCGCTGGAAAATATTCGGGATGCCATTCAATATTTGAAAGATACCTTTGGCGTGCAGGAAATCATCCCCATGGGGTTATGCTCCGGCGCGTATGCGTCTTTTCAAACAGCGCTGCACCTGGATGATGATTCCATTCAGGAAATCATCCCCGTCAACCCGTTGACGTTTCACTGGCGGGAAGGCATGTCACTGGATGCCTCACCCGCCGAATATTACATGGACTGGGGCGCGTACCGTCAATCGATGTGGAAAAAAGATCGGTGGAAGCAGTTATTAAGAGGCGAGAAAAATATTAAGCATATTCTTAAAACCCTGCCCATGGTGCTGGAGTTAAAAATCATTGCCATCTTTAAACCGCTCGTCAATCGCCTCAGAAGATTAATGGGCGCCCGGGATGTTGAAGACCTGGCATTAGACCTTGAACTGATCTCAAAAAAAGGGGTCGCCATTCGATTCTTTATTTCAGAATCTGACCCGGGATATCAATTATTGATCGAAGGCGCCGGAAAGACGGTAAAAAAATTAATGGAAAAAAAAGTGGTTGAAGTATCCTTTATTCCAAAAGCCAACCACAATTTTTCTTCACACCTGGGCCGCTCACGTCTGCTGGCGCAGGTGGGCCAATATTTCTCTTCACGCTATCGTTAACCGCATGGAGAGAATTTTTATCGTTGCGCAATCAACGGTCAAACGTAGGGCGGGCGTCAAGTAGTTTTTGCGGTTCAGTGATAAAGTTACGGGAGTAAGGTGATTTCTCTTCTCCTCCTTTGTGAAAGAGAGCCGGAATAGGCGATTCCGGCTCTCTTGATTCTTATCAGGTAAAATGCAATGATGACCAACGAAAAAGAATATCTCCCAAAAATTGCAATGTCCATTCAAGCGCACCCTGACGATCAGGAATTTTCAATCGCGGGCACACTCGCAAAATGGGTCAAAGCAGGATGCAAAGTCATCTCCGTGCTCATCACCAGCGGCGACTCGGGTTCCAATGATGTCACCAAAGGCGCAGACTACAAACCAGTGCTGGCGAAATTACGCGAAGCCGAGCAGTTGCAGGCAAACCACACACTCGGGATTCATGAAACTGTTTTCCTGCGCTATCCAGATGGAGAACTCGTCGCAAGCCTTGCCTTAAGAAAAGATTTGACCCGCCTCATCCGCATTCACAAACCGGATGTCGTCGTATCAGGCGACCCTTCGGGCTGGTTCTACGGCAATGAATATATCAATCACCCTGACCATCGCGCCGCCGCCGAAGCCGCCACCTACGCGGTCTTCCCGTCCGCTGGGACCCGGTTGATGTTCACCGACCTGCTCACAGCGGGGTATGAACCGCACAACGTCAAACGGCTGTACATCCACGGCGCTGAAAAATCCGATACGTGGGTTGATATCAGCGAAACCATTGACCTGAAAATCGAAGCGCTGAAAAAACATATCAGCCAGTCAGATACGCACGATGTTGATAAATGGATCTATAGCTGGGCAAAAGATGAAGGCAGGGAAAAAGGACTCGACTTTGCCGAAGCCTATAAGGTGATGATCTTGAAAAAAGAGGAAGAAGAACAGTAATCAGTAATCAGTAATCAGTAATCAGTAATCAGTAATCAGTAATCAGTAATCAGTAATCAGTCTTGAGATAGCAGGGTATCCTTACTGCCTAACTCAAGACTGATTTTTTTATTTAACTCAAGTTGCTGCCTTGAAATTACTTCATCTTATTAGACCCGTTTTCGCCGCGAACACTTGCGCCGCGCGCCACATCGTCCCGATGTATTTTCGGGAGTGCGGTGTTACACAGATTTTCGCAAATTCAAGAAAAAAATCCGTGTAAATTAGCGACATAGTGCCTGTAAGGTAAATCTGCAGCGATGGATTTGTACGGTAGAGAATTATTTAAAAGAACAATCCGCCGATCAAAGCCGAAGCGAGGGTCATGGTTACGTTATCAATATCTTTGTAATGCAATGACTCAACCAATGCGCCCGCGAGCGCAATGAGTGTGATCGGAAAAAGATAATTGGTAAACGGGCCGCTAAAAATTCCCGCGATTACATAAATAAAAATAAGTGCAGCCGCAAACACCCAGCCGCCCGCAAAAACGCTGATCGTGCCCGCGATGGATTTCTCCTTGCTCCACGGAAGTTTTGCAGATTTGATCTGACGTCCGATAATATCGGCAATGCCATCGCCGCCGCACATCATCATCAACGCAATAATACCCACCGGAGAATCCTTCCAATAGACCACAGTTAACACCACGAACATGATGCCGTAATAAAGCGGGCCGCGTAAAATTTCTCTGGGATCGCCCGTGCGCGACATGGCTTTAACAGACGCTTCATCTTTTATCACGCCAAAACCGATCAATGCGAATTGCAGCGTGATCGCAAATGGCACCAGCGCCGCCAGCCAGCGCGCATCTGGCGTATCGCGGAAGAGAAACCAGCACAGCACGAACAAAGGTCCTGTACCAATATGAATAACCTTGCGGCTGAGTTTACTGTCCATCCAACCGCGCTGGGCAATGTAATCCATCGAACGTAAAAACAACATTGAAAGAGCAAAGGTAATAACGAGGGCGATATAGTTGTTCACGAAAGACTCCGGAATGATTTGATGATTTGATGCTTCGGTAGTAAAACACGCATGTCTGAAAAAAGATATTCCCTATTAATATGCTAAAATCCCTTTATGCAATTTGAGGTTTTCACTCTCCTGCCCGAAGTATTCCCTTCTTACATTGATACCAGTATTATCAAACGCGCCCGTGAACGGGGATTGATCACAGTGCGTGTCCACAACATCCGCGATTATACCCACGACAAACATCACATGACCGATGACACCCCGTACGGCGGCGGCGGTGGAATGGTGATGAAGCCCGAGCCGATCTTCGAAGCCATTGAATCCGTTTTGGGAGTCGATGCCTCCTTCGACGACAGCCTCGAAGAACGCGAGGCTTCCGCTCAGGATGTAAACATTCCAATCATTTTGCTCACCCCGCAGGGACGTGTCTTTAACCAAAGCATCGCCCAGGAACTTTCACAACACGATCGCATTGTTTTGATCTGCGGCCGCTATGAAGGCTTCGATGAGCGCATCCGCGAACACCTCGTGACCGATGAAATTTCCATCGGTGATTATGTATTGACCGGCGGAGAATTGCCCGCCCTTATCATGATCGACTCGATCTCGCGCCTGCAGCCTGATGTTCTTGGTGATCCCACCGGCGCACAGGATGACTCACACGCCATGGGACTGCTCGAATATCCGCATTACACACGTCCGCCTGAATTTCGCGGCTGGAAAATTCCCGAAGTCCTGCTTTCAGGCGCTCACGCAAAAATTGATAAATGGCGTCGTGAACAGGCTTTATTACGCACATATAAAAAAAGACCCGACATGCTCGAAAAAGCAGACCTGAGCAAAGAAGATAAGAAGTTTCTTGAAAAACTAAAGAATGAAGAAGAACGTGAAGTGCGAGAAACAAGTGATGAAGAATGAGAAGTGAGAAGTAAAAAGCACAAATCAACAGACGTGTAACGTTCGACACCCGACCTTCGACCTTAGACTTTCGACCTCATAACCCTCATAAACATCACAAACCCTATATCCCTTACACCAACGGAGGAAAACATGGCAACAAGATTGAACTACGGCAAAACCTTCCTGCTCGGCTTTGGTTTTTTGGATTAAGTGTCGTCTGGGGCGTGTATAACGCTTTTGTCCCCATCTTTCTTTCAGAAAAATTCGGACTCTCGCCCATCGTCGTCGGCTTCTTCATGACGCTGGATAACATCGCCGCGCTCTTTATTCAGCCGCCCGTTGGCGCATGGTCTGATAAATTACGCTCTCCACTGGGGCGGCGCATTCCCTTCCTGTTGATCGGTGCGCCCATCACCGCTGTTGCATTCGGGTTGATCCCATTGCCCGCAGCGCTGCCCTTGTTTGTAGCCTGTACCAGCACCTTGTTATTAAGCGCGGCATTTTGGCGCACACCGATCATCGCGCTCATGCCCGATATCACACCTTCAGAATTCCGCTCACAGGCAAATGGCATCATTAATTTTTATGGGCGGTATTGGCACGATCATCGCCCTCCAAACAGGCGGCTTACTCTATAAGATGAGTCCCAACTTTCCCTTCTGGCTTGGATCAGGTCTTGTTTTAATTTCTGCGCTGGTTGTATATCTCTTTATTGAAGAGCCAAAAGAATATGGTCAGGCAGAAAGTCAGCCGGGCATGTTGGAGAGCTTGCGCGAAGTGTTCACCAACGAAGACAAAAGCGGACTACGCATCCTGTTCGCCATCTTCTTCTGGTTCATCGGTTTTTCAGCCGTGGATACATTCTTCACGCTCTATGCAAAAAATCACCTTGGCCTGTCTGTAGGTGACGGCGCAACATTACTCTCGGTGCTCCCCCTGTTCTTTGTATTGTTCGCCATCCCATCCGGGTGCATCGCCGGCAAGATCGGACGGCGCAACACAATTTCCATGGGCTTGATCATTATTTCCATCATCCTTGTACTGCTTTACGTCACACCTGCCAGCGCCCTGCTGACCAGTATTGCACCCCTGCCGCTGGTGGGAATTCCACTGGTGGAAGGCGGCCCGCGTATGCTCACCCTCGCGGGCGTACTGCTCATCTTCGCAGGCGCAGCCTGGGCTTTTGTCAATATCAACTCCCTGCCCATGATCGTGGATTTAACCAGCGCGGCACGCATCGGCACATTCACCGGTTTATATTATTTATTCTCCACCTTCTCTGCGATCATCGGTCCCAACCTCAACGGCTGGGCGATCGGGCTCACGAATAACAACTACAACATCATCATGCTGATCGCGCCCGGATTTATGCTGATCGCGTTATGGCTAATGCTCGGCGTAAAACATGGAGAAGCAGTGAAATAGTGCAAGGATAAATAATGAAGGATCAATTACGAATTGGGGTACATTGGTTTATTCTGACGATTGCAGCGCTAGGCCTCCCCGCCTGCGCGCAATCGTCAGATTGTTTTCGCAAAGATGTCTTTTGTGCGGGGCTGGTAACAGACACACTGGGCATTGACGATCACGGCATTAATCAAAATACCTGGGCAGGGCTGGAAGATGCCAAATTAAATGGCGATGTTGACCACATTGATTATATTGATTCCATAGACACGCGCGATTACGAAAAGAATATCGCCTACTTCGCCGAAAAAGGCTATGACGTAATTCTCACCACCGGCATTGGCTTGAACGAAGAAACGCTGCGCAGTGCTGACCTGTATCCTGATACTGTTTTCGTCGGCATGAATCAACCGCATGAAGAAGTGCGCCCGAATATTATTCCCGTCACATTTGCGGAAGATCAAATGGGATTCGCCGCCGGAGCATTGGCAGCGCGAATTTCAGAGACGCAGGTCATCGGTGCGGTATGTGAGACATCAGGCATTGATTCAGTCTGGAGATACTGCGAGGGATTCCGCGCAGGTGCGCTGTTCGCCAATTCGCTGACCGGCAGAAATGTAAAAGCGCTGGTGATCTATCGTGAGAATGGGGATCGCGAAAATCTATTCATTGATGAGGCCTGGGGCTACGACACGGCGCAGGAATTAATTCAACGCGGAGCAGATGTGATCTTTGCGGCGGGCGGCGCCACGGGTCAGGGGGCATTGCGTGCGGCGGACCAATCTGCGGTGAATGCGATTGGTACAGAACGGGATCAGGGTGCGGTTTTGGCAGAATCAGGCTCTCACGTAGTCACCTCTATTTTTGGGCGTGCCCGTTTCGAGGTCCAGAATATGATGCGTCTGCTGAAGAGTGGAGATTCCTATCAGCCTGATTTGAGTCAAATTGAGTATGTGCCGCTTCAGGGGATTTTCCCAGAAAGCCTGACTCTGGAAATGGATAATTTACTTTTTGCGCTGCAAAACGGGGAAATCAAGACGGGTGTGTCTTTTGAGAGGCCGTAAAGTTGTTCAGGCTTGCACAATAAAAAAATAAGACGTATACTTGCCGAGTCGTAAGGCTCTGCTTTTCAGGCAGAATGCCGTAAAACCCTTACTCTTCTAGGAGAAGAAAAAATGAAAAGCTATACTTTGTTATGGCCCTGTTGATCGTCGCTTCGATGATCCTCGCGGCCTGTGGCGCCCCTGCCACTGAAGCCCCAGCTGCTGGCGCTACTGAAGCCCCTGTCGCTGCTGCTACCGAAGCGCCTGTCGCCGAAGTAACTCTTGACGATTGTGTTAAGGAAGAAGTCTTCTGCGTGGGTCTCGTGACCGATGTGGGTAAAGTCAATGATAAGTCCTTCAACCAGTCTGCCTGGGAAGGCGTTCAACAGTCTCAGGTTGATGGCTCGGCTGATTTGGTTCAATTCATTGAAACCGCTGATGCCAAAGACTACGCCAAGAATATCGCCACCTTTGGTGATGCCGGCTTTGATGTGGTCGTAACCGTTGGTTTCGGTCTCGGTGAAGCTACTCTTGCCGCTGGCGTGACCTACCCTGATGTTAAATTCATCGGTGTCGATCAGTTCCAGGCCTGGCAGTTCACAGAAGATACCGCTGACGATTCAGCCAATGTGACCGGTTTGAACTTCCCTGAAGATCAGGCTGGCTTCCTCGTTGGCGCTCTCGCCGCGATGATGTCTGAGAGCCATGTCATTGGCGCCGTTTGCGGTACCGATGTGGTTCCTCCCGTGTGGCGCTATGGTGACGGCTACAAAGCCGGCGCCCTTTATGCCGATGGCATGAACAGCACCACCACCGAAGTTCAAGTTGTGTACCACAGCGATGTGGGTTTCGATAAGACTTTCACCGATCCTGAATGGGGCGCTCAGACCGCCAAAGCCATGATGGACAACGGCGCAGATGCAGTCTTTGGTTGCGGTGGTTTGACCGGTAACGGCGCCATCACCGCCGCCGCTCAGGCTGGCAAGTACGCCATTGGCGTGGATGCCGATCAATACCTGACCCTGCCCGAAGCTGCTCCTCAGATGCTCTCCAGCGCGATGAAACTCATCGTCCCTGGTGTTGCTGAATTGGTTGCTCAGGCGAAAGATGGTTCAATTGCTGCCGGTAACTACACTGGTTCCGCTGGTTATGCCCCTTACCACGATCTTGATGGCGCAGTTTCTGACGAAGTCAAGGCCGCCATGGAAGAGATCAACGCTGGTTTGCTTGATGGTTCCATCACAACTGGTGTTGCTCCTGCCAAACCCTAAGTTTTAGTTTTACCTGTAATAAAAAAGGGAAAGAGGTTTAGGCCTCTTTCCCTTTTCGTTTTAAGGGGTCTTCCGTCTCCGGCAGAAAAACCCTTACTATGAAGAACTGCACAGGTTGCATAAGGGGTGTTTTTGTTTTTTCCTTTGTGGTTTAAAAAAGAATATCCATAAAAAACGGTGAAACCGTTTTAAGCGAGCTTGA
This sequence comes from Candidatus Villigracilis proximus, assembly GCF_016717045.1. Lineage (NCBI taxonomy): Bacteria > Bacillati > Chloroflexota > Anaerolineae > Anaerolineales > Candidatus Villigracilaceae > Candidatus Villigracilis > Candidatus Villigracilis proximus. The sequence continues at coordinate 287,537 of NZ_JADJUO010000001.1, read as the reverse complement.
TTTTCAAGAAAGAAAAGACTTGTTTGATATAATCTTTCCATAATTCACAAGTTCCACTGGAGCGAAGGATGCAATCAGAAAAGCAGTCAATTTCGCGAGGCAAAAAAATACTACAATCGATCCTGGATGCAACACTGGTCCCATTTTTAGCCATTTTCACCGCAGTTGTGATCGGCGGCGTGATCATTAAAATGGTGGGTGGGAATCCATTTGAAGCGTATATGGGATTGATCGAGGGGTCACTTGGCTCAAAAAAGGCTTTAAGTGAAACGGCAATCTGGGCCACGCCGTATATTTTCGCCGGTCTGGCAGTTGCGTTGGGATTTAAAGGCGGTCTGTTCAACATCGGCGCGGAAGGTCAATTGGCCGTCGGCGCTGTTTTTTCAGCCTTGATCGGCTATGCTCTGCCCCAATGGCTTGGCTACGACCTGCCTGCCATCGTCCACATCCCTTTGGCTGTCCTCTTTGGCATGTTAATGGGCGGTCTTTGGGCGGGTATCGTGGGTGCGCTTAAGGCATACACCGGCGGACATGAAGTGATCAACACGATCATGATGAACTATATCGCGTTGAATACAACCTCCTTTCTGCTCAATGGCATTATGAAAGATCCAAGCCCGACGAATGTCATTGCCCGTACGCCGTTGATCGCAGAAAGCGCGCGCATCCCTCCGATCTTTGACGGGTTGCGGGTTCACTGGGGATTTGTACTGGCTCTGCTGATCGCTTTCCTGGTCTGGTGGGTGTTAAATAAAACCACACTCGGCTTTGAAATTCGCACTGTGGGTTTAAACCCGGATGCGGCCAAATATGCGGGGATCAATGTAAAGCGCACGATCATTCTCACCATGGCGCTTTCAGGTATGCTGGCGGGGCTGGCAGGCTCGATCGAAGTCACTGGATTAAACTATCGGCATGAACTCGGGTTCTCAATCGGCTACGGGTATGATGCCATTGCAATTGCCCTGCTTGGGAAATCCCATCCACTGGGGGTTGTGTTGGCGGCCTTTCTATTTGCTGCCATGCGCAATGGAGCCACCCGTATGCAATTCCTGACTCAACTACCCGTGGATTTAATATCCATGCTGCAAGCATTGATCCTGCTCTTTGTGGCAGCAGATGCCATTGTGCGCTATATCTATCGTATTAAATCCAGAGGCGAGCGCGTTGTCCTCACCCGTGGTTGGGGAGGCTAGGAGACGAACATGGACTGGAAACGTTTTGGCTTCATCGCTCTAATTATTACCATTCTCATTGGCACGGTGGTCTATGTCGGACAGACAAGACAAACCCCGCTGCTGATCATCACCAGTATGCTGGCGACCACCATCGCCGTTGCCACCCCTTTAACACTAGGCGCGCTTTCCGGGGTCTATTGCGAACGCGCAGGCGTGGTTAATATCGGTATCGAAGGCATGATGCTTACTGCCGCTTTCTTTGGCTGGCTGGGCGGCATTTACATGTTTCAAATCTATGGCTTGTCTGCCGGGATCAGCATTACGCTCGGTGTTTTCTTTGCCATTATCACCGGTGGATTAATGGCACTGCTCCACGCGGCGCTCTCGATCACATTTAAAGTAGACCAGATCATCGGCGGAACCGTCATTAACATTTTGGCAGTGGGGCTGACTGGCTTTTTGAATCGCCAGTTATTCTTTGGAAAAGGCAGCGTATTCGGAGGCACTGTCCCCAGTTCTCCCGGTGTATTGCCCACCATCCACGTTCCGATTACTGAATTATTCACCCCGCTCTGCGGCACATCTGCAGTGTGTTTGGAAAATGTACAAGCCATCAACCGTGTATTCGATCAAAAACCAATTGCAATTGCGGCCATTCTGCTTGTCTTTATTTCCCACTACATTCTGTTTAACACACGCTGGGGATTACGCACGCGCGCCGTGGGTGAACATCCAAGAGCGGCAGACACCGTCGGCATTAATGTTATAAAAATGCGATATGCCAATGTAGTGATTGGCGGCATGTTCGCTGGTCTGGCAGGCGCATATTTCACCATCGAATCAGTTCCATCCTTTGAACCTTTGCTAACCAATGGACGCGGTTTCATTTCACTCGCCGCCATGATCTTCGGCAACTGGACACCCATCGGAGCCTGGGCTGCCGCGCTCGTTTTTGGCGCATCACAGGCCTTGCTGATCAACATGCAAATCTTCCGCGATGTCATTCCTCCGCAGTTATCCTTCCTTCAAGAATCCTACATTGTAGGTCTCACACCCTATATTCTTACAATGATCATCCTCACGGGCATCATCGGCAGAACCACTCCGCCCGCAGCTGATGGTGTTGCATACGAGAAATAAGAGGCGCATCATGACTGAAACCCCACACACCCTTTCGGATGAGATCGTTCTTGAAGCCAGAGGAATCACAAAACAATTCCCCGGCGTACTCGCCAACGACAATATTAATTTTGATTTGCGCAAAGGCGAGATCCATGCCCTGCTCGGAGAGAACGGCGCAGGCAAAAGTACTTTAATGAACCTGATCTACGGCCTGCATAATCCCGATAAAGGCGAGATATTCGTCAACGGGAAACCGGCCGTCATCAACTCACCCAACGACTCGATCAAGCTCGGCATTGGCATGGTACATCAACACTTCATGCTCATTCCGGTCTTCACCGTGGCAGAAAATATCATGCTCGGCGATGAAACCGTCAAAAACGGAATGCTTGACCAGAAAGCTGTTGCAGCAAAAATTACCGACCTTTCCTCACAATACGGATTGGAAGTTGACCCAACTTCGCTCGTTGGTCAACTTCCGGTTGGAACCCAACAACGGGTTGAGATCGTAAAGACGCTCTATCGCGATGCAAAAATTGTGATCCTGGATGAACCCACTGCCGTGCTGACTCCGCAGGAAGCCGACGACCTCTTCCGCATCATGCGTGACCTGACAGCACGCGGCGTCTCGATCATTTTCATCACCCACAAACTAAAAGAAGTTCTCGCCATCGCAGACCGCATCACGGTCATGCGCGCCGGCAAAACCGTTGGAACTGTATTGCCAAAAAACACAACCTCCGAAAAACTTGCGACCATGATGGTCGGGCGCGAAGTTAATCTGGTCATTATCAAAAAACAGGCTGTCCCCAAGGAAGCCATGTTGACCGTAAAAGACCTGCATGTTGACGATGTTCGTGATTACCCGGCAGTGCGCGGTGTTTCCTTTGAAGTAAGAGCCGGTGAAGTATTGGGAATCGCCGGTGTGCAGGGAAATGGACAAACAGAACTCGCCGAAGCCCTAAGCGGATTACGCGCAACCAAAAAAGGTCATGTCACACTTGCTGATAAAGACATCACCGGTAAAACTCCCCGGGTGATCACTGAAGCCGGCCTTGCAAATATTCCTGAAGACCGCCAACGACACGGTCTGGTACTTTCCTATTCCATCTCCGACAACATGGCGCTCTGCGATTATTACCATGAGCCATTCAGTAAACACGGAGTCTTGCAGCCCAAAGCACTCGATGAAAACGCGCGAAAACTCATCAGCGCCTTCGACGTCCGCACGCCATCTTCCTTTGTCAGTGCGGGAAAACTGTCGGGCGGCAACCAGCAAAAAGTGATTGTGGCGCGTGAACTGAGTCGCTCAGTCAAACTTGTAATCGCCAGTCAACCCACCCGCGGATTGGATGTCGGCTCCATCGAATACATCCACGGCGAGATCATAAAAATGCGCGACCGTGATGTGGCCGTCCTGTTGATCTCAGCCGAGTTGGATGAAATTCTCGCACTCTCAGACCGCATCGCCGTGATGTACCGCGGACAGATCGTCACCATTGTGGATGCCAAAAAAGCGACACGCGAACAACTTGGATTATGGATGGCCGGCGCGCACGTGCAAGCCGCGTGATCCACCACAACGCATCTCTCTTAACGCAAACCTGATTCACCCAAACAGGAGTTCTCGCAACTCCTGTTTTGATTCAAGCAGGAAATGCGGGGGGATAAGGCAAAACATATCTTGCGGTAAAATAATTCTCAAACAAAGGAGAAAAAAAATGATGAAAAATAACATACGCCTTTATCATTTGCTTATTATTCTCGCCCTATTCAGCGGCGCGTGCAATCTGCCTTCAGGCACCAATGGCACAGATACCGCCAGCACCGCTGCCGCACAAACCATAGAAGCCTTACTCAGCGCCACCCCCGCCATCGCCGCGATCAGCACATCCACCTTCACCCCCGCCGCTGTCCCCGCCACATTGACCCCCATCCCCATCTTAACCAATACACCGGCAGTTCCGCCTACATCGAATTGCAATGTAATGCAATTCGTTACAGATGTAACCTATCCCGATGGAGCCATAGTGACCCCGGGACAAAATTTCACAAAAACCTGGCGGCTCAAAAATGCGGGAACCTGCACATGGACCCCTTCCTACGCCGTCGTATTTTCTGACGGCAACTCCATGAATGGTCCATCCACACAGGCTTTGACAAGTAACGTCAACCCGGCCAGACCATAGATATTTCAGTAAACCTGACCGCACCCGCCGCCACCGGCGATCACACAGGAAACTGGAAAATCAGAGACGCATCAGGCGTGCTGTTTGGAAAATTCTATGTGCAGATCAAATCACAAAGCGCCGTCACAGCCACAAACACATTACCGCCCGCAGTTGCACAGGTTGTCCTCAATGCAGTCGCTAGTGAAAGCGGAACTCTGTACGAGCCGGCGGCTGGCGCACCCCTCACAATTCTGGCAGGCGACACATCCGCCAACGATATTGCCAGAGGCTACATGAGTTTTGACATCTCAGCCTTAAGCGGAAAAACCATACAAAACGCATCACTGGCAATTGGAAGCTGTTCCACCATGCAAGACCCATTCACCAGTCTGGGAGGGATTTGGGTGGGCGAAGTGCAATACGCCCTGCCGCTCGATCAATCAGACTATAACATTGCAGGCACTGGCATTACCCTGCTCAACGCCGTCCCCGGACCGATTGATGTAAAAAACCTTGTCCAAACCCGCACAACGGAAGGCAAGGCCCGCTTCCAAATCCGCCTGCACCCTGCCGGCCCCACCGACGCTGACGGTCAAGCAGACTATATCTCCTGCAACGCGGGGTCGGTAACACTCACGATCACCTACCAACCCTAAGATTAAAATAACAATAGAAATTAAAAAACAGAGCGCCCGGAAAACCGGGCGTTTCTGTTTAACAGTATAATAATAGACACGAAAGGAAAAAATGTTTAAAACAATAAAATACACACTCTTCACTTTGATCGTAATCGCATCTTTTATCATCACAGCCTGCACAGCAGAAAGCACACCAACCCCTGCCCAGGAACCAGGCATACAAACCGCTGTAGCGCTGACCGTTGCCGCGCAAAATGCACAGCCCACACTGGCAATCCCTGCGATCATCGGCACGCAAACACCGCTGCAATTCTCACCCACGCTCACACCCCTTGCACCTGCCGCCTCGCCCACTCTGCCCGCCTCCAATACAACCGCATCAAAATGCGCCAGCGCAAGCCTGATCAGCGAAACCATTCCTGACGGCACCATCTATGCCCCCGGTGAGCAATTTACAAAGACCTGGCAGATCCAAAATACAAGCTCCTGCACCTGGGATACAAGTTACGAGATCGTCTTCTGGGACGGCGATGTACTTGGCGGCTCATACGTGTATAACCTGCCCCAGGTGACACCACCGCAGGGAGTAGTTCCCATCTCACTTATACTCACCGCCCCCACAGCAGATGCAACCTACACCTCCAAATGGATGCTGCAAACCCCTGATGACACCGCGTTTGGCGTCGGCCAATACAGCGCGCCCTTCTACGCCGAAATTGTCGTCTCCGGCTCAAGCAGCCCCAACTACGCTGTCACCTCAGTCACCTACAGCGTCGTACGCGACCCGGCCACCGGCTGCCCGGCAAACGTCAACCACATTGTTTATGCCACCATCACCACCAATGGTCCGCTCAAATTTAATTACATCTGGCTGCAACAGGATAACAATAGTGGAGAAAACCATGGCGGCCCCGGCAAGGGAACCATAATCATGGAAGCCGCCGGAACCAAGACCATTACCCGCGAGTGGAAACTCCACCTTGGAAGCGCCCCCGGAAGCCAACGCTGGATCGCGCTCGGCATCACAACATTGCCCGACGGCGAATACATTGAATATCGCCCCGGTCAATATTTCACCTATTTATGCGGTTCATAGCCCTCCACTAAAAAATGTAGATCATAAAAAGAAGCCGCTGGCATAAAGCGTCTTCTTTTATTGGGAACCATTTCCACAGTGAAAACGTCTTTAATCTTTGGAAACCTACATTTTGGAGAAAACCCATGTCCATCAAAAAATCAGCCCTCGCCCTTTTTATTGTCTTTATCAGCATCGTCCAATTGGCATGTAACGTCCCTTCAAATTCAGCGACGCCGGATACCTTCGCCACTTTAAATGGACTATACACCGCATCAGCCCAGACGCTGGAAGCTGCTTCAACCCAATCAATTTTTACCGCCACCCCCGGCTTGCCTCTGCCAACCACCACTGTGAGCGGATCCACTCCCCTCACAGCCACGAACACGCTCATTCCGCAGACACCAGTTCCAGTGTCCAGATGTGATGCGGCGCAATTCGTCAGCGATATCACCTATCCAGATGGAAGTCTGGTCGCGCGCAATAATACCTTCGTCAAAATTTGGCGCATTAAAAATGTCGGCACCTGCTCCTGGACAACTTCCTACGCGCTGGTCTTCACCGGCGGCGACTCAATGAGCGGCCCTCAGCCGTAGCCCTGACAAAAATCGCCAACCCCGGTGATAGTATTGAGATAGCCCGTCACATTTACTGCGCCAAACAAAGATGGAAATTATCGCGGATATTGGAAACTGCGCAACGCCGCCAATGTTTTATTTGGCATCGGCGCGCAAGCCGACACCGCTTTTTGGGTGATATATAAAGTCACCGGCCCGGCCTATATTGCCTATGATTTTATAAACAATCATTGCGCCGCAACCTGGGAAAATGGCAACGGGGCGCTGGCCTGCGGAGTGGATGGCGGCATTAATGGCTCTGCGATCAGACTAAATGCCCCGGTCATGGAAGACGGCTCAACCGAAGATGAACCCGGCCTGCTGACTGTGCCGCAGGATAAAAATAACGGCTTCATCAGCGGACAATATCCCTCCATGGTTGTGCAGGCTGGAGATCGTTTCCGCACGATTGTAAACTGTCAACACGGCACAAAAAACTGTGATGTGTTCTTCCGCTTGAATTATAAAATTAATGGGCAGATCAAAACACTTGCAAGCTGGCACGAAATATATGAAGGCAAGTATTACCCCGTAGACCTTGACCTGAGCAGTCTTGCGGGTCAAACCGTCAACTTTATTCTGGTCGTGGATGCAAACGGCGCACAGAAGAACGATCAGGCGATCTGGCTGAACCCGCATATTATTCGTCAGGGTACGCCGCCTCCCACAGCCACATTTACCTTCACCCCCTCGCTGACCCCAAGCGCCAGCCCAACGATAACTTTTACACCCACTGAAACACTTACGCCTACCCCCACATTCACACTTACGCCCACCTTCACGCCCAGCCCCACTAATACGCCCACGCCGTAGGTGCGTTATAATAAAGTTAACTATTTTCGGAGGTTACTACCATGAAATTAAGTAAAACCCTTTGGCTGATCGGCGTAATGATTCCAGCCGTCATCCTAAGCGCGTGTAATTTAGGCGCAACAGCCGTACCAACACAAGACCCGGGCGTGGTTCAAACAGAAGCATTTAATCTTGTTATGACGCAATCTGCCTTGCAGCAAACTCAAACAGCAATGGCGATCCCGCCCACTGCCGTGCCGACAAATACACTCATGCCCCTCCCTACACAGGGATTATTCCCCACAGCAGCGCTCGGCGGGAATACAGCCATTCCACTGAATACTCAACTGCCCGGATTAACTCCGCTGGCGTCTCCGGTTCCAACTCTGGGAGTGATTTCAACAGTCACTACCAAGAACGGCTGTAACGATGGCGGGTTTGTAGGTGAAACCGCCCCATTTGACGGCGCAAAGCTTAAGAATTTCAAGGAAATCACAAAAGGCTGGACGATTGTCAACCTCGGTACATGCACATGGGATGAAGGCTACACGTTTGCTTTTAACACAGAACTTTCCAGCCCTGAATTAAAAGGATACGACATCGTTTATAAAAAATCAGACGATTTTACACTGCCCGGTGAAAGCCAATCCTTCATTGTGAAATTAACCGTCCCCGGCGGAAAAACCAAAGAAGTTGAATACGTGGGTTACTGGAAGCTAAAAGATGATGCGGGCAATTTCTTTGGACCGCTCGTTTCGATCAAGATTATCGCGGTACCATAATTAACTGGTTTCATTAACCACACTCAACAACCATTGTTCAAGAAAAGCAAGAGAGGAAAAATGAAAGTTAGATTGATTATCCTGACACTAACAGCCGCATTAATTCTAGCCGCCTGCGCGCCTGCCACTCCCATTGAACCCACGCCTGATGTGCTTGCCATCCGCACTTCAGCGGCAAACACAGTCATTGCAGAATTTACTCTTACCGCCGCAGCCTTCACACCCACTCCCCTGCCGCCCACAGAGACACCCATTCCGCCGCCGCCGACAGAAACTCCAACTGCCGCCTTTGCAACTGACCCAACTCAAATTGCACTTGGCACGCCAGGCGAATTATGCGACAACCTTACATTTGACAATGCCACTGTAGATGTGACCATTCTGGATGGCGCGCAAATGACACCCGGCCAGGAATTTGTAAAAACATGGAAGATCAAGAATACAGGAATTTGCGCCTGGGGTGATGGCTATGGCCTCATTTACGCAGGCTATGCCGACCAGATGAGCGGCGAACCTGTACCGCTTGGCACATTGGTTGAAGTCGGGCAGGAAGTTGACGTATCCGTCAATTTCAAAGCGCCAGCAAAAGTTGGCGAATATACCAGCGCATGGCAAATGTCCAACGCCAAAGGCATTCCATTTGGCAAAGCCATTTTCGTGAAGATCATCGTCAAATAAAAATTGACCGCCTCACTTACACAGGCAATAAAAGAAAAATCGCGCCAGCTGGGATTTATCCTGGCTGGCGTTACTTCTTGTGAGCCACCAACGCATTACAATATTTTTGAAGAATGGCTCGATCAAAACAAACACGGCACCATGAACTACCTCGCCGAAGACCGCAGCCGCACGCGCCGCGCCGACCCAAAACAGATCCTTCCCGAATGTAAATCCATTCTCGTTCTCGCTATCCCATATTCAGCGGTAGTCAGAATCAGCGGTCAGAATTCAGAATTAGCTTCCTACGCTCTCGGCGACGACTATCACGACATCATTCCACCAAAGTTAAAGCAAATTGTAGCATTCATCGAAGAGCAACTCGGACATGAAATCCCCAATCGCTATTATACAGACACCGGCCCCATTCTCGAACGCGAACTTGCACAGCGCGCCGGTCTCGGCTGGATCGGTAAAAATTCCATGCTCATCAATCCTGCCGTTGGCTCCACGTTTTTTCTGGCAGAGATATTGCTCGGCATCGAACTCGAACCCGACGACACCCTCGTCACCGATCATTGCGGCACATGCACCCGCTGCATCACCGCCTGCCCAACCCAATGCATCCTCCCCAACCGCACCATTGACGCCCGCCGTTGCATCTCATACCTCACCATTGAATTAAAAGACGACATCCCCGAAGACCTGCGTCCATTAATGCAGGATTGGATCTTCGGCTGCGACGTCTGTCAGCAGGCCTGCCCGTGGAATCGATTCTCCACTCAAGCTGATTCAGCCTTTGAGACGAAGATCCCGCTTCCTGTCTTAACCTCAGACCTGCTTCTGACATCCGTTGAGTTTAATCAGCGCTTCAAGAAGAGTCCGATCAAACGCGCCAAACGGCGCGGATATTTACGCAACCTCGCTGTGGCTGTTGGAAACAACGGAACAGAAAAAGATATCCCCATCCTTGAACAAGCCATGCAAGACGAAGAACCCATGATTCGCGAACATGCAAAGTGGGCGCTTACAAAAAGGAACGCGGACTTCAGTCCGCCCCATGCCAAAACAAATGCGGACTGAAGTCCGCAATCCGGGAAAATAAAAAATGAAAAAACTTTTGATCGCAACCAACAACAAAGGCAAAGTAAAAGAATTACAGGAATTACTAAAAGATACAGGCTTTGAACTCGTCACCCCCGCGGACATTAATCTCAGCCTCGAAGTGGAAGAAGATGGAGTCACCTACGCTGAGAATGCCTCAAAGAAAGCCCTCGCTTTCGCCCACGCCAGCGGACTGATCTCCCTGGCCGATGACTCAGGCCTCGAAGTGGATGCTCTTGATGGCGCCCCGGGGCTTTACTCCGCACGCTATTCTCCCAAGCCGGGCGCAAACGATGCAGACCGCCGTGCTTATATGCTGGAGAATCTGCGTGGTAAGCCAGCGCCCTGGAAGGCACGCTTCCATGCCACGATCGCGATTGCGATCCCGAATGGGGAGGTGCATCTCGTGGAAGGCAATTGTTTGGGCGAGATCATTCCAGATGAACGCGGCACAGGCGGCTTTGGATATGACCCGATATTTTTACTGCCTTACTTAAACAAAACCATGGCCGAACTTGAAATGGATGAAAAAAACCGCCTCAGCCATCGGGCTTTAGCGGTCATGAATGCAATACCTGTTTTAAAGAAGATCTTTTTAGAGCACAGACTTTAAGCTAGACTTTATCCATTTGGTACCATATTTCATAACTCAATCTTATGACCCTGAAAGGGTCAAATGATTATAGGAAATAGATAACGCGGCATTCAACCCCGAAGGGGTGTCAGAGATCGAAAAAATCCATGGCACCCCTTCGGGGTTTGTTTTTCAATATATTTTTTTGCTACAATCATTTCATTCCTTCGGAATTGACAGAGAATAGCCCCCATATCCTATAAAACCATACCTATAATCGAACTGCCACACGATAGTTTTAAAACAGGAGCAGATCGCTTCACACGCTGAAAACGTTTTTATTCATATTTTCAAAAAATCTGCGCTCACGCCGCACTCCCGAAAATACATCAAGACGATGTGGCGTATGGCGCAAGTGTCTGTGGTTTAAAAAAATTCGTTATTTACATTAAAACAATCTCTACGTCTGTGCTCTTTTTTTCGGGAGCAGCTTCTTCGGGTTTGGGCGTGGCAGGTTCAACCGGCGGCGCTGATTCTGTCTGCGGGGCCGGTTCAGTTGTCCCGTCGGGGATGATGCGTTTTTTTCTTGGCTTCCTAACTTTTAGCGGAATTCCGTCAATAAATAATTTCAGCAAATTTGCAACCGTCTCAGGTTGTTCGAGCATGACCATGTGTCCGGTTTTATCCAAAATATGAAGCTTCGAGTTGACGATTCCAACATGCAGTGATTCTGAAAATTTCGATGGCGTCATTTTATCTTCAGCGCCGCATATGATGAGCGTGGGGACTTTGATCAATTCCAACTGACTGGTTACATCAAACTCATTGCAAGCCAGAAGATCACCGAGCAAAACAGGCGGACGAATTTCGAGCATGGTTCGCTTTGACAGTTCCAGCAAATTTTTCGGAGTTTCTGCGCCAAAACAATTTTCGTTGATCATACTTACAGCAGATTCAAATGTGTTTGGACTGCCCGCCATCTCTAAAAGAGTTGGCGCCACGCGCATCTTTGAACCGGAACCAAGCAGCCCCAGCCCCAATACCTGTTTGGGATATTTCAACGCGAGTGTGAGCGCAATTGCACTTCCCATTGAGATGCCCACAAACACAGCCGAGCGGATCTTCAACTCTTTCATAAACGCGATCACATCATCGGCATATTCATCTATGGATTGCCTGCCTGCGCCTTCAGATTTTTCCATGGCCGGGAAGGTCAAGCGCATAAATCTTTTCATCAGCCATGCGGCGGATTTGCGGCGGCCATGATAAATGGGTGCCGCCCGCCCCGTGGATAAGGATCACAGGCGGGTGTTTGGCAACCGCGCCTTCTTCTACTTCTGCCTGATGGGCAAAATAATATAATTCAGTTGTTGTCGGCATTTTTGTTTTTTTATTTGGCGCGTGGATGATGCAAACGATCGGCGGCATCTTCAGTGAGCGGAATATATACTTGAACTTTTGTCCCCTTGCCTGGCACAGAATCAAGATGGAACAAACCATTCACCAACTCGGCGCGTTCACGCAAATTGACCATGCCCAGACTGCTGTTTGCGCGCTTATCATACGCTTCTGTTACAGATTTTACGTCAAAGCCCAGTCCGTTATCAGCAATTTCCAATAGCGCGATCCCGGCATCCATTTGACGCAAACTCACAGCAATGACAGGGGCCGCGGCATGCTTGCGGGCATTATTAACCGCTTCTTCAATGATATAAAAAATAACGCCCTGTTTGCCCATTTCCAATTGAGTGGTTACCCGCTCATCAATATTAAGTGTAACTTTTTGGGTGTATGTTTCCATCATCTTATCTGACATGGCCTGCACCGCCGCAGCAAGTCCTTGAGACTCAAGGATCAGCGGGCGCAAGGTAAAGAGCATGTGACGAATTTCTTTTGTCGTGCGGTGTGCCAGTTCTTCCAATTTGACAATTTCTTCAGTGGCACCTTTCACATCTTTGACCAGCATGCGCCGTGTGATATTCAAACGCATGGCCATGGCCGCCACAGATTGTGTGGGACCATCGTGCAGGTCGCGCGCCAGCTTTTTCCGCGCTTCTTCATGGATTTCCACCATGCGTTCTTTTTCTTCCACAAGGTCCTGATACAACCGTGCATTTTGGATCGCGATCACGGCCTGTCGGCCGATAATATCAAGCAGGTTGCGGCGTTCCGTGGTGAAATATTCCGGGTCGGGGTGGGCAAATAACAACACGCCATATACATTGAATCCGCTGCGCAAGGGAAAACAATATCCGCTGGTGCAATTTCTGAGGGCGATCACACGCCCGAGTTCAAGGTCATACCCGATATCCTTGAAAAAGACGGGCTCGCCTTCATCCAGAGCTTTTTTTAGCACCCCTTCCGCTGCGTCGAAAGTCGCACGCATATCGGCGGTGGTAAAACGCCGCGCAGAACCAATGCGCAATTTGCCACCGTTGAATAACATCACCGCCCCCACCAACGGGTCGTTGAGCAACTGTTCAGGGTCCGGGTTCAAGGCGGCGGCGCTCATATTCAATGCAGATTCGAGCACCCGTTTATAACTCAACGTGGAGGAAAGTGTCGTGGTCAATTCGTAGATGGCGCGCATACGCTCGGTCTGCATGGCGGTCTTTTTTCTTCCGAATCCTGCCACAACTCGCGGTTCTTTCGCATGTGCGCGATCATACGCCGGCCAAGAAAACCAAACACAAGACTCAGCACAACCATCGTAACAGAGATGATAATTGCAAGCGGCAAATCGCCTTCCGTTTGCATACCGGTGTAGATCATTAATCCAAGGAAAAATAACGAAGCGAGCAAAGCCCCCAGTAATTCATAATAGATCGAACCTGTTAAGATCGGTAATAAACCAGTCCAAACTGCAGGACCGCGCAAGCCGCCCTGCACCCAGAAAAAAGCCCCCGACAAAACCAGATCCGCCAAAATACTAATCGGACGATGATAGGTCATACGTACATTCAGACCGGCCATCGCGGTCATCGCGAGATTCCAAATGATCAATAAGCCAAGCGGCCAGGATATGGATAATTCCAACTTGCCCCCGAGCCCAAGCGAAACGATCAAACCAACCAGCATGATCCATCTTAATGAAATGGCAAACCAGTCTGCCATGTAGGGTGTATCGTATTTACGCAGCATAACTTCCCTATGATAACGAAAAACGCTGGAGACGGCAACTCAAACGACTTACAGGTTGATTACACCTTACTCTTCGTACCCCATACGGACTAAATATGCGTTTAATTTGTCTTTTAAGACCGCTTTCTGCGCTTCTGTATAGGATTCGCGGAAGCGCCTGATCTTGCCCTTGAAGAAGTGCAGCCTGTTGACCTTCCGCCGCATCGGGACGATACTTCTCGATCACCGCCTGGACCTGGGAACTGCTGCCGTTTAATTTGAGATAATCCACCAATTTGGCAGATTCTGCTTCGTAGTTCGTCAGCAGGTCTTCGTAACGCGCCACCAGTACATTTTTTTCCTGCATCCACTTTTCCCAAATGTGGACGTACTCCATCATGAAGTCGACACTTTTTTCGAAATCGGAAAGATGCGAGAAAGCGTTGGGACGTCCCTTGACGAGTGCGCGCTGACCGAAATCATATGCGGAGAGCATGGCGTCGCGCGGGTCACGATAAATGTATGTAATGCGAAGCAGGCCCAAAGTCGAGAGCAGACGCGATGCACTGCTGGGGGCGGCGTGTGCCTTGATGACGAAGGTATTTACCAGCGCGGGCAGGGCTACCAGTCCCAGTCTTCTGGCAGAAAGCACACCGATGTTGCAATTTACTTCGGTCAGAATTTTTTGCAAACGGTAGCGCTCGCGGATATCACGCGCATCTGCACAGCCTGTTGTTTCCATCAGATCATGAATGAGATTATAGTGCCAGCCGGAACCAGCGCGGGGCATACCAACAGAGAGAACGATCATTTGATTTCCTTGTACGATGAAATAACAGACAGCCCCACCAGTATGCCCGGAATAAGCCAGATGTTTGGTGTTGTGAGCGAATCCTGTGTGAAATTATAAAATGTGATTGCGAACCACGCAAATACTCCGGCGATGGCTGCAAAACGCGCCCAGGGTTCATTGCGTTTCAGCAAGTTTAACATATCACCGAGAATATAAAGTTGAAATGCCACGAATAAAAAAGAACCCGATCAAGCCGGTTTCAGCCAGCAAACGCACGTAAAGATTTTTCGGGTTGGGGTACAAACGATTCTCAGGGCTGAGTTGTTTTGCAATTTCAGGCACGGTGGTCAGCGCCCAATCGGGCAGGTTGGGATAAATATAAAAGCCGCTTGCGCCCAGCCCCACACCTGTTAATGGATATTCTTCAAAAGCGGCGTATGCACCAGCGGAATATGCACCGCGCGCGCCGGCGTTGATATCCACGATATATTCGCTTAGATTCTTCGCGTCTGTTTCCCACAAACGGCGGAAGAAATTTTTCTGGCTGAGAAAAAGAAACGTGCCGGCGAAAACCCCAAGCACGGCAACGATCATTCCGATCCGAAATAAAATTTCGAACTGTGCGTCCCCGAAAGCCGTTGACGAACCATGCCCAGATCGCACGGATGCTCTCACGGCCAAAGAATAAAAATGTCAGGCCGGCCGCCGCGACTGTGGTTAAGAGTCCGCCGCGTGAGTAGGTGGCGAGAAGCACCAGCAAAGAGAATGCCAGTAGAACAGGTTCCAGCCACTTAAAACGAGTGACCCGGAAATTTGTCATCACCGATGCAAACAAAAATGGAATGAACACCGTCGCAAGCTGCCCCGCCAGCCAGGCCGGTTCATACGCGAGAACCGAGATGCGATTCGTGCGCACCAGTTCGCGCATTGAAAATGCAAGCTGCCAGTGCGTCACCATTTCCTTATTGAGCAGCCCTGTGTAAAAAGTGACGGCTTGCAATCCGCTCCACGCCAGATCGAGGCACAAACCCAGCCAAGAGCCAGCGCACCGAAAAAAGAAAATCATCTGACTCTTTATTCATCCAGATCGCGGATATGAAAAATGCCACGCCGATGAAAAGAGTCGCCAGCGCGCGGATGACTCTGCCCGAGTAGATTTGTCCACGTAACGGGATCGGATCGATCAACGCCCCGAAACTGGTCGCTGCAACAATAAACAGAATCAGCATCCCAAGCGGAATCAACGCCCCCGCCCAATTGAGCTTTTCCTTTCGGCGCAGTGACTGAATCACCAATAGCGGTATCAACAACGCCAGCGGATAGAGCGCCAGCGGACGAACCAGCGTGCCTTCACCAAGAAATGGAAACCAGCGAAAACTGGTCACCGGCAGAGTCAGCAAGGCCGCGCCCCACAGAATGCGCGAAAGTTTTTGAGGATCGGTCAGCATGGAGAAAACTGAATTCTTCATTTGTTCTTGGGAAAAATAAACAACACAACAAAAACTGCAAGCGTCAGAAATCCAATCGAGCCGGCGAACAGATAACTGCTCAACGGCACACTGCGCTCTTTGAGTAGATTCTTGGATTGGGTCGCTTCCAGTTTTACAAATTCATTGATATTGCCCGCATCGATTTCGGTCTGTGTTTTGGCAACAAAGGCTTCAGCCCAGGCTGAAACCAGTGACTCGGCAAATTCTGCATCGTTATCGTCTGCGTAAAAATGCCAGCCGGCCTCGGCGGGTTGACTAAGCTGCAGTTTATTTCCGCGCAGGTCTTCCACGGTCACAGCAAACTCGGAAGATAACTGACTCATCACATCATCTGACCATGCGATCTCTACAAGTTTGCGAGATTCACGCTCAAGATAATAAAACTGCTGACGGTCTGTTTCCTGCGGCCAGGCTTGCTCAAGATTAAAGTCCACGTTGACGGTGGCCTGTGCCCGATAAGGCGGCGGGGCAATATAGTACAGTGCCGCGCCAAGCGCAGCGCCAAGAAGCGCGCCAAACATCCAAAAGCGCCAGGCCTTAAGCAGCCGGATAAAGTCTTCGAGAGAGGGGGAGGTGAGTAGGGTCATGGGAGGGGAAAGGGTGAAAGATGAAGGATGAATTATGAAAGATGAAGGGTGAAGGAAAGAAGAAAGAGGGAATGGTGAGTAGAGTGAGAGGAGAAGAAAATGGTTTTGCACGTTTCACGTTTTACTTCTCACTTATTACTTTTTCTCATTCTCGTCTCACTCCTCACTTCCTGATCCGCCATTTCCAGAGGGGACCGATGATTTTTCTTAGGTAGTATTTTGCCATAATAATCGAAAAGAAACTGCCGCCGTCGCGATAATGCACGCGGATCATTTCGGGCCAGCAGCGGTCATCTGCAGCGACGGTTTTGCCCGAAGTATGCAAGCGGAAGTTCGCCCATATTTGTCCGGCAAGATATTTAAACGGCGCGTGAGCGGCGATGCGCGTCCACAGATCGTAGTCCATGGCGAAGTAGAACGAAGGGTCAAGCGGACCGAGTTCCTTCCAATACTTTGCACGGAAGAACATCGTCTGCTGCGGAATGTGGACGTAGCCTTCACGCAGGCGGCGGTAATCTGTCTGCGCGGCGTTGAATTTTCCGATCACACGGTCATTCTCGTCTATAAAATTACAGTCCGCGTAGACCATTGCCACTTCGGGATTTTCGATCAGATATTTCACGGCCGCACTGACCGCACCCGGATTATACGTATCGTCGGAATTGATCCAGGCGAGGATATCACCTGTGGCGCGGTTGAATCCCTTATTGATCGCATCAGTCTGACCTTTATCCTGCTCGCTGACCCACCAGGCGATTCTCGCTTCGTGCTTTTTTATCACATCCACACTGCCGTCTTTGGAGCCGCCATCTACGATGATGTATTCAATGCGTGGGTAATCCTGCCCAAGCACTGAGTTGATGGTGGCTTCGAGATAGCGTGCTTGATTGAAGGATGGGGTGATGATGGAGACGAGAGGGGAAAGATTAGGCATTAGGAATTAGGAGATTAGAAATTACCATTCGGTGTCGGAGTAGAAGTGATGTGAGACTTCTTCTGTCATCTTGCGGATGCGGGTGATCTCTTCGGCGGTTAGGCGTTTCTTCCAGTTGTCCATGTTGGCGCGGCTGTCCAATTTTACCGAGTGGACTTTTTTCTTCGATAGCTCGGTCGGGTTTTCGGAACTGCTGGAGTTCAAAATCGTATCGCGGACCTTTTCGTCAAAATTTAAGCCGAGAGATTCATAGAGGGATTTATACCCTGTGACGGGATCAAGCGAAAGGTCTTCGTGCCGAACAATTTTGAAGTGCGGGAACAGGCTGCGGGTAGTGTGAACCGAGCGGTAGATCATCCGCCAGAGTAGGGCCGATTGCCCGATAATATCATCCGCCGGCATGGATTCCATATCCGCCCGATCTTTTTCGAGATGGTCACGCATCAACATCGGCTGGGCTAGCAGATCACGAAAATCAAACGGCCAGTTGAGGCGCTTCAGGCTGCTGGCGAATCCGCCGGGGTGACGGATGGTGATGACGACCTGACAGTTTAATGTTTGCGCGAACCACGGCGTGGAGAAAACCGCGAACGGATCTTTAAGCAGGGCGCGTTGACCGCGTACTTTGCCGTTCATGAAAACAGAAAGATCGCGCCCCATGCGCAGAAAATCCTTTTGCGAACGCAATGAACCAATCTCTGCAAAAAGATGATATCGAAAATTCATAAGCTGTTGAAACGCGGGAAGATATTGCGCTTCGTTTTCAGCGGTGATGTATTGATACCAGTGTGGAACATCAGCGCCATACACGCCGCGCCGATGCAAAACATTCAGCGGTTCGCTGATGTAGGCCGTGCTTTTTTCTGCGGATAACATGCGCCCGACCCAGGTCGTGCCGCTGCGATGCGCTCCTGTGACAAGGATGGGAGATAACTTATTCATCACTCTGCTCATTAAAATATTCGTCGATATATTCGGAAGGAATGGGAATGGCGCGGATGCTTTTTACTTCATAATAATTTGCGGCGCAGCGATTGACCCAGTGCGTGGCAAATGTGTCCAATTCCTTTGTACCATCCACACCGTCAAATTGAATAACTGTTAAATCAGTTTCACCCTGAGCTACGAGTGTGCGAATGATGGCATCACGTTTGTCCCAATACTCGGCGCGGGCGCGATAGGTTGGGATTTCACTCCAGGCACGCATCACCGCCCTGAATGGATAGATCACTGCTACAAGTGAAAACAGAATGACAATGACTGATCGCAAAACAGGATGCTTTATTTTAGGGTGGGCTTGTGAAAGCAGAACGCCGATCAACGCGCCATCTGCCAGCAGGCCAATGGTCATGATTAAGCGCGCATAAAACTGCACGCGCGGCACAGGATAACCCTGCCCATAAACGCTTGGGGAAAAACTCGCAACGATCAGCAGATATGCGATCAAGGGGATGGCAATCACCACGAACCATAAACTGCTTTTTTGAGCGGCAGAGACTTCGAGATTGTTGATCTGTCCATATATCCACATCAAAAAAGCAGGGACAAATATAGAGAGGGCGTTTGGCAACGGGAGTTCACGCAGCGTCTTGGTAATAAAAATATAGCTGAAATAAAAAGCATCATGATCAACAACATCAGGCCCGGAGGATCATCGCCCAATCTCTGTGAATTAGCGGGCGAGATGACCATGACCGTCAGTGAAAGAATAGCCGCGCCTAGAGTCCAACCGAGCAGAGTTAGGATTCTTTTCTTTGAGGGATTGCTTCCCCAACGCCAGACCGCGGCGATGGCAAGGATCAATATCGTAACCTGAACCGCATCGGCTGGTTCTGAAAATCCGCCGACGATAAAAGCGGAAATAAAAGCGATCACAATTGATGAAATTGAAATGGATTGAGTCGCGGCTTTATATGATTGATTGAGAAGGAAGGCGAGGAGCAGAGTGCCATAGACCACGGGTGCAAAATGCGTGCTCATCGAAGAGCGCCAATACACAGTCTGATAGAGATTGGGCGCTTGAATCAACGTGAAGAATGCAATCGATAATCCGAGAAAGGATGTCATTGCAAACGACCATTCCGCTTTGACGAGTTTTTTCACTCCGCTCATCACGAGAATTAATCCAATGACCCAGAGCATGATGTGAAAGACCGGCAGAATGGGAATGCTCTTGATGCCGAAAATTTCAGAGACGCCCACCAGCCAGATATTCGAATAACGGTTTCCGCCAAAGCCGGTCATGTAGCGCTGGTAAAGTCCGTTGGTGAAATTTTCTGAAAAGAGAACCGCGTTGCAATAGTCATCGGCCATGTAGCGGGTGAACCAGCCCTGATAGGAATAAACAAGCATCAGGGTAAAAAATATTGCGGCGCCAAGCATGAGTACGCCCTGCAAAATTAACGCAGGGATATTTTTGTTTCTTAACGAATCACGAACAGTCATTTACAAACTCCAAAATGGATTACGGGGAATGCGATCAAGGCTGAAGATCAAAGATGATGTAGCCTTCGCCCGAGAACGCGATGGGATATTGCGAGTAAAGATAATCCTTCAACAAGGTCTGCTTTTCCAACTCGTCAAAATCAGTGATGATGAAATAGTCTTTATTGGATGCAGTTTCGGCGAACATTTTTTCAAACTGGAACTCTGCACCGCGATTTTCATGATAATAAATATCTCCGGAACGCTGCCACGCCACAGTGGAAATCCATCCCCAATAGGAGAGACGCATTCCATAATCCTGGGTGAGCGCGATGAGCCGCGCATCTTTTCCGACGGTTTGGCTGATCTCAGTCCATTTGGCTGGTTCGTCGCGATAGTCATTTGCTTTAAGAACGGCGCGTGTATTCCAGTTGACAAGAAAAAGCCCGGCGATCACGAACAAGACGGGGATGATCTTTGTGCGTTCATAAAACGGAGTCTGTTGCAGGGCGGTGATGAGATAATCTGCGAGGGGAGCGAGTGAAAGCGCCACGATCGGGATCAGGATCATGCTGTAGTAATCGTGGGTGGAAATATGATAGTTAAAGTAAATGCCGAAGAGCAGGTACCCAGCCCACAGCGCGGAGAGGAAGCGGAAAGTCCCCTTGTCGCGGATAAAGTAAAAGCTGAGTAATCCCAACAGGATGGGAATCCCGCCCATGACGAGATTCAAAATCCCGATCCAGCCGAGATAATAGGCCGGGCTGAGATAAAGCGCGGGCATGGAACGTCCGCCGAATTGCTGGCCGAGGAAACCGGTGAACCACACCCCGTAGACGATGTAAGCTGCACCCGGCAGAATGCCCAGCACGCTCATCAAATAGACCTGAGGCCTGCGGATGAGATCCCGAAGAGTCTGCCCGCCGAGGGCTGCGCCCAACCCCGCCGCTACGACAAAGAATGCAGCGACCAGTTTAATGAAAATGGAAATCCCGCCGAATAAACCGGCGAACGCCGCCCAGCCGTAGGATGTGGGATTTTTCGACCAGCGAAAGACTGCCCACCAAAAAATGATGATCAACATGATCATCATTGAATCAGGCTGGAAGCTGCGGCTGGCAGAAACTGCGCATGGCAGGAATAAATAAAAGGCAGTGGATACCAACGCGCCGTTGATCGAGACCAGTTCTTTGGCAAGCAGGAAAATGAACAGGCCGCCGATCACCCAAAAAAGAGAGGAGTAGATGCGCGCCACCCATAATTCCACGCCGGTGTAGCGGTAGGTGAATGCGACGATGCGTTCGAGAATTTCAGGCTCAACCGCCGCGCCGTATTTCCATTGCTGGATGGCGAAGGCGCGTTTTTCAGGATCGGCATCGGTGCGGAATTCATAATACATGCCGCGTGCTTTATGAAAGGAAAGCATCTGACGGGTGGAGTGGAAATCAAGCGGGGGGTCGGTCAGGTCGTACATGCGGATTCCCATCCCTGCCAGCAGGAGCAGAATCAGCCCAAGTTTCCAGGAAAGGAGAAAGTTAAGTATGGGATTGGAGTTGTTTATTTTCAACATGAAGGGTTTTTTATGTGTAAATCAATGAAAATACGTAAAAGTAACGTCTTTCATTTTATCATCTTTATTCTGGGCTTATTTAAGGGGGAAGAGTCGTTGTGCGGGCTTGTCAAAAGGATAAAACCACTGAGATTACAGAGCTACGGAAGAAACTTAAAACGTGAATAATGGATAAGCCAAAGTCATGTCAAAAGCACGATTTCTGACCGCAGAGACGCAGAGTTCACAGAGCTTTTAAGAGGTTTTCTCAGCGTTCTCCGCGTCTCTGAGGTAAAAAATCCTTATCCATTATTGGACGTTAAAAAGAGCGCAGACTGAAGCCAAATAATGCGGACTGAAGTCCGCGCTCCGTTTTTTTACTTGTAGCGATTTTTGCGGTTTTGCAAAATTAACTCACGGAGTTGATCGAGATGCATTAAGCGCAGCAAGATCGAGCCGAGGATATTCATCCGCGCCAGGGCAGTGGGCGGGTGGATGGTGAGTGCGCGGAACCAGGCTTTTAACGCGGACCATGATTGTCCGCCGTCGAGTTGATAGCGTGAGTCCACGCGGTTGGCGGCGGCGCGGGCACGGCGTGAAACGCGATTTAATATTGGAGCAAGAGATTTATCATTCCCGGCCCAATCCAAAATGCGGAAGGCTTCGCGCCCGAATTCGGCGGCCTTGGCGCGGTTCTTGGCTTCGGCGTGATAACGCGCCGCTGCCCAAGTTTGCGGCACGTGGAGAATCCCGCCCAATTGGGCGAGTTGAATCCAGAGGTGATGGTCGAGTAGAAAGTGGAATGTGGAATCAAGTCCGCTGGTTTTTTGCAGTGCAGAGCGGCGCATAAAAACAGCGGGCTGGCCGATGATCTGAAAACAAAGTAAATCTTCGAGAGACAGTTGTTTGTAATTTAGTGTGTTAAAAGTTTTTCCGTTTTCGTCCACGGCCAGCATATTGCCATAGACCAGCACAATATCGGGATTTTCATCAAAGACCTTCACCGCCGCGCTGACTGCGCCGTCAAGATAATAATCATCAGAGTTCAACCATGCGATGATTTCACCGGTGGCTTTTGCAAATCCCTTGTTGATGGCTTCGGCTTGTCCGCTGTCTTTTTCTGAAACCCAATACGCAAAACGATTCGCATGGCGTTTGATGATTTCAACGCTGTTGTCGGTTGATCCACCGTCGATCAAGATGTATTCAATGTTCGAATAGTCCTGATTCAAGACAGAGTTAATTGTCTGCTCAAGATAGGCGGCTTGATTGTATGAAGGGGTGATGATGGAGACGACGGTCATTATTTTGTAGATCGTAGATCACATATCCATCGCCTTCCGCTGCGATCGGATATTGTTCCAAAATTATTTTTAGCTCAGGCTGTTTTTCGAGTTGACCAAATGCGGTCACCAGAAAATAATCCTTGCCTTCGGTGAGCGCGGCAAAATCATTCGCGTCCTGTCCGCCGCCACGTGCTTCACTGAGACCAGTGCTCAGCGGCCACAGGCTAACTTTGCGCCAGCCCCAGAGCATCAACCGAAAACCATAATCCTGAGTCAGGCCGATCACCTCTGCATCTGCCGGAATCGCATCGCCAACACTCTGCCAAAACGCCGGCTCATGATGAAAATCTTCGGCGACCAGAACCGAGCGCGCCACCCATGATTGATATCCGATCACTGCAATTATCAAGAGGATGAAACCCACGCGTCCCACTGGACCCTGAACTGCCACTCTTTCAAAAAGCGGATTCAACGCTGCGGCCAGTCCCAGCGCAACGATGGGGATCAGTTGAATATGATAGTAACTGTGCGTGTACATCTGGAAAGGCAGTGTCAGCCCGTATAACAAGTATCCGACCCACAAGCTGATCAATAACCAGCGCAGACGAGCAGGTGCAAGCAATGCCCCGGCAAGGCTGAGGAAGATCACCGTCAACCCGAAGAGGCTGCCAATAAAAGCCAGCCACTTGGAATAAAAGTCCGTACTGGTGATGAGGTTGATTAATGTCACAGTCCATGCGAAGAAGTATTCGGTGGAGCGGCTTTGGTTGAGCAGAATGTAAAAGATGAGCGCAGGGACGATCATCAGCGCGGCCATGGTCCACACTTGTTTGGATTTCCAGAAATCCTTTTTGAGTGTGTATAACACCAATGCAATGGCGGCTGCACCGGCAAAGAAGGCAATCACGATCTTGACTAGAGTCGCAAGGCCGAGGAAGATGCCCGCGAGGATGGCGAATTTCCAAGTTTCGTTTTTAGATGCAGGAGCAAGCTCCTGCACTCCATGTGTAAGATTCAGACCAGCGATAGAGAAAATAAATGCCGATCACAAAAGCGGATGTCATCAACGGGTCGGGTTGAAAGGAGCGGCTGGCTTGAACTGAGAATGGCAAGACAAGATAATACGCAAGACCGGCGAGTGCGGCCCACGGTGAAATTGCGCGGCGCATCAAGTCAAATAGTGCGACGCCCGCCGCGAGCCAGAAGAGAGTCTCCCAGACCCGGGCCGATGCGATGTTTTCGCCGCCGGTGAAGAGATAGGTGATGGCTACAATGGTTTCGATCACGGGCGGTTCATACTTCCCGACCGAAAGCGCAAAGGTTGCAGATGCTTCACGTTGTTCAGTTGTGGCAGATGGCAGCAGGGAATAATAAATTTCACGCGCCACCAATGAATTGCGGAGTTGACGTGAGGGTTGAAAATCCAATGGGGGATCGGTGATGTCGAGCAGGCGCAGCAGTCCGCCGAGGGCGAGGAAAATGATGAAGAGGGCAGACCAGATGCGAAATTGAGGTTGATTCGTGTTTGTCATTGAGGGGGAGTGGGAAGAGTCGAAGGTCAAAGGTGAAAGTCAAAGGTCGAACGTCAAACGTCAAACGTCAAACGTCGAAGGTTGAAGGTCGTAAATCCAAAATCGTAGATTAGAAGAGGGAATTGTAGTCCACTTTGGGGAAGATGGTCAGTTTGCCGCCGACGGTTGCGTCTAGCACTTCGCGGCCGGCTTTTTTGTAGGCGTCACGTGCGAGAGCGTAGCCGATCTCTGAGGTGTCGAGGTCGGGCAATTGCCATTTGATGCCTTTGCCAAAATAATTGGGCGAGACGTGGTTCGGATCGTCGCCTTGTGAGATAACCGTTTTGTTGGCTTCACCTTTCGATGTGAAATTATGATCCACGCCAATCAGGATGACCTGTTCGATGCCCATGTGAAAAGCGAGTTGCAGTGTGACGTTGGTGACCGTGGCGCTCTCCCAAACCCGTCCGCGCACATCGGGGGAAAAGCGCGGGCCAGTGTAGGAAGTGTAAAGGAAAGTAGGAAGTGGGTGAAGTTGGTAATTGAGGATCAAAGTAATGATGTGAGCGCCATGCTAAAAATTTTGGCATGGGCAGTGCGAGAATGTCTTCGTGAAATTGTTCGATCACAAGATTGTTTGTGGCTGAAAAATATGTGGTGTGAAAGCCAAGTTCGGGGAAGATCAGGTAAATACGATTCATACCAAAGGTGATCTCGTTCTTTAATTTGGAGAGATCAGTTTGTTTTAAACTTGGCCCATTGCCGATGATGAAGGCGCGTTTGCCTTTGTGAATATCCTTTAGCTCAGTCAGCCGGCGGATGCTCTCGCGCCGCCACGGGTGCAAATATGCGGCGGGCAGTTGTGGAATGCGGCGCACTGCATCATAGGTATCACGCGCAAAATTCAACATGGGTGTTGGGAGCATGGATTTCAGGATTTGTTTCATTGGGGCAGAAGTTCCTTGCGGAGAATATACAACGCAGTCAGGATCATGGCATTCAGAAATACAAAGAGAATATCGATCAATCCAAACTGATCGAAGATCGTCAGGATGATATTCAGGCTGAGAAAGACCACAGCAGCGCCATAGATCACTTTTATTTGTCTGTGAATGTAAAAACTAAAAATCAGCATGGCTATGGCATCACCAAACATTAAAACAGCATAGCTGATATATATATTTTTCATATCGGGGTTGTCAGCAACCCGCATCATGGAGCCTGCGCCAAAGATGACCAGTTCAATAGCGGCGATGACAAATAGATAGCGCACAATCGCAGGAGTGGCGTATTTCATTGATAACTCTTACGAAGACCAAACAACACCAAAAGAATGAGCAGATCCAAAATCAAGGCGATTACGAAAAAATAATCGACCAGACCGGTCAGCGTCAATAAAACATTAAGGAACGCAACACCCAGCGCAAAATAGTACGTCCACTTTTGTACTTTCATAATGAATATTCCAGAAGCAAGCATGGCTCCCGCATTCACAACAAGAAAGAAGGCCACAGCAATTACAGACATGCCAGTGTTCTTTACCGCACTCATATCAAGAACAATATAAACAGCATAAAGCAGCCAAAGAATGGCGCTCAAATAGAATAAAGCCTGCACCGTGCTTTTCTTAAGCGAATTGTTTTTTCTGGCTTTATTTTTTGGAGAGTTGACCTTGCTTGATCTTTTTCCCATCACTCAGTGCTCAGCCTTGCTGTTGCACCGCCGTCAATCACCAGCGCCTGACCGGTCATAAAAGATGATTGTTGGTTGTCTGCCAGAAAATAAATGGCACTGGCAATCTCGGCTGGCATCCCCACGCGCCCGTTGACCGTTTTGCGGGCCAGGTTGTCGAGCCGATCCTGCACATTTTCGCCGCCGAGATGTCCACGGCCGAGGCCGGCGCGCAGCATGGGAGTATCCACAGCGCCGGGCAGAATCGCATTGGCGCGGATGTTATCGGGCGCGAATTCGATGGCCATGGCGCGTGTCAGGGCGAGCAATCCGCCTTTGGATGCGGCATACGCGGCAATATTCGCAGATGTTTGAATGGCGTGGACAGACGAGACGTTCACCACCGCCGCCCCACCGCGTGCCTTAAGTAAAGGATGCGCAAGTTTGACGCCCAAAAATACAGAGCGCAAATTGGCAGCCATCACCGCATCCCATTCTTCCACGGTGGTATCCACCAATGGTTTGGCGATCTGCATGGCGGCGTTATTAACTAATGCATCAAGGGTGTCTGTAAACGCGTGCGCCTGCTCAAAGATGGCTTGCATATCTTCGGGACGCGAAATATCAGAACGGATGAAGAGTCCGTTTTGCGGGAAGTCTGTGTAGGGGTTACGATCCACGCCGATCACGTGCCAGCCTTTTTCAGCAAAGAGATCGACGGTGGCGCGGCCAATTCCACCTGCTGCGCCGGTGACTAAAACGGTTTTGATTTTATTCATCCTTTATCCTTTGTAGACCATCCCCAGCCCTTCGACCAGATTCTTGATCGTGTTCCAGTGGATTCTTTCCCAGGCGGTTGGGCTTGAATTTGAATTGTGTGGCGCAAGCATGACGTTGTCCATCTTCAAAAGCGGACTCTCCAACGGCAGCGGCTCATACTCGAAGACATCCAATGCCGCGCCTCCCACTTGACCTGATTGGAGCGCGGCCACAAGAGCAGTCTCCTCCACGATGGGGCCGCGCGCGGTGTTGATCAGCACCGCTGTGGATTTCATCTGTGCAAGTGTTTTGGCGTTGATGAGATGATGGGATGTGGAGTTTAAGTCACAGTTGACAGAGACGAAATCAGAGTTGGAAAGTAGAGAGTTAAGATCTGTCATTTCGATGCCAGATTCGCTGACGAAGACATGGTCAATATTGACAATGTCTGTGCCGTAAACTTTCATACCGAAGGCTTTGGCACGGCGCGTAACGGCTTTGCCGATATTGCCAAGGCCGATGATTCCCAATGTGCATTCGCTTAATGCCTTGCCGGGGATCTTTTCCCATTCACCGCGTTTCATGGCGGCGTCCATCCACGGGCCACGGCGGGCGAAGGCCAGCATATAGCCGAGGACAGTATCCGCTACGGGGTGGTGAAGGCATTTGGCGTGCGGCCGAGAATGATATCGAAACGGGAGCAGGCTGAGGCGTCGATTGAATCGACCCCCGTCCCCCATTTGGAGATCACTTTCAAGCGTGGGGCGCAGGCTTCGATGACGCGTGCTGTGTAGCGGTCATCGCCGCAAATGGCACCGTCAAATTGACCGGCATATTTAAGCAGATCATCTTCTTCCATGCGTTCCTGCACATCAGGGACGATCAGGTCGAATCCATATTGATCAAAGACAGGTTTGAAGCGCTCCAGAAAGGGGAGCATATACGGGGCGGTGAGTAGAATTGTAGGTTTCATTTTTTATTTAATAACCACAAGGATATGGAACTTCACTGAAATCATAGAGTTTGGGCACAGGCGAAAAATAACTGACATCTTCGAGAATATCATAGTTCCCGCCGAAGTAAGAATTGAAGACAAGCCGGAAAATATTTACAGGCGAAATGGTTGGGTACAGCACATCTTTGTGTTCAGGAAAATAGATGGTATTCCAGAAACGCTTGTCTTTGGGTTGCAGCCACGGACCGTGATCGCCTTGAATGATAATGATCGGCGGCGTTTCAGAATTGGCGAGGATCGTATCAATGGCTTCTGTCATTGTGGTATTTAAATATTGTAATTGATTGACATATCCCTTTTGATACAGATCAGGCGGATACTGACGCTGTTCGTTCCAGAAATCAGCCGGGTAGGTTGGGTTGCCTTCGGAGTCAAAGACAAAAGGCGGATGCGGCGAGATGACATGGATATAGGAAAACGTAGGCTCCGGCATTTTTGAGATTTCATCAATGCTATTGAAAGCGGAATGAAAGCGATCACGGAACTCAACACCCAAAAAATAATCAGGGTCTACCAGCCCAAGGTCTTGTGCGTATCGCGCAAGAGTTGTGCTGAGGAATAATCCTTCAAACTCGGTCATGCCCGATGAAACTGGCGGCGGACTGAGAAACAGATCAGAGTCACTAACGTTAAGCCATTCAAAGCCGGTGTCGGTATTGATGGTTGTATAGCCCATACTTTCAAAGTTATAGCGCACAGCGCTATGCTTAAGAGAATTCCACAATAAACGGCGCGCGGTAGTATCGGGTTTAAAGGAATCGCTCAGATCCTGCAAATACATCATGTTTAAGGAAGAGCCAAGTGAAAGCTCGGTGCGGACGTAATTGCTCTGGCTGCACGATGCGACATAGAAATCACGTTCTTCCAGATCGTGTATAAAACCACCGTTATCAAATCCGTAGGCGCGGTAGAGCAGGTCTGCACGTCCATAGGAATCGAGCAGGAAGAAATATACATCGGGTGCATTTTCGGGTTTTACGAGGTCCGCTTGAATCGGTGCATTCGGAGCGCCCAGCGCGTGCGCGCCTTGCGGTGAAACTGTTGAAATTGTCTGCCAGAGTGATATGACCACCAGCGCGATGGCAATCGTGTTCATTGTGGAAGCAGAGGAGACAAAGGTCAACTTGGGGCGCGTGACCCAAAATACTGCAAGCACAAACAAAATTCCCCAGACAGGCAAAAGCCAGACTGTGTAATTTGCGTCAGGATATTTTGTGTCAATAGCGATGTAAACATGACCAAAGGTAAAGAACAAAGCGAGGACTAACGCGGTGAAGAATGCGGCTTTATAAGTCTTGCGTGAAAAGAGCAGCCAGATAATAAGGAACAGCAAACTGCCAAATGCGATCGAAACCACTAAAGGACGAATCGCTGAATCTGAACGCACTTGTCCGATGTTTGCGGAGAGTAATGTCAAAACGGGATAGGCGCTGATTGCGATTGGGTACCACGGTTTGGAAAACCAGTTCGTAACAACATTCTTTATATTTTTAAGATTCATTCTGTAATTTTCTCTTCATCAAAAAGTCTGTAATTTCAAAATCCAACTCTTCGTCAATGTCCCAGGCTTCAGCCTTGTCTATTTCGAGCATGAAGGGTTTGTCGCCGATGCGGTGATGTTTTCGTTCAAAGGTTTTCACGGGTGAAAAGATACAGGCATGAATTCTCTTCATACACAGGCGGCAGGTCTTGCGTTTGAATCAACTCCAGCGGATTATGATTGATGGCCTGTCCATCCTTGAAATACAAACGAGTCTGCCAGCGTGTGACTGAAAACAAAGAATCGTATTTTGGGAATTCAGCAAAAAAAGTTTTGATGCCTTGTGAGATGGTCTGTGATCTCAATAATGGATTGGTTGAATGTGTTTGCAGATAAAAATCCGCTTTCACCTGGGCGGTGTCGTGCAGCAGAATTTCGTTCATGGGCACATCGTCAGCGCGGAGATGCTCGGGGCGCTGAATCAGCTTGACGGTAGGAAAGAGGCGGCGCACTCCATCCATCACAGGCTCGGAGTCAGTATCCACCATCACGGTTTCAATTTCCGGCACGGCGAGCAGCGTTTCGATGATGTGATGAAAAAGGGGTTTGCCCGCGAGCGGGCGATAATTTTTGCCAGGCACGCGCTGGCTGTGGTGACGCATGGGGACAAGGGCGGCTAGTTTCATGCCCCCATTTTATCCCCTTAACGGGCACTACGTCTCATAACTTAAGCGACATTTGCCACTGCGAAATTTCTCCGCGCTGCATTCCGATCTCTTCAAAGACCGCGCAAATCTCTTCAGGATACAAGGCAGGGACGTGCCATGTTTTTTCGGGGAAGCGGGAGAACACCGCCCGCATCAAAACCGGACTGAGGCCTGCTCCTCGTGAACCGGCTTTTACCAACACTGACCAGATCGCCACGTGCGCCGCTGAGGGATCGCTGATGAGACAATAGGCATCGTGCAGGCGAAAGGCGCGGGAGGGCGGTGTGTGCTGCATGATGCTCGCGCCCGAAAGCTGCCAGGGCAGGTCTTTCAATCCGTGATACGCAACCAGACGCGCCAATTCACGAATATCTATTTCTTCAAGTTGTTGCTCTGACTCAACCTGCGGATTTTCGAGTTTGTATCCCACCAGCCTGCGAATGGATTTGAATCCGAATTTTTGATAGAGTTTTACGCCCGCAGTATTTTGTTCGATGACTTCCAAAAACATTTCATGGTCGCCGCGAGCACGCGCTTCCTCGACGAGATTCTTCATCGCCCATGTGCCCGCTCCGCTATTTCTGGCCGTGGACACAATGCCCATCGCCGCGAGTCGACTGGTCCAGCCGCGGCGGGCGATGAGTGCCACGCCAATGGGTTCGTCATCTTTTAAAGAGAATGCGACTCTCGGTTAAATCCACGCCATCACGGCGCAGCATGGTTAATAATGCGGCTTCGTTAATATGGATGGGGACGTAGTAGCCTTCAAATCCGCGGGTGAGTAGATCCGCGATCTCAGGAATGGTGTAGGTGTTGGCGGACTTGAATGCGAAGGATGACATGAGTGGGTTTTATAACGCCTTGCTCATATTGACGCTGGTAACTTCATAGCCAACGGATTCATATAAATTCCGTGCGATCTTGTTGGAACCAAAAACGTGCAGTCCGATTGATTTTAATCCCAGTTCGCGGGCTTTCTCTTCGATGAGCTGCATGGCTTGTTTGCCATAGCCTTTGCCACGATATTTTTCTTCGACATATAACTCCAGAATAAAACCATCATTTGTGGGGCGGTCTATATTGGCACGCATCCAGATCAGCCCCACGGCATCATCGCCATCATATAAAGTATAGAGATAATTATTTTTGGTTTGCACCCCTGCGGCAGATCAGCTGAAAATTCCCTGCAGATCTTTCCAGGGCCTCAGATTCAGCCCAATGCCCCGCGCGGACTTTGTCATCAGCATATTCAGGAATCGTGCGCTCAAGAAAAACTTCATATTCGGTCTGGGTCATGGGGAGTAGTTTTGACATGTGGTGATTATACCGAAAGAAAAAAGAGATGGCCCGTTTTTGAGAGTGAACCCAAAGCTCCAAACCACAAAGGGCACAAAGGTACACGAAGGAAAACTTGCTTCTAGCGTTTTGTTCTCCTTTGTGCCTCTTCGTGAACTTTGTGGTTAAAGGTCTTGAAATGGAATTATCGAAATACTCACACTACTCATACTGAATCGGCTCCACATCCCGTTTTCTTTCCTCTTTCATCTTTCTTTCCCGCGCATAATAAAAGGTCTCACGCAATTGCGGCGTGATGAGACTCGTCTCGCGGTGTCCCATGCGGGTGCCGTGAAATTGCATGTAACGAAACCAGAAGATGGATGAAATATTTTTAAACAGCACCCGTTCACGCGCGGCGTGCCAGAGGTCGCTTAAGATGTTGGTGATGGTCAGGCGCAGGAAATCATAAAAATTAAAATGTGCTTCGGGGTAGATTTTTCTCAGCGCCATCGCTTCACGGCGATAGCGGTTGTAAACTCCGTGCGGCGTTTCGTTGTGGACGTGAATGATCTCGGCTTCGGCCACGTACGCGATGGCATGTCCCTGCTCTTTGGCCCACTTGGCCCACGCCAGGTCTTCGAGACCGGTCAATGTTTCATCGTAGTTGTTCTTTTCCCATAAACTTTTTCTGATCGCAGAATTTGCGTTATTGCAAAAAGCAGTTTCCTGTTTGGGCTTGCTGAGATCGGGATACCACTGATGAAAAATCTGTTGCTCGGAAAATTTTGCAAAGTCTGGTCCGCGCTGTTTGCCGTAGGTGAGGGCAACTTGCTCATCCTGAAATGGACGAAGTAAAGTCTCCAGCCAATCAGGATAGACGGGGTAAACATGCGCGCTCGCCATGACGATGAACTCGCGCTTCGCTGCTTTAATCCCATAATTGAGCGAGCGCCCAAACGTAAACTCCGCTGACGGGATTCTCACGATCCGCGCGCCGTATGATTCGGCGATCGCCACGGTTGAGTCAGTGGACCCCGAGTCGACGAGAATCACGTCCACATCTTGTATGGTCTGCTGTTTGATTCCCTCAAGCAAACGTCCAAGATGCTGGGCTTCGTTATAGGCGCGGATTACGATGGAGCAGGTCATGAGGAGGATGAAATTGGGAAAGGTTGGGCGTCGGAATCGAAAGTGACTCGACCGTCAATTTCTTCAGAAAGCAATACCTTCGCGGATGGCATGATTAGCCCTGTCTGCCCTGTTTACTACGTCCCCCCCCCCCCCCGGGGGGGGGGCCCCCCGCCGGGGCGGAACCCCCACCCGCCGGCCCGGGAGGCCCCCCCCCTCCTGGACAGGGGAAGCCCGACCCCCCCACCCCCCGGGCCGAGGGGGGGGGGGGCGGCCGCGGGAGGCGGGGGGGGGGGGGGGGGGCCCCCCCCCCCCGGGGGGGGGGGGGGGCGGACCCCCCCCCAAAAAACCCCCAGCAAATGCGGCTTTTTCCAAACTTAGTTTACTTTTCCTCACCTCTACCCATTCCCATCCCGATCCCGACCAGTTACCGTCTTTCTCATACCCTAACTTTATAAGCAAATCTCCGGCTGCTTCTTTGAACAGCTTTTTATGTTCGTCGGTGAAGTATTTTTTCCATTCGCCGGTTTTGCCGGAGCGGAAGGTCGGGGACTTTGTCGGGTTGATGGAGGTTTCGAGGGAATTTAGAATCAGTTGTCGGGACGTTTGAAGCGGGGCGCGGGTGAGGAGGTGGTCCATGATGCGAGTCAGAGTCGCGCTGCGGTCGTGAATCAAATCCTCGAAGTGAATTGTCAACACTTCTTTTTGATCGAGCCAGCCAAGATAGGGGGCGAAACGATCTGCGATGTTCGGGAATTCTATGCCGGTGTCTGAACGCCCCAAAATGCTGACGTTAAGCCGCGCGTTGAAATCGGGCAGGGATTGATAATATTGATGATGGACGTGACGCGCTTCCATGTCGGTCACATAGAAAACATGCGAGACGACCACATCACGCGGATCGCGGAAGATAAAGTAGGGCGCAAACTTTGGCGAACAGACGCGTTCAACAGCTTCGGGGCGGGCGAAAAGATGCGCTGATGCCACATCCCGTGGACGAAGTGTATCAAGCCAGTTGAGCGCCTGTTCGGGCGTGCGCTTATATCCGCTTTCGCCTTCGTATTCGGCGTAAAATGAATGTACACGTTTTGCGAAAGGTGCAACATTTGCAAAACCAAGCAAAATCTGGTCGAGCAGATGTGTGCCGCTTTTTGGAAATGAAATACCAAGCAGAATCGGCCAGTCATTTTGCGGAGTTGGAGTAAGGATAAAGCGGGTATGTTGCGTCTGTTTTTCGTTTGATAGATAAGAGAGCGGAGAGTTGATTTTAAAGCCATGCAGGTATTTAACCACAAATTTGTTGTAGACAGAGACGCAAACGGAATTTCAGGGTTATATAGCTGAGGAAAAATCATGAAGAAAACCATATTCAACACGCCCGTTATCAGTCACTTTTTACGCTTTTTGAGCAACTCGATCATGCGCCTGGCTGGCTGGCGTGGTGATCTTTCATTTGAAGGCCGATGCACGTTACATGGGCAAAGCGGAATTATTCCGCAGCCCGTTCGGCTGGTTCTTCTATTGGTGCGGTGGCATTCTCGTAGACCGCAAAAAGTCACAGGGGCTGGTGGAGTAAATAGTGGATGCTTGCGGGAAATCAGATAAATTTATTTTGACCATTGCCCCTGAAGGCACACGGCATTATGTCAGCGAGTGGAAGATGGGTTTTTATCACATTGCCAAATCTGCGGGCATTCCGCTGGTGATGGCGATCGTGGATGGCAAAAGCAAAGCCATGCGGGTAGGGCAGGTCTTTCATCTCACTGATGATATGGATGCGGATGTAAAAGCGATCAAGAAATTCCTTGACGGGATGACGGGGATCAATCCGAGGAAGAAGTACATTACGCTGAAAGATTAACTTTCAAAAGGCAGAAAGAAAAGCATGATCATCGACCAAATTAATAACGCTCACCTTTACTATACAGTACATGCCAAATTCAAACGCGCGTTTGATTATATTCATCAAATTGATGTGAACAGCATCCCCGTTGGAAGGTATGAAATAGACGGCGAGAATATGTACGCGCTGGTTCAGGAATACAACACGAAATTAAAAGAACAGGGATTCTGGGAAGCGCATCGCCGCTACATTGACCTGCAATATGTTGTTCAAGGTGCCGAGGGAATGGGCTATGCTAATCTCAATCATTTGCAGCAGGGTGAGTATGATGCGAAAAAAGATTTTCTGCCGCTCTTTGGCGAAGGTGACCTTGTCACTTTGAAAAGCGGATGTTTTGTTCTGCTATTGCCCGAGTTTAAATATCCCTTTCATCTGTGTTGATCTGTGGATGACTGCACTTAAGAAATTTTCTCAAAAGGCAGTCATGCAGGTTGTTTAATTCTTCAGCAGGAAATCCCCGCCTTCGAGAATGCCTTCTTTAACCACCTGCACCGATTCGGAGTTTATTAACTCATCGAATGCAAACGACTTTAATTTTGTCTGCGTGGTTCTGATCGATGGCTCTAAAAACTTTCCAAATGGCAATGAAGTTCTAAACAACTGGTAATACAAAAACCTGCGGGCGTTGCGTTTGAATTCAAGCGGGACATCAATCGCATCAGCCGTCAGAAACTCTTTCATCTTTCTTCTTACTTCATCCACGGTCTGTGGAAAAAACACAGTCGGGTATTGTGTAAATCTTGCACGCCCGGCACACAAAACTGCCGCGCCCATGATCGCAGCTTCCAAGCCAATCGTTGAGTTATAGACCATCACGAATTTTGATTTCAAGATCAATTCATACGAACTGAGCGTTTCTTTTGGTGAGACGAAAACCACATTGGGCAAATCGGTCACATTCCGCGCTTCGAACCAGCCCGCCACTGTTTCACGGCTAGCTTTGCGGACCCGGCTCTCGTCGGGATGCGCGCGGATGACGAACAGGGTTTCGGGGTTTTCCTGTATCACTTCCAACGCCATATCGAGCCAATCGAACATATCTTCAAATACCGTGTTGGCGTGCGGCTGACTGGTATCAAAGATGACGTTGGTAAAGATGGGCACGATCTGCCTGAAGCCTGCCGCTTTTTTCAAGAACGTCTCATCGAGTCCTTTCATGTCCGCCCAAAATTTGATGCCTGCCATCGTGAAGTCACCTTGAAAGCGTTTCGCAAGATACGCATCCAGTTTTGCGTTTTGTTCGGCGTTCATTTCAAAAGAGTCAGGGAGTGGTATCGGGGATGCGGTGGCTTCGCCTTCAGTAAAGAACGCGGTGGCGGGTTGAAAGCCCACTTCGTGCGTGATGACTCGAATTCCGCGCTTCAACGCCATGTAGCGGGCAGTGGCTTCGGGGAAGAACTGCCCATTGAAAACCAGAACAGCCCTCGGTTGAGTCTGATCGAGTAGTGCGTCAAATTTCTGCGCCACATTCCAGGCCGATAAAATATATTCCCGAAAAAGATAACGAGTCGATTCATCATCATTCAGATGGTGGACTCTCAGCACCCATCGCAGCCCGGGCAGACACAACGCCCCGAGCGGAAGTTCGTGATGCGTGAAACGTGATAATTGGTCAATGCTTAAATCAGCGATGGCTTTTACAAGTTCGGGATCTCGCTGAAAATTAAACCATCTCACACCACTATGGAGTGCAGGAGCTTGCTCCTGCATATCGGACAGCGAGCTGTCCGACTCCATAGTTTTTAGTCCGGCATACAAAGTCTTCGACTGATACACACATGATTTACAAGGCGGAGCTTTTTGCACGGTATCGCGATTCGTTCCAAGCACGCAATGACTCATGCCAGAATCACACGCAAAATAAACGACCGGAATGCCCTGCAAACGAAAGGCCCACGAAGTCAGCAGATGAAATCCGCTGTTCCACGAAAGATCATCAATGCCCGTGGACGCCTTAAAGAAAACGACAGGCGCGCCAGCGGACTGCGGTTCACTGCGGGCCACTTCACGCGCTACAGATGCGATCTTGAGATTATTAAGCCGGCGGACAAGTCCGCGCTTGATGCGTTGGGTGAAAAATTCAGAGACACGATTCATAGTTGCGTATTATACGGCATACAAGTACATCAGGGATTTCAGCGGGTAAAGGCGGGGACTCCGCCGTTGAGAATCGCAAGTTTTAATTCTGCGAACCCTATATCACTCCATGCCTGATAAAGATTGCCATCCTTTAATTTAAATGCACCATCAGCTTCTTGCATCAAGATGCGATAATCAGCCAATTGAAACCAGCGGACGTTTTCCGCGAGGGTCAGCCATTCAGCGCGCAGGTTTCCTTCTTTCACCAGCAGATTATCATTCATATTTAGAATACCGAGGCGCACATCGGTTAATTGAAAGGCTTTCACACCCTCTGCCATTTGTTCCCATTCTGCAGAGAGTAAACCTTCGTTTGCAAACAGCACACCTTGCGAGTCCACCACGGCCACGCGGTTATTGTTTAACTGAAAGGCAAATACATTTTGCACGACAAGAGTCCATTCATTGTTTAATTCATCCTGTTTGATAAAGAGATCGCCGCTTTCGGTTATATATCC
Source organism: Candidatus Villigracilis proximus (assembly GCF_016717045.1). NCBI lineage: Bacteria > Bacillati > Chloroflexota > Anaerolineae > Anaerolineales > Candidatus Villigracilaceae > Candidatus Villigracilis > Candidatus Villigracilis proximus. Next base: position 250,595 of record NZ_JADJUO010000001.1, on the reverse strand, counting down.
CAGCCGGTGATCTGAAATCGAAAACATGCGGACGCGCTCTGCTTGTAAAGTCCATTCGCCATTTAAGTCTTCTTTGACAAGCAGATTTCCATTTTGATCGAGAATGGCGATGCGGGTATTTGAAATTTGAAAGTCGGTGATATTTTCTGCCAGCATCTTCCAGCCTAACCCGTCATTTACCAACAAACGATTCATCGCATCCATGACGACGATACGGTCGCCACGTAGACTAATCTGTTTTAGCGCCTGCGCATCAAAAATCTCAATCGGGTCTGCTTCGCCCTGTTTGATGAATAATCTTTCAGAGGTGGTATACAACGCCATGCGTTTGTAATCAGGATTCGGATTGACACAAATGGATTGATCGAGCCACATGCAGCCGAGCCAGGGCGCTTCGTCACGACCCCACGGATTGACGAAGTTGGTATAGCTGCGTGAATCAAGCCCGGTTTCAAAATGCAAATGTGAATTGATGCTCTGGTCGTAGATCGTTCCAACCTGCGTGCCTTGTGCAACATCAAGATTTTCAAACAACAAATCCTTGTTGGTAACAATATGCATATAGGTGGTGTACCACTGCCGCCCGTCTACACATTGATGTGCTTCATCCCATGCGCCGCCGAGGCAATGCTTCAAGACGATCATGGTCGTCATCCCTGAAAGACGCCAGGTTTGGACTTTACCATCCGCAGCGGCGTAGACGGGCGTGCCGGCGGGAGCTTTGATATCTGTCCCTTCATGGCCGTTCGCTCCGACGTTGTTATCTGTCGAATAGCATTCAACCATCTCGAAGTTATGCGGATCAGCCTGTGCCTTATCCTGCTCTTCAGGAATGGACAGATCGCGCCAGTAGGGATGAGAGTCCATGTTTAACAGATACCCGAACATCGGCGGACATTGATAGCCGGCGTTCAGTCCCAGGTAGTTCCATGTCCACGGGGGTTGGGGTATTGTGAAATGCGCGCCGTGCCGATATAAGGGGAGGGCATGGGCCAGGCAAGAAAGACGGGTTGGTCTGCCAGCGCCAGTGAAACAGCGGTTGCGGTGGGGACGGGGATAGTTGGTGTGGCTGTTGAAATTTGCGCCGGCTGTGCAGTGGGTGTTGGCGCATCGTCCACGGTCACTGGTTCTGCGGGCGGATTTCCGCAGGCGGATAAAATAAAAATTGTAATAAAAAAGCAGGAGAAAATTTTTCTCATCAACACCCCGTTCTAGATTATGAAAGTCAAACGGGGCGATCCTGTGAAAGAAGCACCCCGTGCGTTATATGTGTTACCAATCGTTGTTCTTTTCATACCCCAATCTTACCAATAAATCACCAGCCACATCCTTGACCAGTTTTTGTGTTCGTCGGTGAAGTGTTGTGTCCATCCGCCGGTTTTGCCGGAGCGGAAGGTGTGACTCTTTTTGGGCTGAATCGCATCCACTAAAACAGACAATGCCTGTGCGCGTGGAGTGGGGATTTTGTAACCGGTCTTTTCCACTTCATCGAGCATGGCGTTTAATGTGACATCGCGGTTGTTGATCAGATCTTCAAAGCGCAGGCACATCACATTTTTTTGTTCGAGCCATTGAAAAACACCTTCGTATCTTTGTTTCACGCTGACCATTTTTAATCCGTCACGGTCAATGCCGGTGATGGCGACATTTAATCTCGCGCCAAAATCGGGCAGGGAGTTGTAGTAATCATGCATTCCGTGCTCGCCATGCATATCGGTCGCGAAGAAGACTTGTGAGACGAGCATATCTCGCGGGTCGCGATAAATAAAATAGTTGACGCGCCCTGTTTCAGTTAAGAAAGATGCGTTCGCTTGAGTCGCATCCAGATAGCCCCAGCCGATCACGCCTGAGGGTAGATGAGTCAATTCGTCTAGAATTTCCTCTTTCTTCTTTCTTCTACCTTCTTTTTCAATCGTGCGAATCGGGTCTGCCTCAACATATTTATACGGCATGATCTGCGTGAAGCCGTTGAGAATTTGCAGCAGCAGATGCGATCCGCTTTTGGGTTTGGAGTTGCCGAAGATGGGCGGGGCTTCATGAAAAGAAAACCGCTTCCATCGCAAAATGGCTTGAGCGGTTTTTCCTGCGGGGCGCAGCGTTCGTCGAATTTTTTGTATGAGTGCCATAATTATTTACCGCAGAGACGCAAAGAGCGCAGAGAAAAACTCAGCGAACTCTGCGCCTCTGCGGTTCAAATACTATTCATTTACAATGCGGCGAAGTTTCTTCATTGAACCTTTTTCAGATTCATAAACTTTCTTCACGCCGTCACCCAGCGCGGCTTCTGTCACGCGGATGTATTTTACAAGTTTCTCAAAACCGCCCGGCTCAACAGATGCGGCCTGATCGCTGCCCCACATGGCGCGGTCGAGTGTGATGTGACGTTCGATGGAAGTTGCGCCGAGAGCAATGGCAACCGCTGAAGGCACAAGTCCTACTTCGTGGCCGGAATATCCGATGGGATTATTCGGGAATTCATTGCGCAGGGTTTCGATCATTTTGAGATTCAATTCTTCAGGTTCGCAGGGATAGGTGCTGGTACAGTGCATGATGACAAGATTGTCCGCACCAACTGCGTTCACGCCTTTATAAATTTGATCCATGGTAGACATGCCGGTTGAAATAATGATCGGCTTGCCAGTCTGACGGACGCGCTTCATCAGATTGTGATCGGTGAGCGAAGCGGAAGGAACTTTGTAAGCGGGAGTGTCAAATTGTTCCATGAAATCCACCGAGGGTTCATCCCACACGGAGACCATCCAGTCAATTTTCTTTTCCTTGCAATAGCGGTCGATCTCGCGGTATTGCTCTTCGTTGAATTCAACCTTATAACGATAATCCAGATAGGAAATATAACCCCAGGGGGTTTCGCGCATTTGTTTTTGTTGTTCGGGCGGTGTGCATACATCGGGTGTGCGTTTTTGAAACTTCACCGCATCGGCGCCGGCGTGAGCGGCGGCATCAATAATTTTCTTGGCAACATCCAGATCGCCATTGTGGTTAATACCCACTTCTGCGATGACATAAGCAGGGTGACCATCACCCATCATTCGGTTTCCAAATTTAATTTCACGAGCCATTTTTATTTTTCTCCTGGAATTCTTTCAAATTAAATCGCACAGTTCACGTAAAGCGCCAAAACCGCCCTTTGTCTTCAACACATGGTCGGCAGCCTGTAAAACTTCCGGGTAGGCATCTGCAACTGCTACAGACCAACCTGCGATTTCATAACACGGCAAATCATTAAAATCATTGCCGAGATAAACGACCTGCGAAGCATCAATATTTTTTCTGTCAAATGTTTTTAATGCCTCCCCTTTTTCATGCAGACCCATTCCGTGAATTGCCGCGATGTTCATCTTTTTTGCACTAGCGCTTACAACCGGGTTTACCTCGGACGACAGGATCATGACATCAACTCCGTACTCGCGCAGCTGTTTGATGCGCATCGAATCGGACCGTGAAGCTGCCACTGTTTCTTTGCCATTTTCATCAATCCAGACTCTGCCATCGGTCAGGACACCGTCGAAGTCAGTGACAATCAACTTGATTATCTCAGGCATGGCACGGCGGGGGTTTCCTGGAGAAACCATTTCAAGCCCGCTGTAGACAAGGGCTTCATACTTCGTCCAATCGGGCAGGGTGTCAATATCCACTGTATATTTGGGGTCGATCAACAGCGGATAAATCACATCGCCGGTCAATGATTTCTTTTGTGTGATGGTCAGATCGCGGATCGCATCAATATGACCAGTCTGCCAATAGACAGGCGGAAGAATTTGGCGCGGCGCGTTATAGGGTTCATCTATGCCGTCCACTACGAGTAATTGATTTAATGGTTTTCCTTCGCCATTGAATCGCCACATTTTAAATGGATTTTGTGCAGCAGGCACAACACCGCGCACGCAATCGGCATCTTCATGTTCAAGCAAAATACGAATTGCATCATCCACCATCGTCAACGGGCGGACGGGTGATGTGGGGCGCAATTGGATAACGATCTCGGGGCGATAGCCTTCCACATCCTCCAGCCATTTGAGCGCGTGCTCAAAGACGGGCAGGTCGGTGGTTTTATCCTGTGCCAGTTCAGCCGGGCGCAGGAAGGGAGTCTCTGCTCCCCACTGACGGGCCACGGCCGCGATCTCTTCATCATCCGTGGAGACGATGACGCGTGTGACCAGTTCCGACTGTTTGGCAGCAGCAATGCTCCACGCGATCAATGGATAACCGGCGAAGGAGCGGATGTTTTTGCGCGGGATTCCCTTGGAACCGCCGCGAGCAGGGATAATGGCGAGGATTTCAGTCATAATCAGACCATGGACGGTGGACGATAGACCACGGTCAGCGGTCTTTGGTCCACGATCGGTTTTACCACGCCGTCCAGCCGCCGTCTACGATGACGTTGTTGCCGGTCATGTAGGAGGATGCTTCAGAAGCGAGGAATAATAAGGCGCCGTTCATTTCATCTTTCTTTGCCATGCGTCCCAGAATGGTTTTGGCGGAATAATTCGTTACGAAATATTCTTCATGATTATTGAACACGCCGCCCGGAGTGAGCGCGTTGACGCGGATCTCTGTCCCGGCGTAGTAGGCAGAGAGATACTTGGTAAAACCCATCACGCCCGCTTTGGTGGTGGTGTAATAAACCGGTTTATAAGCCACACGCTTGCCGTCTTTAATGTAGATGCGCTGATCGGGGCCGTTGAGTCCGTAGGTGGAACAGATGTTGATAATGCTGCCTTTTTTACCCTGCGCGATCATTTGTTTAACACAGGCCTGTGTCACAAGGAACATGCCGGTCAGATTCACATTCAGCGCCGCGTTCCACAGATCAAGCGGATAGTCTTCAAAGGCGCCGGGAGCGATTCCTTTGGATGCAGCGTCGGGGTCGAACTTTGGATCGAGGGCCGCCGAATTCACCAGAACGTCGAGCCGGCCAAAGGTCGAAAGAACCGTGGCGACCATCGCGTTGACAGAGTCAGGCTTGGTGATGTCGGTCGCGATTCCGACGGCTTTGTATCCGTCTTTGGTGAGCCCATCCGCAACTTTATTAGCCGCGTCACCATTCAGATCAACAACCGCAACGGCTGCGCCGGCTTCGGCAAGGGTCTTGCAAAACTCTGCGCCGAGCAAGCCCACTCCGCCTGTTACAACGGCCACTTGATCTTTCAAACTAAATTTATCAAAAATTGTCATTTGATTTCCTTATGGATTTGCTGTGTAAATTGTATCGCCGTGTGTGTCGTGCGCGAGATATAAACCGTCGGCGAGTTGTGTATAAATGGATTGCACATCTTCATCTTCTGCGCCAAATTTGAACAACGCAAGAACGGCGTTTCCTGAAAGCACATCCTGTTGAAGCTCGATCACGCCTTCTTCGTATCCACCACGCGGCAAACCGGTGACAGGGTCGATCAGGTCGGGCAAGACATAGCTGGGACGATTCGTGTACAGATAAACCGGGCCGGGCTGATTGGTATAGATGCGGATACCCTCAGGCAATTCGCTCAGAAAATCCATCGCTTTGGAATCATACCATTGGAAGGACGCGTAGCCTTGTCCGCTTTTGTGAAGTTTTTTTACGACACTTGATATATCGTAAAAAGAAAATACAAAAATAAACAGCGTTGCAATGACAACCAAACCGCGCCAAAGAAATGTGCGTTTGCTCCACAACCAGGTACCGAACAATATGAGCAGGATCAGCAATGCGACATAAACGGGCGAAAGAATACGCAGCTTAAATTTTGTACTCGCGTCAAACAACATCATGGACGAAATAATGGAAGCCAGATAACCGAAGACATAAAGTGCATTTGTAAAAGATAAAACTTCAGGTCTTCCACTGGCCGGTTGAAAAAAATTCTTTAATCCCTTATATACAACCCAAATCAGCAAAGCGAGCGTTATTAACGAAAGAAAACCAATAAACACATTCGGATCTTTTGTAACTTCACGCCGCCATGTTTCGACAGGGATGAAAAACGCTGAAAGATTATAGATTCCGGTTTCGATGTTTTCCGCCGAAAGCGGATGATAGACCAGTGTGCGATTTGTGGCATTGTCGGCGACGAGCTTGTTACGGAGGCTCCACGCGAGAACCAGGGGCATAAAACTGGCAAGAAAAATTCCGGCGCTGATTAACTTTTTCTTCCATGTATCGTGCAGAAGAATTAACGCAACGAGGAAGGTTGCAAGAAGAGCAAGTCCGGCGTAACGTGTTAAATAAGTGAGCGCGGTAAGGACGCCTGTGGAGATCAGCCATGTGGAGTCAGGCAGCTTGCTGCCAGATGCAGGAGCAAGCTCCTGCACTCCAGAATACGCTCCATAATATTTAGAAAAAGTCAGAAATGCGGCGAGGCTGAAAAAGATATAGAGCGGCTCGCTCATGGCTACAGTATGAGTATTGAACAACGAAGCATTGACCGTGAACAGTAAAGCCAATACCACGCCCGCAATTTGTGAGCGGGTCATGCGCCAGCCGATGATACCAAGCAGAAATGCATTTGCGCCGAATAATAACGCGTTAAGAAAACGCGCGCCGCGCAGAGGATCAAGTCCGCTGAGACCGATCAAAGCCAATAGAGATGAAAAGCCGGGGGGGAAGTGTGTAACAGGACCATTACTTGCAAGCCATGCTTCGCGATATCCTTGCCCGCTGAGGATGCTGCGCGCGCCTGCAATATATCCGATCGAGTCATCTGAAAGCCCAAGTCCTTCGGGCGTGCTGTAAAGTAATACACCGAGTGCGCTCAGGGCAATCAAACCGAGAGCAATCAAGAAAAGAGACTGGGGTTTCAGATATTGTTTCATTCAGGAAAAATCACAGAGACGTCCCCATCCCCGTCCCTTCCCCCAATTTCTTGGGGAAAGGGAATTGGCCGCCTCTGCGATAAAAAATCAATTACGCTTGTTTGCCAATGTAGCCTTGTGCTTCAAGGTAGGCAACCACAATACGCGCATTTTCTTCTGCAGATGCCCCAAAGCCCTGCAATGTGATCTCAGGTTCGATCGGCTGTTCGTATGGATCATCCACGCCGGTGAAGCCCATTGGCTTGCCATCAACCATGGCCTGACGTGCCTTGGCGTACAGACCCTTCACATCACGCTGTTCGCAAACTTCGACAGGGGTATCCATGTAGATTTCGATGAAGTTCTCGCCAACCATCTTGCGCGCTTCTGCACGAGTGGCGCGGTAGGGACTAATGGCAGCGCAGATCACAGCACCGCTCGCGTGGACAATTTCGCCGGCCACGAAGCCGATGCGGATGATGTTGGTATCGCGGTCTTCTTTGCTAAAGCCGAGACCCTTCGAAAGATGGGTACGCACAACGTCACCATCGAGGATGGCGATCTCACGTCCGCGTTCGAGCAGCAGAGTGGTGAGCACTTCAGTTGTGGCGCTCTTGCCTGATCCGCTCAAACCGGTGAACCAGATGCAGAATCCCTGCTTGTGGCGGGGAGGATACATCTCGCGCAAAATTTCAGCAGTCTCAGGGCGGGTGAACCATTCAGGGAGCAGCTTGCCCTTGGCAAGATAGTCATCGCGGACTTGTGTACCGGAGATGTTCGCAACTTTCGCACCCTTGGGCACATCTTTTTCTTCCACGTAACGAGCTTCATCAGGAAGATAGACCAGCATTTCAAAAGGAACCATCTTGACGCCGAGTTCGGATTCGTACTTGGTCATCAATTCCTGCGCATCATACGGACCGTAGAATGGTTTGCCGCTCGAATCATTTCCCGGGCCTGCGTGATCGCGGCCAACGATGAAGTGATTGGCGCCATGATTACGGCGGATGATGGCATGCAGCAAAGCTTCCTTCGGGCCGGCCATGCGCATGGCCAGTGGAAGCAGGCTGAGCATGGTGTCTTTCTTATCGTAGTAATTATCAACCAATGCCTTATAGGTGCGGACACGGGTGTAATGATCCACGTCACCGGGCTTGGTCATACCAACCACAGGGTGAACGATCAATGAACCTTTCACTTCCGCCGCGGCGCGCTTGGTCAGTTCTTCGTGAATGCGGTGCAAAGGATTGCGGGTCTGGAATGCGACCACGTTGTCGTGTCCCATCTCTTCGAGCATGGCACGCACCTGAGCAGGGGTGTGGCGTAAATTCACAAAATCATAATACTTGGGAAGATTTACAACTTTCAATGGACCAGAGATGCAAACTTTGTTCCAGCGTGCCATTTCAGAAACCATCGGGTGCTTCGAGTCAGTTGAACCATAAGCGTGAGCGGCTTCGGCTTCGGCATCCCAGTGATAGACTTCTTCGAGGGTTATGACAGCGATCAGATCGAAGTTTGCACTGCGCAATGCCAATTCCTCACCCACTGTCGGCAGTTCTTTCGGATCAGCTGTCAGGGTGATGGGAAGCGGGAAGAGGGTTCCATCCGCAAGGCGCATTTCTTTGAGCACGCGATCATAATCCGCCTTGCCCATGAAAGTTGTCAACGGAGAAAATCCGCCGGTGGCGATCAATTCAAGGTCGCACATGTTGCGCATGGTGATCTTGATCGAAGGAAGTTTGCCTGCGCGGGCGAGCAGCTCTTCACGCTCCTTGCCTTCAACCACCAGGTTGACCAGTTTGCCGCCATAAGGGGTAATCAGATTTGCTTTTGCCATTTTTTTTACTCCATAAAAAGTATAACTTCGGAAGTCTTTTCGAGTCTTTCCATCTAAATAGACATCCAAAGTTTGATTATTTTCCAAACACAAGCGCAAATTATACTCCAAAATTCAGTCAATGAATTTTGGTTTCCTCAAAATTAGTTGAAGTCTCAATTCGGCTGGCTGAGATATAATCCCAAGCATGAATTCCAAATATCTGCGCAACTTTTCTTTCGGCCTGATCGTCATCGGCTATATTTATTATATTTACCGTTACATTATCGCCACCAGTTTTTTGATCGGTGGCACAACCTATTACGTACTCTTCGACGACGCCATGATCTCCATGCGCTACGCCTACAATCTCGCGCATGGCCTCGGCCCGGTTTGGAATGCCGGCGAACACGTCGAAGGTTTCACCAATCCGCTTTGGGTGGGAATCATGGCGCTCGTACATCTTCTGCCAATCGGATTAAATCAAACCAGCCTTGTGATACAGATCATTGGCGCATCTTTCCTAACCCTCAACCTGTTCCTCGTTAAAAAGATTACCGAACATTTTACAAACGACCTCTTCGTCATGCTCGCCGCTGTAGCATTGACAGCGTTCTACGCGCCGCTCAACTCTTATGGATTGCTCGGCATGGAAGTGAGTCTGCTGGTTCTGATGTTGACCACGGTCATCTGGCTGATCTTGAAGAACGGCAATCGTTTCTCAATTTCAATTTATATTTTGCTTGCCCTCTCAACCTTCGTCCGCTTTGACATGGCGGTCCCTTATCTTGTCATCTTCGCAGTCTTGTTCATCACACAGAAAGAAAACCGCAAACAACACCTGATCTGGGGGCTGGGACTGCTCATCCTCTCACTCGGCGGGCAAACCCTTGCACGTTATTTGTATTATGGCGCACTCCTCCCAAACACCTACTACCTAAAAGTGGAAGGCTGGCCGCTGACCCTGCGCCTCCTGCGCGGACTGTATGCGCTGATCCACTTTGCCTATTACTCAACTGGGCGCTGATCCTGCTGCCTTTCACGCTCTTCCTCTTCCGCCGTGACTGGAAGGTAACTCTGCTGGCTCTCATCCTCACCGGACAGATCGCCTACTCTGTTTATGTGGGCGGCGATGCCTGGGAGAATCACGGCGGAGCGAATCGCTACATTGTGATCGCCATGCCGGTCTTCTTTATCACCTTTAGCTGGACTGTGGCCGAACTGCTTAAGAAAGCAGTAAATCAATTTATTACGAATAAGTTTGAAATAAAAGTTTATGGAATACTATGGCGTGCGGTCTTCGTAGTCCTTTTGTGTTTTCCATTCTCAACTTCAACGCCCTGATCGGTGAGTGGAAATCCATCGAACGCTGGAACTTTGCACGCCGGCCTGATTACGTGGCAGGCAGTGACCGTAATTTGCAGGTCGCGCTTTCGATCGAAAATATCACCACGCCCGGCGCATCGGTGGCCGTGATCGGCGCAGGAACCATCCCCTATTTATTGCCCGACCGCTACGCGATTGATATCCTCGGCAAGGCAGACCCCTACATCGCGCATCAAAATGTTCGCACGCCAATGAGCATTGTGGATGTACCGTCCATGCGGCCCGGTCACATGAAATGGGACTACGCCTACACCTTCGGCGAACTCAAACCCGATGTGATCGTCTCGATCTGGGAAGGGACAAACGCAGAAGCCGCGCCCTATCTGGAAAAAGATTATGTCTATGCGGTCATCGGGGAGGGAATCAAAGTGTATCTGCTAAAAGACTCGCCCAATATTCATTGGGATAAAGTGATAATAAAATAGACATCTTGTATAAGTAAAGCGTTGTAGACCACAAAGACACAAAATCACAAAGACACTAAGTTTTTTTCTTCGAGGCTTTGTGTCTTTGTGTCTTTGTGGTAATAAAAAGAGCGATGGGTTTTGACCATCACTCTTTTTTATACACTCACAGTCCGGATCGCGGACTTTAGTCCGCGTTGCAATCGTGAAGAGGTAAACACAAAGCGCGGACTGAAGTCCGCACTCCTGTTGTTTTCTAGCTTAGCTTAACCAGCTTTTCAGTCTTTTGAGATTCATACGCCGCGAGCGCCATCCGCAGGGCTTGCACACCGTCGTTCAAATTGCACACGGGTTGCGAATCTCCACGAACAATATCAATGAAGTGTTTTGTCTGCGCGATGAACAATTGATTACGCTCGAATCCTTCGGGCGGGGAGAATGATTCAGAAACAGGAGCAGGCGGCAGGTCTGAATAGGAACCGAAGGGAGCGGGCATTTTTTGAAAATGCAGAATGCCGTCGGTGTTGTCCCATTTTAAAGTGCCGGTCGTCCCGACAATTTCCAAGCGATGTACAGGCGGACGCTGGAAATAATTAATATGCACGCCGCCAATTGCGCCGCTGGAAAATTTCAAACCGATCTCGGCCACATCTTCAACATCCATCTCAAGCGATGAAAGATGTTCGTTGAAAGACCAGAGCGAATTCACATCACCCAAAATGAAACGCAAATAATCCAGCGGATGTGTGAGTGTGACGATCACGCCGCCGCCCAGATCGGCGCGCGCGGCATAGCTCTGACGATAATCTTCCCACGGATGCCAGTTGGGCAGATACTCGCCCCAATGCGCATGGACAGTTAACACCTTGCCCAGTGTGCCCGCTTGAATTAATTCACGCGCCTTGTTGAGCGTGGGATGATATCGAAACTGAAAGCCAACAAGAATCCTGCTTCCACTTTTTTGCGCGGCATTTTGCAATTCATCCAATCGCTCGAGTGAATGCGACACGGGTTTCTCAAGCAAAATATGACATCCCGCTTCCGCCGCAGGAATCGCGACATCCAAATGCAGCGAAGTCGGATTCGCAACGATCACCGCATCAGGTTTGTGTTTTTTCAGCGCTTCGTGCAGATCGGTCTCAACAGGATAGCCCGCGAGTTCATCATCTGATAATGTGGCGCGATGCGAACGCAGCAGCACAATATCTTTTTCACCCAACGCGATCAAATTTCGAAAATGACGGCGTCCAATTGAGCCGAGTCCGGCAATGAGAAATTTCATTTTGATTTCCTGTAGGGGCGGGGCTTGTCCCCGCCCTTTTTGTTGTATAAAAACCGGATTGTAACCACAGGGCGACCACAAGGGTCGCCCCTACGATTGATTACCAATTTAAATCTTTTTCATACTTCCATCTAATTAGCATCTCGCCCGCGACTTCTTTGAAAATGGATTTATCTTTCTCCGTAAAAAGCCGTGACCAATTTCCGGCCTGGCCTTTGGGGAGGAAGGACGCGATTCCTTCATTCCTTTTGGCCTGCCACTCCTCATCGGGATTCGACGACATTTCGGCTTTGATCTTCTCCCCCAATTCCGCGTGGACAGTTTTCACGCCGAGGAAGTTCCACAGTTTGCTCATCTCATCAAACGGGACGGAAAGCAGATCTTCGTAACGCATTCCAAAATAATGATTGCTATACAATCTGCGGGCTTCGTCTTCGGTTTCTTTTAAATTTAAAACCCAGCCTTTGGCCACCCGGCGGATAAATGACTCGGTGAAGATCGAGCGTGTGCCATTCGTGAATGGGGTCTGATCCTTACGTAAATCTTCGATAATGCGTTTATCTTCCGCGCTCAGGAATTTTGATTCTTCTACAAAGTTACGGAAGCGTTCCGAGATCAACACATCACGTCCATCGCGGACGATGTAGATGAGTTTCGCATCGGGATACACGGCGTGCATATCGCGCACAGCCTGCCCGTGGATCGTGGACGAAGGGCTCTTGTCACCGACGATCATTTTCCCTTCGCGGGCGGCATCACGCTCCAGAATAAAATCGGCAGCCGAGCGCAGCACCAGCGGAGAAAGATCACGTCCCTGATTCCAGCGATTGGATTTGCGAGTCAGCCATTCGTCAGCTTCGGGCGTATTCACCAGTGACTTAAGCAATGGCTGACGGGTGAAGAAGTGCGCCTGATAATTACAATGTACTTCGGGATGCAAACGTGCAAGGCGCATCAGGAGCGTAGTCCCTGAGCGGGCGTGGCCGAAAATAAAGAACTTCTCGCGCGGAAAGAATTGTTTGATCTCCGCCACTTCTTCAAGTGTGATGGCCGGGATGGGATTGCGCTTGTTCTTTTTTGGGTCACCCTTGATGAGGATGCGAGCCGCGGTTTTGAAACGAGAAAACATGATTATCGAAACTCCAGATTATCTTTTCCAGTTCAACATCACCAACCCTGCAAAACAAACCAGGATGCCGGTGATATTGACCCAGCTTAATTTATCTTTGAAGACGAAGATCGCCACAGGGACGAGAATCAGCGAAGCAAGCACATTGGTCAACACGGCGGCTACACCGAGATTCCAGCCGGAGCGATAGACAAGCAGGAAGCCGAATTCGATTCCGACCACTGCAACGGCCAGCAGGAAACTGGCCCAGTTGAGATTCTTTAACTCGGAGGCGAATCCATTGTCGGCGGGGAAAAGAAGCGCGATGACTAGTGTGATCCCGATGGCGACCGCATACGTCACAAGCAGGGAAATGGCGAAGTTAATGTTCGATGGGACACTCTTGGCACTAAAGTGATACAGTGCGCTGGAACAAATCGCCAGTGTGATCGAAAAGTAAAACAGAAACATGCTTTTTTGTCCGGCCACAATATCCACCGATCAGAATTCATTTGAATGCGATCACTTCGGTGCCGATCACAATATCCGGTTCTGCGTTTGGATCGCTGACGCATAAATTTTCAAGAGTCTGTGCTGTGGAGGGAGTGCTCCCATCAACCCACGCGTACGCCCAATAACACCCGGCCAACACTTTGACAACGGCAGTATCAAATTCGCCAAGTGTGTAAGAATAGGTAACACACTCGCTGTGAACATTGGGAGAATTCATTCCAAAAGAAAGATTAACATTTCCGCCGGACACATTCACAAATTTTACCGGCACCAGCACACCTTTTGATACCACAGGGGGTGGTTGGTTACAGGCGCTCTCCGTGTTGACGGCTGTCGCGGGCACAAAGGTCGGGACGAATGTAAATGTAGGCAGCGGCGCAATGGTATTTGTTGCAGTCGGCGGGACTGGTGTTGCTGTTGCCGTAGGCAGTGCGGCCTGGGTCTGTGTGACGGCGAGCCATGCATTGGCAGCGGCTGTGCCCTGCAAGTCTTCAACCGTTAATGTTGGTGTGGGAGCCGGGCCGCAGGCAGATACAATCACAATCATCAGAAGGGAAAGTATGGCTGGAAATTTCTTTTTCATTTTATTCTCCATAATCCCATTTTTACCACAAAGGTTACACAAGGACGCAAAACATTTTGTCTGCAAGGTCACCCAAATGGACAAGGCAGTCAGAATAAGTGATAAACCGTACCAGAATTAATTGAAGGAAAGCCTAAACGAAATTTGAGTTTTCTCTCACCTGCTCGAAAAATGCACCCGATAATCTGGAGAATTCGCCTATTGGGAATCAATATTCAGCCTATAGATTACAACTTTATTGATTATTGTCTCAACATGATAATTCTTGTATATAAAACCAAATACCTGTTCCAGGTTGGAAGGCGGATCGAATCGTTTAAGCCTTTGTTCCTGTGTCGCCTGCTGTACAGGGTCTATAAATGGGATCGTGTCATTATTCGGGTCGACCATATCAACAATAAGTGCGGGTTTGTTTTGCACCAATTCCTGATAATATTTGGCGTTCAGACCATCGGTAAAGGGGGAGCTTTCGATCTCGGGGTAGAACAATATTCCTATTGGTGAATCCCGTTGCGCCATCACATTAATATATGGCTGGCTGCCCCAGACCAGCACCGTATCTGATGGCAGCGTATTATCGCGGATATATTTTGCAACCGGATGAATTAACTCGATTCCGGAGCTTCTATTAAAAAGTAGTTTTGTGAAGGCTGTTTGATACTGATCCAGCAGGGTTAGGTTTGTCACCGAGATCAACACAAGCATTGCCATTAATATTGCTGTGTAAGGTTTTTTCAAACGCTCATTTAAACCCAGAAGCAGACCGCAAAACAGCCCGATATACGGAGTCCAACAAATATAATAGTGCGAGAAATTTTTCCCTGACAAACTGCTCAACGCAATTTCCACAGGGAAGCCGATCAAGAACAAAAAGTTCATATTTCTAAAAGGAATTGAACCAGAACGGATGGACTCCGGCAGTTTCTCAATCAGCACCGCATAGCCCAATAGTGCGGCCAATGAAGTTGAATATCCAAGTAAGTTGATGCCTCTAATAAAACTAACAGGCAGGTTACTCACCCCCGCTCCGCTATTTGTATAAAAAAAGTTGTAACTTATCGTGCTTTGGATCATATCATCAAGGGTGCCCAGAGTTTGAAAATAGATCGCCACGAACGCAAACACCAACAGGGTGCCGAAACCGATCCAGAGCAATTGCTTTAAACTTTGCAAATACGCTTTGTCAAGAATCCCTGAAAGAATGAGCACAAGGATGATCGAAAGCTGAACGCCAATATTATTGGCTCTCAGTAAAAAATTCAGGGCGAGTATCATGCCGATGATCACGGGATAAAGCCTGTTTTGTTGATCTTGCAGATAAAGCCAGAACACGTACATGGAAATAAAGCCAAAGGCAAGTGAGTATTCTTCGGTGAAATTTCCACCGCGCATGACCAAATTAAAAGCGAACAGCCATACCACGGTTCCAAATATTGCAGACACTCCGCCCCATAATTTATGCATCAACTTAAAACCGAAAAATGCGCCCAGGAATAAAGATACATATTCCATGGCCCAAACTCCCCAGCGTGATCCGTGTCCCAGCCAGAGCGCAAATGCATTCATGTAAAAGATCATCGGGCCTTTGTTATCCCATACGTCTACATAAAGCAGTTTGCCCTTCAGGATCTGACTACCTGTATACATAAAGAAACCGCTGTCGCGGTTTGGAATTTGATAAAGAGGGTTCGCCTGGGCTGCTATCACTGCAACAACCAACCCGACAAACACTACTTCAAGTATTAATATTAGTTTGCTCGAAACCTTGCTCATCTGATCTCCAACATATTAAAGGCATCCAAATAAAAATATTATGCTGCATTAAGAGGCGTCAAGTTCAAGCACGCCAGAGGATACCTGCCAGCCCGCATTGGTAAAGCAACCCATCAACGCGGCATTTCTTTACGCAGCGATTACTTTCAAAATAAATTCCGCAGTTCTCTTCCCCGCGCTTGCATCTGTGAACGTAATTTCCCGTTCAACGAACTTACGGCGTTCTTCTGAATCAACAGATCTATCTTTCAAGTACAAGTTTAGCATATCGCGCAATTCAGTTTCGTTCTGCGCCACGCGCCCTGCCTTCGCCTCGCGGAAACGTTTGTGCGTGGGCCAGTCACCGATCTCTTTGAGCGAGAGAGAAAATTTATTGGGTTTGTTCCATCCGCCGGGAGTATCGATCACAGCTGCGATCATCGGCGTATCGTGGACAGCGGTCTCAACCAACATCGTGGAGTAAACCGTAACCAAAACATCAGAATAGGCCATCATCGAAGATTTCTCGTCCATGTCTTCGCCGCCGTAGTAGCCCAGTGAACCGCCCAACGCCACCGGTTGGACAACATGCACGTGCGGATATTTCTTCTCTAATGCAAAGACCTGTGCGCGTTCATCGGCGAATATCTTTGGCCTATCTTGAAAGTGACTGGGATGTAAACGAATCAATAATTGAGAAGGTTCTGCCAACGCATCAGATGAAACCAGTTTCGCCAAGGCTTCGATGTTCGGAAAGTTCGGCGCGAAATGCACGAAACTGCTGGCGTATGAGATCAACTTGCGCTTCGGGTCAAGATTATGCAATTTAAAATATTCGTCACGCGGCATGAGCCATGACTTGCGGAAATATCCGTCATACGATGGAATGCCACCGATGTTGACTCTTTCAGGATTCCAATCGGAGCCTTTGACCAGTTCCTCTTTTTGCAACTCAGACCAACAGGTAGCCCACTGCACGTCTGCACCTGAGATGTTATATGAAGATGAATTGTCCCAACCGACGATGACGGTCATGTTCGGGATTCCGCGCCGCGCAGATTCACGCAGCAGATAACGGTCCATGCGCCAGCCGGGAGTCGAGGCGATGACCATGTCGGGTTGATACTTCTCAAAGAGGTCAGTATACAGGCCCGGGGTAGGCGTGAAGCGGTTCTGCATCCGCACCAGCCATTTGCGGACGAAGGAAAAATTCCGCAGCAGGAGAATCATCAACGCGGAGGGAATCCAAATGCCGAGGCGGAATTTCCAGCCGTTCTCGCCCCACACTTCCCAGATGTGACTGTCCATGGCTTCGGTGTTGATGCGGCGCGAGCCGCCCACACGGCGCAAATAGATAAGCAGCGATTGCCAACGTGGACTGATCTTTTTAGCGTAGTCGTTGGCCTGCTTTAAGCGTAAGCCTTCGATCGTTAATCCGTGATGCGTCCACTCCGCTTCGCTACGGGATGACATAAAACGTGATTTGAGTTGCGGAACAATTTCGTCATCGGTTAATAGGATAACTTCGACGCCCGCAGCCAACAGCGTCGAAACGACGTCGCTTTGCAGGAAGTAGATGATTGCCATGCCGTGATCGGCGGAGATGAAAATGCGTTTGGTCATTGGGTTCGTATTGTAGCACGAGAGATAAGGATTGATTTTTGATTATAAAAGGTATACACTGCCTCTATGTTCGCCATCACCCCCATTGTTATCTCATGCGTAATTTCGACCGTAGTGCTAACAATCAATACCTTCATCGCCTGGCGGCACAGACAGGAACGGTCTGGTTATTACTTTAGCCTATTCACGCCAGTTGGCTGGAATGGTCACACTCGGATATGCGGCAGACCCTTCAGTTAAGGTGTTCTTTGCAGTGTTGGACGCATGGGGATACAGAACAGCAGAAGCATTTTTACTGTTGTTTGCCTTGTGCTTTGCAGGCTACGAACACATTGCAGAGAAAAAATGGATGAAAGCCATTGCTGTACTTCATGTTCTCTCCCATGCTTTGCTGGCATCCACCAATCAATGGCATGGGTTGATGTGGAAAGACTTCATCCCACAGGCAAATAATGTGGTTCTATTCGTGCATGGACCTGCATTTGCTCTTACAGTGATCACGGGGTATTCGCATGCATTGATCTGCATGACCCTGTTCGTCATCGCTTCTTTTCGGGGAGCAAATATTATCAAACGCCAGGCACGGTTGTTGATAACCGCGTTTCTCGTACAACTCTTTTTGAATTTTGCTTACAACATTGATCTGTTTGATATGCCAGGATGGGATTGGACTTCCATAGCCTCTGCGTTTACCAATGTATTCGTTTTATGGGCTCTATCTGGACAGAGATTATTGGATATTAATCCCATTGCCCGCAACAAATTGATCAACAACCTGAGCGATGGCATGATCGCGCTTGACTTAAAAAACCGCATTATTGACATCAACCGCTCTGCAGCAAATATCCTTGGCAATGGAGAGGATGCTTTACTTGGCAAAAAGCTGGAAGATGTTTTTCCGCGCTTTGGCTCTGAGTTAAGAGAAGCGCCGGAAAAAGAGGTTAAATTTGAACTCAATATCAGCAACCAGCGCTTTTATGACACATTAATTTCCCCGCTTCGCGAGGAATGGCCCAAAGGATTGGTCGGCAGGTTGATCATCCTGCGCGATATTACCGAACTCAAGCAAAAGGAGCTGCGCCTATTGCAGCTCCACAAAGCTGTGGAGCAAAGCCCTGTCTCAGTGGTCATCACTGATATTCAGGGCAACATTGAGTACATCAACCCGCATTTCACAAAGTTGACCGGCTATGCGCTGGATGAAGTAATGGGAAAGAATCCTCGGATTATTCAGTCAGGTGATACTTCTCTGGAAACCTATGATGAAATGTGGAAGACGATTCGATCCGGCAAGGTCTGGCGCGGTGAAGTCTGGAATAAAAAGAAAACCGGCGAACCCTATTGCGAAGTTGAGATCATTGCGCCTGTCATCGACAGTGACGGAGCCATTGTCAATTACATTGCCATCAAAGAGGATGTCACTACGGAGAAAGAATCGGATGCGAAACTACGAGAAGCTTATGTCAGGCTTGAAGATCAAATGAAAGAGATCCAGGGTCTTCAGGATGAACTGCGTGAGCAAGCCATTCGAGACCCGCTTACAAAACTCCATAACCGTCACTACTTGAAGGAAACGCTTAGCCGCGAGTTATCCCGCGCCATGCGTGAACAGTATCCAGTTTCATTTCTATTACTGGACATCGATCACTTTAAACGTGTCAACGACATGTACGGTCACGCCGCCGGTGACTTTGTATTAAGAGACCTTGCCGATCATCTTGCCGAATTTACCCGCACAGGCGATATTGTATGCCGTTACGGGGGCGAGGAATTCCTTGTGGCGTTTCCAAACACGAAAGAACAGGATGCTTTTCTCATTGCGGATCGTCTGCGCGAATCCATTCAAGAATCCCCGATCTATGTGGATCATAACATGATCTCGATCACAATTTCGGCAGGCATTTCAGAGTTCCCCGCTCATGGTCAATATGAAGCATTGATACTCGAAACTGCCGACAAAGCCTTATATTATGCAAAGCACAACGGACGAAATCAAGTGGTGTTGTGGTCGAAGATAAAAGCGCCGTTTTAGGAATCTAAGCGATTAAGAGTAATACCAGCTAAAAATCTTGTTATACACCGCCAGCAATATTTTCTTAATCGGCGGAAATTCCAAGACCCTTTTTCCCACTCCCACCTTCTTTCTTCTTTCTTCTTTCTTTAACTCTCCGCGCAAATATCCCAGCGTATTAGACATATTCATCGCCAGCGGATCGCTGACCATTAACCGCAGCAAACCCGCATCGTTCATACGCTTATCCAACTGGCGGACTTGTCCCATGGGTTTGTCCATGTCAAAGGGCAGGAATTGTTGGAGCGTGGATTTATATGCAGTGAATTGCCAATGCGAAGCGCCCGCAATTGCGGTCACTCCTTTATAAGACAATCTCCAATCTCTGGTCTCTGCGTAAATCTTTTTATTCTCTTCTTCAGTTTGCCCAAGCGAGAGATTGAATTCAAGAAAAGTTTCCCAAGGAATGAACTGACCTTCTTCGAGTGTTGCACCCACCGCGTTCCTCGCCCACTCCTGCGTGGATGTGTACAACTCAGGCGAAGTGCGGAAGGGACGTGCAGTGACCATGCCCACATTCGGGAAAGTTTCGAGAAGCTCCACAGAACGCGAAAGCCAGTTCGGAGAAAACAAAACGTCCGCATCGGTGTAGGCAATGATCTCGCCCGGCGCGCCGGCCAGCATCACATTCCACGCGCCGCCCTTGCCCATGTTTTTCTCAGAGAGGATCAAATATTGAATTCGCCCCTCTTCTTTTTCATTAACAAGATACTCACGCACTTCTTCACACGAACCATTGTCAAAGACCATCAGGTCAAATGGCAGGCCCGCATCCTTGCGCATCGAATCGAGCGAGACCTTTAACACATCAAGAGTCTCGGCGTAGAATCCACTTAAGAACGGAATGTAATTCAGCAAAGCAACAGTGATACGTTCCGGCTTGGCAACGTCTTTAACGAACTTGGCGGGGTTTTGGCCTTTTCTCATTTTTCGTCACAGGTTCAGGTTTCTGATTTGGGTCGAAGGTCAAAATCGACGTTCGACCTTAACTCTATATTTATTTGAACAACTTCTTAAATCTCTTTTTCCATCTCTTCGGTCTTGCAATATTTTCGATCGACTTCTCAGGCAGGAAAAAAAATATAGAACGCAGAACCAACTCCACGTTACGCATGAAGCGTTGGGACGTCATCAGCGGGCGCGCAAGTTTACCATCCATCAAGCGGTGCGTTGAATCCAAAATCGTGTAGCGGATGTTGGCCTGTCCGCCGGCGAGACGGATATTTTCATTCGTGTCGGGATGTTCATAATGCGACTTCCCGCCCGGCAGATGGCTGTAATCATGATTCTGATGCACGATCATCATCGACGGCGTGCAATCGATCACCGGCCATTTTTCGGCACGGGCTTTGTAGATCATCCAATTATCCCAACCGGCGCGGCCGATAATAAAATCGGGGATGTCTTGATAAGAACTTTTTGGGAAGAGGAAGAAATCGCTTCCCGCCGGACGGTGAAGCTGATTCTGTTTTCTGACAAATTCTCGCAGCTGAGACTCCCACCCCGCGGCGAAATCAATCGGCGCCGTAATATCATAATCCCAACGTTGACTGAGCAGCACGAATTTCTTATGGAGTCCGCAGGAGTGCGCTGCTTGCCGTTTTTCGACAGCAAGCTGTCGGACTCCATAGCTGCTTTAACAAAATCGGGCATGAGAATCATATCCGCGTTGATGATGCAAAGCAGATCACTGCTTGAGTTTTCACGCGCCAACTTAAACATGTACGAAATCAACGGTGTGCACTTCGCATTGCGTACAACCTGAGAGATGTGCTTCACGCCAAGTTCTTTGGCTGCTTCAGCAAGACCATCCTCTTCGCCAAGCAGAATGACTTCCACATCGGGCAGCAAAGTCCATGACTTAATAGCGTTGCGTTGAATCATCGCAATGTGTGGATTGGTGAATGGTTTTGGGGCGGAGAAGAGAGTGAGTAAGGGCATTTCAGTTATCAGAGGTAATTATTTTTTTATTGCGCGAGTATCAATATCTTTGAGGGTCTTATGTTGCACGCCTTCGTTGATCTTTATCAATTCAGGATTATCGTGAACCAAATCCAAAACTTCTTTCCAAGTGAAGTCATCGCGCCCATCGAAACGGACATAGACTTGACGCATGAATTCGAGATCTTCGGGTGTATCCACTGTCCAGCGGTAATCGCCGAAATCAGTTGTGTGATGAAGCAGGGCGATGTTGAATCCGCGTGGGGAAAGGCCGGTTTGCAGTTGACGGTTGACAGTTGTCAGTTGCACGCCTTCGTAAAAATATGGCATGGCGTGTTCGCGGTGCTGCGGTTCTTTGGCTTCCTTCCATGCTTTCTTCAAGACTTTGAAAGTACAGGCTTCCACATCCAATCCAATAGGATAGGTTCTCGTCCACGGCGGAGGCAGGCGATTGCAGGCGAAGTCATATTCATCTTCAAGCAACACATTGACCACATCATCAATCAACAGCGGATCAATCACCGGGCAATCGGCGGTGATGCGCACAACCACGTCCGCTTTTGCTTTCAACGCAGTTTGATAATAACGGTCAAGCACATCGAACTGACTGCCACGGGTGAAGGGAATGCCGCTAAAGTCGCAGTATTCAGCTACCGGGTCGTCTGATGCGTCTGTGGTCGTGGCGAAGATCACTTCGTCAAGAGTCGCCGCACGCAGGGTGCGGGTATAGACGCGAGTCAACATCGGCTGACCGGCGATGTCTGCCAGAATTTTTCCCGGCAAACGAGAGGAGGACATGCGTCCTTGAATGATGGCTACGATTTTTGGTTTCATAATTGTTGTTGACCATAGACCATTGACCGCAGACGATGGTCTATGGTCTGTTGTCTATCGTCAAGAATCCTGTGCCTCAGATGGAATCGGCAAGGGAGTGACAAACCCCTTCGCGCGGAATTTTTCGATGTAATCGCGCACCATCCAATAATCAAGGCCAACCTGTTCGGCGATCTCAAAAACAGAAAGCTCGCCTTCAAATCTCATCATAATCTTTTCAATGGCACGGTTAAGCGCCCAATTCTCACGCCAATCCACCCACAGACCGTTACCGCTTAAGAAGACCGGTCCGCGGAAGGTGCGTTTGGGAATGTAATTGGTGGCGTACATGCGAATGACCTGCTCCGCAGTTTCAGCGGCGCCGACCAGCATATCTTCGTGAATAATATCGAGATTGTCATCGGTGGTGTGATACTCGTCATACGGCCAGCGGTTGATCGAGATACACGGCACGTTGACTCCCGGCCCGTTGATGACGCGCTCATCATTGGCGGGCGCGGCTGCGAATTCACGTTCATCGTGCGCGATGTTTTTTACGATCGAATGTGTAATGCGGTCCAACAAATGATCGTTCTGGCGCGAGTGGTGCCAGGCGATCTTGTTTTTATTGCCGGTCATCTCCATGAAAATTCCGCCGCGCAGATTTTTGATGAGATGTTCGTTATGCGAGAGATAAACAATCGTGCCGATGGTCTCAGGCCCAAACCAAAAGCGGACACTCATGGAGCCAGCAGGCAACGGCTTCTCGGCCAGTCTGCGGGCCAGCTCGATCGTGCTGACCACGCCCGCGCCATCGTCATTGGCTTGCGCCGGGTGACAGGTATGCGCCTGCACGATGATCTCCCCTGCTGATGCGTTCACTCCGCCTTCGGGGTGAATGACAGCGGTCGCCATTTTAAATCCCTGCTTCGGGTCGGTGATGAATTCGGATTTAATGACCGCGCGATATTTTTTGTCACGCGGAAGTTTATCGAAGACATTCTTCGCCAGACAGAATCCCCAGTCGCGGTCGTAATATTTAAAGACCCACGGAATCGTATGCGGACGTTTCTCATTGAAATACAAATGCGGTTGTAGTTCTTCAAATGAAAGTGTTTTATCCACCGGCAAGGAATATGAAACAAGGTGAAGCGGATTATTTTTGAAATCCACCACACGCTCGCCGCCTTCAATTTCCAGATACGCTTCATGCACCACGTAACGCTCGGGCACCTGCCACGTCCACGCTTTTTCGAGCGGAGTATAAGTCTCAATCGTGTAGTTGGATGACCCAGGCATGTATGAACCAACGATTTCTAGAGTCTTGTCGTGGTCGTCAGAGGCGAGTGTTCTGTGGAGCGGAAAGAATTCAGCAAGGATGGATTTAGGGAGGTATAAGGTTTCATTTAAATCTTTCTTTTCACAATTTGTTGTCGGTTTCGGTGGTGTAACTCCTTTGGGGGCGGGGGCGCCCGGGAACACCACCCACCGCCGCGCCGCTTAACCCTTTGGGGGGGCCGGGCAAGTGTGGCCCCCGGGGTGCTTTTCACCTTGATAAACAGAGATAAACAAAGATTTCAAACCGCAAAGCACGCGAAGAACGCCAGGAAAATCTTTTAAATCTTTACGCCCTTTGCGCTCTTCGCAGTTAATTTTCTTAATATTTCGGTTCTTCAATATAGTGCAATTTCTCAGGATGTTCACGCACGATGACGCCATGTTGTCAAAAAATTCATTGGCGGTCAGATAATGAACTGTCGCGCCGCCCACAGGAATTTCTTTGATCACCCCGCGTGAAGCAGGTCATTCATGCCCGGCACAATATAAGTCTTCACGCGGTCATGGCTGCGCACGAACATCGAATATTTTTTGATCTGCGGCACACGGTCGTAGCCCATGTAAATTCCGCCAAATTCTTTTATGCGGCGATAGTCACAACCCACATTGTATTCAATATAATGATGCATCGAAAATGTATTATTAAAATCAAGACCAATGCTGATGATGGTTGCATTTAATTTATGGAACAACGCGAATGATGAATTCGGTCCATAGGCTTCCACATCTTCGGTTTTGGAAAATTCGTCGGCGCGTTTGCCCAAAGCGGAGAAACTGTAAATCGGATGCGGAGTCCGCTTTGCGTTAGGTCTGAGGCGCGCCTGCTCGGTGATCATCCCCATTTTCGAAGGTGTCTCCATCACGTCAAAATAATGCGTCTCCGTCCACGATTGAAAATTAAATGCAGGGAAAGCACTGTGCCATCTTTCCCGATCAACTCCTGCATCACATCGATCACCGTATCCACGCCGCCTTCCACACCGCCCAGCGATTTATATGAAGTGTGAACAACGATCGTATCGCTTTCGATTTTTATTTTTCCAAAGCCAGCCAGCAGATCTTTTTTATTGAGCATTTTTTCCTCCGAGACTTCGATAGACATTCATCAACGCTTCAGCATTCTTTTTCCAGTCCGCGCGCATCTCAGCGGACCTGCGGCCTGCCCGGCCATACTCTGGCAGTTTCTCCCTTTGAGAGATCGCCGCCAGTATTTTTTCAGCGAGGTCATTCGCATCGCCATCTTTAAACAACCAGCCGTTCTCATCATCCACGACCCATTCCTTGTTGGCCGGAATATCAGACACCAGACACGGTAAACCGCAAGCCAGCGCTTCCATCAACGAGACAGACGAACCATCGACATGCGAAGGCGAGATATATAGATCAGCCATATGATACCAGCGCGGCAAGTCGGTTTGCGAAACCTGCCCGCCAAATATGACACGATCCAGCACGCCGCCACTTTGTAATATCTGACGAATTTTTCCGCCCTGTGAGCCGCCGTTTAAGAGAATCAAATTTACATTTTCATGTTGCTGCGCAACCTTAACAAATGCACGCGCAAGCACATCAATACCGTAACGGGATTCCCATGAGCGATTGCAGAAGAGCGTGACCGCGGACGATGGACGATTGACCATGGTCGATGGTCTATGGTCTATGGTCGGAGAAAAATGTTCCAGGTCAACGCCCCAGGGGAAGACAATTGTTTTTTCGGGATTCATGCCATAGGCCACGGCTTTATCTTTTGTCACGTTTGCATCGCTGGTAAAAAACGTGGAGCGTTTCAACGTGTAACGGGTGACCCACTCCCACCACTTGTTGCGATGCACATCGTCCATTAAGTCAAAGCCCCACGAAATGGTAAGGATGGGACGAAATCCGCTGAGTATGGCAATGAATGCGCAAGTTTGAATCGGGCCAGCGTGGATGAGATCGGGTTTGATTTCTTTGGTCAAACGCCGAAAGTCAAAGGTCAGCTTTGCGAGATTGCCCCAGCGGAAGGGTTCACGTCCGCCCTTCCAGATGACTTGATGCACATTTTCAGGAACCGAACGATCTTCCACTGTCCGCGTGTTGCCTTCCAACTGCACAAAGAATACTTCATGCCCGCCATCTGAAATGGATTTAAGAAATCGATAATCGTGTGTGGAGTAACCGAGGGAAAAATAGATGATTTTCATATTGATATTTGATATTCGATATTCGGCGCATAATGAACTTAATATTCGTGTACTTCGTGTCCTTGAGTTTCGATTTACGCGCCCAGATCCGTCCAGCGCAATTCTTTGCCGAGCGGCATATCTGTCAGCGCTTTGGTGCCGATCACGTTTTGAATCTGGTCGGGTTTGATGGCGCCGGGTGTGGCGGGACGCAGCACATCGATCATGTCACGGGTGAAAGTTTCACCGGCTTTGATCTCACGCGTAGCCCGCAGACAGCGGCGCTGAACGATCTGTGTTTCCTGTTCATTCTCTGCAATGAATTTATCTGAACTGCCCAACGAGCGTTCAAGCAGACGAGTCTCTTCGACCATCTTGGCCCAGTTTTCATGATTCACCGCAAATTTATGATCCGGCCATTCACGGTCATTGCTGTCTGTGAAGTGACGTTCGATCACACGCGCACCCAAAGTCACCGCGCCGAGGACGGGTGCAACTGAATGGGTGTGATCGGAGAGTCCCAGAATTACGTCGGGGAACATGGATGCAAAAGTTTTTAATACATTCAAATGCAAATGGTCATAATTATTCGGGCTGGCAGTGTAATTAGTATTGACGGCTTTGTATACTTCCACATATTGATCGAGGAAATCGATCGCTTCGAAATCATAGGGCGAGGAAAAATAGTCAATGCCGACTTCGTTACACTCCTCCACCAGAGTCATGGACCAGTCAAAAGGAATGGACGCACCTTTATAAACTTCAAAGACAGATTTCTTCCATGAAGCTTGATGACTCACTTGTCCGCCATTCATGGATTTGAATCCGTAATCAGAAACGATCTTCGGCGCATCAAAATTCTGGAACTTGGCCGCATCCGCGCCGGCTTCTTTCGCAAGGCGGATCAATTGCTTGGCACGCTCCATGTCACCATCGTGATTGGCGGCAATATCAGCGATGAAATATGTAGGGTGATTTAATCCAATTGTGTGTTTTCCGAATTTAATTTCCATAAATTCTCCATTTTTGTGGATAGCGGAGCGTATCCTGTGGGTAAAGGTGGCAAAACCTGTGGATAACCGAATTTTGCCTGTGGATAACTGGGATTTTTAGGGTGCTTTGAGCGGGGAAACTCCGCCTTTATAGTGCATAACTACGGATTTTCTGTGGATAATCCTGCTGATATTGGGTGAAAAACTCGTCCAAACCTGTGGAGAACTCGGGGAGAGATTCGCCCAAAGCTGTGGATAACTTGTGGGTGGAAAGCCATAAGTTGTGGGAACGCCGTGCTGTGAGGTTGGAAGAGAGAATGGACTTCGGTGAAATCTCGCTTTCCTTCAGGCTAAACCTACGCGCAATTTCAACCCCAAACTGATACTTGCTCATGGCCTGCGGACCGACCACATGGTACAGTCCACTTAGATTCTTTTGCAGCATTTTTATCAGAGTGCGAGCCGTGTCATTCACCAGCATCGGGCAAAATCTAACATCGGTGAATCCACTCATGCTTTTATTGTTGGTCAGGTTATGGTGGAAAAATTCAGCGAGACTTCTTCTGCCGCTTAAGCTCCAGCCATAAAAGTTAACACGTGCCACAATTGCATTTGAGTCTTCTGCAAACACGGCCTGCTCTCCATCAAACTTTGTTTGCGAATACACACCCAACGGATTGGGCGTATCTTCTTCGGTATAGAAGCCGTCTTTCTCGCCATCGAAAACTGCATCGGTGGAGATGTGAACGAAGGAAATGCCGCGTGCTTTGCAAGCCTTTGCCATTTGCGCGGGCAGGTCAATGTTGAGGCGGCGGGAAAGGTCTGGGTTGTTCTCGCAGGCTTCCAGGTCCGCTAGAGCCGCGCAGTTGATCAGCCATTCGGGTTGGGCAGAGTCAAGGGCTGAGTCTAATGTGCCAGTGTTTAATAAATCCCCATTCAAAATCTTAAATGGCGCGTTGACCAGTTTGCCGCGATCCACTGCGGTGATGTCGTGTGTATTCATTGTTTCCTGCGCGAGATTAAGGCCGAGCAGTCCACTGGCACCGGTGATGAGAATACGCGCCATATTTTTATCCCTCGAGCTTGCCTTGTGTAAATAATTGTTCGAATGCCTTCGATATCAAGCCATTCTGAATTATTGTCGCTGGAATAAGAATAACCTTCAGCAAGCGGTTTGCCTTTGGTCTGCCACGAATAACCAAACCAGGTGGCTTCGGCGGGCTGCACAACAAACATCGTATCGAGTTCAATTGTGTGGCGCGCTTCATCTTCAGAGATCAGCATCTCATGCAATTTCTCGCCGGGGCGAATACCGATGATATTAATTTCAGCATTCGGCGCGATGGCCTTCGCAAGGTCAACAACTTTTGTGCTGGGGATCTTGGGGACAAAAACTTCGCCGCCTTCCATTTGTTCAATGCAGGTGATGACGAAGCGCACGCCCTGATCGAGCGAAAGCCAGAAGCGGGTCATGCGGTCATCGGTGACGGTGATCTTGCCGCCCGCGCGTTGATTGAGGAAGAGCGGAACAATTGAGCCGCGTGAGCCGACGACGTTCCCGTATCTTACGCACGAGAATCTGGTCGCTGCTCCCCCGGCATATGCGTTGCTTTGAATCGTTAACTTCTCTCCGGCCAGTTTCGTGGCTCCGTATAAATTCGCCGGGCTGACAGCTTTATCAGTGCTGACCATCAATACTTTTTTGACACCCGCATCGAGCGCAGCTTCAACCACATTGGCCGTGCCCATGATGTTGGTCTTGATCGCTTCCATTGGATTGTATTCGCAGGCAGGAACCTGCTTCAGAGCCGCCGCATGGACAACAATATCCACGCCATGCAAGGCGCGCACAAGGCGTTCACGGTCGCGAATATCACCGATGAAATAGCGCAGGTTTTCCTGGTTATATCCACCGACCTGCATTTCGTGCTGTTTCAATTCATCACGGCTAAAGACGATGACTTTCTTTGGCTGTTTTTCTTCTAGCAAAATCTTGATGAATTTCTTGCCGAAGGAGCCGGTGCCGCCTGTGACTAATATAACTTGATCTTTCCAGTTCATAATAATTTCTCCTATTTCAAGGCTTCAAACAAGCCAGAGTCTTTTGTGATGAAGATCTTTCCATCTTTTTCAAGGGCTGCGGTAAATTCTTTTTTCAACTCATCAAGTTTTTCTTCAGACAGATCTGTTGCACTGATCGAAGAGCGGATGTATGCAATGAGCGGGTCCATTTCGGTCACTTGCAGGTTATCCATATATTGTGATTTCCTGACCTGTGAAAACACACTCTGCAATTGTTCCTGTCCATTTTCAAGTGTGAACGGATTGGAAAACATGCCCGGACGTTCGTTGATGTTTACATGATTCAGGAAGCGATACATTTCCTGCATGTGCGTCCCGCCCACTGTTGTTGCAATTAAGCGGCCGTCATCTTTGAGCACACGCTTGATCTCGGTCAATGCTTTTTCTCGGTCAGGGACATGATACAGCATGTGATTGGCGATGACCATATCAAATGTTTTATCGCCATACGGAATGGATTGCGCATCCATTTGCTCGAACTTGAAGCGGCGTCCCAGCGGAACGAGATTCCGCCACGCGGCATCCAGCATCCCGTCGGAAAGATCGGTGAGGGTGATTGCCCAGTCAGCGAGGATTCGGCTTGCGCAGGCTTTCCACATCTCCGCGGAGCCGCATCCCAATTCCAAAACTTTGGATTCAGCGGGCGATTTAACAAGGGTATCAAAGACCCAGTGAAACCAGCCCTGCGGATTGGTGCTAAAGCGCTGATGAATTGCAATGCGTGCATCCAGATTGGATGCATCTTTATATTGATCTTGTGTAAGATATTTTTGATCTGTAAATCTTTGCATGTTATTTTTTGATAACGATCAGCGGATACTGTCCGTTCTCGGCGAAGAATTTCGGGAAGACACCTTCAAGCCAGAAAACGAATTTCAAGAAGGCACGTCCGCCAAAGGGACGAACGAACCAGCGCAAAATACGTGTGCTGACACTGCGCCAGGGTTTGATCTCAATTTTCATCTGCGAACCGATCTCACGCTTGAGCCATTCGGGCGTCATCTTGCGGACGAATGTCCCTGTGGCATCTTCTTCATTCAGCCACTCTTTTTTCTTTTTGGTGGAACGACCTGACAACTTGCGCATCAGACCAATCAACGGTTCGGCGATGCGGCTTAGGAAAGGATCATGCCACCCGTTGACAATGGCCGCAGTCCGGCCAGTCACAAGTACGCGGTGAATTTCCGCATACGCACGCGGATGTTCGGGCAAAGCCAGATGATGAATGGCGTGCATGGAAACTGCGCCGTCAAAAGACTCTTGTTTGAAAGGCAGATTCGCGAGGTCGCCCACCACGAACAAGCCGTGGTCACCGATCCGCTCGCGGGCTTCGCGCAAGGCCTGAATGGAAATATCCAGACAAACGCGTTTCTCATATCCCTGCGAATAGACTTTGTATTCCTCATACTGTACAGGGCCAGAACCCGCATCTAGAATAAGTTTGCCGGTCGAGATCAGTCCATTCATGACACGCAAGCGTGTCTTGTGGATGTATTCACGGGAAACGGGACGCAGGTCTTCGTAACGGGCGTTTTGATACAGCCCGTCCTCTTCCTGCTGCCAGCCGATCTCGTCATAAAATTCGCGTACTTTTTGTTTGGTTTCGTTGGTCATTTTATATTCCGTCGGCGATTGCCATTGAGGCAGACGATGGCAATCGCAGGGACAATGCCCTACAATATTATTTCCACGTAAAAGGTTCATTCACCAGAAAATCAAAGGTGTCTTTAAATTGCGCCAGACCTTCTTCGCTTAATACTTTTTCCAAAGGCCAGACTTCAAGGTCATCCCAGAAATTCATCAAACGCCACGGGAACGGGCGCGGATATTCAAAGAAGAAACGATAGGCGTAGTTCCAGGCGAATTCAGTTTGCTTTTCATTCAATTGATGAGCAGGGATATCAGCCAGCACTTTTTCAAGAGTGGCGTAATATTCTTCCCATGTATTTGGGTCGAGAGTGATACCGCGCCCGCGATAATGCGTTTGTCCGCACGAGATGACGGGACGTCCGTTCATCGCAGTTTCGAGTCCGACGGTGGTCGTGTAGGCTAAACCAACATCGGCGATTTCGATCAAATCGTAGGTGTTGATCTTGTCCAATGCGCCGATAACATGAATATGATCGGGGAGTTCAGGCAATGCTTCGCGCACAACCGTCCCCATGGACTTGGCTTGCGGCACAAGTTTTTCACCGGGGTGAACACGAATCACCATTTGCACGTCAGTTCGTTTTGCAAAATATTGAACGGTCTTCGTGATCCATTCGGTCATGGAAGCGGCAAAGATGTCACGGCCAAGAGTCAGGCTGTCACCGAGTACATTCGCGGCGAGCATCACCACGGGACGGTCATCCAGATTAAGCAGCTTGCGCGTCTCTTGTGCGCCTTGCGAAGAGACATATTGCCAGAGTCGTTTGGATTTACCCCAGACACGCGCGCCGCGACGGGCATTTTCCAGGTCTGCCACACGCTCGAACATTTCATCGGTCATCGGTAAATGACAACGCGCATCAACAATGTAATCTGTATCCTGCTTCATAATGGACGAATTTTGCGCGAGCCAGATCTGTTCGCGCTGATCGTTGAATTCATACGTTACCGCATCAATGCCAAGATAACGCGCCACGCGGAAGACAATTCCCATTTCGAGAATCAATCCATTTGGGATCAAAACCACATCGGGCTTGTTGATCTGCATCCACTTGATAGCGGCTTTGGCGGCAAAGGTATTGCGCTCAATCCGCAAATCATACAACGCGCGGTCGCCCGCATCGTTCATATCCACTTCTTCACGCATCAGTGTGTATTGCACATCCCAAAGGGAAATCTCTTTAATGTCCGCTTGAATTTGTTCCGGCAGATCATTTTGATGCACCGCACGCAAGGTGTTGTGCGAAGTAAACGACGAGGATTGCATATCCAGCATCGAAACGTGTTCCACTAAAGGGGACAAACTCGCAAGCGCATCATGCGTGTGAAGTACGCGCTGTCTCTGTGTAAAGTTGTCTTTTTGCTTATGCCATTCGGAATAAGGCAGCGTCAACAAAGTAACTTTA
Organism: Candidatus Villigracilis proximus; assembly: GCF_016717045.1. Lineage (NCBI taxonomy): Bacteria > Bacillati > Chloroflexota > Anaerolineae > Anaerolineales > Candidatus Villigracilaceae > Candidatus Villigracilis > Candidatus Villigracilis proximus. Next base: position 218,878 of record NZ_JADJUO010000001.1, on the reverse strand, counting down.
TGTCCCAAGCCCGCGAGTACCAATCCAAGATAAGCAGATTGTTCGATCCAATAATGAAGCGTAGCAAAGAATAAAACTTTTTTTCCGGGCGTTGCATTTTTTACAAATGGCTCAACGACCGCGCGAGCCGCAGGCAAGGATTTTTGCAAACGATCCAAATTAAAATGATCTTTGCGCGGACGATTCTTCGACCGGAGCATCCAATCGATTTCGGCAGTGAAAGGCAGGTCGCCCAAAAATTCTCGAAGGGGATTTATTTTTGACATGTTTTTAATTGGTAATTGGAGATTAGTAATTGGTAATTACCAATTACTAATCTCCAATCTTTTCAATCGCCCAATTCAAACGCGGGCGGACAGGGCCAACACGCGGCTCGGCCCAATGCATACCGGGCGCGCCGGTAATATCCACATTGAAGGCGATCGCATTTTCATCCATGAAATAACGGCGCACACCAAACGAGCTCGCGTTGACGCCGATGGTATAACGGCCTTCGTTGAAAACATCAGCGGGGATTTCTGCGCGGCTGATATAACGGCCGGATTTGCGCGAATCAAATTTTTCAAAAAGTTCCGGCGCATCCGTATCAAACGAAGTAAATACATATTCGCCGCGAATGGTGCTGAGATACATCCCAACCCGCAAGCCTGTGACGGGCGCATCGAGTTGATATTCAAACTCAACCGTGACGGATTCCATCGAGCGGACTGTATCGACTGCTTTCCCGCTTCGATTCTTAATCCGCAAGCTGATCGGCCTAAATGGAGCACTCGCCGCTGGGACATCTTCCATACTCCAGATCCGCTCCCCAGCCTGTGCCTGACCTGATGAAAGATAAAAATCAACGGCCTCTTGTGTAGGTCCGCGCATGATGAGTTGACCTTTGTTCAAAACGACAGCTTCCTGTGTGAGGCGCAAAATGGCAGACATGTTATGGCTGACGAACAAAACCGTGCGTCCCTGTTGTGCCACATCGCCCATTTTGCCGAGACACTTCTTCTGGAATTCGGCGTCACCCACAGCGAGGACTTCGTCCACAACGAGGATCTCAGGCTCAAGATGTGCAGCAACCGCAAACGCCAAACGTAGATACATGCCTGAAGAATAACGTTTGACTGGAGTATCAATATATTGCGTGACTTCAGAGAAATCAACGATCTCATCAAATTTCGCATCGATCTCAGCGCGCCGCATTCCCAAAATGGCGCCGTTCATATAGATATTTTCACGGCCAGTGAGTTCGGGATGAAAGCCGGTGCCTACTTCGAGCAGCGACCCAACACGTCCGCGAACAGAGACTGTCCCAACTGTGGGTTCGGTAACGCGCGAGAGAATCTTAAGCAATGTGCTTTTCCATGCGCCGTTACGGCCTACAATGCCAAGGACTTTGCCTTCTTCGAGATCAAAGGAAACATCCTTCAAGGCCCAGACATAATTCTGATTCTGTCTGCGGTCAGATTTGCCGATCATGGCCTTTGCGATTCGCACAGGCGCGTAAACGGTATCCATGATCACATCACGCAGCATGTTATAGCGGAACTTGGATTCCGCCGCGCCGATCTTATATTGTTTGCCGATGTTTTTTACTGAAATCGCCGTTGTCATTTATATCGTATCCGCAAAGGTCTTTTCCATGCTTCTAAAATAGAAAAGGCCGGAAACTAAAATCAAAATTGAAATCGTGGCAGAGACAAACAGGGTGACATCCGGGCCATTACCCGAACCGAGCAGCGCCCAGCGGAATCCATTCACCACGCCGGCCATCGGATTTAAGAAATACAGAATCTGCCATTTGGCCGAAATGACCGAGGAAGAATATGCCACAGGTGTGGCAAACAGCCAAAACTGAGTCAGAAACGGGAGGGCCTGATTTACGTCACGATATTGCACGTTGATCGCTGAAAGCCAAAGCGCCACACCGAGCGCAGTAATGATCGCCAACAACAGGAACAGAGGCAGAGTCCACAACACATTCCAGGCGGGGGTAACTTTGTAGTAAAACATCAAAATGATCAGGATCACGAAGGCGATCGCGAAATCAACCAATCCGGCAAAGACCGAAGACATCGGCAGAATCAAGCGCGGAAAGTAGATCTTGGTCACCATGTTGTTATGCGCCACCAGCGAACGGCTGCCCTGATTGAGCGCCGTGACAAAAAGTCCCCAGGGCAGTAACGCGGTAAATGCAAATACGGGATAGGGAATCCCATCTGTCGGGAGTTTCGCCACCCCGCCAAATAAAAAGGAAAAAATGAGCATGGTCATTACAGGCTGAATCACAGCCCAGGCCATGCCCAAAAGAGTTTGCTTATATTTCACTTTTACATCACGCCAAACCATGAAAAAGATCAGTTCACGGTAGATCCACAGGTCGCGCAGATTTAATGCGGCAAGACCTGAGGACGGCTTGATATAAATAGTGGTGGGTTCGTGGGCGGGGACTTTGGAAAGTTGTGTCATTTTTTACTCTGTCAAAAGTCGAAGGTCAAAGGTCATTCTAACCAGACCTTTGACTTTTGACGTTCAATCTATTTTATTTTGTCTCGGTTGGCTTTAAACCATTCAATCGTTCTACGCATGCCTTCTTCAAAGGAAATCTGTGCGCTCCAGCCAAATAATTCCTTTGCGCGCGAAACATCGAGTCCGCGGCGGGGTTGGCCGTTGGGTTTATCGGTTTGCCAGGCAAGTTTGCCCTGAAAACCAGTCAGTTTTACGATCATTTCGCTCAAATCCTTGATCGAAATCTCATAGCCCGAACCAATATTAACCGGCTGATCGCCATTATAGATCTCAGCAGCAGACACAATTCCATCGGCGGCATCTTCCACATACAGGAATTCACGGGTCGGAGAACCATCACCCCAGATCTGCAATTCCTTATCGCCGCGCTCATTGGCTTCGATCGCCTTGCGAATCAAAGCGGGAATTACATGCGAAGTTTCCAGATTGAAATTATCGCGCGGACCATATAAATTCACAGGCAAAAGATAAATGGCATTGAAGCCATACTGTTGGCGATAGGTTTGTGCCTGCACAAGCATCATCTTCTTGGCAAGGCCGTAGGGCGCATTTGTTTCTTCGGGATAGCCGATCCACAGATCATCTTCCTTGAAAGGCACAGGCGTAAACTTGGGATAAGCACAGACCGTACCTGTAGCGACAAACTTACCCACGCCGCGTTTGTAGGCATGGTGCATTAATTCCACGCCCATGATCATATTGTCGTAGAAAAATTCTGCAGGATGGTCGCGGTTTGCACCGATGCCGCCCACGTTTGCCGCGAGATGAATCACGATCACATTCTTTGGGTCAACACCTTTGAGCGCATCATCGTACACACGTTCAATTGCACCGCGATCGGTCAGGTCATAATCTTTTTGCGCGGAATAAAAATATCGACCGCGCCGCGCTTCTTTAAATTTTCAACAACGAATGAGCCGAGGAAACCACCGCCGCCCGTGATGAGAATACGTTTATTTTGCCAAAAATTTTCTGCCATGGTATTTCTCCTTTAGATTTAGACTGGACTTTGAAAGTCTCTTGAAATTAAATTATTGAACAATAAACTGCGCGTTGCGGTAACGGTCATCTGTTGGGTTGCGGATCAAGCCGGATTTCAGCGCAAACAAAACTTCACGCACGCCATCATCCACATTCAATGTGGTATCAAAGCCAAGTACGCGTTTGATTTTTTCAAATGAAACCGTGATATCACGCATGTCACCGCCAAAAGACATATCCTTATATTCCACAATTGTTTCTGGCATACGCTTAAGCACCAAGCCTACAATATCGTTTTTGGAATAATTTCCGTTTTCAGTGCCAAGGTTAAAAACCTGCCCGCGCACAATATCTTTATCGGCTTCGATACCCATCATCACGCCGCGCACCACATCGCGGATGTGAACGAACGAGCGCGAATATCCGCGCTGATAAATGATGAGCGCTCTCTTCGTGAATGCTTCAAGTACAAATTGATTGACGATCAAGTCAAAGCGTGTGCGCGGAGAAATTCCATATAAAGTTGCAAAGCGGAACAACAAAGGCGCAGTCACGGTATCTTTTTGCGCAAGCAAAAATTCCTCGCTGGCGATCTTTGTCTCTGCATATAATGATTGCGGATTTAAAGGGGATTCTTCGGTGACCGGCTTGCCGTCTTCAGATAAACCATAGTTGCTGTAGGTGGACGCGAACACGATTCTTTCCACGCCCAAATCTGCTGACTGACCATGGACATTTTTTGTGGCCTCGACATTGTACTTCCAGGATACCTGCTTTCCCACCGCCTGACAGGCTGGGAAGCCAACGATCGCCGCCAGATGAATTACGGTGTCCGGCTTTTGCCAGTCACGTTTGAGAGAATCACGCACTGCACGATTCTCGGTTACGTCAGCTTTGACAAAGTGGAAGTTGGGATGATTCAGAAACGGGACAATGCTCTCGCCGCCGAACAGTAAACTGTCGAGGACGGTGACTCTGTAATTGGCGCGCAGCAACTCCGAGGTCAGGATCGAACCGATATATCCGGCTCCGCCTGTGATCAGTATATGACGCTCTGTCATTCTATGCCCTCCAGTCGAATCTTATATCCATCCAAAATCAAGGAAGGTGCGGTTTTATCATTTACAACCGAAATACCTTGTTCAAGACATGTGAGTTTGCAAATATCAGCCACACCGCCAGCGCCGACAATACGCACGCGATCGAAACCGGCATTGCGAATTTTCGCCACATGATCCTTCACCCGCTGACGGGTTCGGCGATAAACAGAGAAAGAACGTTCCACATAATCCACCGCGAGGCGGGCGCGCAGGGCAAGTCCTTCGGGGGTAATGATATAGCGCAGTTTCTTGCGCTCGGCACGCGAAACCTTGACCGCGCCCTTGGCGATGAGTCGTTTTAAATGCCAATTAACAGTGCCAACTGCCACCCCCAATTGGGTAGCCAGCGCAGATTGGTTTACATCGGGGTCGCTCTCGATTTGTTCAAGCAGGGAGAGTTCGCGGAGTTCGTCGTTTGTTGATTCCATATATTTTGTGTTCCAAAATTCAGTGGCTGAATTATAACAGGAATAACGGGTTGCGAATCAACTATTTTTTGCCCCATTTGGGTTTACGTTCAGGGAGTTTGTGAATTTAAGCGATAAATATCATACCCATCCACGGTATCAACACGGGTATAGTTTTCATGGATAAAATCCAGCATATCCTTGTAATTATGCGCGAGGACAACATCCTTATATTTGATCTTATATTGCTTACGGACCTCGGGATCAATATCGGGGATGCGTTCACGGTCAGCGGGTTCGATCATGTTGATAACCAGTTCTGGCGGATCTGCCGTGAATTGGGAATAAAACTGATCTGCCCAATGCTCCCCCAACGGAGTGTCCACATGGATCAGTGGATAGGGCAGAAATGACGCGGGCGATTCTCTGTCAGAAGCAAAATTAATGATCGGGCGAAATCCCCAGACAAAGACTTCGTCTTGAGGCGCTGTATTCTCACGAATATAGGAAGTCACGGGGTCACGATAATCTACATCAGTTTCTGAAGAAACTATCTGCGCAAGGACAGCGCCGTAATTTTTCCAGACATTGATTTTTCCGATCGGAAGAATAGCCAACAAAGCTAATAAAAGCACAAAAGTATATTGCTCAGCACGAGGCGCGAATTTATGCAGAAAAATATAAATTAGATAAGCCGCTAACAGCCCCAAATATGGCGACCATCCAAGAAAGTAATGCGGATAATTTCGGCCTGAAAGCGAGCTTAATACCGCTTCAATCGGCCAGCCGATCACCAAAATTAAAAGGAATTTTCCCAGAAGCGTATCAACCACTTGACGCTTAAAAAACGAAAATAGAGATAGGCCATACCCAAGCAGCGCAATAACTACAAACACAAAACCGATTGAGGCAGAAGCATTTAACAGACCCTCCAAAATTCGAGTCAGCCCGCCCCCTTCGCTATATTGAGCATTAAAGACCAGCACAACATTGATCATTTCCTGTAGCGCACCTTGCAGGGTAAAATACAAAACAACTGGAGCCAGCACAACCACGACGCCAAAAAGCATCAGAATGGCTCTTTGAAAAAGCAAACGCCAATCTCTGGATAAAATCGCCAAAACAAAATAGGCGCCCGCAGTTCCAGCCTGCATACCGATATTATTGGGTCGAAGTAAAATATTTGCGCCGAGGGAAACCCCAACCAGAAACGTGTAAATCTTATGATCTGATCGCTCCAGACTTTTCAAATAAAACAATACAGCAATAAAACTAAACAGCAGCGAATATTCTTCTGAAAAATTTCCACCTTGCAACGTATTTCCAGCAGCGGTGATCCAGATAAACGTCCCGATCAGAGCCGGGATCATTCCCATCAAGCGTTTGACCAGGGTATAACCAATATATCCGGCGCCCAAAAAGAAAAGGAATTCAAGCAGCCATCCCCCCCAACGTGACCCGTTGGTTAGAAAAAGCCCAAGTGCGTTAATATAAAAAACGAGGGGTCCCTTATTTTCCCAAACATCCAGATAGGGAATTTTTCCCTTTAGGACCAGCGAGCCGATATATAGAAAAATCCCGCCATCACGCCCCGGATAGGAAAACAAAGGATTGGACAATATCCCCAAAATCAACAGTCCCAGCCACCCTGTTGTAATGATCTTCTCGAACAAGCCATAACGAAGGGAAGACGGTAACTGTTGCTGCATGATGCACCTGAACATCTGATTTTTTAAAAATAGACCGAAAAAAACAAGTAAAACACGAAAAACTCGGGAATAGCTTCAAAACTAAAATTAATCAGCATTATAATCGTAACAACAAAAAATAAAGGAAGCATAATGGAAGCTTATTTTCAAACTCGTCAAGATCACTGGGATGCCATCGCTCAAAAACGCGACCACTGGCACGGCATGGGCAGATGGTACCACCGCCGCTTAATCGAAATCTATCAATATCTGGTCAACCCAAATCAACGTGTCCTTGAAATCGGATGCGGTATGGGCAGTCTGCTGGCGCACCTACACCCTTCGCGCGGTGTCGGTATTGATTTTTCAGCCGAGATGATCGCAAGGGCCAAAAAACGCCATCCAGAACTTGAGTATTATCAGGCCGACGCGCATGATCTCTCAGGTATCGAAGGTGAATTTGATGTCATCATTCTTTCAGACACCATTAACGACCTATGGGATGTACAACTGGCGTTCGATCAAATACGCAGGTTATGCACACCGCATACGCGCATCATTATTAATTTCTATAGTCATCTCTGGCAATTCCCGCTGACCATTGCGCAGTCTCTTAACCTGGCCGCGCCCATGCTGAATCAAAACTGGCTCACCCCGGAAGATATCAATAACATGCTCCACCTTTCGGGTTTTGAAAATATTCGCACCACGCGCGAAATTTTATGGCCGCTGCCATTGGGCGGGCTTGCAAATCGGTATCTCGTAAAACTCTGGCCCTTCAACGCATTTGCACTTTCCAATTTTGTCATTGCGCGTCCTGAGGCGCAACCCACAGAACAACCCAGCGTTTCCGTGGTCATCGCCGCGCGCAACGAAGCAGGCAATGTCAAAGCGATCTTTGAACGCGTGCCGAAGATGGGAAGCCGGACCGAGATCGTTTTCGTTGAAGGACATTCACGCGATAACACCTACGAAACCATTGCGGATGAAATTCCGCTTCACCCTTCGACGCCAAGCCTGCTCTTCCGTCAACCGGGCATCGGCAAAGCGGACGCAATTCGACTCGGCTTCGAGAAAGCCACCGGCGATATCCTGATGATCCTCGATGCAGACTTGACCGTCCCACCTGAAGACCTGCCGCGTTTTTATGATGCCATCGTCTCAGGCAAAGGTGAATTCATCAATGGCGTGCGTCTTGTTTATCCAATGGAAAAAGAAGCCATGCGCACGCTGAACTTCATCGGCAATAAATTATTCAGCATGACATTCTCATGGTTATTGGGGCAGCCCATCAAAGACACCTTATGCGGCACAAAAGTAATGTGGGCCAAAGATTACGCGGAGATCGCGGCCAATCGCTCCTACTTTGGAGATTTCGATCCCTTCGGCGCTTTCGACCTGATCTTCGGCGCTGCCAATTAAACTCGAAAAATTATTGATCTCCCGATCCGCTATCGTGACCGCACCTACGGCACAACCAATATCTCACGATGGAAACACGGGTTGCTGTTGTTGAGAATGGTGGCATTCGCCGCACGTCGTATTAAATTTGTGTAATTAGAATCGTTGAATCAAAAAAGTGTGTCACGTGCCGAGATCAGCACATGACACACTTTTTATTTAAATCACGTTACATAATGAATAATGCCAAAGATCATGACACCCCTTCGGGGTTAGACGAATTTTTTCGTTAATTCTAGAATCATTTCACTCCTTCGGAGTGATGCTGCGTATGGTGAGTTAATAAGAACCTGCAAGAAAATTATTAAGGCTTGCCACAAAGCATCCAAGCCTCAAAGAAATAAACTTTGTGTTTTCGTGGCTTTGGGGCTTTTGCTGACAGACTCTTAAGTCCATCAGCAAGCTGATCGACTCCATAATATTATTTACAAATTGCGGGGTCAAATAGGGTGGAAGAATACGCGGCCTGTGTATTGCCCTGTTTTACCAGCACGAACCACATTTCGCCATTGTTGTCAAAAGCCAAGGTCACATCTGATGCGTTGGGAAAGAATTTTGGCGTCTCCAACAGTGGAAAGACGATGCGGGCCTTTTTCTGTCCGATCATTTCAAAGACCAGCCGGCCTTCATCCACAGCTTTGTAGCCGACGGCATCGGTAAACGATTCGCCGAAGCCAGCCTCATAATAGCGCGGATATAAAGCCCGCCCCTGCACGAAGGTCAACTGGTTATCGTCCACAACTTTTTTTAAGCATGCCGCATCGACATTGGTCTGCGCCGCAAGCACGCTCCGCATGGACTCTTGAGATTCAAGCGGGTATCTTTGCGAAAATATTTTTTCGCTCCATGGAAGAGAAAGACCAACACCCAGGAATAATATCTCTGCAAAAAGATATTGCGGAATATTTGGCAGGCTGACATGCGCCGCAAGCGAAATAGTATTTTCCTCATACCATTTGAGGATCAGCGAACGTCCATTTTCAAGCGCGAATAGAAACGCACTTAACAATGCAAAAAGGCCGATCATATAATATAGATACACCGACCAGTCCATCGTCAGCATGAAGCGTTGACCTGAGAGAAGCGCCAGCGAAGTCCACAGGTTATAGACCAGGTTAAGCACCAGGGGCAGAAATCCCATCCAGCCATTTTTTTGCCAGGCGGTGGTTAATCCCAGCCCAAAAAGAAAAAGATAAAATCCAAGCAATAGGCTCTGGGATAAATTGGGTCTGCCTTCCCACATTTGCCAGAAGGCGTAGGTTGGCGTCCAAAGTTCGAGAGGATGTTTGAGGTCGCTTCGTAATGGAAACAACAAAATATTATTCACGCCATGATTTGCAAAAGAATTGATAATTCCATTTACCGCGCCCCATGGGTTGCTTAAAATGGCTCCACTTGCAATATCAAGTAATCGTTTTTCGGTAGACTTTTGAATAGCTAAGATTGCCTGTAAATGGAGAGACAAGGTTTGATGTGTAATCGCGCAAAACTGCAAGCAGGGCGATGGAAATCCCCACGGGCCGCCCAAAAAATTCCGAGCCAAACAGGTATAACAAAACAGGAAACAAAGCCAGAAACAGCGATTGGACGGAAATCACATCGGCATAATTTTGCCCGACTAGTGAATGGATAAATGCAAGGAACACTATGTAGATGGGACGCTGGGGAATATCATTCGCGCCCAAGCCATTGCCAATCAAAATGGACTGGGCATATCCATCATAGACCTGGGCATCAATAAATGGATAGATTTCATAATTCGGTCCAATTGGATCCAACGCGGATGGATTTGGAATAACCGGTTGTCCGAGCCAAAAAACAACAGTTAACAGCCATACCGCAACAGAAATCCACAGGTCCAGCCGCTGAAATTTAAATCTTTTCCCACTTGTTTCAAAAATAATCATGCCGAGACAAAACAGACAAGCCAGAACGATCTGCCACTCCAGCAAAGGAACTGCGGGCTGTCCGCGTGCCCAATCTCCCTTGTAGACTGTCGCGATCCCCAAATCGGTAATGGATATAAAAAGACTCGCGAGTCCGAGGACTGTCAGGACGATCAAGACCCTTGCCGGGAAACCGGCGGGGATCTTTTTGTAAATATCCAAATTGTGAAAATTAAAAAATAAAATAATCACAATGATTTCCAGGGAAACAAAGGTCATCAAATTGAGGATGGGCGAGAGTCGTTCCAGATAAGCGGTGTAGTTAAAATCTCCTGTCAGCCCGGACAGTTCCAAAATTATCATCAAGAACAATCTAAACGTCACAAGAATTGATGTAACGATCAAAATACCATCACGTATTGCGGTTCTTTTTAAGAACACCTGCGCTTTATCCATCCACACGGAAGTGCGGAGCATAAAAACAATCAAGGCAAAGTTGAGAATGATCCAAAAAGCCAGCATCCCGCTCATCAATGTCCGTTGAAAGGATAGCCCCAAAAAAAAGTTACCCTGATCGGCAGGCAAAATAACAAACTGCCACAAGGCGATTAATCCATGCAAGGCCCACAGGCTAAAAAGAGCGATCCATCTATTTTTATTGGAAAGATTTGAGGCAAAGGACATGCGGAACTCCGGATCGATTTTTCATAAAAGATACTTCAAATCAAATTATATCTTTATTCAACACCCCGAAAATTCCCAAAAGAATCGAACGGGAAAATTTATTTTATACCGCACTCGGTCACAAATTGCGCTTTTTAGAGAGGGGAAAGCGCAATTTGTGACAGTGAGTATTATATATCTTCGATATTCGCTTCTGCACAACCGGAGATAACCATAAGAATAGGGCGCCCGGGCGCCCTATTCTTATTTACAAGCCGAGATATTTATCAGCCTGCGAAAATCCTTTCGATAATCATCAGGCGCGCGGATGCCCTTTACTTCATCCACAATCTGAACACACGCATCCTGAAACAGGGTGCGATTCTGCTCACTCCAAAGATCCCATTCCTCAGCCCCAAAATACACATAATCATAGCCAGCCGCCTGTAATTCATAGGGATCGGGCTCAATGCCCAATTCCACCCACTCTGGATATGGAATATATAGGGTTTCATAGGAATCGGAAAAACGGCCAAAGACCGTCACTGCGCGATGCGGAAGCAGATCAAAAACCTGGGAAGCGGGCTCCAACTGATTCCAATATTGTTTGGAGATGCGTACATCCAATTCCTGGATGAAAAACGGCAGGGTTGGCTTCTGCGCGGCGATCAATTCAATGCCAAAGATGAACAATCCGCCAAAAATGGATATTAGCCCCAGCACAGCGGCTCCGGCCTTGATCGTTTCAGTGCGCTTCCTGGCCCATATCCACACAAACGGAACTGCATATAAGGAAGCAGGGAAAATAATATTACTTAACAAACGACTATTGGCACTAATGCCCGCACTGCCCGCATATTGCACAAAAAGCACAACGAATCCTGTCGCAGCGCCAGCGGCCAGTATGGCTTCCCACCAGCGTTGAAGGCGTGTCATTTTTAGTCCCCAGATAAACAACAATGGCAAGACGAGTAACACGGGTCCCATTTCAAGCAACGCAACCAGTAATTGAGCAGGGTTAAATAAGGATAGCGTACCAAGATGAGCCGAGATGACTGTCGGCGGCCAGGCAAAAATTACGCCAAACGTGTGATACCCCTCACGCGTGCCTCCCATCAAACCTGCGACAAGGTCCTGTGCGATAACCGTCAACACACCGCCTTGAATTAAAGAAATGACCGAAGCCGCACTCACTATCAAAATCCACATGATCGCACTGCGCGGAATTTGGCGTGCATGTTGTACAAGCAAATACACCAGAATTACAAAGAACAAATTCGGGAGAAGCGTAAGAAAGCCAAACTCGCTAACCAGCGCAGACGCAGCAAGTAAAACAGCAATGATCGCTCCGCTCTTAAAATCCTGCGTGCGGCGATACAACATTAAGACCAGAATCAAAATCAAAAGGCCGAGTACACCGACACCGTTATGTGCCATGGTATTGGAGCTATTCAAGCCGTTGACAAACGCAAACGGAAACTCGATCGGGCCGGCGCCTTCAATTTTCCAAAAATTAGTTAATGCCTCGGAGAGGTTCTCACCCGAAATTTTGCCTGAACCGATCAAGGTAATGCGATCTGAAATCCACGCAACAAAAGCGGGAGGGAATATCAGCAATATCCAGCGCACGCCTGAAGAAAAGGCCATGAACAAGCCGCCGAATATCCCGGCCATGTGACTGCGCGTCATGCGGCGTGTCCACAGATAGGTGAGCATAATGGTCGGGCCGAATACCAGCGCGCGTGCCAAATCCATGGCGGTCCAGGCGAAGATATCGCCGAGGCGCATCAATTGCGCACCCAACAGGATCAATAAATAATGATAGCCAAAAGCAACGTTCAGATCGAACGGAAAATGAGGAGGAATGTCTCCCAGCGCCATTAAGGAGGCTGCCGGTAAATTTTGACGATCATCGAAAATATTGAGGCCGAAGCCAATGATGGCAAAAGATATACGATCAACGCCAGGGAAGCGAGCTGCCCCCACGAGATCAAGAAAATACCTTTGCCCCCCATCTTTAAGCGCGGCCATGCAAAAATAAAACCAAGTGCGAGTGTTGCAAAAGCCCCCAGCCAAAACGCGGAAAGGATCGGCGCAAAATGGGCAAAGCCATTGGACAACCAAAGCTGCAAGACCATGCCGAGCGAAATCCCCGTGATCATTTGCTCACGACGCGGAATATTAAACCCGACCACGATCAGCCAGCCGCCGATGGCCCAAACTAAAAACCAGATAAGAAGCGGAAGAATGTTTAGAAGTTGAGAGATCATTATAGGGAAGAGCTCCGGATTGACTCGGTTATTTCCTGCAAAAAATTAAATACGAAGGACACAAAGGGAAAACACCTTATTTTTTATTTCTGAGTTAAGAAATTTTAGGCCGGGCAGCCACCACGCGGATTAATTCAACTGTGTCATCTTCGAGATTGCCGCTGATAAATTCTGGCCGAATACGCGGACGGGCCTTCTCGAATTCGGTTTTATTGCGTTGCAGCACAGTTAGCTCCACGTTATGGAAAGATGATTCAAAGACGCGGCGATACTCCCAGACGCGGTAACGGTTGTGATTACTGGACGGATTAAGCCATCTGTACCAGGTCTGTTTTGAGTACGCCAGCATTTCAAATGGATACTTGAAGAAGTGATCGCGCAGGTCTACAAAGTGAATATGCAGGCCGGAGGGCTTGGTCAACGCGGCAAGGGCACGGGTGATTCCTTCCACGTCGTCAAGATGCTCATAGACCGAGTTGCTGATGATAAGGTCAACAGGCGCGAGATCGGCTGACTTCACGTCGCGGATGTCTGCTTCTAACAGTGTGATGCGTTCATTTCGTGGCCGTACCAATTGTCCGCTTAAGAGAAGATGCGCTTCGTATTGGGGAAGAAGAGTCCTGTTGTGAGAGTCGTCTGGCGGGGCGTATTTTTCGCAGAGCACAACTGAATCCGCGCCTGATTCGAGCAGACCAACGCCGATGTCAAAACGGCCGCCGTAGCCAAAGACCATCACGCGTTTGCCTGCGAGCGAATCACCGCGTTCGGTTAAGATATCAACATAACGCTGAACAGCGGCCTGTGGATCGCGGGTTTCCAGACCGGGTTGGATGACAAGTGAACGCAGTAATAAAAAGCGCACGATGCGTTCGGGAAGAAAGCGGCGCGCAATACGGGGTATAAGATATTTAAAATTCAAGAGACACCTATTGCAAATATTTTCACAGCCGATCAGATCTTTGCGCGGCACAAGCAATTGCACGCCCACGGATTTATCGGTCATGACGGGTTCGTAAAAACATAAAGTGGGCGCGGAAACCCAGGTAACCCACAAGTCATTTTCTTCAGAGAAGATTCCGCCTTCATTTTTCAGATCCATCTTAAGCGGCTCGGTGACGATCAACGCGAACCGTTGATTGGCAAGGTCTTGATAGTAGGGTTGAAAATAAATTTCATTCGAAGCCATTGCCTGATCCATCATATATTTTTTTTCGTACTCAGCCACAAATGGAATCTTTGGCATGTATCCAAAGGTCAGCAGTTGGCGTTGATCCATGAAGAGGACTTCGCCGAGGGCGGCGGTTTCTTCAACGGCGGCTCGAATCTGTATCAGGGCTTTATCTGTATCTTCCTGTGCGGGTATATCAAGCCGTGAATGATACGCGGCAGATGGAAAGAAAGGGGTAAATTGATAAACAGGCAGCAATGCAAAGAAGCATAGTGCGGCCAAGGTCCATGCGGGGCTTTTTGACTCGCTCAAGGCGGGCTGTCCGGTCAACCCGAGCATGATGACCACGATCAGCGTGCCGATGTACATATCGAGATTGTGCAGGTCGCCGCCACCGCCGATCTTGGTGCTGATGACCAAACCGATGGCAAGGAAACCAGTCAATGCGCCGAGAATGGCTGCTTGTTGAAAGCCGTCCAGTTTCCATTGGCGCGAGAATATTTTATAAAGCAGTAAAGCCACCAGCGGACCTGTGGTCAGCAGGATCAATAAGACGATGCCGGGGCCAAGTGTCAGATTGGGAAGGAGGCGATACCAGAGCAAGGGCTGCTGCGCGGTGGTGACTTCGCCAGATGTGTATCCTAAAAAGTTTCCAATGTTTGATAAAAATCCAGGCGCCGCACCAAGCACAGCCATTAATATCGTGGGAAGCAAACGTTTAAACCAATGACCTTCGCGTTTCGGATAATATAAAAGCAGATCGATCAATGCGCCCCACGCGCCAGGCGCGAAGACCCAAGTCCAACGGCTGATGCCGGCGTATAAACTGGCGGCCACCAGTGATGCGCCGCGCACATAAGGTGATGGATGAAATGCGAACAAGGCAACGATGATGGCTACGATCATAAACGGCGGATGCAAAGGCGCAAGCAAAATAAAAAAAGCTGTGATCCAAAGAAAGGATGCATTCCGCAAAATAAAGTCTGAGAGTTTTCTGGTCAATGCCCAGGCCAATACAAATGAAGGCAGCGTTAACAAAACGATGTTCCACAAACGATGCGCCCAGATCGGCAGTCCCTGCCAGAGATAGAGCACGCCCCACAAACTATAACGCCCGGGTGTGTTATATGGGTCGGGGATACGACCGGCGTAATTATATAAATCCTGAGCGAAGACCAGCGAGTAATCGTACATTCGATTCCCCTCCGACCAATACAGCCCGAAAGGATCGTTTACAACAAGCAGGAGTGAACGCGTGATGGCGGATACAAGTACCAGCCAGCCTGTGGATATAACCAACGATTCAAACGTAACGAAGCGGCCTGATTCAGTACAAAGGAGATATGCCGCCGCCCAAAGAGCGACCAACCAAATTGCAAAACGCAGATTTGGATATTGAATATACTCCCCACGCCAACGAGATAACGATGCATGAATGGCGTCAGCAAAACGAAGGCCGCCAGAAATACACGGGCATGCCCGAGTTGTGGACGAAATGCCAATAATTTTGTGCGCAGTCTTTCGCCGAAAGGTTGATAAAGCATGTAGATCAACCCTGCCTGAAAAATAAATCCCATGGCGAGTGCGCCGCGTGTGAACAATGCGGCTGGATACAAAAGCCGCACTTCCTGCACGATGCGCGGATAAAGAAAAAGACTGAATGCCAGCGCGAGTTCACTCCAGCCAAAGGGCTGATTCTGTTTGGGAGCAAAGAGCCAGGCTACCAGTCGGGCGAGAGCCGCGGCAAAGATGAATTGAGTCCACGGGAAGGTGAGAGTCAACTGCCAGGGAGAAAAGAGATGCATCCAGACGATGAATCCGATCAAGGTAATTGCAATCGGCCAGCGGATAAAGGTCAACTTTTCGGCGAGGATTTGAATCGGCTGCGGCTTTTGCAAACTAAAGACAAGAACGGTCAAGCCGATGATCGCAAGCAATATATACAGGCTGATGGTTGCAATGCCAATTGGAGTTAATAATTTATTCCAAACCTGTTCCGGCGTCCAAAGCGTTTTAACTTCGAAATAAGCGAATACTAATCCTGCGATGAGGCCGATGGATAATAATTGAGTGATATTTTTAGGGGATTCTTTTTGTGTTTGCATAAACGGATATGGGATCGGATAAACGGACTGGTGGTTCCGTTATTCTTTTTTAACGGGACGATTAAGAAATAAAGCGTGCAATGGCAAGTATAACAGTACAGTCAGATTTGTCAGATAAAACAATATGCGCTGGCCGATCAGCACGGCCGCTAATTGACCTTGAGAAAACCCAAACAACCCGAAGAAATATAAAGACGCAGCCTCGCTGACTCCCAATCCGCCAAAGACCTGAATGGGGATAATGGAAAGGAGCTGAAGCATGCAGCTTACAAAAATAACCACCCAGATCGTTACGGGTAAATTAAATGTATGCAAGGAGCTATATGTCCAGGCAAAGGTTAGGATTAAATATGTGCAGGAGAGTCCGCAGGCGGTCAGCATGATGCGCAAAACATTCTTTTGTTCAATGTCTGCCAATGTACCCGCAAGCGCCAACAGGCGCTGAATCAATTGAAATTTCATCAGCCCCGTCTGTTCAATCACGCGGCTTAGAACGTCAACAAATTTACGGCGCAGAAGAATGATCGCGCCAAAGACTATCAGTCCGGCGCCGATCAATACGAGTAAAAACAAAACAAGGTTATGCACCGCATCGACCTGCTGCCAGACAAACAGCAGGGAAATTATTAATCCCAGCCAGATCGCGATCAGGTCACCAACCTTGGTGATCACAAATACAGAAGCGCTGCGGCCGATCTTAATACCCTGATCCGCCCGCAGCATGGTCAAATAGGCGGCGACCCCTGCACTTGACGCGACAAAATTTGAGATCGCATTCTGCAATATAACGACGCTTAATATCTGGGAATATGGGAAGTCAGAATCAAACAATACATGATATTGCCAGGCCTTCAACAGGGAAAGCAGAGAAAATAAAATGAAAGTGAATCCCAGCCAACCCCAGGAGACTTGAGCAATCAGCGTAGTGATCTCAGAAAGACCGGCTCTGGAAACAACAAAAATGATCAGAAGGAAGCCGATAATAATCTTTGCGGCAGACCAAAGTAAATTTTTAGCGCCGGTTGTTTGCTGTGGTTCTCTGGAGATTTTCATCATCAGCCAGTCTTTTCTTTTGTAACAATGGATGTGTAAACGCGCGCATAGGAAGCGACCATCTGGTCCACGGAAAATGTGCTTTGCACCGTGGAAGCCGCATAACCGGACGCATTTTTATAATATGCATCATCACGGACAAGCCTTTCAAGCTCTTCTGCAAGAACCTGATGAGAGGCGGAATTAAAAAATATGGATTCAGTATTTTTCCATTCCGGATCCATTTGCAGGGAAACAATTGGAACACCAAGAGATGCGGCCTGCAACCCGGCAATGCCCACGAGGTCTTCAATCCCGGCGATCAAAAATACTCTGGCGGTTGCGCAGATCAGCCGAATATCATCCATATACCCGGTGAATTTGACATAGTCATCCAAACCAGCAGATCGAACAAACTCCTGCGCCCGCTGCCGATCGGGGCCATCTCCCACCAGCAGATATATAAATGACCCGCTGTAGATTTTTCTAAACTGGTCGATGACCATTAACAGATCGAGAACTCTTTTCTGATGCTGCTGTAAACGCATAATGCTTAAAATAATCGGAGTGTCACGATATATTTTTTTGTGCGCAACGATTTCATTCCAGTCAGGCATTTCCAAAGGAAATATGCCAAAGGGAATATAGCTGATGTGATGACCGGGCATTTCCTTTTGCAGAATCTCAAAATCCCTGCGCCTCAGCTCAACGACCAGACTATCTGACATTTTCCAAAAGATAAAATAATTTTCGTTCCCAGGGAAGCAGGGAAACCAGATCGGAATGAAAAGTCTCAACATATTTAGGGGCTGGCTTTCGGCTTAGAAATTGAAAAACCGAGCAGATCCAGGCGAAAAATGACGCCAGCATCAGATTGCTGTGAACGATATGGTATTTTGCCAGTCTACCGCTGACGGTCCACCAAAAAGCCAGAAATGGCAGGAGAAGAAAGGCGAATATCTTCTTGGGCGAATTCTCATGATCGGAGGCCAGTGCGATGGGGAAAATATTCAAAAGTCCTACGCGCGAATCCAACTCAGCCAAAATGGACTGGTCCTGCGCTGTGCGATAAAAAATCAATAAATCCACCTGGGCTCCGCCCGCTGCCATTGCGTTCGCCAGATCAAGAACGATATGCTGCGCTCCGCCCTTTCCCATTTTTGAGATGATAAATAAAATACTTAAATCACGAACTTCCATGTAGGCCTTTCAAATCAATGGTAATTTTCAAAAAATTATTTTGCGCTTTTCTCATATACCGAGCCGACCTGGCTTGCAGGGTTCCCCGCCACAATTGCGCCAGCCTGAACATTTTTTGTAACCACACTTCCAGCCGCAATCACAGCATCTCTGCCAATATTTACGCCTTTAAGAATGATCGAGCGGGAGCCCACCCAAACATTATCTTCAAGATGAACCGCAGCGGTCTTTCCCAATTCATCACGCTGGTCGGGAGCGAGCCCATGAAAATCGGCATCGTAGATCAGCGTATGCGGACCGATACGACAATCCGTGCCGATCACAATGGATGTACGGGCAATCAGCTCACAGCCATTCATGATCGCAGTCCGCTGACCTATCTGAATTACAGATTGAGATTCACGCGGCTGCAAAATAATCGGAAGGGCGATTCCTCCAGCGAGGGTATATCCCAACGTAACCTGCTCATTGAGGATGAGGAGTCCCTGCCCTTGAAATAGCGCAGTGGATTTGACACGAACCCTCTTTTTTACTTCACATCGCCCGCCATACCACCACGCATCAAAATAAAAGCGAATGGTGCGGAAAAAAGACATCATAAATTTAATCGGCAGGAAATAGAAGGAGGGTATTCGCAGGTTGTTCAATATTTTATTTGCCATGAAAGGCCCGTATTGCGGATATCACTTGAGCGGTTTGATGAGAGGCAAGATGCGGTCCGATCGGAATACTCAACACTGTTTGAGCAATATTCTCTGCCAAGGGAAAATCGCCTCTCCCGTAACCTGCATCCTGATACGCTTCCGAAAGATGCGGCGGAATTGGATAATGAATCAAAGTTCCTATTCCGTTTTCCCCCAAATATTTTTGCAGAGCATCACGCTGCGCATGACGAATGACAAATACATGCCACGCAGGGTCAGCCCATTCAGGCACGTGCGGCAATGTCAACTCAGGCAGGTCTGACAGGGAGGATAAATATTGAAGCGCAATTTCCTTACGCCGGGAATTCCAGCCATTTAAATGTTTCAACTTGACCCGCAAAAATGCGGCCTGCAGCGGATCAAGACGTGAGTTGTATCCTTTTACTTCATTAAAGTATTTAACTTTCGAGCCATAGTTTCGCAGCGTCCGAATACGTTCAGCCAGTTCATCGTCATTTGTTGTGACAGCGCCGGCATCGCCAAACGCGCCAAGATTTTTCCCGGGATAAAAACTCCAGCCTGCCGCATCCCCCAAAGCCCCGGCCTGTTTCTGTTTGTAGGCTGCTCCATGCGCCTGGGCAGAATCTTCGATCACCTTTAGATTATGGCGGCGTGCAATCGCGAGAACTGCGTCCATATCCACGGTCTGCCCGTAGAGATGAACCACCAAGATCGCACGCGTGCGGGGAGTAATGGCAGATTCTATTCGAGCGGAATCAATATTAAAAGTGGCAGGATCAGGCTCGATCGGGATAGGACGCGCTCCCACATAAGATACAGCCAGCCACGTGGCGATGTATGTATTGGAAGGAACAATCACCTCGTCCCCTTCTCCGATCTCATAGGCCCGCAGGATGAGATGCAAAGCATCCAGTCCATTCGCGACACCCATACAATGCTTTGTCTGGCAGAATGCTGAAAAATCCTTTTCAAAAGAGTCAACTTCCTCGCCCAAAATATACCAACCCGATCCCATGACACGACGATATGCCTATCCAATTCGGTTTGTAATTCCTGATAAGGTGACTTTAGATCCAGAAACAAGACTTTATTCATATTCGTATGTTATACAGTCCGGGATAAAAATTCTTCGTAATCATTGATGTAATCAGCCTGATCATAATTTCCAGAAGCGAAGACAAGTAAAACTGCGTCAGAAGAATATTTATATTGCAATCCCCATATCAGAGGCGGAATGTGCAAACCCACTTGCGGAGACGAGAGGAACACCTCGGCTCTTTCAATGCCATCATCAACAACGACATGACATGAGCCGCTGACGCAGGTCAGAAACTGGTGCTGTTTGCGATGTGCATGTTGACCGCGAACCTCATGCCCCGGAACTTGAGATATTACAAAGTAGCGTTGGGGAATAAATGGCAGATGATTTTCAGCCTCGCCAAAGGAGAGTGCGCCCCGATCTTCATGAAAATTTTGAAGAGGAATTATTTTTACTTTATCCACCAGCGGCACAACAGATTCGGTCAACGCATTCAACGGTTTCAAACGTTGATCTTTTTTCCCATTTACAAAACCGACCACCCGCCCGGGATTTCCCACTACGACAGCATTCGGCGGGACGTTACGCGTTACCACTGTCCCTGCTCCAATCATGGCGTGCTGCCCGATCGTGATACCAGATAGAAGTGTGGCGTTTGCGCCGATGGACGCCCCATGTTGTATTGTCGTACGTGAATATACGGAGGGATGCTGTTTACTTCTGGGAAACAGGTCATTCGTAAAGGCCACGTTCGGACCGATGAAAACGTCATCGCCAAGCAAAATACCATCCCACAAATGGACTCCGCTCTTAATCGTGACACGATCCCCGATCTTCACATCATTTTCAATAAAAACCTGATCGCAAACATTACAATCGGTGCCAATTTGCGCCCCAGGCAATATATGGACAAACGCCCAAATACGCGTCCCATCGCCAATGAGCGCGTTTCAACAATTCCACTTTCTGGGTGATAAAAACGAAGTCTGACATTTTCAGAAATTCAAATATCCTATTCAAAAATATTTACATTTACAAGGAAAGAACTGTTAAGTTTATTGATCTGCTGAACGTGAGTTCTTTGTATAAATCAAGGTGTAAAGGCAAGTATAACAGCACCAACAAATTGGTCAGATAAAAATACGCGGTTCGCGATCAGTACAACAGCGAGTTCAGCCTGCGGTAATGAAAAAAAACCATACACATATAACATGGTTGTTTCATTGATACCCAAACCGCCAAAGACTTGAATGGGAAGATATGAAACCAATTGCATAAAGACATTTACAAAAACAACAAGCAAAATACCAATATCAAAAGAGAAGGTTTTCAGACCTGCATAGATCCAGACCATGGTCACAGTCATGTAAATCAGAGAAAAGAGGATATCCATGCCCAAAATGCGAAAGACAAAACTCTGCTCCTGCTGCGCAAGAGACTGCATGACATCCATGCCTTTGTCTACGATCCCAAAACGATTCAACCGCATCCGATCCAAAAAAATCTGCAGGAAAGAGACAAACTTTTGACGTAAAAAGACAGCCGCAAAAAAGGTGGCAATTAATCCGCCAATCACAGCGAGAAGAATGAAAATTAAGGTATGCAGCACATCCACCTGCGGCCATACCAGCCAACTCGCGATCAACATAAAAAGCCAGATCGAGATCAAATGCCCCACTTTGGCAAGCACAAAAGCAAGCGCGGCGCGGCTAAACATATCCCTTTGCTCCACACGGAACAAGGCAAAATAAGAAGCAATCCCGGCACCGGTGGCAATAAAATTTGAAACAGCGTTTTGAACGACAACAATATTCAAAACCTGGGAATACCCAACGCGCCGTCCGATTAAAAAATAATATTGAAATGCTTTAAGCAGGGTGAGAACAAAATACAAAACAATCCCCGTCACAAGCCACGGCATGGAAATTTGTTCACGCAAGGCAAAGAGTTGTGTCAAGTCGGTGCGTGAAAGCACAAACCCAACCAATACCAAAGCAAGGAGTATCTTAAGAATATTCCAAAGAGTGGATGATAACCGACGACGTGGTTCAGATTGACTCATATTACAACTTATTCGCCCAGACACCCAACATCGCCAACGCATACAAGCGCTTACCATGATCCACACGCGCGGATTTATGTTCGTCGATGATCTTCGCCAACGCGGCGCGGTCAAACCATTGGTGAAGCGGACTCCCATCACTCAACAGCATTTGCTTCGACCACTCGTGTAACGGTCCACGGAACCAGGCGGAGACGGGAATGCCGAAGCCTTGTTTGCCGCGGCCTTTAATGGAATCGGGCAACTCTTTAGCAAATGCTTTCTTAAGTAAATATTTTCCGCTTCTGCCTTTAACTTTGAGATGGTCGGGCACCCGGGCAGACCATTCCACGAGTTCATGGTCGAGGAAGGGCGAGCGGCCTTCGAGCGAGGCGGCCATTGTCATGCGATCTGCTTTGACGAGTAAGTCGCCGGGGAGATAAGTGTGCAAATCAGTGTAGAGAAGGTCTTATCAAGATAAGAGCCTTCGGCTGAGTCAAATTGTTTAGCTAATAGTGATTGAGCATTGTCCGCGTTGAAATGGAATTCAGGTTTCCATAACACAGCCCGTTGACGCGGCGAGAAATACGAACCCCAGCGCAAAATACTGGCGCGGCGGTCAATTTCGGGAAGCTGCTCAAAGGCGCTTGATACCATTGATGAGACTCTGTCCCACGGGACGGTCTGCATTATCGGGGAAGAAATTTGCGATGGACGGAATCAGGCTGCGGGTTAGAAAACGAGGCGCGCGGGCGTAGGCATTAGCGAAGCCATCCAGCCAGTAACGTTGATAGCCAGCGAAGTCCTCATCGCCGCCGTCGCCATTAAGCGCAACCGTCACATGTTCGCGAGTCATCACAGAAAGATGATAAAGCGGAATGGCAGAAGCGTCGGCGAACGGCTCGCCAAAATGCGAAGCGATCTTTTCAAGCGTGGAGGGAATATCGCCATACGTGAGCGTGAACTCGTGATGATCGGTGGAATGTTTTTCGGCGACGGCGCGGGCGTGCGGAAGCTCGGTAAAGTTTTGCTCGGCGAAACCAGCCGAAAAAGTTTTGACAGGCCCGCTGGCAAACTCAGACATGAGCGCGACGATGATGCTTGAGTCAATGCCGCCGCTCAAATGCGCACCCAGCGGGCGTTCGCTCAGTAGACGAATTTTGACAGCCTCGCGCAAACGCTCACGGAGTTCTTCAGCCAACTCATCTTCGCTGGCTGTAAATTTTGGTTGATAGCTGTAATCCCAATAACGTTGAATGCGCGCCGCGCCATTTTCCCAAACCAGCGTATGCGCGGGCGGTAATTTATAAATGCCCTCATACGCAGTGAGCGGATCAGGAACATATTGCAGGCTGAGATAAAGGTCAATGGCTTCGAGGTTTATTTCAGGTTTATTCGGCAAAGCGGCAAGCACCGCGCTCAACTCGGAGCCAAAATAAATGGTGCCGTTTTGAATACTGTAATACATCGGTTTCTTGCCGAGGCGGTCACGGCCAAGCAGCAAGCGCTTTTTCTTTTCATCCCATAATGCAAACGCAAACATGCCGCGCAAACGCTTGATGCAATTATCGCCTTCGTCTTCATAAAAATGGACAATGCATTCGGTGTCGGTTTTGGTTGTGAGGCGATGTCCACGGCGTTCGAGTTCGGCGCGCATTTCGGGATAGTTGTAACACTCGCCATTGAAAACGATCCACACCGATTCGTCTTCGTTGGCAATCGGCTGATCACCGCCGCTAACGTCAATAATGGCGAGGCGGCGCATGGCGAGTCCGATGCCCGCGTCGGTATGAAAGCCGTCGCTGTCGGGTCCGCGGTGCGCGATGGTGGCGTTCATTTTTTCGAGCAACGCGAGTTGAGGTTTTTGGTTAGTTGAGTGAGAGAGTCCGCAGATACCGCACATGGAAATCCTTTTGGTGAGAAGTGAGAAGTAAAAAGTGAAAAGGGAGAAGTAGAAAGTGGAAAGTGGTTTGCTTTTATTTACTGCTGATTTTTTCGAGGTAGTCGGAATATTGACGGGCGACATTTTCCCATGAATATTCTGTTTCGACTCTTTGGCGGGATGCCTGCCCCATTTGAATCCGCGTCTTTTCTTCGACGATGAGCCTGCTCAGGCCGTCTCGGAGAGAATCTACATCTTCGGCGTTTACCAGCAAACCCGTTACGCTATCGAGAACGAGTTCCTCACTGCCTGCGATTTTAGTTGCCACTACGGGCAATCCGCTGGACATGGCTTCGAGCACGGCGTTGGGCATACCTTCATGCCGTGACGGGAACAAAAATAAATTCGAATGATGATACCACCGAGTTAATTCTTCACGATCTGCCAGCCGAGAAAAATGACACGGTCACTGATGCCTAACTCTTGCGCTAATGATTTTAGCGAATCAATCTGCGGGCCGTCACCTGCGATGCGCCATTCCCAATTGAGGTCTTTCAATTGAGCGAGCGCACGCAAGCCGAGGTCGAGTCCTTTTTGATAAACGACGCGGCCAACTGAAAATAATCGGGCAGGCGACCACTCACGAGAATCATTCTTGTAATGTGAGCCATCCACGCCGTTGGGGATGATGGGAATTTCGATGGATGAGTCAAAGGCTATCGCAAGGTCACGCAAGCCGTTGCTGTTGGCGATGACCGCGTCCGCTTGATGCCAGATGACGCGCAAAAATGGGCCGATCAACTTATGAAAAGTTTTGAAGTCATACGGACGGAAGCCAGGCACGTCTCCGCCGCGCAGGGAAACAATGTAGGGGATGCGATACATCTTTTTCAAAAGCCAGGCGACCGCGCCCGAAGGCACACCGAAAAATGCCAAAGTGGCGTTCGGCTTATTGTGGCGCGCCCAGTTCAATGTCCAGAAAGATGCGGAAGCGATGAAGGCAAGTTGTTCCAACGCACCCGAGCGATCCTGTCTGCGGCGCAAAGCGGGGATGCGATAAATCGTCACGCCCTCACGGGTTTCCAATTTTGACTGACCAGCAAAGTGCGCGGTCAATACTGTTATGTCATGACCGAGAGCAGCAAGACATCGTGAAACATTAGCGCTGGCATTGCCCGCGCCGCCGCCAATGGGAGGATATTCGCTGTTGATGATTAAGATTTTCATGGGGTAATTTATTTAAATCGGATCAGGGAACGGATTGCTTCGCAAAGCAGATAAACGGATAGAGCATTTTTTATTTTGCAAATGGGTCTTTGCAATCAGGCTGGCCGGGACGCGGCACGAAAACTTGAATATTTGTTGAAGTGAGAGTCTCAATCGGTTTATAGGCGCATAACAGCGGCGCACCCACATAACGCACCCAGGCATTATTTTCTTCGATGAAAGAACCTTTTTTCTGCAATGTGAATTTTTGATCTTCAGCGATGATGAATGCAAAACGATGATGCTCGAGGTCTGAATAAAAGTTTCAAGATATTCACGATTGCCAGACATTGCCATTTCCATTAGCTCACTTTGTTCATATTCGGGCACAAGGCGAACATTATTTAATTCTCCAAACGTTAATAGCTGACGCTCCGTTACAAAAAGGATCTCTCCTTCATTTTGTGTGATGACGGATTGCAGCGTTTGGATATCTTTTTCAACTTTGACATGATCATAGCCGGGGAGAAATCCAATTTGCGGAAGCGCGAATCCAAGCGGGACAAGTAAAGCTGCCACTGTTACCGACCAGTGAATCTGCCCCCAGATAGGGTTAAGATCATCTTCGCCTGCGACATGTCCTGCAAAAAATGAAGTGGCGATGATCGCCAGCAAAACGAGGAAAGCGTCCATGTTATGCAAGTCTGCGCCGCCGCCAATTTTCACGCTGACGATTAATCCGCCAAGCAAAAGCACAGACAACATAGCAAACAAAGCCGCCCAACGTAAAGGATGCACCCGAGAAAACTGTCCACGGGCGATTTGGATGATGGCGACGATGAGCGGAGCGGCAACCAGTGTAATGCCCAAAATTATTCCCAGCGGAAAAGTTTCATTAGGAAGCAAACGATTCCATAACAGGTCTGATGTAAAGCTGGAACCGAATGAACTCACATCCGCGTTGCCTGAAAGGCGAATGTAGATGAATTGAGAAATGACCGCGGAGATAAGGCCTGATGCGCCCCACACAAACGGAGTCAACCAGTAACGCCAGCCTTTATTTCCGACAGGGGTTTCAAGCAAATAGATGGCAATCGCAAACATGGCGGGCACTGGAAACCAATTGACGCGGCTGACGCCCGCCCAAACCGAAGAAAGAATCACAAACACCAAAGAACACAACGGATGTTTTACAGAAACACCCGCGAGAATCAGAATGACACAAATATGTAAATGATAATAAACAGCGCCTTGAAAAAAATAAAGGAAAGCCCAAGCCGCAACGAAAAATTGAATCCAGCCTTTTAAAGATAAACGGCGCGCCAACAAAACAGATGAAGTTGCAGTAAGCCCGATCCATAAGAGTGATTGCCAGAAACGATGAGCCCAAAGCGGAAGACCTTCAACGAGAAATGGAAGCGATAACAGGAAGTAACGCGAAGGATGCAGAAATGGAAGCGGCAACTGCATATCGTACAAAGATTTCGCATGGTACATCGAAGCGTAATAATGCCGCCCTGCTTCAGAGTAGCCAATAGAAAATGGATAATCTGTGACGATGGTCAGGTGGCCGTAGACTTGATAGATTATTCCCTGCACAAGTATAGTCAACGCGAATAGGACATACCATTTATGACCGGTGATCAATTTCAAGCCCAGCGCTTGAAAAAGACTCGCCCAAAGAAAGACCCAGAAAATTGGCGTGACTTGTGGGAGGATATTGCCCAAAAAAATCAGGCGGGCAGCCCAGACGAAGAAGAAGCCGAGGAGAATTATTAGAAAGCCGAGCAACTTATTTCCTGAGGCAAATTCGAGTTTTTCGACCCGACGTGCTCCGCTTTCGCGAGATAGATATACAAGCGCAAATGCGCCCGCGATAATGTTTAACGCAAAGATGCCCAGAAGAATAATCCACTTGGAACGCCAGAGGGTAATTCCCAATTCTGAAACCTGCTGTGAGGTTTTGAATCATGGCAAACATGCTCAACAGAAATAGTGAGCCAATAAAAGTCTGCCAGAAAAGTTTTGGAGATATGGTTTTCATATTTTTATTTTTGAGGATCAGGCTCGAGGCGTTTACTGTTCATCGCGGCCAGGATGGAAGGCAAGAAGAATGCACCGGGCAGACTGCTGACAATAAATAACATGCGAATAAGGACGGCGATGGTCAGGCTTTCAGAATGATCCAGACCGCCGAATTTTGAAAGTAAAAAAGTGAGTGAAAGTTCCTGAACACCATATCCGTTGACAGAGATCGGAATCAGCGTAACAAAATATGTCAGACCGTACAGACCCGCTATCAGCAGGAATGATACGTGGCGTCCCATCCCGGTGATGAGGAGAAAGATCGCCAGAAAAATAAAGAGCATATTTCCAAACGTGGAAAATAACGACGCGGCCAAGGCGAGCGGTTGTTTAAACCAGATGACAAAGGTGCCAAAGGTCCGTTTTACGAAGTCCAATCCTCTTTGAAAGAATGTGCCAAAGGTGATGGATTGCAAACCTGCTGTGCTCGAGAGAACGGGAGCCAAGCCAAAAGGAAGCGTGACCAGCATACCTGCCATGCCGATCAAACGGTCGGCGACCATGGAAGCGAGACAGATGGCGCGGTCGTAGCCGAGCTGCATGGCGCCCGCGAGGCGCACCACGTCGCCGCCGATGGTGGTCGGCAAAAAGTTTGAAGAGAAAAGCCCTGTGAATGTAAGTGTGGCCGTGCGCCAGAATGAAATATTGATCCCAGCTGAACGCAGAAGAATATGCCAGCGGCCAACAACGAACATCCGCGAAATTAATAATGTAAATATGGCGCCGAGAAAATACCAAATGGAAATGCGCTTCAAAGCGGAGACGATTTCATCTCCGCTTTCTTCTTTCAATAATATGACCAGCAGAATTACGGCTAAAAGGCTGCCCAAGGTGCGGGCAATGGTTTGACGATTTTCACGCAACCAATTAATCACGTGGGTCCTGTTCCAGGTTAATCATTGTGCGGACGGTATAGGTTGGTTTGCGTTGGGACTCGTGATAGGTACGCACAAGTAATTCCGCGATCAAGCCCATCAGGATGGATTGAAAACCAAGAATGAAAAACATTGCGCTCATTTGCAATAAAGGTGAAGTGGCAATGGCGACCAAAAAGAAAATGCGGCGAACAAACAGGTAAAACATGATGATAGCACTGGCGATCATAAGAATTCCGCCCGCACCGCCAAAGAGATAAATTGGCTTTGATGAATAGGCAACAAGAAATTTCACAGTGAAAAGATCAAGCACAACTTTGGCAGTACGCTCAAGGCCATATTTGGTCTTCCCGAATTTTCGCGGGTGATGATTGACGGGCATTTCGGTAATCTTTGCGCCGACTGAATCCGCAAAGACCGGAATAAAACGATGCATCTCGCCATATAAGCGAAAGCCTTCCAACACATCCCGACGATATGCTTTCAGTGTGCAGCCATAATCGTGCAAATACACACCCGTCACACGCGAAATAATCTTATTCGCGATCATGGAGGGAAGGTTGCGTGTCAACGCATTATCCTTTCGATATTTACGCCAGCCGCTGACAAGGTCGTAGCCTTCATCCAGTTTGGCAAGCATCATGGGAATATCGGCGGGGTCATTTTGCATATCGGCATCCAACAAAACGATGATCTCTCCCTGGGCGTAATCCAGCCCGGCGGCGATGGCCGCTGTTTGACCGAAATTCCGCCGGAATGAGATCACGCGAATATGTACAGAATCTTTCTGGGCATATTCTTTTAAGACGGCCAAACTATTGTCACGACTGCCGTCATCCACCAGAATCACTTCCCATGATTGATTGAGAGGCAGCATAACTTTGTAGATCGCGTCAAATAAAAGGGGCAGGTTTTCCTGCTCGTTATAGACCGGGGTAATCAAGGATATGTTCATGTTAGTTTCTGCTCCTGCGGAAAATACGCAAATGAGTTTCTTTCAAACAAGATGTTCCGACAGGAGATTGCTCGAATTCATCAAATTGATCCGGAGTAAAAAATTCCTTCCAACTCATATATCTTTTCTCTTCAATAATAAAGAAGTCAGCGGTTGCCTTCCATTCGGATGCCAACTCTTCATTCCACAAGCCGAATTTCATTAATTCAGCCGTATCGCCATTACTAATAAAGGAATATCCGCTGTTGATCTGCGCCGGAAACATTCGGATTCCCGGCAAATACAATAAAGGCGCAGCGGAGAGTCCGCCATCCCAATAGACCAAACTTCCCGGAGGAATGATACCTCTTAAATGAATTCCGATTTGCTCATTTGCCAGAATAATATCGGAAGTGCAGTCTCGTGTGCCGGCACTTCCATGCAAAATGGGAGATAACACAAGGTTTAATACAAGAACCATGGACGCAAAAAACGATCCAAACTTAACTGACAAATTGCGCCGCGTACGAAGCCAGAGTATATAACCGAACAGCAGGATTAATATCCCAATCGCAAACCCAAAGGCTGCGGATGTATAACGCATCGCGCTGTTGTAATTGATATGAAATTTATTCGAGAGTATTTCCCACCAGGTTACAAAACCCGGAAGAATTTTAAGATCACGCATCCTGGGGGCAGGCAGGTTTAAGAGGAAGCTTCCAATATCTTCAACAGCGGAAAATCCCATTCCTGCAAAAACGACAAGGAAACCCGTAATCAACAAAATTTGCACCCCAATTGACGGATGCCAATTCCAGGATTTTACAGAAACAACCAGCAACAAAATACCAGCAACATTAAAAAATGCAATATAGGGTGTAAAACAAAAAACGCAGTAATCCTCGCCAATTGCGGCCAGAGAGTGCATGAAGATCAATCCCCAAAACAAGGCGAGCAGGAACAGTCCCATACGAAAATCCACCCGGGATTTCCAGTTACTTATTTTGGGCCAAAGAAGAAACGAAACAAAACTACCCATCAATGCTACAAAATGAAACCGTAACGCCTGGAATACCGAAAGAAACCGCGCAACGCTGGAAATCTCAGGGTCCCACAAGGGGATCCCACCGCCCCTGTATATTAACTGTTCAGGAAGCTGTATAAATGGAACCCAACTCCATAGTTGCAGGATCTCCGGCCAATATATAATGTGAGCCGCGACTGTCACCGTCAAACCGGATAGCAATAGCCCGACAGATTTCCAGCCATGCTGCCAAAACGCATATACTGCAAGGAGCGGCAATACAGGAACCATGTTCTGACGAATCAGCATCATTAGCCCAGCGAGAAGGCCGCTTAGCATCAGCTGCCAAAGCGGACGTTTCTCTCCCAAAGAAAGGGCCAGCGTCCATGCCAGCAAGCAGGCAATTGTGCTTTGCGTAGCACCGCCGCTATAAATCTTAATCACGAGAGGGCTGGAAGCAAATACCCAAACCGCCCCAGCCGCAAGCCACTTCCCACCAATACGACGCGAAGCAACCCAGGTACCCAGCACAGCCATCCCCCCAAAAAAGACAGCCAGATAGCGGCCTGTGCGCAACCCTGCTCCAAAAAAAAGTTGAACATAGCCCGGGATTAAGAATGCCAGCGGAGCCTTATTGGTTGAAATGCCGGGGTCAAAAGGGCGATACTCACCCGTAGAAAATAAAACCCCTTTTAATAAATATGCTCCTTCATCCAGATTTGAAACCGTGGTGTGCGCAAAAATGACGGATTGAATCAAATAAGCCAGCAGGCCAACCAATGCGATTGCATTGGCTGTCCATACCGGCAAATTTTGCTTCTGAAAAATTGCAGATCCACTCATAGTCTTTAAACGAGACGAAACGACACTATCCTTTTTTCAGCCGCGCCAAATCTGAATCCACCATCATGGTAACCAAATTCTTGAAGGAAACCGCCGGCTCCCATTTCAACGCAGTGCGCGCCTTGATAGGATCGGAGATCAACAAATCCACTTCAGCGGGACGATAGAATTTCTCATCCTGCACGACATAGTCCTTATAGTCCAATCCAACATGCGAAAAAGCGATCTCGCAAAACTCACGCACCGCATGGGTTTCACCAGTGCCGATCACATAATTATCAGGATGATCCTGTTGAAGCATAAGCCACATCGCCTCCACATAATCACCCGCAAAGCCCCAATCACGCTGGGCCTCAAGATTTCCAAGGCGCAGTTCCTTTGCCTGACCAAGTTTAATACGCGCCACACTATCGGTGATCTTGCGGGTCACAAACTCCAAACCGCGTCTCGGGCTTTCATGGTTAAACAAAATTCCTGAAGTGGCAAAAATATCGAATGATTCGCGGTAATTAATCGTGATCCAATGTCCATATAGTTTTGCCACGCCATACGGACTGCGCGGATAGAATGGAGTCTCTTCTGTTTGAGGAACTTCCATCACCTTGCCAAACATCTCGCTTGAAGATGCTTGATAAAAACGAATCTTGGGATTTACAAAGCGAATCGCTTCGAGCAAGCGCGTTACACCAATTGCGGTCACATCGCCAGTTAACGCAGGTTGATTCCAGGAAGTCGGCACAAAGGACTGAGCCGCAAGGTTATATACTTCAGTTGGTTTATACTCTTCCAACAGTGAAAGCAGGGAACCCTGATCCTGCAAATCTCCCTGTACAACAGTAATATCACTCAAAAGATGGTGAATACGTTCATAGTTCATCGTACTTGAACGGCGCGCAACACCAATCACCTGGTATCCTTTTTTCAATAATAACTCGGCAAGATACGAACCGTCCTGGCCTGTGATGCCAGTAATAAGAGCAGTGGGCATATTTTTTTATCTCCTCAGTCAAAATTCAGTCGCTGAATTATACACCATGTCCAATACGGAGCATTCGATCTTTCCACCATCCGCCAAATAAAATCAAGGCCCATAAAATGGGAATAATTACCACCATATAAGCAAATTCTAATTGAAATCCAATTTGATAATAACGGTTTACATACCATAGACCAAAAACAAAAACAAAAACAGCTTCCATTGCAAACACACGCCCAAACCACGGAGTACGTGTCTCGCGCCACCAAACCCAGACATGTCCCGCCACAATCGCCTGCCACACAAGCAAAATCGCCCGATAACGCGGATTATCCCATTGATCACCGCCGCCACGCAACGCGGTCATCAGGACCCAGCCCCACACAATCACACTGAGCCACAGCCAAAGTTTCCGGTCACTCGCGGACTTTGAACCTGCTCCGGCCACAAAAGACAGGATCAGCGCCGGAAGTAAAACATACCAACCCAATGCACGCAAAACTGCAATAATTCGCCAAATCAAGGTTGTCGGCTCAATGACTGCCGCAGGCAAAACCGGTTGAAAAACCCCGTAGACCATCACAAATGGCAGATGCAAATACTCAGGCATCTGATTAAAAAGTTTTTGCACCCAGCCTGAACCATCCTTGATCTTATAAATATTCCAATTTAAAGATTCGCGCACAAAATTATTAATTATGGAAAATGGCGTTCCACCTCCCAAATTCCCCTGTCGATCCAAAGCAGATGAAAGGATAAATAACCCTGCAACAAACACAACCGCAGCCACCGCAAACATCCACCATGAGATGCGTCCTTGCTCGCTGACAAAATACAGCCACCCGGCAAAGATCACCAGAGTTATTAATGCCGCAATGGGAGAAACAAGCAGCATCCCTGCCAGCCCCAGACCCAGCCAAAACCAGGAATTTCGGGAATGCGTCTTTTGCCAATCCACAAACCCCCACAATGCAAACGCGCTACACGCCCATAAATATGGTTCACGCATGGCAGAGCCGCCGAGTAAAACACTTTCAGGATACAGTGTATAAATCCAGCTTGAAGCCAGCCCTACTTTCTCTCCCCACTGCTGACCTGCCGCCTTAAACAAAAACGGCAAGCCCAAAGCCGCCATAAAAGCGGAAAATAAAACCAGCATCAACGGACGATGTGCATCAGGCGACAAATAACGATAGACAAACGCGCTTAATGACAACAAGCCGCCATATTGATCATAGGCATATTTTTTATTAAATACACCAAGCACAGAATCCCCGGAAACTGCCAACTCCCAGGCCTGATCATCACGGCGATGCGCATCCTTATAGACATAACCAGCTTTGTCATCTACATCATCAAACCCATTGACCGGCAAAACAAGAAATGTGGCAACTCCGCCTGCAAGACGCAATGCGAAAGCAAACGCCACCATCCACGCGAGATTCTTTTTCATGCTGAAAGAAGCCGAATCGCCGCCCGCCAATCTTGTTGAAATAGTAAGCAGAGACAAAGAAAGAAGAAAGAGAAAAGAGAATCCCAGCCAGCCGATCAACCAATTGCCGGGCTGCAGGAAAGATAAAACCACCCCCAAGCCAAGCGAAAGAGGCAAAATCCAAATGAAATCACGTCGAGAGAGATACTTCATATCCCCACTTTTACCACGAAGTGATAAAGAGCGCAGAATAATTTCACTAGCATGTAAAAACACCCATCACCCGCTCCTCCCTCTTCACCCAAGTCAACCGCTCCACATCTTTTTGCGCCTGACTTCCCAATTTATCTCTGCGCGGCTCATCTGCGAGCAAAGATTCGATTTCCAATTTCCATTTTCCAATATCATCAGGCTCGCAAAAAACCGCGTTCCCCTCATTCAACACTTCACGGATCGAAGGCAGGTCCGCTGAAACAATGGCGCGGCCAGAAGCCATATACTCGAACATCTTCATCGGGTTGATGACCTCAGCAATGTCCTGTCCGCTGCTGGCTGAGATCGAGCGGCTGTAAGGCATGAGCAATATATCTGACGCGGCCTGATACAGCGGAATGATTTCGTGTTTCACAAAACCGGTCATCGTCACGTTTGTTATTTTTGATTCAGTTAATTTCGCGCGCCAAAAATTTACCAGATCAGGCGTGCCGCCCACCCACAAAAAATTTACATGCGGTATTTGCTTCGCGAGTTCAAACAACAGGTCCGCGCCGCGCCCGGGGTAAATGTGACCGGTGAATCCAACGGTTAACCCTTCAGGCAGATTTAATTGATGTCTTGCTTCAAGCGGATTCGGCAGCCGGTCATATTTCTCCAACTCGACACCATTCGGCGCGATTAGCAGCGACTCATCCTTAAACTGAAAATTGGCCGAGCGTTCTAAAGCATTCCTCAACGCTGAAGTAGTAACCGTCATCACCTTTTGTCCACGTGCTTTCCAGAATTGCCTCAGCCACCACGCGCCCATGCGACCAGCCACATCCGCGTGCATTTCGAGCACCACAGGATAGTCCGCCCACAACGCAATGACAGCGGACTGCGGTAGCCATGTGTAAATTAAATCAGCATTGAATTTTTTCGCGGCACGCTGGGCATGGAAGAGAAAGTCGAAGCGTTTGAGATGCTTTTCGGACGGAAGCAGTTCGAGGTCCGGGATGAAGCGCAGGCCATAATGGGCAGCGAGTGATTCGCGAGAAACGGACTCTGTCTCGCGCGGGGCGAACATCCGAATCTCATGTCCCAATTGCATTAAAGCCTGAGTGACTTTCATGGCCTGAATCGAATTGGCGGTGAGCGATGGAATTCTTGAATTAGTGATGACTGCGATTTTCATTTTGTCGAATTTCCTTTATGCCGCGCCAGACAATTGCGCCAACAGACGAGATGTAATAAAAAGATAAAAGCGCGGCTTCGGCCACATAACCAAAACGCGGCACAAGCGGAAAGGTAAGCAAAAGTTTGGCAACACCAGAAATGATGGTGGCCTTAAGCGGAAACTCCGGCAGTCCCAAAGATAACAACAGCGGACGATTCCAAAAGAAAATGTAATTGAAAGTGAAACCAACTAATAACGCAAGCAAAGCGGGATACGCCGCCACGTATTGCGCGCCATAAATGGATAACAGCCATTTTCCAAAAACGACAAAACCCGCAGCCAGCGCGAGATTGTAAACAGCGGCAACGGTTGTGATCTTTTTGAGAAAATCTTTTAAGCGCGGCCATGCTTTTTCGACAACGAGTTTATTAATTTCAGGATAGGTAGTGAGAATAAAAGGATTGGCCGGCACCGCAAGCAGACTGACAATTGCATACGCAGCTTTGTAATATCCGGCGGCTTCACTGGTGAGAAAATACGCCACCCAAAGAATTTCACTTTCACGAAAAACAAGAATGGCCGTGGCGCTTAAATTCGAGCTAACCGCGAAATGCGCAAGCTCTTTAATTTTCGGCAGCGAGTTGATCTTCGCCTTCCACCAGTCGGAGCCAAGTCTTTGATTAAGTTGATAAAACGCGGTGGAGAAAATTCCAAATCCTAAAACGACCTTGCCTGCGAGGTAGGCAGATAAAACAAATTGTAAATTTCCTTTTGTGAAAAATGCAATTGCGATCAGCCCGGCGGTGATGAGGCTTTGAGCAAGATTGATAAAGCCCTGATATTTTATTTTTCGCAACATCTGCAAAACGCCCGTGGACGTTTCTGTATTGAAGTTTGCCAGCAGGCCGAGGCTGTAAACAATAAAGAACCATGCGGTATTGGGAGTCTTGGCAATATATTGAGAAGCAAGCGCGGACGTGAGTGCAACAAATAAAAACGCGAACAATGAAACCGTAGCTTCGCTCAAGGCCGCAGCTTTGACCAGCGCCGCAGTTTTTTCTTTTTCATCTTTTTCAAGATATTCGCCGCCGTAACGCACAACCAACTCGCTCATGCGAAAGGACAAAAATCCGTTGACGGTGGAAGCGTAACTCATAATGATGGCCGCGAGTCCAAAATCCGCGGGGCCGAGCAGGCGCGCAGCGAGGATGCTTTGCACCACGCTCAACGCGAGGCTGATGGTGTTACTGCTAAACAACGCGCCACTCGAGCGGATTACTTTGCCGAGCAGCAGGTCATTTTTGAATTTTGAGAGAAGGGACATGCGTGGAATTATAAACGCTCCAGCATTTCTGCCGGAGCGTCAATTATTAACCACAGATAAAAAAGATGAACACTGATTTTGGATAAAAGCTCAAATCCTTTTCATCTGTGTTCATCCGTGGATATTTCGATTTACGGAGTCAAAATATCCTTGGCCCATTCGCGTTCAGCTTTGTACCATTCGATCAAATTGCCGATGCCTTCGCGCAAGTTGACTTGTGGATTCCAGCCGAGCATTTCGCGGGCCTTTGTCACATTGGCCTGGTTCATGAACATGTCGGCCAGATTGGGCGGACCATATTGCACGTTGGCTTTTTTGCCAGTTAAGTCTTCGACCAGTTCAACGAGTCCATTGATGGAGATGACTTCATGTCCGCCAAGATTGATGATTTCATAACCGAGCGGCTTGAGTGCGGCAATTGTTCCGCGGGCAATGTCATCCACGTAAGTGAAGCCACGCGATTGATTCCCGTCCCCATTAATGCGGATCGGCTCGCCTTCCATGATCCACTTTACGAAGCGGAAGATGGCAAGATCGGGCCGGCCAGCGGGACCATAGACCGTGAAATAGCGCACAACGGTCACATCAATATCATATAAGTGATGATAGGAATGCGCCAGTGCTTCCGCGCCTTTCTTGCTGGCGGCATACGGCTGCATCGGTTCACTGCTTGATGCAGTTTCAGGTGTGGGATATTCTGGATTTTCGCCATAAATACTGGATGTGGAGGCGAGAATAAATTTCCTGCACCCAAACTGACGGCAAACCTCAAGCATGTTCAATGTGCCGGTGACATTTGATTCTAAAAACGCCCAGGGGTTTTCCACGCTGTAGCGCACGCCCGCGCGCGCCGCAAGATTGATCACGCCGTCTAATTTCTCATTCTTAAACAAGTCAATGGCTGACTTTTGGGAAATATCGTGTTGATGAAAGGAAAAACCTTTCAGCGCTTGAAGTTTCTTCAAACGATAGTGTTTTACACGCGGATCATACGCATCATTCACGTTGTCAATACCAACCACGGTATGTCCCTGCTCGATCAGCATGGTCGAGGTTCGCGCACCGATAAAACCTGCCGCGCCGGTTACCAGATAATGTGCCATAAAAAGTGCTCCTGTGTCACGTATCAGGTGTCAGAAGAGAAAGCCCGACACCTGATCCTGAAAAAATTAAACCTATAACCTTACAACGTTCGCGCTGTTCTTCCCAAGTTTGCCGGTGGCATTTCGAGAGTCGAAAACAAATTTCGCAGATTCAATGATCGCTTTGTAATCATATTCCTTGTGATTGGTAATGATCACCACCGCATCAGATTCCTTGACCGACTTCATCATATCCTTGACGCTGTCCATTTGCCAGCCATCATGCTCATGATGAACATGCGGAATATACGGATCGTGATATTCCACAATTGCGCCCTTGTTTTTCAAAAGGCCGATCACATCCAAGGCCGGGGATTCGCGTACATCATCAATATCAGGTTTATACGCCACACCCAGCACGAGGATTTTGGAACCCTTCAACGCCTTGCCGTGATCGTTCAAACCTTCCATCACACGATTGACCACATAACGCGGCATGTTGGTATTGATCTCAGACGCGAGTTCAATAAAGCGCGCATTGTAATTAAAGGATTTCATCTTCCATGAAAGATATAGCGGGTCAATTGGGATGCAGTGTCCGCCCAGACCAGGGCCGGGGGTGAATTTCATAAAGCCAAATGGTTTACTCGCGGCCGCATCGATCACTTCCCACACATCCACACCGAGACGTTCGCACATGATCGCCAGTTCGTTGACCATGCCAATGTTGATCATACGGAAAGTATTCTCAAGCAGCTTGGACATTTCAGCCGCTTCGGCAGAGGAGACATGATGCACAGTCTTGATCGCGCCTTCATACCAGGCAGTTGCCACTTCGCCGCAAGCTTCGGTGATGCCGCCCAAAACCTTGGGCGTGTTGATGGTTGTCCAATCTTCCCGGCCCGGGTCAACGCGCTCAGGTGAAAAGGCAAGGAACCAATCTTCACCGACAACAAGATCATGCTCAATGCCTAATTTTGGCAAAAGCAATTCGCGGGTTGTGCCGGGATAGGTTGTCGATTCCAGTACCACCACCATGCCCTTGTGGACATATTTCGCCAGTTCTTCGGTTGCGGAAATAATGAAGGACATATCCGGGTCACCCGTTTTACGCAGCGGGGTCGGCACACAAATGCTAACCGCATCCATTTCCTTTAGCACAGAAAAATCAGTTGTGGCGGTAAATTTACCATCCTTGATCAATTTCGCAACCGCTTCACTCTTTACATCAGGAATATAGGACTTGCCCTCGGCCAGTGAATTGATCTTACGTTTATCAGGATCAACCCCTGTGACATGAAAGCCCGCCTCGCCGAATACAACCGCAAGCGGCAAACCCACGTACCCCAAACCAAGAATCGCTATCTTTGCAGTTTTATCTTTTAATTTCTTAATCAGATCTTCTTTTGTAGACATATTTTCTCCTTTCATCAGATGTTTCCATGTTTCAGCTAAAATAAATTTAATTGCTTTGGTGCATCGTCTGGAATTTCTTCCACCTTCTTTTTTACTTTTTCTACAACCGGTTTCCCTAATGCGGCACGCGCCTCCTTCAATTGATCCGGTAGTTTTGCAAAATCAGCCAGAATAGTAGGTTTAAGCGCAGATTGATGCAAGGCCGCCGCAGGATGAAACATTGGGATGACATACCTTTCACCCACCTTTTGCATTTGCCCATGCACAGCGCTGATCTTAACTCCTGAGAAGAACTTACTCATGGATATGCGTCCCAGCGTCACAATAATACTAGGATTTATTGCTTGATTTGCGCTTCAAGATACATATCACAGGTAGCTAATTCCATCGGGTAACGGGTCGCGGTTTCCGGCGGACGGCACTTCACCACATTCGCAATGAACACTTCTTCGCGTGTCACATCTGCCTGGGCCAGCAGTTGATCCAAAAATTTACCTGAAGCACCCACAAAGGGATGTCCCTGCTCGTTCTCATGAAAGCCGGGGCCTTCCCCAATGAACATGATCTCTGCATTCGCAGGGCCGTCGCCGGGCACGGATTTTTTGCGTGATTCATGCAGCACACATTTCGTGCATACAGAAACTTCCCCGGCAATTTTGGCTAAAGTTTCTTCAGAGGTCATTCATCCTCCACTCAAATCCTTAAGTGACATTAAGATCGCATCTTCACCATTATCTTTGTAATAACCAGTGCGGCGGCCATCCACTTCAAAACCAAATTTGCGATACATATTCAGCGCGGCCAGATTTCCTTCGCGGACTTCCAAAAACGAAGTGATCGCGCCTTCTTCTTTTGCAGATTGCAAAGTCAGCGACAATATTTTTTCGCCAATGCCCTGCTTGCGAAAATCAGGATGCGTGGCAATCGTCGCAATGTGAATTTCATCCACAATGAACCATGCCACCAGCATCGCCACGATGCGTCCATCCAGATCGGCCACCCAACAGCGCGAAGCCGGATTATCTGTCAACTCAAAGCGGAATGAACGCGCAGGCCACGGCAAACTAAAAGAGATCTGGTCAATCGCGACCACCTGCTCCAGATCATCCAATGTCATTCTGCGGTAGACGACAGTCATAAAATTGGCGTGCCCTCAACATGTAGATATACAGGCGTGAGCGACGCGGCATCGTCCACATCATTATTTTGCCAGCGCGCCCACGCCAACTCTGCCAGAATGGACGGACGGCGGATGCAATACACGGGCGAAGCCAGCAGAATATTGACTCGTTTCCGCGCCATGCGAGTGCGGTCATCAGACGTTAACTCGCCGGCCACGTATGTGGGACTATTAATTTCATCTGCCAGCTCATCAACCGTCCCGCTTCTTACCGGACCTTGAACCTGCCACTCGTTCTTCAGGCATTTATACCAACCGACAGCGATTCCCACAGGCTGCGCTGCCGCGATAATATCCAAAGTGGATATTCCGATCACAGGAACATGACGCGCAAGCGCGATTCCTTTTACCAAAGATAAACCAACACGCAAACTTGTAAAAGAACCCGGGCCAACAGCCACACCCAAAGCGCTGACCATGTCCATAGAAACGCCGCACCGATTCAAAAGTCCGGTAAGAGCCGGGGCCAATTCAGTCGTGTGATGCTGACGTGTTGTCCAGGTCATCTCGCTCAGGATCTGAGTCCCATCATATAAAGCCAATCCCACTTGTGCAGTGGATGTATCAATTGCAAGTAACATTAAGCCCCTCCAAACATGGATTGACGAATGCCTTCCAGCAATTCATCGTAACGTTTGCCGTTCGCGTTGAAACGCATCTGACGGTGTTCCTCCTGAATGTGCTCAAGGTTGATCCACAATCGTTCTTTGGGAATTAAATTACCGAGGCGCTCAGGCCATTCGATCACAAGCGCGCCTTCGGTAAGCATGGACTCAAGATCAAGTTCCTCTGCCTCAGGCAAAGATTCGAGACGATACGTATCAAGATGAAAGAGTTGAGCGCCATTCGCGCGGCGATATAAATTGACAATAACAAAAGTGGGGCTTGAAACAGAATCTTGAGACCCCCAGCCTTGCGCGAGACCCTGCACAAAAGTTGTTTTCCCTGCGCCGAGATCGCCCTGCAAACAGATCACGTCGCCTGCTTTGATTTCAGCGCCAAGACGCATTCCAATACGACGCGTCTGCTCAGGGCTGCGGCTGAAAAATTCAATGGTGTGAGAATCAAGGATGGGCATCGCGAAAGAATTATACCCCCTGATAAATCAATGCGAAGAAACACAAAGGACGGCACAGGACGTGACTGTCCTTGTGTTTAAAGGTTCTTAAACTTCAATCTGGCAGAAATACGCGAGACGAAACTTCCGCGCCAGTTTTGCAGGATGGCCTCAAAGTAGAGATTCTCCAATGCGCTGACCTGCCCCTCGATGGAAAATTTCTCACTCAATTCAGTGGAACGTTTGCCATAACGCGCAAGTTTTTCAGGGTCAGATAACAGCTTCACCAATGTATCGCTAAACACACCCACATCCAGCGGAGTTAAATGTCCGTTCTCGTTTTCCACGATCATGCCTTCGAAGGCTTCATCCTGCACGGCCACCAAAGGCAGACCGGAAGCAATCGCCTCGATCACAGAAATGGGATGCACTTCGGTTGTGGATGCAGATAAAAAGATGGTCGCGTCATGTAAAAGATCAGGTAACTCAGCGCGATTAACCATGCTAAGAAAATGAATGCGGTCGCTCACATTCGTTGCGGCTGCATGTTCTTCAAGTTTTTTGCGTGCGCCACCATCACCAGCAAAACAAGATGCGCATCAGGAACCCGCTCTGACATACGTACAAATGCATCGATCAGAAAATCGAGACGCTTCTCCGGATCTACTCTGCCGACGGATAACAAGATCGGCGCATCAGCACTTAACCCGAGCCTGTTTCTAAAGCTTCCAGGATTTTTCACCGCCTTGAAATTGCTCAAATCAATTCCGTTGGGAATGGTAATGATCGGCTTGGTTACTTTCTGTTCCAACAGCAAACGGTGGAACTTGGGCGAAGGCACCACAATTTGATCGCCAAGATTGGTAGACGTGGTGCTAAACCAGCGTGCCGCATGGCGGATGACACCCGTGCCGCCAATGATCTTAAGATAATGAGTGTAATCTGTAATGGATGTGTGATATGTGTAAATAAGAGGCAGGTTTTTGGTGGAAGCTGTGAAATAAGCCAGCAGTCCCACTGTCAGCGGACTGTGGGCGTGCAGCACGTCAAAATGTTTTCTGGTCAACGACCATGTGCTGCGCGGAGTTCCAAGCACAGCCACATAAATCGGCGGGTCATTCAAATATTTCAAAGATGGAAGCCGCACCACGCCGGGTTGATCGTCTTTATAGCCGGGAATTTTTGGTGCGAAGATCGTAACCTGGTGTCCTCTGCCTTGTAACCCCTCCGACACCAATTGCAAAGAAATGGAAACGCCGTTGACCTGAGGCGCATACGTATCTGTGAACAACCCGATGCGAAGCGAACCCATATGAAGTTTCTTTCCAACTTCTGTTACATTTTCTGCCATGTTCGATTTCTCCTGAAATTTTGTAAAACATCCCACACATCTATCTGACCAACAAAGTTGATCAACCTAAATCTGCGGGATGCTGTTCCTTTTTATTCTCTTCATGAATTGTCAAATTTGCCTTCAAACGTTTTACCAGTTCACGGCGTGTGAGCATCACGCGATGCTGACAGCCCATGCATTCCAAACCAATATCCGCGCCAAGGCGCACCACTGTCCACTCATACGATCCGCATGGATGTGGTTTCCGTAAACGCAAATGATCTTTCAACTGCAAGTCAGGAAGCATGCTCAGGATTATACCGCCATGACTTTAAGAACTACATCCTGAGCGCAGACAATTTACATGCTCCCGAAAGGACGCGGACGAGAAGAGCAGTTCCATCGCAGCAGCCGACCCCCCAGACTTCCGAAGTCTTTTTTGATGCATCTTCGCTTGGACGACTCTTAAAAGACTTCGGAAGTTTGCACCAGTACTGAGAAATATTTCCCAGCATCGGTGCGAAAACTTTCCTTGAGGAAAACTCTGTAACGAAGATAATAAGAGAGTAATCTGAAATGGAGGCATGAGATGAATAAAGAACTGAGAATCAAATTCTGGGGTGTGCGCGGAAGTTATCCCACACCCGGCGCAGACACAGTCCGTTTCGGCGGCAACACTTCCTGCGTGGAAATTCGCGCCGGCGGGCGCACGATCATTCTCGATGCCGGCACGGGCATTATTCCGCTGGGGCGTGAGCTGGCAAAACGCGCTGCCCACCCTGCGGAAAAACGTCCGCTGGAATTGCTGCTGCTCTTCAGTCACTGCATCACGACCACACTCAGGGCTTTCCGTTTTTCGTCCCTGCTTATATGCCGAACACACGCCTGCATATTTTTGGGCCGGGTGGCACGCCTGAAACGATACGGCGCGTGCTCGAACACAATCAATCGGCAGAGACTTTTCCCATCAGCTTGCGTGAGATGGCTTCCTCGAAAGAGATCGAGTCAGTTCGCGAGTCACAGTTGATCGTTTGGGATGAAGAAAATATTCGGGTAACTGAATCAAATACCAGATTAAGCCCCGACGCGGTCGTCATCCGCATTTATAGTTCGCACGCGCACCCGGGCGGAGTCTATATTTATCGCATCACATGGCGCGGAAAGTCGGTCGTGTATGCGACAGATACCGAAGGCTACGTGGGCATGGATCGCAGGCTGGTGGCCTTTGCGCGCGATGCGGATGTGCTGATCCACGATGCGCAATACAGCGAAGAACACTATCGCGGACAGCTCGCCGGATTCCCATCCACGCAGGGCTATGGACACTCGACCGCTGTGATGGCTTCAGAAGTTGCCGCATCAGCCGAGACGGGTGAACTGGTTCTGTTTCACCACGACCCTTCCTACACTGACGATTTGGTAGCGGCGCAAGAATCTACAGCGCAAAAGTTATTCCCTGATTCAC
Source organism: Candidatus Villigracilis proximus (assembly GCF_016717045.1). NCBI lineage: Bacteria > Bacillati > Chloroflexota > Anaerolineae > Anaerolineales > Candidatus Villigracilaceae > Candidatus Villigracilis > Candidatus Villigracilis proximus. Next base: position 175,166 of record NZ_JADJUO010000001.1, on the reverse strand, counting down.
GCGCCGCCTATGAAGGACTTGAAGTTAATGCATACAGGCTTCCAGGTCTTTTAAGACTCTCCGCCGGAAAGAATTAAAGAGAGACTTCGGAAGCCTCTGACGAATGGATGTACAATATGTTAAGAATGACCGAACTCAAGATAGATGATACCCGCAACATACTTTCGGACATTAAATTGTTTGAAGGATTAACACGGACTCAGCTAGACTGGGTGGCAAAGCACGCGCATCGCCGTATCTTTACTGCGGGGATGAATGTGATGACCATCGAACAACCGGGCGAGGCTGTATATATCATTTTGCATGGCACAGTAAAAATTCACATTGAACAGGGTGGGCGTGATGTGATCCTCTCTGTACTTGGCAGCGGTGATCTGCTCGGTGAAATGAGTTTGATCGATAGCGTGGGGCGGTCTGCAAGTGCCATCACGCTGGAGAACTCGCTTCTATTGTGGATGGACAAAACCACATTCAACTACTTGATGGATAACTTTCCTCCAGTGGCGCGGAATTTGGTGAAGATATTATCCGCACGCGTGCGGCTTTCCGATCAGGTGATTCAATCTCTGGCAACATTGGATGTAAATGGACGGGTGGCGCGTCAGATACTTGCATTCGCTGAACGCTATGGCCGTGAAATGGCAGATGGAGTGCAGGTCCGCATTGTATTGACGCAGAGCGATCTGGCCGATCTGGTTGGCGCTTCGCGCAAGCGAGTCAATCAGGCGATGGTGTTTTTCAAAGAGCAGGGACTACTCAGCACAGATGCCGATGGGCGATTTGTGATTCACGATAAGGTTGGGTTGGCAAGATTTTGTGATTAAACAGCTAGGTGATCAGGTAATTAGGGATTAGTAGCCGCTGGTTGATTTTTTCAACTGACGGCTTTTTTTGTTATAGAGCCATCCAGTTATCCTTCGGCTCCGCTCACCGAATTCGAATCGGCCCTCAGGATGCGTAAAGATTGTATAATCGCATTATGACTACATATAAATTCTTTCACCCGGTCGAAGTCCGCTACGGTGATCTGGATCCGCAGGGACATGTCAACAACTCCAAACATCTGACTTATTTTGAGCAGGCACGTATTGCCTATATGATCGAACTCGGTTTATTCACGAAGGATCAATCCTTTATGGAGATCGGCGTAATTCTGGCGGACGTCCACATCGTATATCTTGCGCCGGTTTATTTTGGTGAGCATATTAAGGTTGGAGTCCATGCTTTGAAATTGGGAAACAAATCCATGACGTGGATGCAGAATATTGTCGATGCGAAAACAGGCAAAGAGTTAGCCAAGGGGGAAGTTGTGATGGTGACTTATGATTACAAAGAAGAAAAGACGGTCAACATTCCGCACGATTGGCGCGAGAAGATCAAAGCGTTTGAAGGTTTATAGAAAAGGATAAATCATGCCTCTCCCTAAAATTGACGAAAAATATTTCACCGATTTCCTGGTTGACCTGCTCAACGTCACCTCGCCCACCGGCTTTGCAGAACCTGCAATTGATTTTGTGGAAAAAGAATTATCCAAATATAAGCAATTGAAATTATCAAGAACACGCAAAGGCGCACTGGTTGCAAAATGGGAAGTGAAAAGCGACTTGCCTCCCGTTGCATTAACTGCTCATGCGGATACGCTTGGCGCGGTTGTGAAAGAAATCAAATCCAATGGACGATTAAAGTTAAGCCGCATTGGCGGCATCCAATGGCCGAGTGTGGAAACCGAAGGCGTGTGGATCATCACTTCCAAAGGCGAAAAGATTCGCGGCTCGGTGTTGATTGATGCGGCGTCCGGTCATATTTATGGCGCGGCGGGAAGTGAAACTCCGCGCAACGATGCGCACATGGAAGTCCGCATTGATGCGCGCACCACTTCTGAAAAAGAAACCCGCGGACTTGGAATCAACGTCGGTGATTGCGTGGCGTTCGATCCACGGGTGGAAGTGACCAATGGATTCATCCGCTCGCGTTTTCTCGATGACAAGGCTTGCGTGGCAAATCTCGTAGCAGCGATCAAGTCGATGGCAGAATCAGGCCAAAGTCCGGTGCGAAGCGTGTACTTCCATATTTCCAATTATGAAGAGGTCGGTCACGGCGCGGCGGCGGGTATCCCGGCGGATGTGGCGGAGTTGGTCACAGTGGATATGGCAGTGGTCGGCAACGGTCAGGAGTCAGATGAATTTCACGCGACGTTGTGCATCAAAGACAGCAGCGGGCCATACTCTGAAGGCTTGAACAAAAAAATGCGCGCCATCGCTGAGAAGCACGGTATTCCATATAAAACAGATGTGTATCCATTTTATGGTTCAGATGGCGAAGCCTTTTGGCGCGCGGGCGGCGATGTGCAGCTCTCGCTGATCGGCCCCGGGATTGATGCTTCGCACAATTACGAGCGCGCCCACATGGATGGATTGAACGCCACCACGAATTGGATCATGGCGTATTTGCTTGAAAAATAAGAATCCTCTAACGTAATGATTTTCAGGCAGACGTTATCTGCTTAATGAGGATTTATCAACGATGGAATCAATCGAAGCAAAGATCGGATCGCTCGCCCCTAACTTTCACCTGCTTGCCACTAATGGGCAGAAGGTTTCGCTTTCAGATTTTCGCGGAAAATCAAACGTGATTATGTTCTTTATCCGCGAGACTACCTGCCCGCAATGCCGCACGCATGTGGCGCAATTGGGACGTATGTATGAACAGTTCCGCGAGACAGGCGCAGAGATCATTGTTATTTTAGGTGAGGACGTGGAAAAAGCGCGTGAATATGCAGAAGGGATAAATTTGCCATTTCCAATTCTTGCCGATCCCGGGCGCAACATATACAATCTCTATGAACTTGAAAAATATTTCCTGCTTTTTCAACGTACTGCCTCGTTGGTCGTTGACAAAGATGGTCTCGTCCGCTATCTCAAACGCACCACCGTGCCAAATGTCTGGTTACAGGAGACGCGTGAGTTGTTTGGCTTTGTGGATAGTTTGAATTAGGGGAAAGGTCTAAGGAACTAAAGTTTCTGAGGTTTCTGAGGTTTATAAGGTTTATAAAGGTCTCGCTTGCGCGGGGCTTTTTGTTTTCCGTTTCACTTTCTTACTTCTCACTTCTCACTTTTTACTTTCACTATTCCCTATTCACCTAATTACCCCTTGATTGTATACTTGCCTCATGAAACTGGATGCCGCTCTTCCCCTCGTTGCATTGAAAGATGTTCCTGCCATTGCGAAAGCCGCACAAGAGATGGGCTTCGCCGCGCTGTGGACTCAAGAGACCCAGCACGATCCCTTCCTGCCCTGCACATTGATCGCGGAGCATTCGGCTGACATGCAATTTGGGACTGCCATTGCGGTCTCGTTTGCGCGCTCGCCTGCGAACATCGCCTACACCGCATGGGATTTATCCGCGCAATCTGGCGGACGATTCATTTTGGGATTGGGCACACAGGTCAAGGCGCATATTGAACGCAGATTCGGCATGACCTGGCCTGACTCTGTGACCGGGAAATTGCGCGAACAGATTCAAGTCATCCGCGCGTTTTGGGATTGCTGGCAGAACGGCACGAAGTTAAATTTCCGCGGCGAGTATTACAAGGCCACGTTGATGTCGCCTTTTTTTAATCCCGGCGCAATTGAGAATCCGAATATTCCGATCTATATTGCGGGCGTCAATACCGGCCTCGCGAAACTGGCGGGTGAATTGTGCGAGGGATTCCACGCGCACCCGTTTAATAGTCCGCGTTATATGAATGAAGTGATCCTGCCTGCCATCGAAGATGGACTGCAAAAGAGCGGAAGAACCCGTAAGGATATTACGATTTCAATGACTCCCTTTATCGCCACATCACCCGAGGAAGAATCCTTTGCGCGGATGCAGATCGCATTTATGCCAGCACACCGTCCTATCAAGCAGTAATGGACTTGCACGGCTGGACCGAAACCGCGCAGCAATTATCAGGTTTTGCCGCCAAAGGCGAGTGGGCTGAAATGCCGATGTTGATCACCGACGAAATGTTGAACGAGTTTTGTCTGGTCACTACTCAGGAAAATCTGGCCGCCGACTTAAAGAAACGCTACGCCGGCATCGCAGACCGGCTGACACTGTACACACCTTTTATCCCGAAGGAAAAAGATGATTGGTGGCGAGCATTGGCAAAGGCGTTTGAATAATTCATAATCAAAACTGGAATGCGGACTTAAGTCTGCATTCCCAGTTTTTATAAAGGAGAGCATCATGACAATCTCCAAGCAAAGTATATGAGGGTGAAAAAGATTTTCAGATCATGGTGGACTTGTTGAATCAAGTCCGCCCGGCTGAGCGGATCAACGATTACCCCGCAAAAGTTAATATTGAAGAAGGCCTAGCTAACGCAGAAGTCCGCGCAAATATGAGATTATGGTTCTATGCAGGTCAACCCATCGGCTGGGCGTATGTGGATGACTCGCATAATTTGCTTTGGGAATTTCAAACTCAATACACAGAATCGCTCGGCGCGGAAATCGTCTCATGGGGCGTGGATTGCATCCGCAAGAATTTGGCGGCGGAGGAATCGTCCACGCTGGATGCAAGCTGCCGCGAGGATGACAAACAAAGGATGGACTTTCTCCGTCAGCACGGATTTCACCAAACAGAGGTTATCACCGTTAGCATGAAACGCGATCTCTCTACGCCGATAGCTGATTCTGTTTTGCCGGAGGGATTCTTCGTCCGCGCAATAAAAGGCACAGAGGAAGCAGAGGCAGTTGCCAGCACGCACCGATCCGCGTTTGGGACGGAGTACATGTCCACGGAGAATCGTCTCGCCATTATGAGCACCAGTGAATACGATCCAGAGTTGGACTTGATGGTCATCGCACCTGATGGAAGCATCGCCGCATATTGCACATGTTCGGTCGATGAACAAAACAGGGAAGGCAGCACCGACCCCGTGGCGACACATCCGCGCTTTCAAGGTATGGGATTGGCAAAAGCAGTGTTATGCAAAGGATTGCAAATGCTCAAAGAACGCGGAATGAAATCCGCGCACCTCGGCACCAGCGGACAAAACATCGCCATGCAAAAGGCTGCCGAGTCTGCAGGATTTGTTTTGGAGCACAGAACATTTTGGTTTGAAAAAGAAGTGAGAAACTGAGGTGCCGCGCCATGCGGCGTAAACTTTTTTACCAGAGATAAACAGCGATAAACAAAGATATACCATCTCTTTTTTAAATCTCCGTTCACATTGTGCCCGTATGGGTATCTCTGTTTATCATGGTGATTTTTTCCCTAGCCCACCTGAAAGACTTTCCTTAAAGTAATGTAAAATCGAAATAGAAAATTTAACGCCCACATTCGCACACAAAGGAAACACTCATGGACTTCAACGATTATCAAACCAAATCACGCGGCACCGCAAAATATCCCGCCATCGGACACGCTGTTATTTACCCGACACTGGGTCTCGTCAACGAAGCGGGCGAAGTGGCAGGCAAGATCAAAAAGGTTTTCCGCGACAAAGATGGACAGATCAGCGCCGAAACCCGCGAAGCTCTCAAAGCCGAATTAGGTGATGTGCTCTGGTATCTTGCGCAGGTCGCCACAGAACTCAACCTGTCACTGGATGAGATCGCCGAATATAACATTACTAAACTAATGGATAGGCAGGCACGCGGTAAGATTCAAGGGGATGGAGACAACCGATAGATGTAAACAAGGGATATAAACAGATACACACGTAAAAAAATACGCACTTGTGTACTCTTGTACTTGTTTACTACCCGTGAAAACTCTAACCTTTTTCCAACACGGAGTCACCCGCCTTTTTGGTACAATGCCTAGAGATATAGGAGATTATTATGGCCGGTATGGAAAGATTTACCCAACGAGCAAGACGCGTCCTCAGCCTTGCACATCAAGAGGCAGAACGCGCCCGCCAAAACAACATTGGAACCGAACATCTCATCCTTGGATTAATGGATGAAGAAGGCGGTGTCGCAGGCCGCGTCTTACGCGACCTCGGCATGACCCCCGAACGTGTGCGTGAAGTCGTTCAACGCGTCTCCAGCGCATCCCCTGAATTTGACTCCACCCGCATCGAACTCGCTGCGGAAACTCAACAAGTCCTTGAATTTGCAATTGAAGAAGCCAGCCGCCTCGGCCATCACTACATCGGCACCGAACATATTTTGCTCGGTCTGATCCGTGTTGAATCCACCGGGATGGAAGTGCTGCGCAGACTCGGAGTCACAGCGGATCAAATTCGCAGACAGACTCGCCGCGTCTTAAATGAATCCGCATCCTCCTCCCCGACGCCTGCCGGCCCGCAACCGGGCAAAGGTGGCGCTTCGGCATCCAACAACCCAAAGACCCCGCTCATCGATCAACTCGCCACCGACTTAACCTCGAAGGCCGAAGAGAAAAAACTTGACCCCGTCATTGGCCGTCAAAAAGAAATTGAACGCGTCATTCAGATTCTGGCGCGCCGCACCAAGAACAACCCCGCGCTCATCGGCGAACCAGGTGTCGGCAAAACTGCCATCGTCGAAGGCCTTGCTCAACGCATCATAGACGGTGACGTCCCCGCGCCATTGATGAACAAGCGCGTGCTTCAACTTGATGTGGGCTCACTCGTCGCCGGCACCATGTATCGCGGTCAATTTGAAGAAAGACTCAAGCGCATTATTGATGAGTTAAAAACCTCAGGCGCGATCCTCTTCATTGACGAGGTCCACATGCTCGTTGGAGCAGGAGCCGCCGGTTCCTCCGTCGACGCAGCAAATATCCTCAAGCCCGCTTTATCGCGCGGCGAGTTACAAGTCATCGGTGCGACTACGCTTGATGAATATCGCAAGCACATCGAATCAGATGCCGCGCTCGAACGCCGCTTCCAACCCGTGCAGGTGGACGAACCCTCTGAAGAAGAGACCATTCAAATCCTCAAGGGCATTCGCGGCGCATACGAAGAACATCATCATTTGGTGATTTCCGATGAAGCGCTCGAAGCCGCCACACATTTGTCATCACGATATGTCACCGAAAGATTCCTACCAGACAAAGCCATTGACCTGATCGACGAATCATCCTCACGTGTGCGCATGTACAAGAGTCCGGCTGCGAAACACGCCAAGGATCTTTTTGGTCAATTGAGGCAGGCACGTCAGAACCGTTCCCTCGCCCAAGAAGAGGGCAACTCGGAAGACATCAAGGAATGGGAAGAGCGCGAGTCTGATCTCGGCCAGCAGATCGAACGTCTGCGCACCGGCTGGGACCGCGCAAATAGTCCCGTAGTCACTGCCGAAGACATTGCCGAAGTCGTCTCCATGTGGACCGGTGTCCCGCTCATGCAGCTTGCAGAGGCCGAATCACAACGCCTGCTCAAAATGGAAGATGAACTACGCAAAGATATCATTGGCCAGGAAGATGCCATCGTTGCCATCTCACGTGCAGTCCGCCGTGCGCGAGCCGGTTTGAAAGACCCGAAGCGCCCGATTGGTTCATTTATGTTCCTTGGCCCAACAGGTGTCGGCAAGACCCAATTGACAAAGACCCTCGCCAAGTTTATGTTTGGCAGTGAAGATGCCGCCATTCAACTCGACATGTCAGAGTTCATGGAACGTCACACCGCCGCCCGTTTGGTGGGAGCGCCTCCCGGATATGTCGGGTATGAAGATGCCGGTCAACTGACCGAAGCCCTGCGCCGCCGCCCGTACTCCATCATCGTTTTCGATGAGATCGAAAAGGCACATCCTGAAGTACACAATATGCTGCTCCAGATCATGGAAGAAGGTCACCTCAGCGATGCGAAAGGCCGCAAAGTGGATTTCCGCAATGCGATCATCGTCATGACCTCCAACATTGGCGCAGACATGATCAAGAATCAAACTTCGCTCGGCTTTGCCATGAAACGCGATGAAGCCACTGAAGAAAAACTTTCCTACGACGACATGCGCAAGAAATTGAACGAATCGCTCAAGCGCGCCTTCCGCCCTGAATTCATCAACCGCATGGATTCAGTTGTCATCTTCCGCTCGCTCAACAAGGAAGATATTCAGCAGATCGTTTCGCTGGAACTCGACAAGGTCTCTGAACGCTTGAAGGATCATGAATTCGTACTCACAGCCTCTGAAGAAGCGCTTTCCCTACTTGCTGCGCAAGGTTACGATGCAGAGTTTGGGGCGCGTCCGTTACGCCGTGTCATTCAGCAAAAAGTGGAAGACCCGCTATCAGATCGGGTACTCGCCGGTGAATTCGTAAACGGCGACGCGATCAAAGTGGATGTCAATGATGACGGCGAGCTAGTCCTCAATAAATTCGAGGAAAAACTCCCCGAGCCGAGTTTATAAAACAAATAAACCCTAAAGGTTTCTAAAACCTTTAGGGTTTTTACACTATGAATAAACAAGAACTCCTCAAACAAGCCGATTACACCTTCCAACGCGGCAATCGCGAACTTGCCAAAAAATATCTGACGGATTTTCTCGTGAAATACCCCAACGAAGAATCTGCGTGGATGCTGATGGCGCGTATCATGGAAGAACCCGGGCGCAAAGTTGAATGTTATGAATGCGCCCTCAAACTCAACCCCAATAACGTTGAAGCAAAGATCGGCCTTGCCCGTATTAAATTCCCTGGCAAAACTCAACCCAAACACAATCTCATCACTGAAAATCCATTTCAGAATTCCAGCCCATATAAAAACCTCCTTCGTGGAGCAGGCATCTTTATCGTTCTGGCAATTCTATTGGGGACCACATCATTTGTCGTGGCACGCAACAACCCGGAATCAACAGTCGCAAAATTAATGATTCTTTCCACTCCAACACTCTCTGCCCAAATCCCCATTACCAGCAATATTGCCGCGCAAACCCGCGCAGAGATCAGCGCTGAATATCCGCAATATGTTCCGCTTGTAGATGCGTTGATCGGCCTTGCAGTAAACAGCGCTGAAAGCGGACTGGAAGGTGCCCCGGAACGCCCTGGTGCGCAAATCATCCCATCTGATGCGGCAGGCACTGAAGCCAAAACAACGCTCGAAAATGCGCTTCCACAACCTGGCTCGCTCTCATCTGCCACACTCACCGAAAGACAACTCACCTCATGGCTCGCCATGGAAATGAAGAACAGTCCTGATCTTCCATTAAGCGATGTGCAAGTTTATTTACGGGATGACAAAATACAAATTTGGGGCATGGTGGCAGGCAGTACCAATTCCACCTCAGCGCTCATTGTGGGCAATCTTGTCATAGATTCAAACAAGAATCCAGGCATTAAGATCGAGTCAATACAGATCGGCACACAAACAATCCCCGCCTTATTGGTTTCGCAAATGGAATCCTGGCTCAATCAACTCCTGATCGAGAAAATAAACAGCCAGACGCCAGGGCTGGAGATCATGAATATCAATATCACAAACGGCTTGATTACAATTTCTGGAATGCGATAAATATTTCACGAAGTCTTGCCGTTTATCCTTATATGGTGTTGAATTCATTATAGTAAATTCTCTACTTAAGAATCGAAAGCTGATCACTTTCGTGCAGAAAACGCAGTTTTTTCTTTATGTGAGCAAAACCAGGTTTTTTGCGCCTAAAAGATTTTTGTACAGCGGAGAAATCATAAAAAGAAGCGCACCCTTTCGAGTGCGCTTCTTTTTATGAAATCAATATTATTTATGGGGTCGGCAAGGGCATGTGGAATGTTTTCTGAATTAGCACTGCCATCTCAGAGCGAAGCACTGCATTATTGGGGCAAAAATTTCCGCCGCCACAGCCGCTTGAAATTCCGCTTGTCCCTAATTCATCTGCCCACTTTACGCCCCAGTGAGTAGCCGGCACATCGGGCCATTTTCCTGTGGATGCAGGCGGTGTATGTGAAGCAGGCCAGGATTGGCCACGAAGTAGAAAGACTGACATTTCTACACGAGTGATACCTGCATCAGGGCAGAAGGTGGTTCCGGCACCGCAACCGCTGGTAACACCATCACTCTTCAAGGCCTCAATCCAATATCTGGCAAAATGACTGGTAGTATCAGTAAAGGTAATTGCTGGCGTACCCGGATTGAAAGAACCGCCATGAATGGAGCGTTCAATAAAAATGGACATTTCGCCGCGAGTAATCGGTTGCTCGGGACAGTAGACTGTCAATGGAGATGCTGTTGCGCAACCATAAGTTACACCATAAGCCCAAATGGATTGAACATAATCCAACGCCCAATGCCCGGCAGGGACATCTGTAAACGGAGTGAGGGTATTCGCTGTTACTGTCGCAAGACCATTTACCGCTGATACACTTGTCGCGCTGATTGAATAAGCTGTACTTGTAAGTGTAAGTGGTGTGCTTACCTTCTTTAACTTATCCACTGCAACAGTGACGTTGAATGATCCATTGGCTGAAATCGTGCCAAGGCCACAGGTTACAACACCGCTGGATGGAGTGCAGGTATAACCACCAGTATTGGAGACATACATTGTATGCCCCGGAAGAGTGAAAGCGATCTGGGCATTATTAGCTACCGCAGTGGTAGTGTAATTAAAAGTATAGGTATATTGGCCGCCAGGTAAAACCGTAGCCGGACCGGAAGCCGTCAAAGTAAGAGTTGCTGCAGGTATATTCGTAAGCACAGTCTGACCACCTACTGTTGGAAAGCCTGTTGCTCCAATACTATAATCTCCATGCGCAAGCGTGGTCCCTGCTGCTGCACCTGAGATATTGCCCGTAACCGTGAAACTGCCCGTTCCTCCCCCAGCTACATTATTAAAGGTACATGCTACCGGGGCTGTTCCACTGCAATTAACATCGCTATCACTTGTAAAAGTAACATTCGTTGGCGGAGTAATGGAAATATTCAAAGTGGCCGCAGATGCAGAGCCATTCTTATATGTGTATGTATATGTAATGGTTGACCCGGCATCACCTGTTGCCGGACCAGTGGCATTGATACTCGGGCCAGCAATATCGCCATCAGTAACTTCGTCCACATATACATAGCCGGGATGTCCGCCTAAAGAACAACCTGCGGCTGTGATCTCCAATCTAATGTTATCTCCGGCAGCCACGGGATGAGCGTCACTGGAGGCAAGATCAACATACGTCCAATCAAGATATTGCCAAAAATCGCCGCCAGACCCAAAAGACACCCCCGTTTGCCAGTTCTTCCCCGGTTCTCCTACATAGGAAGAGAAATCATATAAAACATCATTGGCGTTAGTTGTATTAATGGCGCGCACCCGAAAGTAAGGTTTTTCTTCAGCCGTATGCGGGTTATCAACAGGGTTAACCATTGCCGCAGAATAAGTAAAACGTACATGAGCTTTATTATCCCCGGGGTTTAGAACTGCTGTTATATTCTGAGTGATGGTATTTGCATTTTTTCCAAATCCACCACCGTCATAAGAGAGCGCGCTATTAATACGAGCGGAGTAACTCCCATAGGCTGGGTATTTGAGGACACCACCCGTATTGGCATCAGAGAGACTCAAAGCCGCTGCAGGGCCAACCACAACACTCAAATCACTTCCTCCCGAGCCCTGTGAAGCATTGAAACCATTGTTAATGAAGGCGCTTTTCGCCCAACTGGTAAAATCGCCTGTTTCAAAACCACCATTCCCCACAAGCGCTAATACAGCTGTGGCAAGAATCAAGGCGGCAATGACTGCAATAATTACTGCGTTACTAAGTTTTTTCATTTAAATTACTCCTTATAATTTCTGACCTGGCTTGATATTGAAAATAGGAAGAAACGTGAAAGATATAAATTTAGGCCATACCTCCTTGTTGAGAGTATTAAAAAAATATCACAAACGCATATCCATCTTAAGTACTATTAATAATGGGGAATTTTACAATGAAACTGCAATTATGGCACATTTAAAACCTTCAATTTTGCAAGGAAAATCTGGCAAATATGCAAAGCTTGCAGCAAATCAACAACTGGAGGTCATCTGAAAACTGTTAAGTAAAGGTTTTGAAGCTTCCCAATTCATAAAAACTGTAATCTTCTCTTAATAAGATTTTTTCTTCACATCACGTCCTACAATCACAAAAGACTATATGATTTATCAAAGGAGACTTTAGCATGAGTACCCCATACGAAACCACAACCCTGGCCGGCGGATGTTTCTGGTGCGTCGAAGCCGTATTTGACGAAGCCAAAGGCATCGCATCTGTTGAATCCGGTTACTCAAACGGACATGTTCCCAACCCAACCTATCGCGCAGTCTGCAACGGAGATACCGGCTACGCCGAAGTGATCCAGATCAAATTTGACCCGTCCATTATTTCATTCCGTGACCTGTTGAATGTTTTCTTCGCCGTTCATGATCCCACCACCCTTAACCGTCAGGGTGCGGATGTTGGCACACAATACCGTTCGGCCATCTTCTATCACACCCCTGAGCAAAAGGAGATCGCAGAGAATCTTATCAGCGAGTTGAATGCCCAAAAAATCTGGAACAGCCCGATCGTTACGGAGGTTGAACCGATCAAAGATTATTACGTCGCTGAAGATTATCATCAAGAATACTTTGCGCGCAATCAAAATAATCCATATTGTCAGGCAGTGGCCGCGCCCAAAGTGGCAAAATTCCGCAAACACTTTTTAGATCTACTAAAGAAATAGACTGCGTGAAAATAAAGAGAGAGCAGACGCAATCTGCTCTCTTTTTATTTATTTACCTATTGTTTTTCTAAACAACTCAATGGTTAGCTTTCGCCCATCATTTGAAACTCTATGGCCAACCAGAGGGAAGACCTTATATTGCACATCAAATCCATTTCGGGTTAAGTAGGAAACCAGTTCTTCATTTGCCTGAATGGAAGTGGGATTATCAGCGCCGCCGATCGCAATCAGCACAGGAACCCGGGACTGTATTTGCGGCCCGACATATCCCGTGGAAAGGATCGCGAGCCCGCTGACATGATTGGGATAATGAGCGGCAAAGAATTGGATGAAATATGCGCCTCCCGAGACTCCGGCAAAGAACATGCGCTGACTCACACGATATTTTTTTTGAACTTCACCGACAGCCTTCCACACGGTGTTCTCGCCTATATCCACTCTGAATCCTCGGACATCGCCCGGATGAGGGGCAAAAGAATATAGCCCTCTTTTTCAGCATATGTTTGCCACAAATTCCAACAGTCTAACCCCGAGGCGCCCGAGCCATGAATCCCTACAAACAAAGGCCATTCACGGTCACTTGAATAATTTGTTGGCACGATATCCCCATACCTTCCTTTTATCTTCAACAGACGACCATGTTTCTGCATATAACCGCCAGCCATATGTATGAGCCCGATTCTCCTTCAGAAAGCCTTCCAGGATCTGGCGCGCCTCCTTAACCTTTCCTCTTTTCAACAAGTTCTTTGCAATTTCCAGGCGATTATCTGCCATAAGTTCCTCCTGATATAAAATAATTATACTTTAATCAGCAAATAAATCTTTGTTATACTAATAGCACCTTATTATTATGATAGACCAAACCATTTCCCCCAACTTTTATATCCGTGATGTTCCTATTTATGGTGACGCCGTCCTCGCGCCCATGGACGGTTATTCCGACTGGCCGTTTCGCTCGATCTGCCGTGAACTCGGTTCCGCGATGAGCTATACCGAATTCGTGCAAGTGGAAAAAATTCTCAGCCGCTCAAAACAGCCCGCCAAAAAACTGCACTTTGAAGAAGCAGAGCGCCCGGTCACCTTTCAACTCTACGGCGACAACGTGGACAAGATCGTCGAAGCCGCGCTGCGTGTGCAGGATTGGGGACCGACCATCATCGACATCAACATGGGCTGTCCTGCCAAAAGTGTTTCAGATCGCGGCGCAGGCGTAGGCATGATGAAGACCCCAATTAAGATCGCGCGTCTGTTCACCAAACTCAGCAAAAAACTTACAGTTCCGCTGACCGGCAAAATCCGCCTCGGCTGGGAACGCAACAAAAACTACAAACTCATCGCGCGCATCGTTGAAGAATGCGGCGGCGCACTGATTGCTGTCCACGGGCGCACCAAGGAACAAAGTTACAGCGGCAACGCAAATTGGGACGCCATCGCCGAAGTAAAATCCATGGTGAAGATTCCCGTCATCGGGAATGGTGATGTAAAACGTGTCGAAGATATTCAGAAAATAAAAAACTATACCAAGTGTGACGCGGTCATGATCGGGCGCGCCACACTCGCCAATCCGTGGATCTTCTCACGCCTCAACCGCGAAGAAGTCACAGCCGAGCAGGTGCAGAAAACTGTCCGCACGCATCTGGCACGCAGTGTGCAATTCTACGGCGACGAAGACGGCTCGCGACTATTCCGCAAGTACGCCGTGCAATATTTGCTGATGCAAACCCTCACCCGCGAAGCCCGTAAACAAATCCTCAAGCCCATGCCCTCCGCCGAATTTCTTGAAATGCTCAATCAGGTTTACACAGTCACCGCAGTATAATCAAATCATGATCCTTGACCTTCCCTTCATTCTCGAAACACGGCGCAACCACGCGCTCGAACACGCCACGCTTCACATGCTGGCGCGCACGCACACAGGCAGCATGGCCGGACATTCCAACCCGACCGGATTTTTCCTGCTCGGTGATTTTTCCACGCCCGAAGTTTGGGTGGCGGCCACGGAAGCGCTCGAAAGATTGCGCGGCGGCGAAAGCGGATTAGCTATCCATGCCGGCTGCGGCACCAACATGGCAACCACAGCGCTTCTCTCTGGAACGTTAGCCTGGTCGGTGCTTCGATTAGCAAAATCCACCCTGATGAAAATTCTGCTCCTGCCGCTCGCAGTGGTATTCGGAGTCATTGGCGTTTTGATCGCCCGTCCGCTGGGACCTGTCCTTCAGCAACGCATCACCACCGAAGCCAATATGGGCAGCCTGCAGATCATAGATATCATCCCCGTCCGCAAGGGTGTGCATCGGGTCATTACGAAATAAATCTGGTCTCGATACGCCCGCGAAAAACATGCGGGCACTCGACCTCCATCTTTCCTCTTTCTTCTTTTCCTTTCATCCTTCATCTTTCATCCTTCATCCTTATGAGCATCTTCATCCTCTACGGCAACGACGAATTCGCCATTACGCGCAAACTCAAAGACTTTGAGTCTGATTTCAGCGACCCGACCACCGCCGGGATGAATACCGCACACCTCGAAGCGCGCACCATGACCGAGAATGATCTTAACAACGCGGTCAACGCCATGCCGTTTCTGGCGCCGAAACGATTGGTAATTATTTCAAATCCATCGGGGAAGTTTAACAATCCGGCCACGCGAAAAAAATTCGGCGAGTTTCTCAACAACGCACCCGATACCGCAAAGATCGTGCTTTGTGAAACCATGGAGCCCAAGGAAGTTGAAAAACACTGGCTGATGAAATGGGCTGAAAAGAACAAGCCTGCTGTCAAATCACAGGCCTTCATGCTGCCCAAACAAAGAGACATGCCAGGCTGGATCATCAACGAAGCCAAGAATCAAAACGGGAAGATCGATCCCGCCGCCGCCGCCAAACTGGCCGAAATGGTCGGTGTGGATACCCGTCAGGCGGGGATGGAACTTGCAAAATTGCTGGCATATGTCAATTGGGCCAGACCAGTTCAAGGGTCCGATGTGGAAGCGGTTTGTATCGTCACATCCCAGCAAAGCGTGTTTGACTTCGTCGACGCCTTGTCACAGGGCAATGGCAAAACTGCGCAAAAACTTTTGCACCGACTGCTTGAGAACGAAGATTCATTTGCTTTATGGGGCATGGTCGTGCGTCAATTCCGTTTGCTGGTGCAGGCGCGTGAAATTTTGGATGGCCGCGGCAACAAGGATGATGTGGCGCGCGCGCTGGGTGTGCATCCATTCGTTGCTGAAAAAACTACCGGACAGGCCAGCCGCTTTTCAATGGAAGCACTCGAAAGTATTTATCATCATTTACTGAGCATTGACGAAAGAGTCAAAACGAGCCAGATCACATTAGACCTGGCTCTCGACACGTTGATCGTTGAACTTGCGGGGAAATAACTAAGGCGCCCAACCAGCGTAACAATCAAAAATGGAGGGGGCACTTCCGGGGTATAAAACAACCGTACATAAAATAGTATAGCCGTCTTCATAGTGCGCAGTCACATCCACACCTTCAGTGGAATTCTCGGAAGGAACCTGACTTAAGGTATAGGGTTGATCTGTATGATCTGTAAACCCTTCGGTCATCAAAAGTGCTTTGTGAATTGTCTCAGGAGCAGAAGCATGTGCGGCTTCCTGTAATAATTCATGAATAACACGAACTGCTCTTTCGGCTCTTGAATTCATCTTTGAATATATACCGGGCGCCGTTCCAAGAGCAAGGATGATCATTATATTTATAAGGACAATCTTCGAGCGCGCCCATCCATTAAGAGACAAGGCTTGTACAAAGTGATGCGCAAGCCAGAAAAAAAGCCAGGCAAGCGGGGTCATCATGGCGGTAAAAGGAAAAGACAACCCAACCAGAACGATCACATTCAGCAGGGCACTTTCTGCACCCTGCATAAAATTTAGGATCAGGATCGTAACCGCCATGCTCAAGGCTGAAAGCAAAATACTTTTCATATCGTCAAAGGAATAAGCCGCCACGCCGGCAAAGATGCCGCCCAGTACAGCCCATAAAACCCACGCAATAAAAACAGCTGATCCATTTAAATAAAGCGGCAGATCTGGAAACAGTAATGTGTTGATAAACCCCGATAGCAGCGCAGCAATTGTTCCGGCGACAAACCCGCTTAATGCAGCGAAAAAGATGCGGCGCTGTTTCTCCGGGTCATTGTTCCTTTTGAGAAGATTTTGATTATCCATAAATCTCATTATAAAGCCTGACCGAAAATAATCGACGTAAAGAAAAGCTGTCTTCCAGTTAAGAGGATGTCAAAAAGAGCCAGATCACTTTAGACCTGACTCTTGATACGTTGATCGTTGAATTTGCGGGGGGATAATTCGATATGTAATCAAAAAAGCGATGGCTGCTGTAGAATGTTTTCTTCATTGTTTCCACTCCAGCCATATTTTTTTAAGTCCACGCGGTCTTTGGCGTCGAAGATAACTCCTTCGGCTTCGAGTAAAGGACGTTGGCGTTCCGCTCCAGCGCGCTCGCTGATCTTGCCCTGCGAGTTGATGACACGCTGCCAGGGAACATCGTCGGGGCAGGCTGCCATCGCACCGCCCACCCAGCGCGGAGCAAACGCGGCGTAGGTTTCAATCTCCACGCCATTGGGCGGCGGAAGCAATTTGGCGATCTGTCCATACGTGGCAACTTTGCCGGCAGGAATCTGACGCACAAGATTCCAGACCTGTTCGTTATAGGCTTGCGGATTGGGGGGAGATGCGAAAGACGGCATTGTATCTATTCGGCCGGTGGTTTGATCTTGCCGCTCCAGCCATATTTTTTCATATCAATACGGCCTCTGACATTGAACATGACGCCTTCGTCTTCAAGCAAAAGTTTATGGCGTTTTGCTTCAAGTCCGTCCCGCTCGCTCACTTCCCCTTTTGAATTCACAACCCTGTGCCAGGGTACGTCGTTCGGGCTGCCGGCTACGGCGCCGCTGACCCAAAGCGCGCCAAACTCCAGATAGGTATCACCGTCCACGCCTGCGGGCAGCGGGAGCATTTTTGCGATCTGTCCATACGAAGCGACTCTGCTGCGGGGTATCTTGCTGACGATCTCCCATACCTGAGCATAAAAGGATTGCGGGTCTGGCGGTAAAACAAGGTTTGACATGGGGTTTCTCCAAATAATAGTGCGAGATTTATGAGGTACAGACTTCGGAAGTCTCTTTTAATTCTTCATGGCGGAAATTCCTCTAAAAGGACTTCCGAAGTCTAGCTTGCGTGCGTTTCTTTAACGCGATGATAGATAGCGATAATACAACGATTGACGAACATTGGCAATAAAGTTCTTTGAGAGTTTATCATCCATGAATTTCAAGGTTTTAATTTCATCTGCGATAAGGGTATCAGGATGTTCATTCTCCGGCACGCCGGGCTGTTCAAGATGAGTAACAGGCTCAGGTGTTGTCACGTCACATCCGCAATCGTTATTATCCTGAAGGAAATAATAGTCATAGGATCTGTAAATGGAGCGGTTAATCTCGTATAGTGGAGTGAGTGAACCGAAGAGAAGGAGGATGTAGAAAGTGGAAAGTAGGAGGCGGGATGTTTTCTTTTGGAAAAGGGTTTCGCCTGTCATTAACATCAGATAAAACAACGGGGCGATGGATGCGCGCATGACGAAGTCACGTCCGCTGCCAAATTGGATGAAGGGAATGATGAGGAGCAGCAAGCCGGTAATCACCCAGCGCGGATCACGCCAGTTGCGCGGAGCAAGCACCAGCCAGAGCAATCCGCCTTCGAGCAGGAAGAAAGCGAGAAAATCTTTATTACAAGCGTTTTAAATCCACGTTCCTGGGCGGCGGTGTTGGAGGTGAAGAAGAAAAAGGAAAGAAGAAAGATGATGATGCCAGCGAAGAGAATATCCCAACGGAGGTTTTTGAATGGGGCTTTGAAGTCGGTTTGCTTAAACCAGTCAATAAGAATGTAGGGAATTAACCCAATGGATGCGAGAGGAGCAAAGAAAAAACAAAAAGCCCAAATTAATGCAGATTGTCCACGCTTTACGCCGTTCATAATTATTGCAATGCACAACCAGGCTGGAACAGATTGATTGAAGACCCAAAACAATTGAGTGGTGAAGGACGAAAACTGTAAATTACCGCTCCAGATCTCAAGATGCGTGACGGGCGGCCAGAGCGTTGGGTATTCCTGCGCGAAGAGAAGAGTGCCGAGGGAGTCCAGTCCGCTGAAGAAGATGAGGAGAAGCGCCAATTTGAGCGGGGATGTTTTTAGCACATTGCCGAGTTGAAACGTAACAAGGAAGACGCCAAGCCATGTCCACAGGAAGAGGGCAAAATTTGCAGCCTGCCAGCCGAAGGCTTTGCCTATTAATGCAGCAGGCAGCCAATAGCCAACATAATAAACAAGCATGGCGATCGGTCCACGCTCGGGAGATGAATAAATGATAGGCCAGTCGTAGGTGATGAGATCATGCAAAACTGCGTTGCGCCAGTGATGGTCCCAGTTTTGGAAGGTGTATCCGCCGACGCCTGAGAGCAAGACCCAGAGACCGGTGAGTAGGAAGGTGGGAAGGAAAAAGCGGAGATTGGAGGTTGGAGATTGGTAACTGGTAATTGGTAAATGGTTGAAGAGTTGCCAGAGTGCCCAAAGAGTGAGAGCGGTAACGGGGATGGCGATGGATAGTCGCAGCCAGCCCATGCAGAAGATGATGAATGGGAGGGCGAGGTAAACATAGGTAATGCGGGTGAGATATTTCATGATTTGACCGTGAACGACGGACAGTGGACGATGGTTTATTGTCTACGGTCTGTCGTCGAATTCATAAATAGTGTAATCGTCTTTGTGAATTGTAACGGAATAATTTTCATTTAAGAATGCGCGCAATTCTGGGAATTCGCGGGAGGTGTCCGGGCCGGTGATCCAGGGTTTGTCTATGGCGGTGACTTCGATGATGAATCGCGGATTGGCAGCTTGCAGATCATTCATAAAGTCTGCGCGCAGGCTTTGAATATACGGGTTGGAAACATGATGATAGAAATAGAAATCAAATACATAAGGTGTGGCAAGGCGGGCACGGGATTCGAGCATGGCAAGTAATGTGCCGCCTGTCCAATCAAGCGGCTGGACGGTGTCGCCATCTTGTAAATTCTTTTCAAGGAAACGAGAGATTTCTCTGGCGCGGTCGGTGGAAGTGATGATGGGTTGATTATTGAGTTGACGAATGAAGGTAGTGGATGGGCGAATGAGCGCGAAGATGGTTAGAAGAAAGAAGAAAGAGGAAAGAAGAATGGTGGATGGCGGGAGGTGGGAAGTGGAAAATGGAGATTGAGTAATTGCGAGAGATGAAAGAAGAATGATGAAGTAAATAAAGGGGATGTAATGATAGGGGAAGAATTGACCCGAGAAAGCGGGATAGATGGCGTAGCATAAAGCAAGGCTGACAAGTAAATATGTCTTTTTATTTTGATTAAGATAAACGCCAAGCAAGGCCGGGATGAGCCAGAGTGCGTGGCCGCCGAGATGCAGAGTTTGAGTCAACAAGAATGGAAGGCGCGAGCTGGTGGTGATCGCCATTTCGCCGTTGACTTGTGAATATAGCGGCCAGTAATTCATGGCAATATTGATAAAGGGGATTAAGGCGTTGGTCAGCGCGAGCCAGACGATCACAACGAGAACTGGAATTGCAAACCCTGTGGCGGCGGGAAGAATGCTGGTTGCGGCAGCCTTTTGGAGAGTCAACTTGAGGCGCTGAGTCAGGTCTGCGATGTCAAAGAGCAGGATGGGGATGAGTCCGATCGCTGCGTGGGGTTTGATGACAGCCGCTAGACCGAAGAACAGCCCGAGGGTTATCCGATGTTTGAGAGTCAGCGTTTCCTGCATTGAGATCCACAGAGCGAGTGCGATAAAGAAAAGCAAAAGGTATTCGCGCTGCAATGACATGGACGGGCCGCCTTGCAGATATTTCAAGCCAAAGAGAATCGCGGCGGCGAGGGCGGGAGTTTTCCCAAAGCGTTGGGTTGCAAAAAATGTGATGATGAGAAGCGCAGTAAGAATGACGAGGTCGAGGATGCGAATACGAAAACTATCAAAGCCGCTTAGGAGGCCAAGGGCGGTGTAGGCGATGAAGCTGCCCGGCATTTGAAAATCAAACAGGTCACGGTAAGGGACAAGATCTTCGGCGCGCATCATGAAGGCTTCGTAGAAAAGCGGCGCTTCGTCGTGGGCGATGGGCCATTGCGTTGAATAGCCAGCCTGCACAATGAGAAGCGCAGCGAGAAGGACGATCAAAACATTTAAGATGCGGCGCATTATTTATAAATGAGTTTGAAATTTTCGCAGACCAGCGGCATTTCTTCGCTGAACTCTCTGCCTATCTTCGGAAGGATGCGCGAGAAAAATATCTGGTGTGCTTCGCGCCAGTAACGCAGTGAAAGATCGCCTTCGCCTTCTGTGCGTGCGAAATCTTCATCCACTTCGTTATAGTTGCGGATTTCCACTCTGGTGGTTTCGATGATGCAGATGGGCTCGCCTGCGCCATTTAAAGTGATGGATATTAAACCGACTTCGGGAATCGGATTCCCTTCGGCCTGCCACTCCCAAAGGGAAGAGCAGGTGCCCGTTTTGATTCCGCTGGCAACCAATGCGCCAAGTTCGTCGGCGAGTTCAGGATGATCACCGAAGGATTCAGCGAGATAGGTTTTGCCATGATACGGTGAATCAGATGCGAGAGTGGATAGAAATTTTTGCCAGTATTGTTCGATGTTTGGATTGGTCATTGTTTTCCTGGGAGGGATAGTGAAGCGGATGTCTCAACGGATAGAAACGGATAAGCGGATATTTTAGCGGGTGGTGAACGGATTTTTAAATGGTGGTGGTTAAGTGAATTCTCCGCCGGTGATTTGTTTTTCGATCAATTCACGGTTGGCGGTAAATTTCAGTTCGACTTCGATTCGTTGAAAGCATCTATTTTCGCCCATCAATAACTTGCGCGCGTGGTAGATATCGCCGCCTTCTTCATATTCAACACTTAGGTCGTTGTCGAGGTCAACACGGCCTTCGATGATCTCTCCGCAGCGTTTGCATTTGACGGAGAAGGTATAGTATTTTTTATCGGGTTTGGCGGGGGTGGAGCCGAAGAGTTTTTGGAGAAAGTTCATGGTGATTGTTGACAGGTTTCGCAGACTTGAAGTCTTTTGTGCGTGATGGTTAGTAGATTTCGTGCAGACTTCCGAAGTCTTTTTTGATGCATGATGATTGAGTAAGTTTCAACCAGACTTCGGAAGTCGGAGTCTGGTTCATTGTCTATCGTCCATTGTCTGATCTAAAACTTCCACTTTTTTAAAACATCCATTGCCTTGTGGTGGGTCAGGTCTAATTGCAAGGGGGTGATGGATACGAGGCCTTGTGCCAGTGCGCCGAAGTCTGTGCCGTCTTCGATGACGCCGGTGGGAGCTTCGCCGCCGATCCAGTAGTAGGGTTTGCCGCGCGGGTCGGTGCGGACATCGAGCGCGTCGCGATACACGCGTAATCCCTGACGGGTGACCATGAAGCCTTTGAGTTCGCTCTCTTTGAGATAGGGCACATTGACGTTCATTACCACGCCTTCAGGAAGTCCATCGGCGATGACTTTTTCAGCGACACGGCGTGCCACACTGGCGGCGGTAGAATAATCCAATAGGCCTTTGAAGCCTTCGGGGGAATCGAGTGAAACGGCAATGCCTTTGACGCCGGCAATGACAGCTTCCATGGCGGCGGTGACGGTGCCAGAGTAGGTGACATCGTGCCCGATATTTGCATTGGGATTAATGCCAGAAACCACCAGGTCAATTTGTTCTTCGATCAGGCCGAGCAAGGGCAGTGCCACGCAATCTGAAGGTGCGCCGTCAGACATGAACGCGGCACTTCCATCAGCAAGGACGGTTTCACGCACGCGCAGCGGACGTTCCATTGTTTTGACATGCCCCGAAGCTGACCAGTTCTTATCAGGTGCAAAGACAGTCACTTTGCCGAGTTTGCGCATTTCCTGCGCGAGAGCTAAAAGTCCGGGCGCCTGGACGCCGTCGTCATTGGTTACAAGAATATGCATGGGTGATTTCCGATTTTTTGATTTTGGATTTACTGATTATAACCCCCGCAAATTAAAACATTGGATGAAAGATATGATCTTTCATCCAATGAAACTATTATGGCAATAACAATGTTAGAAATGTTAGAGCAAGAGAAACCAAATTAGACTTTATCAATACATTGCGGGCTTGTCGTTTGATCTGTCTGGCCTCGCTTTGGTCTTCAATCTCTTCCACGTGATCTGTTAGCTGGCGTGAACCACGCCGCGCGAGATCCACTCAGGTTTTATCGCGCCACTGGAAGAAACCAGCGGCAGCGGCGCCAAAAGGCAAAATCAGAGTTAGCCGCCAAAGCTTGTGTACGTCAAAATAAAGCATTGCACCTAGAATAACGAGGCTGATCATAAATTGAATGATCCCAAATCTCAGCCGCTTGCGCCTTTCTGCGGGGCTGATATTGGCAAGACAAACCTGATAATTTCCTTCGTCCTCATCAGAGGATAAAGAACTAAAATCAATTTTTGGATCTGAAAACCGAAGATTTAATCCTGATTGCATGTATTGAAATCCTATCCTTTGGAATTGCGAATAAAACACTGACGCCTCAAAAGCAGATTTACATACCCAATAAAAAAAAAGCACGGAAAAGCATCTCTGCCTCCGTGCTTCTGTTTATCAAGTGTATTTTTACTATGCGATCCGAAGCACAACACCGTTTTGCGAAGGGTCGATCAGCAATAAGCCATCGTCTGTTTTATTGGATGGGATTCCTGCCGTGTCCACCCTTGCGATGACTTCATCCAGTGCCTGTTGATTGGCGAAATCAACTGTGAAGAAGCGCAAGCCAACTGCGTCAGCGGGCGGAGGCGGGGCGCCTTCACCCTGCCAGGCGTTTAATCCCAGATGGTGATGATATCCACCGGCCGAGATAAAAGCCGCCTGAAATGTGGAGGAAAGTCCCATCACATCGAAGCCGAGAATGCCGTGATAAAAGTCCACGGCTTCCTGCACATTGCGCACATGCAAGTGGACGTGTCCCACTCGTGTTTCAGATGGGATAGGCTCATCCAGTTTATCGTCTGCTTTGAGGTGGCTGAATAAGGCTTCCACGTCCAAAGGCTCGCGGCCATCGCTTAAGGTACCTTCAGCGCGGCGGGTGACAAAGTCACCATTTTCAACTGTAAAGAGACCATCTTCGGGAGATTCACAATACAACTCGATCCCATTGCCTTCGGTGTCATCCAGATAGGTGGTCTTGGTCATGATGTGGTCAGTGGGATGGTTGCGATATTTCAACACAGACAAACGTGCCACCGCCCGTGCAAGTTCACGGCGATTGGGGAACAAGACCGCAAAGTGATACAGCCCGGTTACGCGGCGGTATTTTTTCAGGCCGGGTTCTTCGGTCAGGCGCAGCTTATGGTTCCTATACTAGTTGTCGTCGTTTAGTCAGACAACACGATCATGGTTTTTATTTCTTTCAGGGCTTGTACAAAATTAAGCCATTCGGCGTAAGCCCTGCATATTTAGAAACCTAATTCTTCCTTGACGATGATCATCGTGATGCGGCCCGGGCGGGTTGCGCGATTGACGATCAACATTTCATTGACGGCTGTGCCGACTTTGTAGAGTTGCTGCATGTGTTCCTCTTCAAGCGGAACAACATGCTCGTTAAGGCGGCGCAGACCATCATTCAAATCTTTACGATTTTCTGAGCGCCGACCACCCAGATCACTTTACCGGCACCTGAAGCATACGGGCCAAGTTGACTGCCAGTGGCAGACGCGATCAGTACGTGCCCATCTTCGGTAACAGCGTGGACACTGCCAGCGGCGAAATCAGGTGCACTAATCAATTTGCGAATTTCACGACCCTGAGTCTCGCGATTCATGGCATACATCTTTGGGCGCACTGCGTCAAACCGGCCTGATTGGTCAATATCTGCGACAATACCCAGTTGTTCAAGTGTTACAGACGAGCTGAGAAAAACTTCCGACCCTTCGGGGATCAATTCAAGGAACAAGCGTTTTGCATCAGCGCCGGTTTCGGCGATCAGCGTTTGAATACCATTGGCTTCGAGAGCTTTTGAAGTGCGTGCAATTTTCTCGTCATTTGCCAATTTCGATAATTCTTCAATCGGAGTTGCTACAAGTTCTTTATTTTCTGTGAACATATTTTTTCTTTCCTTATTATCCGAAAATCTTGATGGTGCTGCCCCAATTGGTGCCAAGGGTGCCCTGCAATGTGATCTGTAACAACTGCATCGATTCGATCTGACGGGCGCGGTGCAACGGACCAGCGTCAATGGCGCGCATACCGCCGTCTGTTACCAATTGGGAAACCTTGGCCTTTGCATCCGCATCATCGCCGGCGATAAAGACATCAAGCTTCTGACCAGCAACTTCACCAGCGATTAGTGTGCCCGCGAAGGTGGTGTTGAAAGCCTTCACAACTTTTGCGCCCGCAGCAACTGCCTTGGCAAGATCTTCAGCAGAGGATGAATCAGGCGCAGTGGCGAGACCATCGTAGGTTGCATTCAATGGGTTGGCAATATCAACGACAACCTTGCCAGCGAGTTTTGCACCGAGTTGTTTTGCGATCTCGATGTTTGTGCCATACCAAACAGCCAGCACAACCACATCACCGAGTTCTGCATCAAGGTTCGCAGCAGAAACGGTCGCGCCTTTTTTGGCAGCAGCTTTCAAATCAGCAGCGGCTTTTTCTGCCACTTCTGGATTCGCATCTACAAAAGTGACTGAATGTCCACCAGCGACTGCACGGGTTCCGATACCGCGTCCCATGTTTCCTGCTCCAATAATTGTTACGTTCATTTTGTTTCTCCTTTTATTTATTATGATTAGTTAGTGAATAAGTACCAGCGGCCAATCGCCACAAATACTGAAAGCGCAAGCAACACGATGTTCATCGGAATCACGTTGTATTCCTTCTTTGGCAAATGCTCCTGGAAGATCGCCAGCAATTGAATGATCGAAAGACCCAATGCCGCAACCGGTGTAAGCCATGCCAAAATTCCAGTCAACACAGGGAGGATCATCCCCAGCGCGCCGAGCAGTTCAGAAGTCCCAACGAAACGAACATAGTTATCACTGCGACCCTTAGACCACGGCATCATTTCACGAACCTTTGCAATTTGCATTGTCTTCATCGAACCAGCCATGCCATACATGCCAGCCAGTAATATTTGTGCGATCCATAAAGCAATATTCATATATTGACTCTCCTTGAGTTGTTTGATAATATACAATCGTTGTTTACACAACAGATGTTGCTTACTTTACCAATTCGCCCAATCAAAGTCAACCAACAAAGAACTGGATATGTTGACTAAGCAACAAAGGAGACAATATGTTGCCTAACCCAGATGAAAAACTAGACCCGCGCGTCAAACGTACCCGCGGCCTGATTCTGACATCCTTTGAGTCTCTCCTCGCTGAGAAAGGATTCGAGACCATCTCCGTGCAGGATGTGACAGACAAAGCGCAAGTTAATCGCGCCACTTTTTACGCACACTTTCAGGATAAATATGCCCTGCTCGATTATTCGATCAGTCAGATGTTTAAAAAAGAGATCGAAAAGCGGACGTTGAACGCCTGCACCTATAGCGCCGACAATCTGCGTAATCTGATCCTTGCTGTTTGTGAATTCCTCGCCAACATCCACAGCGGATGCGCCCAGCCGCATCAGCAATTTGAATCGCTGGTGGAGGGAACCATCAAGAACATAGTCTTTGATCTACTATCGTACTGGCTGCGCAAATCAAAAGTCCCCACTGAAATTCCGGCCACGGTTGCAACCTGGGCAATCTACGGACTTGCTTCACACTATAGCCACATGAAAAAACGCCCCACCCTCGAAAAATTCGTGGATGAAGCGTTTCCGCTGGTGGCGGTTAATTTGGAACAATTTGCATAATTTTGTAGGGGCGAAGCAATGCTTCGCCCCTACCGTTATACCAACGATCGCTTGAAATTCACAAAAGCATCTTCTTCAGAGGGGTCAGCACCGTAGGCCATGGCGAGATAGTAGGCCATGTAATCGCCAAAGATGATTAACGTCCACAGGTGGGCCATGAGTGAGTCTCCACGCGCATCGATCACATCGGTGTTGAGTCCTTCGAGCAGAAAGGTCTGACGCATTAAATCTGAGCGCAAGCGGTTGCGCGGATGGTCGCTGGGCGCACGCATGAAGAGGGTCATGGTGTGCGCATTGAGCGTGGGGTTCGGGTTAAGGGTGGCGGTTAATGTGTTGTGTGTGGCTTCGGGGATGATCTCAAAATTCGCGCCTGCTTTGGCAAGTTGATTGATCTGCATTTTCCAGCGTCGTGCAACCGGCGCGAGGTTTTCTGTCGCGATAAATGTGACCCAGCGCCCCACCAGTTGACCTGCGTAACGCTTTGCAGGATTCTTCGCGGCGATCATATCCGCGACGATGTGCTGCTGCGAACGTTTCATCATGGCGATGGCTTCGGTCACATCTGCGGCGGGGTCGGGGATGAGGTTGAGGCGGGAGAGCAAGGCAAGCAGCAATCCGAATGGATAGGCAATCGCGGCAGTGTCCACCACCCCGTTGCTGTTAAATATCCACGCGGGGATATTTTTTTCAGCGGCGCGTTTGGCGAGTTCGCCGCCCGTTGAAATAACGAGCAGGCTGCATTGATTATTTTGCGCTGATTCAAAAACATCGAGCACTTCTTCAGAGTTGCCCGAGTGTGAGATGCAGATGACTAAAGTTTGTTTGCTATTTGCGAAAGCGGGAATGCCATAGCCGCGGTGAACTGTAACGGGGAGGTGAATGCTTGAGAAAACAGAGGCAGTTACCAGTTCGGCAGCGACCGCTGAATCTCCCATCGCAGCGATGATGATATTTTGAATGCCGGTAAAAGCCGGCAGCGTTTGAGTCTGTCCCAATTCCCATGCGGCTTGTAATTGATCGGGCAAGCCGTCAATTTGGGCGAGCATGTTTCGGGTATCAATTTGTTTGAAGAGGTCGAGGTCGTCTAGGTTCATAGAATTATGTAAAGGGTAAGGTGTTGTGGGATTTGACAGTGGACGGTGGACGATAGACCATGGTCTATCGTCCACCGTCTGTGATCGTTGTTAACTCGCGTCCTTGATAAATTTTGACATGTCCTTTTTCATGGCTTTGAGCGAAGGCATGTGGACGTACATCATGTGGCCGGCTTCGTAATATTCCATGCTGATATTTTTGCGCAGGGATGCATCGAGGCCGAGATGGTCAACAGTGTATTCGGTGGCGGAGTAGGGCGTGCCGAGATCGTAGTAGCCGTTGGCAATAAAGACCTTGAGATATTTATTGAAGGTCATGGAACTCCGCAAAGTCTCAGCAACATTCACATATTGATTTTGGAAATAGCCATAGGACCATTGCATCCAGACTTTTTCGCTCAAGATTTCATAGGGCGTGTCAATTTCAAATTTCAATTCGGTGCGGATGTAATCGTTGAAGGCAGCTGTATACGGGCCGCTGACTTGTGCAAATAGCGGATCATACTCAGGAGTAGCGGTGACGCCGAGCCGGTCAATGCCGGTGTAACGGCTGTCCAAACGCCCGACAGTTTTTCCACGTTCGCGCAGAAGTTCCTTGAAATAATGTTGATCGAGGATGCGCAAGTCGGAGCGTTGAATAAATTCCTGTGAGATGCCGGTGTAGCGCGAAAGTTTTTCAACAACACTGGCGCGGTCTTCGGGCGCAAGCGATGCGCCTTTGAGCAGGGCTGCTGCGTATTCGCCTTTTGCAAATTCTTCGGCTTCCTTAAGCACAGTTTGCAATGGCGCTTTGAAGTTTAATTTTCCGTGATACCAGGCAGTGGCTGTGTAGGCCGGCAAAAAGAGAATGTAAGGCAGGTCGTTGTTAAGGTTGAAGTCGATGGTGGTGAAATCGAGAACAGCAGAGATGAGAAGTAATCCGTTTAACAACATGCCGTGACGATTCTGCAAATAGCCGGAGAGACCCGCAGCGCGTGTGGTGCCATAGGATTCGCCCGCGAGGAATTTCGGTGAAAGCCAGCGGTTGTAGCGTGTGGTGTACAAGCGGATAAAGTCACCGACTGATGCAATATCTTTTGTGAAGGTGTGCCACTCGGCAGATTTTTCACCGTCCACGGGGCGGCTGAAACCGGTGCTCATCGGATCGATGAAAACGAGATCGGTGTCATCGAGAATGGAATATTGATTGTCGGTTAATTTAAAGGGAGGCGGAGGCATTTCGCCTTCGTCGGTGAGGACTACGCGGCGCGGACCAAGTACGCCCATGTGCAGCCAAACGGACGAGGAGCCGGGTCCGCCGTTAAAGGAGAAGGTGATGGCGCGTTTGGAATTATCTTTCACGCCGTCTTTGGTGTAGGCGGTGAAGAAGATCTGCGCGCGCGGTTTTTCAACCTCGCCATCTTTTTCCTTGTCGTTGACTTCTTCCTTCATCACCATTGTTCCAGTGGTGACGGTGTATTTAATTTCCTTACCGCCTATTTTGATGGAATGTTTGGTGATGACAATGTTGTCTTTTGGTGCGGGTTTTTCTTCCTTCTTCTCGTCTTTTTTTTCTTCGGGTTTCTTGGGTTCAGTAGCCATGACTATTGCTCCTTATTTGTTTATTTGCTTAAGATTCACCATGATGAACGGAGATACCCATACGGGCACAATGTAAACAGAGATTGTAAAAACGGAAAAAGTATTTTGCATAAATCCTATTTAACTCAACTTGCTACCCTTAGAACAAAGGCCTTGAAAAGATTTTTGAACCGCAGAGGCGCCGAGCTCGCTGAGTTTTAATGGCTTTTTCTCTGTGCCCTCTGCGCCTCTGCGGTAAACACTTTCATGATGGCAACTTGGGTTATTTATTTTGATTAATCAACGCGTACACTTCTTTTTTATTCCAGCCGCTTTGTTCGGCCAATTCAGATGAAATCTCTTTTGCTGATTTGCCGGAGTTCAGTTCGGACTTAATTACTTTCAGCAATTCGTCTTCCGTCCACAGGCTTCTTTCTTCTTTCATCTTTCCTTCGATCACCAGTGTAAATTCGCCGCGCGGTTCTTTGGATTTGAAATAATCGAGGGCGCCGCTGGTTGATCCGCGCCAGAATTCTTCGTACATTTTTGTCATTTCGCGGGCAACGCAAATGCGGCGGTTGCCGAGGGTGGACAGAATGTCATCGAGTGCATCCACAACACGATGGGGAGATTCAAGAAAGATAAGGGTGTATGGCTGTTGGGAGATCTCTGTCATCCGGGCGCGGCGGTCACTGGCTTTGTGCGGAAGATAACCGAGGTAGAGGAATGAATCCGTGGGCAGGCCGGAGACTGTCAGGGCTGAGATGGGAGCCGAAGGACCGGGAACAGGCCGAACGTCGAAGCCTGATGCGAGGGCGGCTTGTACCAGTTCGTAGCCGGGATCATTAATCGCGGGCGTTCCGGCATCCGAAACCAAAGCCACGTCACCGCTGATGAGGGCTTCGAGGATGCGATCCAGTTTGTTTATTTTGTTGTGTTCAAAATAGCTGGTGAGCGGGGATTGAACATCAAAGTGTTTGAGCAAGATGCCGGTGTGACGTGTATCTTCTGCGGCGATGAGGACTGCTTCGCGCAGAATGCGCACAGCACGCGGGGACATGTCTTCAAGATTTCCGATCGGTGTTGCGACTAAATAGAGGATTCCCATGCAGGTATTTTATCACCCCCGACTTATAAAAAAAGCCGGGCGCTTTCGCACCCGGCCTGGTCTTTAAGGACAAGATCGTAAATCCACTTTGAAGATCGTACAACCCGCACCTTGCGGCGGTATAACTGCACAGCATTGATTGGCCGAATCAAAGATGGAATCTGCAGCGCATTTGTTTAAGTCAGCGTTGGCTACGACGGGCGGCAGACAAACTTCCAGTTCATAGGAAAAGGCTTCCTTCCCCGTACAGGAAATAAGGGTGCTGGATTCCAGGGAACAACGCATATCAGGATTAAGGGGAGTAAACTTTGCACCTTCAGGAATGGTGACAAAGGTATAGGGTATCTTTTTTGTGCAGACTTTATTGGTCTCATTGACTTTAGGGGTAGGAATGGTCCCCCCCGCTGCACAAGCTGGCGCAAAAGGAATGGCAGATGCTACAACCGCTTCAGTGGCTGGAACTTCAGTGGAAGTTAAAGCTTCAGTTGGAATTACAGTTGGAGCTTCGGTTGCAATTTCAGTCGGCACAAGGGTGGCTGTCGGCTGCGCTGTGGCAAACAATTGATTTCGCAGAAGGAAAAATCCAGCAACGACCACCAGCAAAATAACCCCCGCAACGATCAACCCGGTCATCCCGCGTGATGTGGCTGCGGGCTGAGAAGTTGTCTTATTGAATACACCTGAACGGAAGCCGGTGGTGGTGGAACCGGTAATGTTCCCTTCGTGTCCAAAAGCGATCAGGTTTAATTCCTTGGCCAATTCCACTGCGCTGGCATAACGTTTATTTTTATCTTTTGCCAGAGCCGTTTTAATCAAATGATCCACATCAGAAGGCAGGCTGGGGAGAGTCTTTAGAATTTCAGGCACAGGTTCGGTGATGTGTTTGACCACCACACCCATCGGGGTATCTGCGTTATAGGGCTGCTGTCCGCTCAACATTTGATAGACGATCACGCCCAAACCGTAGACGTCACTACGCGAATCCAACGGCTGCCTTGAGCCTGTTCGGGACTCATGTAAGCGGGTGTGCCGATAATTCCGCCGCCGGTCAGGCTGCCGGATGATTCAGATAATTTGGCAATTCCAAAATCCGAGATGAATGGGTCGCCATTGTTATCGAACAAAATATTATCGGGTTTCAGGTCGCGATGAATGATGCCTTCTTATGAGCATAGGTAAGACCTTGCGCAACTTTTTCTATGATACGTGCGGCATCCTGAACTGAGAACTTGCCTTTTTCGATCCAACCGGCCAAAGAGCCGCCGGTCATAAAACGCATGACAAAGTAGGGCTGACCATCTTCATCCCCCACATCATACACAGGCACAATAGAAGGATGTTCCAAACCCGCCACCATCTTAACTTCACGCTCAAAACGTGAGCGGAATTGCGGATCATGCATCATTTCACGCGGCAATACCTTGATCGCGACTTCACGTTCAAAGCTGGGGTCATAGGCACGGTAGACCGTTGCCATACCTCCGCGACCGAGTTCGGATTTAATTTCGTAGCGACCTATTTTAGTTGGAGTAGCCATACGGGCAAGTATAAACGAGATGGACATTTTGGCGCAAGCAATGTCTGGCAAATGTCAGGATATTAATATGCACCCCATTTGTACTGTTTTACACTTCAGGTAAAGCGCTTAGTGGTGGCTGTTTAAAGCCTGAAAAGTTTGTAAAAGACTGATCAAAATATCATCTGTGAACGTATACATTTTACCGAAGGTCTCGGCGGTTTTCCCCGATGAAACATTCGCCTCCCGATATACTTTAATAACCGAATCGATCAGTGTGTTTCTAAAAAACAGAAAGGCCTGCGCTGCGTCTACATAATTCAGGCTGTAGCGATGCGCGCGTGAAGCATATTCATAGCCAATGGCGTAGGCTTCGCTTTCGGCATCTGCGCCGTGGGTTGCCACATAGTTCATCAATCCGTGGAATAAGGAACGTGAACTCATGCGATATTGCGCGCGCGCATCCTCGTCCAATTTTTGATACCATGACTCTGCCTGCAAACGTCCCTCCGAAATTTGCATACGAACCGTTTTGATGACTTCCTGCATCATGTGTTCCGGTTCGATCTCACCCGACATCTGGTTTGATTCTGCCCAGAGAGAGAGTTCAACCTGCTTATAGCGGCGATGTCCGCCCTGTGTTTTGTGTGTAGGCAGCACACCTTTATCAGACCACAAACGTACTGTGCTGGGATGGACACCCAGCACTTTAGCCGCACCGCTCAGAGAAAGCCATTTATCTGTCATCCCTTATGATTCCGCGGTAAGCGCGATCTTTTCAACAAAGGATGGTTCCTGCACCTGTTTTCTAAACACGTTGACATCAATACGATAAAGCATGAATGCAGCAATTATGAGCATCAGCGCTTCAATGCCAAACACGACCAGATAGCCGCTCATGGCGCGTCCTGTTATTTTTGTGGCCGCATCTGCGACAATCCCCGCAAGCAGCAGACCTGTCAAACGGGACATGCCATTGGAGAATCCCCAGGCGCCGATGTAGAGGCCGACCTTGCCAGGGACGGTCAGATCGAACATCAGAGACAGATTGGCAACGGTTGAGATGCCCGTCCCAAAGCCGAGGAGCATGATGCCGATATAAAAGATGTTTAGGTTTCGCATCAATCCGCTGGCGATGATCAAAAGGAACCCAAATAGCGCACCGAGATTACCTGTCTGGGCGATTGTTTTCTTCGGAGCGCGTCCCTCAAGGATCGCGGCGACAATAAATGCGATCAGTGTGAACACACCGCTAATGGACACAATCCGCGAGGTGGCTTCAAGCGTCATACCGAAGGCTTCGGCACCGAAGGGTTCGAGCAGCACATCCTGCCCGAGAATGGCAGCAAGCAATAAAAGTAAATATAGGAAGAAAATTCTGGCAACCGGATTTTCAAGGATGGCAGATGACATTTCTTTGATGGTGTATGTGTCAGATGCGGCGTTTGATGCGAAAATGCCAGAGCGAGGCTCAAGCCTGATGAGGCCGAGCAGGCCAAGGATTAAGGCGGAAACGGCGACGGTGTTAAACGCGCCGGTCAACAATTCGGGTGTGTATGTGGGAACCATGCGGCTTAAGCTGACGCCAGTCGCAATTAATCCGATGACCATCATAAAAAACATCGTGGCAACTGTTTTGCCGCGTCCTTTTTCACCTGAAAGTTCCGAGGCAAGGGAAAGGTAGGAAACGGCGGAGAGGTTGTAGCCCATGCCCCATGCACCGAATGCGAATATGCCCGCAATAAGGCCGAGGCCAAAATTTTGATCCATTAAAACTGCGACCTGCGGCGAGATAACAAGGCCAAGCACGCAAAGCAGTAACCCAGCCAGGATGTAGGGCGTGCGACGAAATCCGAAGATCGGGTGGCGGTCTGAGAATGAACCGATGGCGACTTGAATGGGAGAAAACAAATATGGAAACACCGCCAGAAGCGTGAAGATGGTTTTCGATATGTTGAGATCATAGATCATGACACGGTTGAGCGTGCTGTTGATCGGCACGAGGGTCATTGCCACGGCGACATGAATGAGTCCGAGCTGCAGGCGTTTGATGAGCATGGTTTCCTTTGGTGGAAATTAATGATTGCTTGCTAAACAAGTCTTAAAATTCCAGAAGACATATTATTTTGATCTGAAAACTGAAGCGGTGTGTTGTAAAAACAGCAAGGGCGTTTTTCGCCCTTGCTTATGAAGGCTAATTGTACTTTTTAGAGCAAATAGCACAATGTAGATTTGAGTAGAATTTTACTAGAGATTGGTGAGTGTCGAAATACGTTTATTGGTTTTTGATGAATTTTTTGATCAAATCACGATAGGTGTGTATAAGTTGCAGATCAGGATCTTTGCCGCCAAAGTTGAGGAATACTTTAAATGCAGCATTTCCACGGCGGTCAAAGAACTGAAAACTGAGTGACTCATGCCGGTCAAGATGGCTGGGCTTGCTAAATGCAAAGACTGAAGCCAGCTCCCAACTGCGAATGTGCATATCAAGCGATTTGGTGCGAATATTCAGAAAACCATCCGTGTTGGTGAAGTTGCCAAATTGACCAAAAGCTTCGATGGTTGTCGCTCCGTTTGAAACTATAACATGCACATTACCGAGTGTCTCAAATGCCCCAATGATCTCCTCCCAACGGACAAAATCGAGTTCGTGGGCGATATCGCCTTCGAGCGAACGGATAATCTCCACTTCAGGGATGTTTAATTTTTGCGCCAGCATCAAAGTCATTTGCGAACGGTCACTGTTGAAGGCATCGCGAATGGTTTGCATCCGCTCTGTTGTGAGCATTTCAGGGGTAATTATGGTGTGAGTTTGAAACATTTTACATTCTCCAATTGTTAATAAAATTTATGATAAACAGTAGATCCAAAAAGATATTTCATCTTTGTTCATCGCTGTTTATCTCCGGTAAAAAAAATGGAAGCGTCAGGCTTGATCTACCTCCGATGCCGTGTAGTATAATTTTTGCGAGAGCAATAATCTGGATATTTGTATTAAAATTTACATAAATCAAATTGCAACCTGTTTTCAACCTTATTGAAGATTTTGGAGTTCAAAAAAGTTCCATGACAGTCAGTGCCGCAATGCAACGCTATGCCGCAGAAATTTACCGTCTGCAAGAAGACCATGAGCAGGTTTCACTTTCGCTTTTAGGTTCACATGTTGAATCCTCTGCGCAGGCGATATCGATCATGGTGAAACGCCTCAACAAAAGCGGATACCTGGTACATGAACCCTATCGCGGTGTGCGCCTTACACCGGCAGGTGAAAAAATCGCGATGCCTGCCTTGCGCCGTCATCGATTAACTGAAGTTTTTCTGGTACAGATCATGAAATACGATTGGGCTGCGGCTCATGAACTTTCTGATGTATTTGAACGCGGTGTAAATGAGGAGCTCGAAGAGCGTATGGATCATTTGACCGGCCACCCGACACGCTGCCCGCATGGTGAACCGATCCCATCAAAAGCAGGCGTGATGCCTGTTGTAAAAGATATGCCGCTGATCGACGCCCCTTCCGGTTCAGACTGTCTCATCAGCCGTGTGCGCACCCATAACATGGAAAAATTAAATTACATCGGAGAACTGGGTCTCGTACCGGGAACGCCTTTTCATCTATTAAGCTGTGCGCCATTTAAAGGTCCACTGCGGCTGCAAATGAAACCGCAGGACCATGTCATCGGCTATGAATTGGCTGTTTCTCTCTGGGTGGAAGTCGCAAAGCAGGGAACCGGCAATAAACTTCCGCCCGGGAAAAACGCGTGATCCACGATACAAAAACTGCCCGGTCCAAAATTGACCCGGCAGTTTTTGTATCGTTATATTTCTTTTGGCAGGTATAAATCAATAAAAAAATCGCTATTCTTCTGGAAGTAGTTGACGATATACAGTCAGCGTATTTTTATGAACATGTTGATTGCTAAAGCGTTCTACAATTAACTGGCGGCCCGCCCGCCCCATTTGGCTGCGCAATGATTCATTCCCCAATAAAGTTAGCAATGCAGCTGCCAATGCCTGCGAATCCCTAGGCGGCACAAGCAAACCATTGACTCCATCCTGCACTACATCCCGACAGCCGGGAACATCTGTGGTTACGATGGGACGTCCACATGCGGCGGCTTCAAGAAGTACGGTGGGGATTCCTTCGCCGAAACTGGGTAAGGTGACTACATGACAGGCAGCGAAGGCGGCTCGCATATCTGCCTGCCAGCCCCACCACTCTACAAGTCCTTCATCCACCCATTGATTTAATATTTTTACATCAATACTAGCGGGGTTACCCGGATCTGGTTCCCCTGCCAGAACAATGCGCGCATCCATTTTCTGGTGTAACAAACGGGCGGAATCCACCAAAGTCCCGACGCCTTTATCCCACAACATGCGCGTTGCCATTAACACAACAGGTCTCGCATCTGCGCTTTGCGGTTCGGGTAATGGTTGGTAGTACTCTGTGTCAGCGCCGACACCTTCGATCAAATGTGTGTTCTTAAATGCAACCAATTTTTCACTTACAAAATATTGCCGATCTGCTTCATTCTCAAAAAGGGTAGAACCTGAACGCAGGACAAACCGATATAGACTCTTAACCAATGGACGCAGCCACAAGGTACGCGTATCATTTCCCAGAAAAACATACCCCCGGCCGGTGATCGATCGGACAACGGCTGGAACGCGCGTTAAAATCGCCACGAGTGAACCGTAAAGCACGGGTTTGATGGTATGCAGATGAATCAAATCAGGTTTCTCCTGACCGACAATGCGCAAAAGATTCAGAAGTGTCTTTACTTCCCGAAATGGATTAATGCTCTGGCGTCCTACATTCCAGGCCTGCCAGCGAAAACCGTCTGCTTCAAGTTCGTGAACAAAAGGCCCGGGAGGAGAGATCAGGATAACATCCATACCTTGATCGCGTAAAAAACGCGCCAACGAAAGACGAAAGCGAAAGAGGTACCAATCTGTATTGGCAATTAGAAGTATTTTAGCCATTCCTGAGTACCTAATAACGGAAGACCGGTTACCCTATTTCGTCCAAAGCCAGCACGATCCTCTCAGAAGCGTGACCATCTCCGTATGGATTTACAGCACGCGCCATTTTTTGATGCTCGCCAAAATCATTCAATAATAAACTTGCTGTGGAAATGATTTTTTGCCTGTCTGTCCCCACCAAGCGCACAGTTCCGGCATCCACACCTTCAGGGCGTTCAGTTACATCCCGAAGAACCAACACCGGAACCCCCAAACCAGGCGCTTCTTCCTGCAATCCTCCGGAATCGGTCAGTACCAAAGCGGAACGTTTTAGGATATGTACCAGGGGTAGATAATCCAGTGGAGGCAGCAGAATCACATTGGGTATATTGCCGAGCAAACGATGTGCCGGTTCACTTACATTAGGATTCATGTGTACGGGATAAATAAAGTACATATCATCTTTATATATCTCAGCCAGTTCCTGAATGGCAGAGAAAACTTCATTAAGCGGCTCGCCAAAGTTCTCACGTCGATGGGCGGTAATTAATACAATCCTTCTTTTCCCATCCAGCACATTTTTGGGAAGCCCAATTTTTTCAAGTTCGCTGTCTAGGTAGGGCTGTTTCGCAACCCATTGCAAAGCATCAATAACAGGATTCCCCGTAACAAGAATGTTGGATGCTGGAACATTCTCAAGTAAAAGGTTTTTCTTTGACCACTCTGTCGGTGCAAAATGCAAGTCAGCAACTACACCGGCAACTTTACGATTAATTTCCTCTGGAAACGGCTGCCACTTATCCCCGGTACGCAGCCCAGCTTCCACATGACCAAAACGGCTGCGATTATAGAAGGCGAGCAAAGCGGCGACCATTACAGTTGTCGTATCCCCTTGTGCCAACACCCAATCTGGACGGAAATCCCGCACGACTACATCAAGGCGTGAGAAGATGGCAGATGTAAGATCAGCCAAAGATTGATTAGGTTTCATAATATTGAGATCTATATCAGGTTGAATATTAAATAACTGCAAAACCTGATCCAGCATCTCACGATGCTGGGCTGTTACACAGACCTGCACATCGAAACGCTCAGGGCGGGATTTTAATTGGCGAATAACTGGAGCCATTTTGATGGCTTCCGGACGGGTGCCGAAAATTGTAAGTACTTTGAGAAGCGCCATAATATTTACAGCCTATCGAACAGGCTGTCATTCCTTTTAATAAATCTTATATTCCACGATTTCATTAGCGACAAACCTATGGAAGATTAAATGTGCGTACAATGAAAATGGACATCTGGCCGCGAGTAACAGAACTATCAGGGCAATAACTACCTGAGCCGCAGCCTCCAGTAATCCCTTCCACGGCTAATTGTTTAATCCACGCAGCTGCCCAATAATCCACAGGCACATCGTTAAAGCCTGTATCAGTTCCCACCGGGGGCGGAGCATAAGCGCTGCCATATTTCCCTTTCAAAAGAAAAATCGCCATTTGAGCGCGAGTCGTGGAAACATCCGGACAATAATTACCGCCGCCACAACCGCCAGTGACGCCATCAGCTTTAAGAGCCTCGATCCAATGCTGGGCCCAATGGCCGGCTGTATCGCCAAACGTGATCGACCCCACAGGAGGATTAAAAGAAGCTCCATGCATGCCACGCCCAAGAAAGACCGCCATCTGCGCACGAGTCACATCATCATCCGGACAATAATAGCGATATGTAAAATCAGTGACATCACTAAAATCCACTACGGATGAGCCACAACCGCCAGTCACATTAGCATCCACAAGGCGCTCCACCCAGGATTGATAGTATGGAGTAGTACTCTTTCCTGCAAAAGCAGAAGCGGGCCAAACATCCTCAAAAGTCGCATCTGGACGGGCAAAAGCAATATTCATCATATCAGTGCTATCAGGCGCCCAGTATCCATAAGGAGATTGTGTCACCTGAGTCTTAAATGCATCCTTGCCTTCCGAAGAGGATGAATCCAACGAGTAATCCACCGGGTTACAATTAACAATTTCTCCAATGTTACCCTGATCTTCAGTTCGATT
This sequence comes from Candidatus Villigracilis proximus, assembly GCF_016717045.1. Lineage (NCBI taxonomy): Bacteria > Bacillati > Chloroflexota > Anaerolineae > Anaerolineales > Candidatus Villigracilaceae > Candidatus Villigracilis > Candidatus Villigracilis proximus. The sequence goes on along the minus strand of NZ_JADJUO010000001.1, from coordinate 136,308 downwards.
GAAATAAAGAATTGCACGCACACCAGGATAAGCGCCGATCTTTGAAAGAGTATCTGTCATCCAGAAAGCGCGGTCAACGCCATCAGCCACTGATCCAATTTCAGCAATGAAGATGGGCTTGGTCGGCGCCATGGCTGCCATGCGATCAAGATATGGCTTATAGATCTGTTCATATGATTCTGATGCAGTGTAGCTCCAACATGTACCAAAATTAAAGGAACTGAATCCAACTACATCAACAGCCGAGTCGCCGGGATAAAAATTTTCAAAGATATTTTCGGGTTTTCCAGGGTTGTTCCATCCATTCGGAGCAAAGACCCAGCTAACAGCAGATTCTGAAACGCCCTCTTCTTTAAATATCTGCTGAATACGCAAATAAGCTCGAATGTAATTGGCTGGATCATCCTTGTAGGTTATCCAATCCCCATTCATTTCTTGCATTGGCGCGATAAACGCACGCTTATCGCCATTGTAGCTACTCCAACCTCTAAATGTGTCAGCCCAATTGCGAATATTTGCATCAACCATGCCGTCTGCAATTTGTTTGGCTGTCCACGGCTGACTAACAGTGCCAGCCCCGAGGTTAACAAAAGGTACATAACCATTATCCCAGGCAGAATTTAATTCATTGGTAATCAGCCACCACGGTGATTCAATATCCAAAAAGGTTCCAGCAATGGAAACCACATGCGGACCTATATTATTTCGAAGAAAGTTGTCCAGCGTATTGATTTCACCCACTGTTTGATAAAGTTCAGCAGAGGGGTAAATCCCCACTAACACAGGTAAAGAACCTTCTCCCTGTGCTGTAGCATTCGGAAAAAGAGAGAAGAGAAGCGCGGCAAGCATAAAAAACATCGAGAAATTTTTTTTGAGCATAACAGTCTCCCATATTTTAAGATATTATCAGCACACGCCGAAAAGTTTGATTTCAATCAAAAAACACATATATCCATTGCATATAAAAAAGCAAGAACTGTCTCAAACATAAATTTACAGCTTGAAACAATTCCTGCTTATTTACAAATCCACGATTACGGCAAACTAAATACTTTTACCAAAAACACTGCCATTTCAGCACGCGTAACAGGACCGTCTGGGCAATAGTTATTACTGCCACAACCGCCAGTTATACCTTCGTTTGACAACTGTTCGATCCAGCTGGCTGCCCAATAAGAGCTTGCCACATCATTGAACACTCGACCAGTAGCGGCTGGCGGAGTATAAGACGAACCATGCGCGGCTTTCAACAAAAAGATGGCCATTTGTGCGCGCGATACATTGTAGTCTGGGCAGTAATTGCCACCACCACAACCGCTGGTAATTCCATCAGATGCAAGAGCTTGTATCCAATTCTTGGCCCAGTGGCTTCCCGTATCAGCAAAAGTGGCCGGCACATTAGGCGGGACAAAGCCGGAACCCCACTTACCTTTCTCAAGAAAAACTGACATTTGAGCGCGGGTCACTGCAGTATCCGGGCAGTATTGCCGTGGGGAACTCGTACAACCACTCGTGATGCCGGCATTGTAAATACGTTCGATCCAGGACCATGCCCAATAACTAGTGGGGACATCTACAAAAGTAGTGGATGGGGTATTTGTATAAGTGCAAGTTACCGTTTGCCCACTATCAAGATCAATGGTGGCAATCTGTCCGGCAACAGTCGTGCCACTATCAGAATCAACACAAGCGACGCTGGTAAACACCCAACCACTGGGCAGAGCGGATTGTGTCACAGTATAAGAGCCGGGGCTAATATTGCTAAACGTTGTACTCCCAGCCCCATAAAGAATATTTACAGGAAAGGAAGAGTATCCGGGGATGGAACTGGTAAAGTTAAATGTATCGTTGCCATTGGTTCCGACAACTGCGATAACGATCGTACCGGGTTGAACTTCGTACGCGCCAATATCACATTGACCGCCAGTTGGCTGCGGACGGGCAATGCCGCGTTGATCTGTGGTGACCTGTCCGCAGGTATTGGTGTTATATGGGATTCGGTCACGCGCCGGGCTTGTATTAAGTAAAGCATGTGTTTTTGTAACGCCGCTATTATCTACCAGCGCCCCCAATTGAGGATCCTGTCCGATAATATTGTGTGCAATTGTCCCGCTCACAGTACAACCGGTGGTAACTTGAATCAGGTTGTAATCCTGAGACAATAGAATACCGCCGCAATCAGGAGCATTGGCGCTACGATCAATATTGCCGCTAATGATGCTATTTTTAACATATGAATTACCAGAGGAAGAGGTTAACAATCCTCCGCCGTTCCCTATTGCATTCGTGTCATTATCGGCGATATTGGCAGTGATCGTGACAAAGTTTAAGCTGGCTTCGCCTGTATTATATATGGCTCCGCCTTCATTATTTGCCGTGTTGGCAGAAAAAGTACTATTAACGATGGAAAGAGTATTAGGGCCAAGGTTGCTAATGGCACCACCAGAAGAGGAAGCGGCGTTTCCAGAAAAAACTGATCCAACCACAGCCAGAGTACCTTTCCAGCTATCGACTGCCGCGCCATAATTACTTAGGTTGCCAATAAAAATACTATTTGTGATGTTGAGGGTACTATAGTTTTCAATTGCGCCGCCATAAGAGGTCGCGGTATTAAACGAAAGAGTTCCATTGGTTACATTGGTAATGCCGCTATTGAACAAAGCACCGCCAAATTGATTGGCTTTACTGGACGATATGCCGCTGTAATCAAAATTGAGCTTCCCGCCATTATTGTATAAGATACCGCCGCTGCCATTTGGATGCACGCCGTCTGAACACCCCGATTGCAAAACCATTTTATTTAATGTCAGATTTGCCGTGCTGGTCAGATAAAAGACACGAAACTCAGTCGCTGATGCAGAACCATTGATCAGACAGGAAAGCCCCGGGTCACGGCGTACAATCGAATTGTTTGCATTAATTGTCATTTTGCTGGTAATGGCAGGCAAACCATTTTGTCCATTTGTAGAATCTACAAAATCAGTAATGTTATAAGTGACACTGGCTGGGAGGTTGATCGTATCATCGCCGCTGCCTGCCACACACTCATTCACAGCGGCATCTGTATTGGCCGCCATGATCGCTTCACGTAACGAACAATGCCCATCTGCGCCGTTGACCACCACCACCCCTGCGGCAACGGTGATCGATGCTGCATGGGCAGTTTGAACGGGAATAAAAGCAAACAGAAAAGCGAAAAGCAATGCAAAATGTATCGCTTTGTCGTACCCTATTTTTTTTATAGATTTGAAGTTAATCATTATTTCTCCTTCATGTTTTTTCAATATTGAATTTGCCATTTTTACCCTAAAGGTGATCTGGAAGAACTTGGTAAACCGGCTAGCAAGATAACCTGCCATATTGCAAATATACAATCAATATTCCAAATTTTCCGATGCTGATTGATTCCATATAGGCACAGGTTTAATCAGTAAAACAGCATCTTAAAATAACTGTCGGCATTGTATCACGTAATCAAGAGGAGGTTGTATAGACCAATGCGGAGATAAAATATCATTCCATAACCGTTAACTTTAGGAAAATTTTATTAATACTCCGATAACGACATAATCAAATCCCCAAGGCTGTAATTGATGCCTATGGAACAAATAGCTATCTGTTATAACAACTGCCTTTTTCAAACATACGTTCGCTCGCCCATCACTGCAATTGGCTATATAATATTTCTTAAATAAAACCAGCTACATGAGTACCGAAGTAAGTAGCAGGAGTTATTAAAAAGCTTCTGATTTCTGAAAGCCAACTGGTTTGCTGCTTATATTAATATAAATAGCCGCCCCAAATTACCCAAACGATAAATCCATCATCAAAAATCTGCATACAAGGTTTATCCAATGAACATAAACACCGTTATTATCAACTATTTTATAAGCAACGGCCTTTGTACTGTGTTCGTGGTTTTATTCTGGCATCAGAACCGATCACGCTTTGCCGGTTTTGACTTTTGGCTGGCTGGTTTCACAATGCAAATTACGGGGATCGCACTGCTCGTTTTTCGCAGCATTGCGCCAGACTTGATACCGAATGAATTCTTTAGATCCGGCAGTTTTAATGCGCTGATTATCATCCTGCATCAGATGCTGTTCACCGCTGGTGCCTTCGGTTTATTCCTAATGGTCAACCGACGTCTGGTGAGCGACCTGGAACATGATGTAATGGGGCGTAAGCAAGTGGAATCAGAACTGAGGTTAAGCGAGGAAAAATTTTTGAAAGCCTTCCATGCCAGCCCGGATGCCATCCTTATCAGCCGAGTTCAGGATGGAAAGCTGGTGGAAGTTAACGAAGGATTTTGCCGTCTCACAGGATATTCACAGCACGAGGCGCTATCCAGTTCCTCGATCCGTTTAGATATCTGGGAAAAACCGCAAGACCGTGAAGCTGCGCTTTCTGCTTTGCAAAAGAGTCAAAGCGTCCGTAATCTTGAATATAATTTCCGCACCAAATATGGGAGCATATTAAATTGCATCTATTCAGGAGAGCTCATTGAATTGGGCGGCGAAACACATGTTTTATCGGTGATACGAGACATCACGGAGCGCCTGCAAAAGGAGACTTCTCTACATCAAGTTCAGTCACAAGTTATTGAGCAGCAACGTGCGCTGGCAACTTTTGAAGAGCGGGAGCGGACGGCGCGCGATCTGCATGATGGGATCGGGCAAACCCTTGGCTATGTTAATTTTCAGACGCAGGCGGTGCATGATCTGCTAGTACGGAATGAAAAAGAATCGGCGATTCAACTACTTGAACGGTTGGTGGAAGTAGTGCAGGAAGCGCACGAAGATGTGCGCGGACATATTCTTGGATTAAAAAGTAGTAATACAGTCTCTACGCATCAGGACTTCCTGACCGCACTCATGCAATATTGTGAACACCTGCGCCAGACCTATGAATTTCAAGTGGAATTACTCCTGCCTGAAAACCTGCCTTTGATATTGGCAACTACTGCCGTAGAAACTCAATTGATCTATATCATCCGTGAAGCCTTGAGCAATGCACAGCGGCATTCTGGCGTTTCACAAGCCAGCGTAATGATCTCACTGGACGAAATCAACATCCACTTTAGTGTAAAGGACATGGGAAACGGTATCAGCCAAAATTATACAGGTCCGGAGCGCCGCAAGGTGGCTCATTTCGGCCTTGAGATGATGAGGGAACGTGCTGACCAAGTGGGAGGGCTGCTACAAATTGAAACTACCCCAGGAACCGGGATGCAGGTTTCGGGTTGGCTGCCGCGCAAACTATCCACAGAGGATCTACCGTCGGCGCGCATCCTGCTCGTGGATGATCATCCACTTTTTTTGGATGGTTTGCGCAATCTGTTGACGGTTCGCGGGATGCAGGTAATTGGCACGGCCAGCGACGGTTTTGAGGCGCTTGAAGCGGCACGCAAAATGCAGCCTGACATAATTGCCATGGATATTCAAATGCCGCGCTGTAACGGGTTGGAAGCAACCCGTCTCATCAAAGCTGAAATGCCGAATATAAAAATCGTGATGCTGACCACTTCAGCAGATGAAGAAAATCTTTTTGAAGCTTTGCAAAACGGCGCTTCAGGTTACTTGCTCAAGGCCACAGGCATAGATGAATTTCTGGAACTGCTAAGCGGGTTGACCCGCGGAGAAAGTATTTTCTCTCCCGGGCTGGCAAACAAAACCCTCGAAGTGTTCACCCGCCAAAGAGTCGGCAAACCAATGGCCGATCTAAAAGAACCGGCGATTTCTGGAATAGAATTGACCGAAAGGCAATTGGAGGTTTTGCGGCTGGCATCGCAAGGGTTGATGTACAAAGAAATTGGATCACGCCTGTTTTTGACTGAGCGCACGGTTAAGTATCACATCGGTGAAATTCTTGGACGCCTGCATTTGAAAACCCGCCGCGAAGCTATTGACTATGCCAAGGACAAGGGATTGGTTTAAGAAAGACTGTCCCTAGACTGTACTCAGACTGTACTCAGACTGTACCCCGACCACAATGACAATTTCCCGTCTCTACTCTAAAATAAATTAATATAAGTTAGGGCTTACGCAAGACGGAAATTTTCCTGCTTCTGCCGTCTGCCGTCAGAAAACAATGCTTTTTGCGTAAGCTCTATAAGTAAGCAGCCAGATTGGGAGTTTCCAACATGTCGGATACAAAACGTGTGATCATCTACGGGGATTCGATCTTCCTGAGCGGAATCGCGGAATCCCTGCGTGCTGATTCGGGATTGAAGGTTGTGGAAATCGACCCTCAAGGCGGGAAAATAAATTTGGAAACATCTGAGCCAGATGTAGTAGTGGTGGATGCTTCACGAACGTCACAGGATCAACTTGCTGTGTTGATGGCGCTCTTTCGCTCCAAACCCGGTCTGCCATTTATCAGCCTTGATGCCGATGACAAGCAATTAACCGTGCTGTCATCCCTGCAATATCCCGCAGTCAGTCTGCCAGACCTGACACAGGTGATTAAGAGCTATTTTACAACTCTTCCGAATTTATAAACCCTGAAAAACATCCATATTTATTCTGATACGAGGTCTTCGTCAATGCGAAAATTTATATTATTTTTGATTGTAGCTATTTTTTTCACTCAGTCGTGTATTGCACAGCAGGCATTAAGTACTCCCACGATTAATGCGACGACGCCACCAATTGAAGAAGTTACTCTGGAAATGCCAACCATGCCATCTCCATCCATGACCATAGACCCTATGCGGCAACGCGGCAAACTCGTCACCGTTTTTGTGGGAGATATATTCGCGATCAGTGTTCCGCAGGGTTCTCCCAAATGGAAGGTGGATTATGCAGGTTCGGTGGTTGAGCCGCTGACACCTGTGGAAAACATGAAAGAGCCGGGGCCGCAGGGCTGGTTCTTTCGCGCGATTGCTACAGGCCAGACCGATATAAGGTTGACATCGCACACGCCGCCATGCGAATCATCCGTGCCATGCCCACCGGCGCCACCCATTGTGTTTGTATTCACCCTTGAAGTTAAATAGTTTCTATTTTTGGGAAGTTTGCTCTCAGAGCAGTAATTTTTTATCGGACAGTATCCAGCTCAAGGTTAAGGCGGATGCGGTTTAATTTCCACTAAATTACTGCCATTCACAATACTCACTCCCTGTCAGCTACTTCAACGGCTGACGGGAGAATTTATAAAAAAATTTACTACAATACATTTCTCTCGTAAAAACCCTAAAGGTCTTTTTTGCTAATCAGGATTTTACGAAAGCAAGGCAGACCTTTAGGGTTTAAATGTACGGTAGAGAAAAAAATAAGAGAGGCGCTATGCGTAATACATTTATTAATTTAAGTCTATTGATGACCCTGCTCTTTATGAGCGCGTGCGGCCAGGGAAAAACTCCTGAATCGGTATCTTTCATGGTCTTCGGTGAACCAGCCGAACTTAAGGCATATCAGGATCTGGTGGATGCTTTTCAAAAGCAAAATACAGAAGTTACGATTGAGTTGATCCATATTCCCAGCCAGGGTGATTATCGTAAACGTTTGGTTGCCGATCTGGTGGGCGGCGCGCCTGCGGATGTGGTGCTGGTTAATTATCGGCGTTTTAGCGGATTGGCTCTCAAAAATGCGTTTGAACCTCTTGGCCCTTATTTGGAGAAGTCAGATAAGATCAAAGAAGATGACTTCTATCAATTATCGATTCATGCGTTTTCGATCAAAGATCAGGTGGTATGTATCCCACAAAATATTTCCAGTCTGGTGACCTATTACAACAAGGATCTATTTGATGCGGCAGGGTTGCCTTACCCCAACGCAGATTGGACATGGGACGATTTTATATCCGCTGCGAAAACGCTGACCGTAGACACAGATCAGGATGGAGACCCTGAACAATATGGCGCGGGAGTGGAGCCTACACTCTTGCGTGTGGCGCCATTTGTCTGGCAGAATGGCGGTACTGTCAGCAGCGGAGATAATCGAACCATTACACTTACCGACCCGCTTGCTTTGGAAGCAGTCGAATGGTTTGTAAACTGGCAGGTGAAATATCATATTGTGCCTGATGCTGCTGAGGAAACCGCAGAGAGCAGTGAAAGCCGTTTTATTAACGGACGCACAGCCATGTACTTTAATAGCCGGCGTTTGGTGCCAACCTTTCGTGAAATTACGGCATTTGACTGGGACGTAGCTCCTCTGCCTGCTGGTCGGAACAAAGTTACTATTTTGCACTCCGATGCGTATTGTTTAACCGCAGCCAGCAATCACAAAGAAGCTGCGTGGGCTTTCATCGAATTTGCCAACTCGATAACCGGGCAAACGATCGTATCTCAAAGCGGGCGTACTGTGCCTTCGCTTATTCAAGTTGCTGAATCTGAGGCGTTTCTGAATTCAAATACAAAACCTGTGCATAGTCAGGTATTCCTTGATGTGATTCCTTCCACCTTACGCCTGCCGCAACACCCCAACTGGGCTGATATTGAAGAAATATGCGACGAGGAAATACAGCGCGCATTTTTCGGGGAAGTCACTGTGCTTGAAGCCATGCAATCGGCTGTTGCCCGCGCTCTGCCTTTATTTACAGAGATCGAATAAAGATAGGCTACGCAAAAAGCAGGAAAATTCCCGTCTTGCATAAGTCCTAAAAAAACTTCATAACTGTAAACCTTTCGATTAGCGCCCAAAATACAAGCAGATATTCCAGATACAGAGTTGGCCTGTATTTGGAATATCTGCAATTTATATACACTCTGGGAAGTTCCTGATAGACTCGGCGGATCGCTTAACATGGAAGTCCATTTATTTATTTGAATCACATTCTCTTTCATTCTTTGGAGCATAACTTCCAATGTCTAATGTACCTGTAGGCTCCAAGCCTCACTTGTTTTCAAGCTCCTACCGCACTCCACTACTATTAATGCTGGCACCCTACCTGGTGGGTACAGCAATATTGGTGGGGGTTCCGGCTTTGCTTTCTCTGGTACTGGCGTTTATGCGTTACGACGGTATGTCTACGCCGGTATGGGTCGGCTGGTTTAACTTTCGTCTTGTATTGGCAAATCCAGTCGATCTGCTTTTCCCCATCTCACTCTACAATACACTTTATTTCATTATCTTAGCCGTACCTGTTCGTATCTTGAGCGCATTAACACTGGCGTTGTGGCTCAATCGCAAAGGCCGGGGCGTTGGGTTATATCGTGCAGCTGTGTACCTCCCCACGATCATTCCCGATGTAGCCTATGCCTTAATCTGGATGTGGATCTTCAACCCTTTATATGGTCCGCTTAATTTAATTCTTGGCATGTTGGGCCTGCCTACGCCCGGCTGGCTGGCTGATGCTGAGTTCGCAAAAGTTGTTTTTGTTGTGATGGCGGCTTTCCAGATCGGCGAAGGCTTTGTGGTTTTGCTGGCAGGTCTGCAAAATATTCCGCCTGAATATTATGCCGCCGCCGCAGTCGATGGCGGCAATACCTGGCAGCAATTTCGTTATATCACCCTGCCTTTGCTTGCCCCCTGGCTTTTATTACTAACCCTGCGCGATATCATCCTAAGTACCCAAAACATATTCACTGCCAATTTCATTATGACCAATGGTGACCCATATTACTCCACACTATTTTTGCCGCTCCTGATCTATGAAGAAGCCTTTGACCGAATGCATTTTGGTCCCGGTTCTGCCATGACCGTTTTACTTGTTATTGTCACTGCGGCATTGATCGGATTTGTTCTATCCATCGTTGGGAATTGGGGAGAAGCCGATGCCGACTAAACAGACTCAACGCATCATCCGCACCGTGGCTTTTCATACCGTTTCGATTTTAATATCTGCGCTTTTTGTTTTGCCTCTGATCTGGATGTTTGCCGCTTCACTTCGTCAACCGGGCCTGCCTCCGCCTCGAACAATGGAGTGGCTGCCCGATCCTTTGATGTGGTCAAACTACGTGCGCGTTTTTCAGACACTCCCCATCGGGCGCTACATTCTTAATTCACTACTTGTCGCCGGAACGGCAGTCCCCATTACATTGGTCACAGCTTCTTTGGCAGGATTCGCGATGGCACAATTAAACCGTCGTGGACAGGATCGACTCATTATTCTGTCTGTGATCCTGTTGATCATCCCCACCACAGCCGTATGGCTGGCGCGTTTTATACTCTTCCGCGGGCTGGGGTTGTTTAACACACATGCCGCCTTAATTGCACCCAGTCTTATGGGATCCAGCCCACTATTTGTGCTGTTGTTCTTCTGGAGCTTTCGGCGCATCCCGCCTGAGCTATATGAAGCAGCCCGCATCGACGGAGCCAGTCTGCTAAATATTTGGTGGCGTGTGGCTTTGCCGCTATCCAGTGCCACCATCGTTGTGGTCAGCATCCTCACCTTTTTATTATATTGGGGTGACTTCGTTACCCCTTTGTTTTACCTCAAATCTCAAACACTCTATACACTGCCGGTCGGGTTACGTCAATTGCAGGAACTTGACCGCACCAACTGGCCTTTGTTACTCACCGGCTCTGTCATTATGACTCTGCCTGCGGTCTTATTGTTCGCCATCGTCCAACGTTTCTTTTTGCAGGAGAACCGCCTTTCAGGCATCTATGGTCAATGAAACACATTTCAGCCGGCAAAGACTGTACCCAGACTGTACTTAATATGAATGACAAATGCCGGGAATGAGTCTACAATAAAAAAATAAGGCATAAATTTTATGCCTTATGAGATTCCATTCAATTTTTTTATATTAGGAGATATCCATGTCAAAAAAGAATAGAATATTTCTGTCCATCGTCTCCAGCTTCATGCTGGGGGTGATCGCTTTGGGCCTGTGGAGCAGGCTGGGGCCGCTAAGCCCCAGTGTTACCCAGGCACTTGCAAGCAGTTCCAGCGCGCAACGTCTTGAAGAAGATGAAGGCCCGATGGCAGACCACCCTTATGAGGCGCTGGCTTGGCGCAATCTTTCCCTGGTGGATGAAAATGGCTTCATCCCTGCTGATGGGTTGATCAATGCCAATCAGCAAATCAAAGCCATGCGGGCACAGCAGGAAGCAGCCTCCAAAAAGGCAATTACCAGCAATGGGTGGACATGGCTCGGACCCGGAAATATCGGTGGTCGTGTACGCTCAGTCGTTATCCATCCTACCAACACAAACATCATGTGGGCTGGCAGTGTCACTGGTGGCATTTGGAAGACCACCAATGGCGGTGCCTCCTGGGCGATTATGGATGACTTCATGACCAACATGGCTGTCTCCACCATGGTGATCGACCCAACCAATCCAGAGGTTTTGTACGCTGGTACTGGCGAAACAGGATGGGGTGGTAGTGAATACGCAGAACCAGTTGGCGGTGGGGTTTTTAAGACTACCAATGGCGGCACAACCTGGACGCAGCTTGCCTCAACCAATACGTACGAATGGTATTTTGTTAACCGCTTGGCGATCAGCCCTGCTAATCCTCTAATTCTTTTGGCAGCCACCGATAGCGGCACGTGGAAAAGTATTGATGGCGGTACATCCTGGGTTAAGGCAGTAACAGGCTCCACACGTCCTGGTGATGTTAACTTTAATCCTGTTGATGGCACCAAGGCAATTAGTGCAGCGAGGTCGGAGAATGCCTACTACTCGACAAATTCAGGTGATTCCTGGACTGCGGCAACCTTCACATCCATTGATAGTGGCGCTGGCCGCGTGGAAGTTGCATACGCGCCAAGCAATCCAAGCATCGTGTATGCTTCAGTGGAGATTAATGGCGGTGAGGTCTGGAAAAGCACAGATGGCGGCGTAACCTATTCTCGTGTAAATACCGGGCAAAATTTTGGCGCTAATGGCTGGAATTCCCCTCTTTGGGTTGACCCAACCAATCCCAATATCCTTATCGTTGGTGGCATTGATCTATTTCGCAGTACAGATGGCGGCGCTACCTTAACCCAAATTAGCGTGTGGCAGGATGCGCCTTCTTCCGCTCACGCAGATCATCATTGGATTGTTGAACAACCCGGCTTCAACGGAACCAGCAATACAACCGTCCTTTTTGGTAATGACGGCGGCGTGTATCGTGCAGATAATGTGTACACGGTTGTCGGAACCAGCGGTTGGACAGAGCTAAATAACAACCTCGGTATCACCCAATTCTATGGCGCAGCAGGCAACCCTACCACAGGAAAAATTGTGGGTGGCACGCAAGATAACGGAACACTGGTCTACACACCTGCTGGCGGCACAGAAGGCTGGACAACAACTTTTGGCGGCGATGGCGGTTGGTCTGCAGCAGACCCTGTGGACGACAACTACCTTTATGGTGAATATATTTACGCTCAGGTACATCGCAGTAATAATGGCGGCGTATTCTCTGAAGATATTTGGGGTCAGTATTGGGATGGCTTCGCATACCAATACAAATCGGCTCCCTATACCATTACCGAGGCAAAAAATTCACAAGCCAATTTTATTGCACCTTTGGTTCTTGACCCCAACAATTCCAATCGTTTGTTGGTCGGCGCCGAATCTCTATGGCGCACGAATGATGTCAAAGCTCCAAACACCTCCACAACGGGACCAGCCTGGTATGTAATCAAGGCTCCAACGACTGGCAACAGTAATATCAGCGCGATCGTGGTTGCTCCGGGCAACTCAGATATCATCTGGGTCGGCCATAACAATGGCGATGTTTACGTGACAACAAACGGCACCAGCGCCACCCCCACCTGGGCACAGGTCGATAGCAACTCACCCGGGTTGCCTGATCGGTATGTAACGCGTATCGCTGTCGACAAAAACAACACCAGCAAGGCGTATGTCACCTTCGGTGGTTTTAACCCAGACAATGTGTGGGTCACAACCAATGGCGGTTCCACCTGGACTGATTCAGCCGGGTCTGGATTAACAGGCTTACCATACCTGCCAGTCCGAAGCCTTGTCATCCATCCTTTTAACTCAAACTGGATCTACATTGGAACCGAACTTGGGATTTTCACCAGCGTAGATGGCGGCGCCACCTGGGATGTTTCTCATAACGGTCCAACCAACACACCAGTAGATGAACTATTCTGGATGGACACAAAACTAGTCGCGACAACTTATGGCCGTGGTCTATTCCAGCAGGAGACCGCCACATTCTCTGATGTGCCTGGTGCCTATTGGTCATGGTCCTGGATCGAACGACTTTACGCAGCCGGCATCACTGGCGGATGTGCTACTTCTCCGAGCCTGGCCTACTGTCCCGACTCCAGCGTAACACGCGCTCAGATGGCTGTCTTCCTATTGAAAGGCATGCACGGATCTAGTTACACACCGCCTGCCGTGGGAGGCAGCACTGGTTTCGGCGATGTAGCCGCTGATTATTGGGCAGCCGCCTGGATCAAGCAATTGGCTGCTGAAGGAATTACAAGCGGCTGCGGCGCCGGAAATTATTGTCCTGAAACAATTGTTACCCGCGCACAAATGTCTATCTTCCTATTGAAAGCCAAGCACGGCTCATCCTATTCACCGCCTGCCGCCACTGGTGACTTCACCGATGTACCTGTTGGCTATTGGGCAGACAAATGGATCGAGCAACTTGCTGTCGAAGGCATAACTGGCGGATGTGGAGTTGGTGTCTACTGCCCGGATAGCCCAGTCACTCGCGCTCAAATGGCTGTCTTCCTGGTAAAGACATTTACTCTGCCGTAGTGCTGTTTGAAAATAGTCGTAAGTAACTTATAGAAACATGATAAAAAGATAGGCCTCTGCTCAGAGGCCTATCTTTTTATACACATCGGTTTAGTGCAACACGTCAAGTCACAATTATTTATGGCAAGTTAAAGGTCTTCACTAGAAAAACCGCCATCTGGGCCCGGGTCACAGAGTTATCCGGGCAATATGTGCCAGCCCCACAGCCGCTGGTAATCCCCTCAACCGCCAGTTGTTCGATCCACTTATCGGCCCAGTACCCAACTGGCACATCGGTAAAAACTCCGATGGGGTTGGGCGGAGTATAAGCGGAGCTGTACTTGGCTTTCAGAAGGAAAATTGACATTTGGGCACGGGTGACAGTTGTTTCCGGGCAGTAATTTCCATCGCCGCATCCACTGGTGATGCCTTCGATGGCAAGTTGTTTGATCCAGGCGGCTGCCCAGTAATCAACTGGAACATCTGTAAACCCAGTACCGGCATCCACTGCAGGGGGGACATAACCCGAGCCATGAATACCTTTTAGGAGAAAAATCGCCATTTGCGCGCGTGTCACGCCGCTTTCAGGACAATACAGCAGACTAGGGGTGGTGACACAGCCGCCGGTGATGCCCGCGGCATACAAACGCTCAACATAACCTTTTGCCCAATAGTTAAGAGGTACATCAACAAAGGGTAATATTTGAGCACTGTGACCTATTTCAATCGTGGCAAATTGCGCTCCATTCTGGATGGATACCTGATACCCATCTGTTGTGGCCGCCAGCACAGAAACGGAAATATTGTTAGCCAAATCTGTAAATGTTTCTCCCACTTTCCAAATAGCTCCAGCATCTCCTGTATTTCCATTACCATCTATATCCACCACATGGGCGGGATTCATTCGCGAATAATCTATCTCGTGAATGATAATGCCCTGTCCCGGCAGTTTTGAGTCGTATCCTACGGTGTTATTACGTGCTTCAACAGTGTACAAATTAAACCCAGACCCAAGGATTGGAATCTCTGCCATGAGGTAGGCACCGGGATTAAACGCATCTGAAACATCTGCATTGGAATAATTAAGTGTATATTTTAACCCGGCAGGAATCCACCCGAGGATATCCTTGTGAAACATGATCGTATGCTGACCGATACAGCCATAGGTGGGATCTGAAAGGCGATAGCAATTACTCCAGGTATCGCTCATTACATCCCATTGATTATCATAGGTCTGACCGTAGCCGCCGGAGGAATGCGGCAGGCCAAAGCCATGTCCCATTTCATGTGCGATCACTGTTATATCTGAATACCCCCATGGCGGTTCCCATGTTGTGCTCCAGCCGCCATACACACCGTCCAACTCAAGATACTGTGACCCGCCCCACGCAAACCCATCCAGCTCATAGTTAAACATCATATTGATACCCTGATAACTGGGGAAGTAGACATCATTATCTGCCTGGGCTATGCAATCTGCGGCCAGAACATCTAAAAAGTTTGGGTTATTTATATAGTAGGAGCGCGCCTGAGGAAGTACATACCAACCGACAGCCGTGCTGCCCAGCACGTTGATCGCATTGTAGGAAACTTCCTGCCAATAGTGATTAAGACCGGGATAGGTACTGGAATACATATCTTGAAAATAGGAAAGCGAAGCCGGTTCTTGTGCGGGATAATCTGGAAACTTGCACATGATGGATATCCACGGTTGCGACCCGCTGACAGCGGCAGAAACAGAATTGGATTGAAGAACGCTGCCACTGGGAGAATCTGCCAGGTTAATGGATTCTGCTTGAAAAACAGGAGCAGCCTCCAGCGCCGAAAGAGCCGTGTCCCACTTCCCGGTAACTGTCACCCGTTTCTGATTCAGAGTCAGCACTCCGCCGGATGATTCCATGGCAGTATCCATTTGCAGGACTGTGGTTTGTTTGTTATCTGCAATGATCTGGTAGGTGGTGACGGAGCCCGATGGGCCGTCGCCCCATCGAATGTTGAGAATGCCAGTGATGGTTTGCTGGGCTTGAGCGCCGGCTGTGCCAAGCGGTGCGATGAGCAAGACAAGCAGGATAAATGTTGAGAATAGAACAAATACTTTACGTTGCATAAAATCCTCCAATCTGAAAATTTTTATATGGTTTATCAGCAATATTTTGGGTTTCTTTGAAATTTCTCCAAAGAGAAAATATTTTAAATTATTATACGCCTGCCAAATCTAAAAACAGTTTACGGTTTTGCAAAAAAACGCACCGGGGTTCAGTTTACCTCGATGCGTTTTTTTCTATGGCAGGCCGAAAGTCTTTACAAGAAAAACAGCCATTTGGGCGCGGGTGACATCTGCCTCAGGACAGTAGATGCCGGAGCCGCACCCGCTGGTAATGCCTTCAAAGGCAAGTTGTTCGATCCATTGATCGGCCCAATATCCGATGGGCACGTCGGTAAATACGCCGGTTGGGGCGGGCGGTTCATAGGCCGATCCATATTTTGCATTCAACAGGAAGATTGCCATTTGCGCACGTGTGACGGAATTCTCAGGGCAATAATTCCCTGCGCCGCATCCGCTGGTGATGCCTTCGGCGGCGAGTTGCTTGATCCATGCGGCAGCCCAGTGATCGGCGGCGACATCTGCGAAGCCGGTATCAGATCCCACCACAGGCGGAATGTAAGTGGAGCCGTGAATTCCTTTTAAGAGAAAGACCGCCATTTGCGCGCGTGTGACAGAATCCTCAGGGCAATAACTTAACGGAGTGGTGAGACATCCGCCGGTGATGTTGGCATTTTTCAGGCTTTCAATGAATGACCAGGCCCAGTAATTTTTGGCAACATCTGCGAAGGTTGTTTGTAAAATATATTCATCCCTTTTGGTTGGTGTCCGGCTCCAAAACTGAAATGTGATCTGGGTATCCAGGGCTGTGATGAGCATGGCTCCATAATTGTTGTTGTAGCGCACTTCACTCCCTGTGACGGGCGTATTGAATGGATAGATGGTGCTTCCACCCAGTCCATTTACAAAATAAGGCAGACCGTCTATCACAATTCTTTCATAGGTATGATCGTGCCCGGCGAGGACGGCATCTGCTCCCCAGCCTTTATAGTCCCACTGCATATTTGTGTTGGAACCATGTGAGGAGGAGGAATATGGGGCATGATGGAGCAGAACGATCTGCCAGGGCGAGGTGGATGTATATAGTCCGGCTTTCAGCCACAGAGCTTGTATGGAAGACGCGCTGGTTCCATCCGGCTCACGAGGATCACTATCCAATACAAAGAAATGAATCGGGCCCTGAATAAAATCGTAATAGCGTTCATTTCCCGGCAGACTAAAGTAATCAAGATATGGCTGTGCGTTGGGAGTTTCCCAAT
Source organism: Candidatus Villigracilis proximus (assembly GCF_016717045.1). Taxonomy (NCBI): domain Bacteria; kingdom Bacillati; phylum Chloroflexota; class Anaerolineae; order Anaerolineales; family Candidatus Villigracilaceae; genus Candidatus Villigracilis; species Candidatus Villigracilis proximus. The sequence continues at coordinate 119,344 of NZ_JADJUO010000001.1, read as the reverse complement.
CATGATTTCCTAGAATGGGGAAGAATTTATTGGCAGCAGCGCCCGCGCCATATGATCCTTGATAAGGATATATATAGTCATGATAATACTGGCCGATATTGGCATCAATTTCTGCGGCGGAACCGGTGGTGTAATTATTATCGCCAAGTGTGACAATAAAATCAGGGTTCCAACTGTTAACGAGTGTTGCCACATCCTGTTCAGGCTGACTTGCGAGTCCATAGTCGCCGATCACGGCAAATCGCATGGGGACGGCTTGTGTGTCCATTGGGGTATTCCCCAAAAGCATCAGGACGCATAAGGATAAAAGCAGGGCTTTTTTTGTTTTGAAGATCATGACGTACACATCCTAAGTTATATTAATCTGTCACCTTTGTTATCCAAGACGAGAGTCGTATGGAACAACAAGTCATAAAGCTACGGATTGAAAGTTCTCATAAGAAAGACCGCCATTTGCGCGCGGGTGACATCTGCATCTGGGCAGTAGATGCCGGAGCCGCACCCGCTGGTGATGCCTTCAAAGGCAAGTTGTTCGATCCATTGATCAGCCCAATATCCGATGGGCACGTCGATAAACATGCCGGTTGGGACGGGCGGTTCATAGGCTGATCCATATTTTGCATTCAGCAGGAAGATTGCCATTTGCGCGCGTGTGACAGAATTCTCGGGGCAATAATTCCCTGCGCCGCATCCGCTGGTGATGCCTTCGGCGGCGAGTTGCTTGATCCATGCGGCAGCCCAGTGATCAGCGGCGACATCTGCGAAGCCGGTGTCAACTCCCACCGCAGGCGGGATATAAGCGGAGCCGTGAATTCCCTTTAAGAGAAAGACCGCCATTTGTGCGCGTGTGACAGAATTCTCAGGACAATAACTTAACGGGGCAGTGAGACATCCGCCGGTGATGCCGGCTCCGTATAAGTCTTCGATCCAGTTCCAGGCCCAATAGGTTGGCGCTACATCTGAAAAGCTGGAAGCCAGTATTTTATAGACCGCTCCGCTCGAATAATTTACAACGTATAAATCTCCGGCTTCGTCTTCACCAAAAGTGGTGATGGTATAGGCAGTGTCCGAAAGTTCCACGGCAGTCCATAGGCTGCCATCAGGCGATGCGCCCCAAACACGGCCTGTGCAAAGATCGCCGTATAAATAAACGCCGTATAAACCCGGATAGGCATTTCCACGATATCGGTAACCGCCTGTGATGGAACACCCATTACTATCTGACGTCCCGTGGCTATATTCGACTGCGGGATTTGTAATGACTCCATGCGTGCAAGAAACAAAATTCGCGTATGGATGCATCCCTTCATTACAAGGCCATCCATAATTTTGGCCGCCAGCGCTGGAATCGGGTTGAATGTTCACCTCTTCCCAATCATTCTGACCTACGTCTGCGATGATCAAATCACCTGTCAGCCGATCAAAGGAAAAACGCCAGGGGTTACGCAAACCTAAAGCCCAGACTTCATCTTCAACGGCTGCATTTGAATTAAATGGATTATCAGCAGGGATGGCGTAGGGCGAGCCGTTGTCCACGTCAATTCGCAATATTTTCCCAAGCAGGGACGTGCCGCTCTGCGCACTGCTGCCCCCCGTGCCGCCATCGCCTGTGCCAATATAGAGATACCCGTCCGGGCCGAATTGAAGCTGCCCGCCATTATGGTTCGAAGCGCCGGCATGTGGAATTGTTAAGAGAACAAAGGCTGAGGATGCATCCACTATATTTGGGTCGGGAGAAACATGATAACGCGCAATTACAAGCGCCCCATCTGATGAACGTGTATAAAAGACATATAAAAACCCATTGCTCTCGTAATTAGGATGAAAGGCAACGCTTAAAAGTCCCCGCTCACCGCCAGTTGAGATCAAAGAGGTGACATCTAAAAATGGTGTGCCTACAACCTGCGCCCCATCATAGATCATAATTTTCCCGCCTTGTAATGTGATGAATAAGCGTCCAGACGCATCTCCAGCGTGAGTGATCGAGACTGGTGAGACTAATCCGCTGATGATCTGTGTAAAACCCAGTAAAGGCGGAGAATCGGTCAAGGAGAAAGAATCAATAGAGTTGGAAGAGGTGGAGGGCAGCGCAAAAGCAATATTTGCCGGGACCATGAATCCCAAAAGAAGCATAACGGTCAATAGTTTTCTTAGCATATTCTTCTCCTATTTTTTTTAGAATTATGACACACTCTATCATAAATCGTATCCCCCATTTTCCCTGCTGATTTTGCAAAACCGGTTGAGAAACTCCTGATCTTAGAATATATGACGTATGCAATTCAAATTTTTTAGCCGCGAATACGGCCGCCACTTTGGAATAGCCATGGGCGACCAAACAACCCCTATGGCAGAAATCAGCCGGTAATGTTACACTTTTTAACATAAAACAGTGCAAAAAACTCAAAGCTTGAGTTTTTTGCCGTGAGGAGATCGCTTGAAGAAGAACAAATTTACAATAAGTATCAATATTTTTATGGGTTTAATCGTTTTGGTCACGGGGGGATGTACCTCCCTTTTTAATCAAAATTCTGAATCCGGGCAGACTCCCGGCCAGCCCGTGATTGAGATCGCCTACTGCAATGTCAATTCTCAAGCCGAATTATGTGTTGCATCCTTTGGAACCGAAAACGAAAACAAATCACTGATAAATTTCATAACCACAGACCCATCCTTTCCGGATTTCGATTTGAAGATCACAAGAGATGGCGTTCAAAGTGCTTATGAATGCCGGCAGGTTGAGGATTTCCCCACCAGCATCTATTGTGTCGGGGAAAAATCTCTCTTGGAGAAACGATAGAGTTGCAAGTCCTTTCAAGAGATGATGAGCATCTGATCGCAAAGGGAGTTTTAAACATTTCCTTTCTCGCGCTTTCAACACCAATCACAGACTCTACAACACCAATCGAGACAGCGCCTCAAACTCTTCGCGCGACAGCAACCCAAACTCCGCTGATCCCTACAGAGACTCCCACAGTAACGGTGGGAAGGACGCAAACAACTCCATCCGTAACAGGAACAGCAGTTGACTCCTATCCTAATTCGTCCTATCCCTAACCCAAAATGAATTTACTGCTTGATGGATGGCTGGTTGTTTTTAATAACTGGAGTATCCTGGCATGGATTTTGCTGGTCATCTTTTTGGGCTATACAATTACATTATCCGTATTAAAAATAATTTTCAAAGACACGCTGACCGCTGCCGAATATTTTTCCTTTGGTCTGGCGGGAAGTTTATTGCCGTTCCTCTTTGGATCCCTATTTATTTTTTCACTGAACCATTTTCAAAGAACTGACCTAAGCCTGTTGATTCCACTGGCGCTGCTCTCTTTAGCGTTGATGTTCCTGCAGCGTAAGGCACAAATACAACCCGCGCAGGGTTCAAGATCAACTCTGACGGTATTGATCCTGATCTTTTGTGTTTCCATCTTCCTGCGGCTGGTTTTTATCTCTGAAGCCATCACCCCTTTATATTTTGACTCGGCGGAACATTATAGGATCATTCGATATCTGCTGGGCATCTATAGAAATTCGCAATCCATCCTGCAAACAAGTCTACCGGATTCAAGATACTACCATTTGGGTTTTCATTTAATGACCGCCGCGCTGCCTTCTTCTGTGCAATGGTATGTGATGGATAGTATGATGATTTTTGGGCAGATCATTTTAGCCATGATCCCCATCCCCGTTTTTTTTATCGTCAGGCATGAAACCAGTTCAGATAAAGCCGGACTCCTCGCGGTTCTACTCGCCAGCTTCGGGTGGTACATGCCGGCTTATGCTGTCAACTGGGGAAAATACCCGGCGCTGACCAGCCTGATCATCCTTCAGTTTGTACTCAATATCGGATATGCCACATTTCGATTTAATCTTTCTCCTTCAACACAATGGAAAAAATATATACTGCCTGGGTTGGGAATTGCGGCTGCCGGGCTTATTCATACCAGATCCGTGTTGGTCATCGGCATTGTTTTTGCGGCGTGGATCATCGCAAAGTGGTGGCTGAACTCCCCGAAGTGGATTCAATTGCTGCTTTTATTTTTGACCCTTGGCGGATTCCTGGCGGAATATTTCCTTATTCAATCCAGCGATGTTCTCAAAGTGGTATTTGATCCATACATCCAAAGTGGATATGTCATGACCAGCCTCGCAGTATTATTATCCATGGCTGCGTACAAAACCTTTCCCCGCCTGACCCTTTCCAGCCTTCTGGTCATTTTATTTTTACTTGCCAGTTTGTTTATTCCGGTCAACATACTATCGGCGAGATATGGGTATCAAACCATTTTGGACAGGCCATTTGTTGAAATGCTCCTTTATCTGCCTTTGTCCCTGCTCGGCGGACTGGGATTTGCGGGGGTGGAACAATATTTTCATTCCAGAGAACAAGAACCGGGGGCTTTTAATAAAGCAGCAGGGGGCGTAATCAGCTTGTTTCTTTTGGGTTTCATATTTTTATACTCTTTTACAAACTACAATTTTCGCCCATCCGATTGCTGTAAGATCGTCAGCAGCGACGATCTGATTGCATTTGATTGGATCAAGAGAAATTTGCCAATAGATACACAAATCCTGATCGCGACAACGGAGTTAAATGTGTTCACTTCAACCTCGTCCGAAGGCTTTACGGGAACGGACGCGGGAATCTGGATTCCCTCCCTGGCCGGCAGACCAATATTTGGTGCGCCCTATGCTCTAAATTTTGGCGAACAAAGCACGCTTGATATGCTTTGCGAGCAGGAAGTAAATTACGTTTACATTGGAGGAACGCCACAAAGCTTCCATTGGACACAACTGAACGAAACTCCTGACTGGTATAAAAATGTATTTTCCCTGCCTAAAACCCAGATCTACAGAATTACGGGGTGCGCCGCAGACTGAACGCACGGGCAAAAATAAGCAAAACCGTTTTATAATAAAATCGAATTTATATCATTCACCCAAAGGTAAAGTATGCAGCAAATTAAACTTCTGCGTTTTCTGCGCGCCATTTTTTGGCGTGGACAGCGCATCTCAAACTGGCTAAAGAACAAATTCATCCACGCAAAGGATGCGCAGAAAATAAATCGATCTTTATTTGCAGACGTGAATCAACTGGAAAAATCAGAAGTTGACGGCAACATAAGAAGGATGCATGAATTATATGCAATGCGCGGATATGCCAAAGATACCCATGATTTCTGGGATACGCATGTCTACCGTATCATGCTGACCGAAAACTGGATCAACGAAATTTTCCGGACTCTCCCTGAAAACGCAAAAGCCATGGACCTGGGCGTGGAAAGCATTACCAGCGATTATTGGCGTCAAAAATTCCCGGCTATCGCGTGGAGCAATACAGACTGGGATCTACGCAACCCGTGGAAAACAGAAGCAGAGACAATAGACTTGATTGTTTGCACCGAATTGGTGGAACATCTTTCTGACCCGATCAGCGAGATATTCAACGAGGGTTTTTATAAACTTGGATTTATGGCGCTGCTGCGGGAGAGTTACAAGGCTCTTAAGCCGGGCGGCATTCTCTTTCTCACCACTCCAAACGCCGCATCCATCATGCACGTTAAATTAACCCTGGAAGGGAATCCGCCCTGGTTCTTCGATAAGCATGTCCGTGAATATACAATGAATGAAGTCTTACAACTGACAAAAGAAGCCGGATTTGAAATTGTACGAAACAAAGATGTGCATTGTATGTCGGTTATGGCCTACTCGGATTTTTCTCCGATCTTCAAAATTTTATTAGAAAATGGTTTCTCCACGGATGGCCGTGGAGATGATCTGTTCGTGGTGGTAAGGAAACCGGCCTGATCGGATATTTTTTTTGTCAGGCTGTTTTAAGTTTTGCTTAATTGCTTGATATCTTCCTTGACCATCATTTCAACCAATTCGCTGAATGTGACGCTTGGCTTCCAACCCAGCACATTATTGGCCTTGGACGGGTCAGAGATCAGCAGGTCCACTTCTGCCGGGCGGTAAAACTGCGGGTCCTGGATTACATATTCCTGATAGTTTAGATTTAAACAACCAAAAGCGATCTCACAAAATTCTTTAACTGAATGGGTTTCTCCGGTGCCGATCACATAGTCTTCGGGGGTTTCGTGTTGAAGCATCATCCACATGGCGCGCACATAATCACCGGCGAATCCCCAGTCACGCTGGGCATCGAGGTTTCCCAAACGCAGTTCTTTTGCCCTGCCCAATTTGATCGCCGCCGCTGTGCGTGATCTTGCGCGTGACAAACTCCAACCCACGGCGCGGACTTTCGTGATTAAACAAAATCCCTGAGACAGAATATAGATCATAAGACTCACGGTAGTTGACCGTGATCCAATGCCCGTAGACTTTGGCAACCCCATATGGGCTTCTGGGATAAAAAGGTGTGGTTTCACGCTGCGGGACTTCAAGTACCTTTCCGAACATTTCACTGCTGGATGCCTGATAAAACCTGGCTTTAGGATTTGTTTGACGGATCGCATCCAGCATACGCAAGACACCGATGGCGGTGACTTCGGCAGTCAGGACGGCTTGCTGCCACGAAGCAGGGACAAAGGACTGCGCGCCCAGATTATAAATTTCGTCCGGTTTGTAGGTTTCCAAAATGGAGACAAGCGAACTTTGGTCGTGCAGGTCACCCTGAATCAGGGTCAGGTCATCTTGAATGTGGCTGATCCGCTCAAAGTTCATGGAGCTGGTACGCCGCGACATCCCAATTACGGTGTATCCTTTTGAAAGTAGGAATTCTGCCAGGTAGGAGCCATCCTGTCCTGTGAGTCCGGTAACGAGCGCTGTAGGCATGGTGTTTTATCCTTCTTTTGATTGATATGTTTCCCCCCGCATGGCAGGGTAGTGTGCAGATATTTTACCCGTATTGATGAGAATCTAGCGAATACCCCCGGCACCGGATTCAAAATTAGCTGTATCTGCCGAGAGGATGCGATAATCGCGGATGGAGAGGTCGTCATCTGGCGAAACATACAGCCTGAACTCCACATCGCGCAAGGGGGATGCAATTGAATATGGAATGACCAGAATGCCGTTTGGTTTTATGCAGTCCATGGCAAGGTTCGACTGGTGAATGAGACACTCTTTGACCACGTTGGTAATATCCAGAAAGGCATGTTCCAGTTTGCTGAACTCGCCGCGCAGCACCAGAAGCCAGTCACCTGCCGGGTGCATTATGTAAGGCCCATAAAATAGATACCCTGCCCTACCCGTGGTATGGATGGCGCCTGCACTTAGACTGCCAACCTGGGTGAATCTGATCAGGCGGAGGCAGGCCAACTGTAGACAATGCTGAATGAGCGGGGCTCGCCCAGCTGCTGATGAGGCTGGATATTTTCGCGGGGCAGGATGACGTTTTTTTCTGCTTCGGTTTCGGAGTTTTTTATGGGGTGATAGATCTTATCTTTCAGGCTGCCGATTTGCTCATGGACAGGCCGAAAGCGCATGGTTCCCTGATCAAGCCAGCCACGTGTGCCATGCATGGGCGCTGTGTAAAATTTATTTTCCCAGCCCCGGGGGACAAAGCTACCGTCTCCGCCAAAATCCTGCAGGGAGTATTTGTTGTGATGGAGCAGGGTGGGGATAAGTGTTTCGGAATGCCCGACCCAGCCTTCGGTATGCGCTTTTTCAAGAAATTTCAGGGCGGCATTTGAAATGCGGTAAAGCGGATGAAAACACCGCAGCCGCTTTTCAAGCGGGATCGTTTGGGTGGGATGGCCGATCTGCCAATGATCCCAATCCGGTTCTTCGGCGTGACTGTGAATGTAGGAGGTGACGAAATCAGCATCCTGATCTTTGAATGCTTCAAAGAGGGTTGCCCATGACCCTGAAAAGCGACAGTCATATTCGATCACCCAGTATCGGCGGTAGTGCGGGTGTTTTCTAAAAAACCAGAGGATTAAAAAGTGTGAATTCCCGGGGATGATGAAGGGGTGTGTGGAGGCGAAGCCGCATTTCAGCAGGTCATCCAGTGCGCACTGTTCGAGGCGCTGACCGGGATGATCGAGTTTAAAATTGCGATCCTCTCCCTGAAAAAGAAACCACGCGTCGCCATATGCGCGGCAGGCGGTTTCAATTTTATTGAATTCTTCTATGAGGTCGGGTTGATGGGAATGTGCTAAAAAGATAAATGCGTCTCGATTAATATCCATGATCCGATATTCTGCTTATCAATAAATTTAACTGGTTCCATATGGGTTTGACATAAATTATTATACCCGACCGCCATACAGGCGCTGAAAAAAGACCTTTATATGTGGCCTTTCCAAGGTCAGGGAAATCTTAACGTTCACGTTACATTGCCCTGATGCAGCCTCGGGAGTTCATGGTGCCAGCATTTTTCTACATTTGATCTCTTATAAAAATCTATTTTTTACCACGACCTCCAGAGTGATAAGTCACAACACCTGCCCTGGCGGACGGTGCAGGTGTTGTGACTTAGTGGTTTATTACACCTTACTTATACAAGAGGTCTACCCAAATTAATTATCTTCACTGATCTATCAAGGTTGATTATTCACTCTATAGAGCGTTAGAAATTTCCAGTTAAATTGACCTTGATCGAATTGGATAATAGGCTCCAGTCTTTGTAGAAAATCAGGATCATCATAACCACCGCGTTTGGTGTAAAGAGTAAACATCGGTTCAAAATCAATTACATAACCGATATCCTTTTTCCGTAGATAAACGGGCAGCTCATTTTTGATGGCGTAAGGATAGATATCATTATTAACCAAACCATCAAGGTTTATTATGTGACCACCCTCATAATATGCGATGATCCCTGCGTTCCATGCTCCAATTCGCTCATTCAACGGATTAGCATTTAAATACCTGCCTGCTGTGAGCATGATTTGCTGGTGCGGCCACACTCCATGCGTCTTGACAGGATATATCGAAAAAAGATTCAACAGGATTGTAACAAGAGCAATTGCTGAAAAGACCCCCTGAGTAATTTTTTCTTTGCGCGGATAATACTCCTGAAAATACCAAGCAACTCCAACGCTGATAATAAACAAAGGGATCTGTAAATTTGCGGTGTACCAGTTCTGAATCGAACCGCTATACTGATATAAAGCGATATAACCCGCCGAACAAAATACGGAGGCAACAAACAAAGTGAGACCACGACGGCTCTTCTGCTTCAACCACGAAAACCTCAAAGAAACCTCAGAGTCATATTCGTGCTTGAGCATGAAGCCCAAAAAGATAAGCGCTAATAAAATCAGGAATGGTGTTTGTAAATACCTCAGCGTGTTTTTAAAAAAAATATCAAATCCGAATACACGTGATATCAAATCCATATGAAATGGATTAAACTGAGACCAGAATAGCTTTATTTGTGCGCTTACCTGCAGAAAATTTCCTGTAAACCAATAGTTATGAAAAAAACAAGTCCGACCCCACGCTTGCGCCAAGCAACCCCGCGAGAGACGAGCGAACCATGGTGTTATTTTTTCTAATGGAAGAATCAACCGTTGCGACACTGGCCAGAAAAACAGCCAAGGGAAGCAAGCCTGAATCGGAACGCGCCAGACTTAGCAATCCCCCAACAACGAATAAGATAATGGATGTTCCAGGCTCTTCTGCAGATTGATAGAAAGTAAAGCAATACACTACAGCCAGAGTAATAACAAGGGACCATTCAACACCAGACACCGAATTAAACAAAAAACCTTGCGTGCTCATAAAAAGAGCTGAGAACAAAAAGAAATAACCATTTTTGAAGCTCAAACTCTTTTGCCAAAGATACACACCCACAAACACAGTTAGTGTTGCACTTAACCCAACATTGTACAGAACGAACGATTCTAAAGCAGGTTGAAACACTCTGTATAGTAATGCAAGCAAATATGCCAGTAAGGGATGAAAACCAGTGGTAATGCTAACACCCGAATCGAATGTCCATTGACCAAATTTTGCAAAATTCTTTGCCAGTTGAAGATAATAATACATATCATCAGGCGCAAATTGCACCTGAATATTTTCGGGACTAAAAAAAATCAACAGATCAAAGACAAGCAAATTAACAATCGTAAGCAGGCTGACTATAGACCAAAAATAAAAAAATTTCTTCATTTTAAACTTCCAATCCTTATTCCCCCCTGCCTCCCCTGACCCATTGAGGAAAATCAATATTTGAATATCAAATATTGCACAAGCTGCTCATCCCCAAATGGCTTTGCGGCGGGCTTTGTATTGTGCGCCTTTTTTTACAATGACGCGACGGTAAACTTCTTCTAGGCGGGCAGCCATGGTCTGGTAGTTATCACGCTCGTGGATGCGCGCACGGGCCGCGTTGCCCATGCGCAGGCGCAACTCATCATCCTGCATCAGGCGAGCCAATGCGGCACCCAACGCTTCCGGCTGATCGGGGGGAACCAACAGACCTTCAACGCCATGTTCCACTACTTCAGGGATCCCGCCGGTCAAACAGCCGACAACAGGCTTGCCATACTGCATGGCTTCCTGAAAAATAAGGCCGAAAGACTCAAAGAGTGAGGGGGCAACGAAGAGATCACAAGACTGATAATGAGCAAGCAGTTCATCCTGAGGAACCATACCATGAAAAATAACCCTATTTAACCAGAGAGCGTTGTTATATCTTTTTTGGAATCCCTGCTTAAAGGTTTCATTGTTAATTGCGGGAATTTGGTCGTTACCAACAATGTGACATTCCCAATCTGGAAAACGCTGCATAAGATCAGGCAGAGCCTCAAGCAAGGTATGAATTCCCTTGCGCCATTCCAAACGTCCTACAAAAAGTAACCGACGAGGACCTGATGGGTGAGAAGCGGCGGAAGAGTATTCAGGAGTAATCCCAAGCGGGGTGATCTCTAAACGAGAAAAATCATCGGAGTGAATATCCATCAGAGACTCATAGCTTTTGAGCACACCCTTGGAAGGAACACAGACTACATCTGCATTTTCAATCTGCCAGCGGTCAAGAGCAACACAAGACTTGAGGTCATTATTAGTATCCCATTTTTCGGTTTGAATAATCTGAGAGAGGGGAGTCACAAGCATAAGAGCAGTAGGATATATGTTTTCCCTTATGATAGCTACTGCTTCTTCATTCCAGTTTGAAGCATGAACAACATCAAACTCAATACCCTGTTTGAAAAGCTCTACAACTTTCTTCTCTACTGCAAGAGCATAGTTTAATGCTCCATTTACATTTGGATAATATTAATCAGGCGATAATCAATGTAAGATCTGGATAAACCGTGAATAGTAAAATCTAAGTTCTCAAACCGGAAAGTAGTTTCATCTTTACAAATAATATGAATTTCATGTCCACGTTCGTGCAATCCACGAGCCAAATCAAAGTGTACCGCCTAATCCCCCGTAGCCTGACTGGCTAGGAATAGTTTGAGTCAACAAAGCAATACAAAACTTCCCATTTGGCTTATTAGTTACAAAAGGAAGATATGTTGGCCTTATATCACCAAACTTGTGAAGTTGACGATCTTGGAAGACGCCTTTCCACAGTCCATAAATTAGACCTTGAAGCCACTGTCCCTTTATTTTAAGTAATCTTATTAAGCTGATTTGTTTGTTTTTATAATATGCATTGATTTCACTAACAAAACTTTTCTTAGGTGCATATCGTATTGTTTTTAGAATCCTAAAACAAGGTGGTCAGTTCCATTTTTCAATGCGTAGTATGTATCACTGGCCGAAATCACATCCCAGTTCCGGTCATATATGTTATTTCTTCTTTCGGACGGAGAGGAAAGTGACGAATGCCATTGTCTCGAAGATAGCCTATTTTAAAGCCGTGACGTGCTATTCGCATACAGACATCCGTATCATCACGATAGTATTTATAAATTCGTCAAAACCACCAATTTTTATTAGCACCCTACGAATAAAAGCAGCATTCCCTCCGGAGTCCGCAGCAGCCATCGACTTCCCGTCAGGGCAATATCTGATAATGAGCCACCTTTATATATTTGGAAACCATATTCAGAAGTTAAGCCCCCGTCTAATTCTAGAAAATCTGTATTTTTATGCCACACGCCGCCGCCAATTGCTGCAATAGATTTGTCTTTTTCAAAAGCTTTTACAAATTGAGCAACCCAGTCAGGTTTTATGGGAAGAGCATCATCATCAATAAATATTACAATATCCCCGCAGCTTCTGCAATCCTAAGTTTCGGGAATGGGATAGGTTTTTAGAAGGGCAAGTCACAATCTTGATACGCCCCTTTATATTTTCAAGAATATTAGCGGTATGATCAGTGGACGGGCCATTAACCACGACAACTTCAAAATCAGTACCTCTCAGATGTTCAAAACCACTTAACAAGCGCTCCAAGTAGGGGCACGATTATAGGTATTTATTATTATTGAACAAGTTAATGATGACATTTTCATTTTCCTTTTTAAATTACCAAACTTAAAGTGTTTTACGATAATATAACACTTCTATTTTATACCATCTCCAAAGGTGTGCTGAAAAACAAGGTTTTTGGACAAAGTAAATTCACCTAGTTAAATATAGCCAGCAACAAACTCTGTGTAATATTCAAGGAAATCTCATTTCGGCACATTTCAAACAAATATATTTTAACAACAACGCTTATTACTTATGGGATGGAGCACAATGAAAAAAACTTTGGAATTCACCGCAAACGATACTCAAAAAAAATAATGAATACTGCCTTATATCTTTATTTTTTTAAAGTGCTAGCCCTTTGCTACAATCTCCATCTCCGGGCATCCACCATTCATTCGATCAAGAACGATAGCCTCCACTTGGCTGAATCCCACCTCTCGTAAAGATCTCCCAATGTCTCTGGTGTATACGCCAGAAAGATCGTCACCCTCGTAATCCTGGGCGCCAAAAGTAATTTTTTTAAAAAGAGACAAGGTCATTTTTCCCGAGTTCATTTGGTTCAGCATGGCAGCCCAATTTGGGCAGATAATCCGTAACTGGCCATCTGGTTGCAACAAACTTCTCCAATAAGGCAAAATCACAACTCGCGACTGATGTTCACGGAAATGTTCAATCAAATGAGCAGAGGATATCTCAAAAAGGCTACCTGGTTCATACGGGATTCTCCTAATATCTGCAACAATATCTACATCCGGAAGTGGGCGCTGAGTCAACATTAATATAGTCTGGAAGAGGTTTTTCTCCGTATCCTAAATTGATTCTTGACACGTCCCTTCATATCAAACAAACGCTGCGCATATTTTTTGGCATCCAAAATAAGTGGGTCGGGCAACTCTGCTTTTTTCTGAGGATGGGCAGCTAAAGCTTCACGAACATCCATTGAAAGGGCTTGGTTTTTGCGTGACACAACATCAATCCAAGCAGACAAGCCTTGCATGTCCTGAATTACCTTTTGCTGAAACTCACTATGTTGAACTACCATCTGTTCTAACTCACTATGTTGAACTACCATCTGCTCCAACTCCCTATGTTGAGTATCTAACCTCTCCGTATATTGAAGAATTGTTTTTCCTGAGTCGCAGCGATTTGTTCTAATTTATTTAGCAGGTTTTTATAGTCGTTGTCCAACAAACCGAGTTTTCTCTCTGCAACAAATCCAAACCGGTAAGATCGTTGATCTGTATTGTTTTGCAATCTAGCATGTTCCCTCTCCGCATTTAATTGGTTAAGATCGTCTCAAGCAGGTTAAAGGTTGAGTTCATTAAGTAAGCCTGTTTGCGTCCAAATACTTTCACAATCAGGTTGTGTATAGTTTTAATAAATTTGCCAAGCGGGTTTCCGTTGATAACGTAATAAGGCGCGCGAGCATTTCGAATATTAATTAACATCCCCATAAAATCAGGAGGAGAAGGCGGAGGCTGAAGGTGAAAAAGCTGTCTATCCTCGTTCAATTCAGGTGAATTATACAGTTGAGACCGTGATTGAAGGTTTTGATCAATCTGTCGCAAGATTTCGTCCAACGCTTCTGTAGGCACCGAGAGTAAAACCGATTGTTTTAGTGATTTGTCTTTTGATGTCATGGTAATAAAGATTTCCTTCCTAAAGTGATTATTTATTAGTATAGCACAGGGGTCATTAACTGCAACATCGCTTCTTTTTTACCATTTTGCAAATATCGGACTGCCGCCTTCATACGTATTGCAGCCTCACGAACAGAGAAACGATTTAAATTAAGCCGCTGCGCTGCCAGAGTCCGCTCTTTTAATTGCGTATCATTGAGCATAAGCTGCATCAACTCAGCCACCTGCGCCGAATTCCAATCATACACCAACAGTCCGCCCTGCCCCATTGTTTCAGGCACAGCGCTCGAAGCAAGAGCGATCACCGGAATATCCAGCGCCATGGCTTCGATCAGCGGCATCCCAAAGCCTTCATGTTCTGAAGCGCTCAGGAAGATATGCGCGGCGCGGTAATAGGCATTCACAGCCTCATCTGCCACCTTGCCGGTAAAAATGAATCTGATCACCCGAACGCAGAGAAAGGCGCAAACTCTCCAGCTCGGCGCGATACGCAGGGTCACCATGATCATTGCCCACCAGCCATAAATGCGCGCGCGGATCAACCTCACGCTGGTAATGATCGAAAGCCTGCATCAACAGATCCTGACGTTTATTGCGCACCACACGGCCCACGAATAGAATATTCTTTTGGCCGGGCACATTCAACTGCGCCAGCGTGAGCGGGTCACAGGGCGCGTCTTGTATCTGCTTCACATCCACGATCGGCGGAATGACAAGCGCGGGCTTGGGGCTGTGTAAATATTCAGCCAGACAATCAATATTGAATTGCGAATCGCCGATCAACAGATCGAAACGGTTAACGATCTGCGCCAGTTGAGCATAGCCCTGAGATGTGCCATGAAAATTGGGAGACTCTGCAGAGAAATAATGCGGCGGCGTAATGTTATGAAAATACAAAGCCTTGCGGCCCTGCACGATCGGCAGCATCCAGGTTGAATGACTGTAACCCCAGTAATGAAAGATCAGTCCGCAGGCCGGGTTGTTAAAAATCACATTTCTGGATGAAGTAAAGTGACGCACTTTTTCATTGGCATAACGCGTCAGGATCGTGCGCGGCTGCCCCAGTGTTTCAAGCACATCCGCATTACGGATCGTGATCGTACTGACCGCATCCCCAAACCGTAAGCCTTCCATCACCTGATAAATTTTTGCAGAGCGCCGTGTCTTACGCGGACCTGAATGCAGCACCTCTTCATAAAAACGCGCAGTCGTCCGGGCCATCTCTGCGGCAGTAAAAGCCTGCTCGAAGCGCTTCAGGCCTCTCTGTCCGGTCTCGATGCGCAGGGCGCGATCTTCCACCAGCCTGCCCACCGCAGCTTCAAACAGCGCACCGTCTTCCAAAGGCGTGATCAGCGCCCCATCCTGCTCTCCATTCGGGAAAATCTCTGTCGCTGCGCCCGCTTCAAAAGTCACCACCGGCACCCCGGCCCGCATGGCCTCCAGATAGATCAACCCAAATGATTCATATAAAGACGGAACCAGCTGCAGATCAGCCGCGGCATAAAGTTCCATCAATTGCTTTTCACTGACATAATTGTGGAAGTGGACCCGTTCCGCCAGCCCCGGAAACTGGTTCCTAAAAAACTGTGAGTAGTCGGCCCCGTCATGAGCCGCCTGCCACCCGTCTGCATGGCTGTTATCACGCCCGGCAAAATGCACATGCAACTCAGGATAGCGGCGCAAAAGATGAGGCAGGGTATCCATTAAAAACGGCGTACCTTTGCGCTTTTCAAGACGCCCCACCACCAGCGCATTCACCAGTCTGCGATCTCTGATGCGCGGCGGATAGGCGATGCGCGGCAATCCCAAATGGGCAATGCCCACAGGCGCATTCAACCGCAGCCCATAATCCTGCTTAACCTCCGCCAGAATACTGTTTGAATCTGCCAGAATGCCATCCGCCTGCTCCAGACACATTTTTTCAAGCGACAAGATCGCATTTTCTTCGGGGCTGGCGGGGCGGTTATAAAGTTTTAGCAATTGCCCCAATGTGGTTTGCAGCCAGGCCACAGCGGGCGCATTGCCAAAATGCTGAGTCACAAATCCCTGCGCGCTCCATAGCGGATAATCCACAATATCAAAGGCCTTTCCGTTTGCCGCCTGCAAGACACCTGCATATAAAGCCTCACTGCGGGCAAGCATCGGGTTCAATCTTGGAAAGCGATCCGAGTACACAGTCAACGGGTCAACGGCCAGCCGATGAACATGTACACCGCGCTCAAGGCGGGTGCGCGAAAAAGCCGCGCTGGTAACCACATGCACTTCATGCCCCTGGCGCGCCAGTTCCACCGCCAAGATTTGGCGCTGACGCGCAATCCCTTCCGTGTTATGCGGCGGGTAGAACATACTTAATAAGCAAATACGCATAATGGATTAACGTTTACCTTGAGCAGTCTTTTTTACGGGCAGGTTGTGATTTGGGTTTCGCCACGCTCCCCTTCTGTTTTTTTACCGGGGCCATTTGTAATTCTTCCACCTGATGTTCCAACTGCGCCACCGTATCCACCAGATCATTGATCACACTCACCAGTGACAAATTTTGCTGCTGCACCGTATTTGTATGTGCGGCAAGCGCGCCGAGCACATCCAAAGTCAACTCGTTGTAATACGCCTGCTTGCGGCCGAATACTTTAATAAATAAATTGAATCCCTTTTTTACAATCCTGCCCGGTAAACTTCCGCTCACCACATAATAGGGAGCCCGCGCATTGCGGATCAGCGTAATGGTCGAGGAAAAATCAGGCACAGGCATGGGCGCGGGCAGTGTGAGATTGCGCGGCGCCGGCTGTACCTTATTCTCAACAGCAGCCACTGAATACGACACGGGTTTTCCCGCCAGATTGGCATCAATACTTTGCAGGATTTTCTCCAATTCTTCCGGCTCTATGCCGGCTTCAAAAATAGGTTTTTTATTTTTCATCATTCAACTCCTGAAATTATTCCCATGAACATGGGTATTGGACTGCGGGCGAATCCATGATTTCCAACCACAGCCCACAGGGAAATAAGGCGCAGAGACCGCCAGAAAAAATAAAAAAGCTCAGCATCTCTACGATTCAAAATAGTTTTGCAATGGCGCTTGTCTAAAGTAACGTGAATAATGTATAAGCTATGATTACAGTTAAATCAGCATTTTATGACCGCAGAGCCGCGGAGAACGCTGAGAAAACCTTTTAAAAACTCTGCGGTGAATATTCCTTATCCATTATTGATGTTAAAGTAAAAACCCGGGCAGTTTACAAAAAGTACTCAGCTCGCATCAAGTTAGACCCTGTACAGTTGGAAGACTCGCAACGGGTTTTGATTTTCTCATGGCTTCGCAAAGTCCACAAGGAATGCAACTAGACCCGTATGGCTGTTCCAAGGTCAAGAAAAGCTTAACGCGAATTACGCGAAAAGGCGAATTTCACGAAAAAACCTTTTTAAATTCGCAAAATTCGTTCATTCGATAAACACCTGCACTGGCGGGCAGTGCCAGAGATCGCAGCGCGGTGCAAGTGTTGAGACTTGGTGTCTTACTCCTCTGTAGGTTGTAAGACTATTAAACAGTCTCTAAATCTTCCCATTCAACAGAAGCTCAAGATATCGGCCATAGGAATTATTATTCAACCTGCTTATCAATTGTGACAATTGCGATTTATCAATAAAGCCCATTCGGAACGCGATCTCCTCCGGGCACGAGATCATCATCCCCTGCCGCTCCTGCACAGTCTGAATAAAGGTGGCCGCTTGCAGCAGCGATTCATGTGTACCGGCATCGAGCCAGGCATAGCCCCGGCCCAGCACCTCCACCTCCAACTGTCCACGCTCCATATACAAACGGTTAATATCGGTGATCTCCAACTCGCCGCGCACCGAGGGTTTCAGATTCGCCGCCATCTCAACCACTTGATGATCATAGAAATAAATTCCCGGCACCGCATAATGAGAACGCGGATGGACGGGTTTTTCCTCCAGGCTAAGGACCTGTCCCTGCGGATCAAATTCAACAATCCCATATCGCTGCGGATCGCGCACAGGATAGGCAAAAATACGCGCACCTGTTGTTAATCCGGCAGATCGGCGTAAAATTGTCGGCAGCCCATTTCCAAAAAAAATATTATCACCCAGGATCAAGCAGCTGGAGTCTCCGTTAATAAAGTCCGCGCCAACCCGGAACGCATCCGCCAGACCGCGCGGCTCATCCTGTTCCGCATATTTCAAACTCACCCCCCACTGCGCCCCATCGCCTAAAATGCGCTGGAACATCATCAAATCCTTGGGAGTGCTAACCAGCAAAATATCCTGAATCCCGGCCAGCATCAGCATCGAAAGCGGATAATAGATCATGGGCTTGTCGTATACCGGCAGAAGCTGTTTGCTGATTCCCAACGTTAAAGGATGAAGTCTGGTTCCGTTACCGCCTGCTAAAATAATCCCTTTCATATGGAAGACTCTCTCTTATCATAATTTTCCGCAAGCCAATGTTGATACTCCTGCTGTGTACGAATCGCAGCGATCCATTCCACATTGGAGAGATACCATTGAACTGTTTTCTTCAAGCCTTCCTGCAATGAGTGTTTCGGCTGCCAGCCCAAAGTATTTCTGATCTTCTCAATATTCATGGCATACCGGCGGTCATGGCCGGGGCGATCCGTAACGAACTCAATCAGGTCACGATGCGGCACAAAGGGAGAATCAGGACATGTCTCATCCAACAGGTCACAGATCATGTGTACGATATCAAGGTTTGCAGGCTGATTCCCGCCGCCGATATTATAGGTTTCACCTGTCTGCCCATTTTGCAAGACGGTTAAAATTGCCTCGCAATGATCCTCCACGAATAACCAATCCCTCACCTGCAAACCATCTCCATAGATCGGGAGCTTCCTGCCGTTCAGGGCGTTTAAGATAATTAAAGGGATAAGCTTTTCTGGGAACTGTCTCGGCCCAAAATTATTTGAGCAGTTTGTAATTGTAAATGGCAGGTTGTAGGTATGACCATACGACCTGACCAAATGGTCACTCGAAGCCTTGGTGGCCGCATACGGAGAATTTGGCGCATACGGCGTATTTTCAGTAAAGGCCGCATCACTGGGACTCAACGATCCGTAAACTTCATCAGTTGAAACATGATGAAATCGAACGTTCACTCCTGAGAGTTTCTTTGCCCCGGCCCAATAGTTACGTGCCGCTTCAAGCAGCATATAGGTGCCTGCAATATTGGTTTGAATAAACGGTCCCGGTCCTGAAATGGAACGATCGACATGTGACTCAGCCGCAAAGTGAACAACCGTGTCAATCGCATAACGCTGAAACAGATCTGCAAGCAAATCCTGATCGCAAATATTGCCCTTCACCAGGGTATGCCGATCCATATCAGGCAGGTCTTTCAAATTCTCCAGCGTCCCCGCGTATGTAAAAGCATCCAGATTAATAATATTCACCTTCAGCTCTGTCTTGAGTAAAAAATGAATAAAATTGGAACCTATAAAACCGGCCCCGCCGGTAACCAGAATATTTTTCATGGCATTTCGATCCTGTTTTCCTGAATTTCTTTCATCCGTAAAAACAATCACCATCTACGGCAAAAATTCTCAACCAGACGGACGGGCGGCTTCCCGATAAAGAGCGCTCAGTTTATCCTTCATTTTTCCCCAGCCATATTCATCATCATAAGCCCGGCGCGAATTGCCTCCCATCAATTCACGCTGCGCCGAATCGGTCAACAACGATAAGGCATTCTCAAGTTCCTGCACATTTCCATATTCAACGACAAGCCCATTGTGATGGCGCTCCACGATACTGTCAATATTTGTATCGTGCGCCACGATCAACGGCTTGCCCAGCATCATGGCTTCAAAAATTTTATTGGGGCTGGAGTAGGCATGGTTGGGAATGGACGGATCATAGGTTGCAAAAAGCACATCCGCCGCCCGTGATAATTGCAGCGCTTTAGGATAGGCAACACGCCCATGCCAGTTGACGTTGGGCATATCCTTTGCCATATCCACCAGCTGCTGCTCGTCACCGCCAAACCCGGCCAGGTTCAATTCCCACTCAGGGTGTTTTTTTAACACGGCAAGCATTTCAAACAATCCGCGCTCCACTTGCAGGAGCCCAACATAAGTCAGCTTGAGTTTGGAAGACGGGGAGAAAAAATTTTCTTCATACTCCACGGCGGGCTGATCTTCGGGAGAGTTATAAACCACGATCAACTTGCGCGGACTGGAGTCTTCAATTTGTTTAACCCGGGCATCGTCCACAATGATAACGGCGTCCGCCTGTCCGATGGCCCATAAATCCACAGAACGGATGATCCTGATAATTATTTGGGGAGTGCGCCGCAGGTGATCTGCGTAAAAATCAAAAATATCGTATATAACCTTTTTCTTAAATATCCATTTTGCGAACAGACACGGCAGAATGGTATCAAAATCACAGGCATGAATGGCATCATATTCCTTACGGTGGACAATCAGCCAGCGCATCAATCCCAATTCCCACTTTAACAATTGCGGCAGATTTCCAATCCCATTGGCATACCCTGCCTTGATCCTCAAACGGAACACCTGAAAATCGGCGTCCTCTTCCCTTTCAGGCAATTCACCGCTGCGATCCCAGCCCAGCACGGCAACTTGATGTCCATCGCCGGCCAGAGCACGCGCCTCTTTTTCAACGCGAGGATCTGGCGCGATGGGGTTTGAACGACAAAATAGAATTCTCATTTGAGGCTACTTTTTTAATTTTTGAATGGTCTTAATGTTCCAAATTTTCATTAAATGCCGGATGAATTCATCATGGACATACCAGGGCAAAAAATTCGGCAAAATATAGACATAGGGCGTGGCTTGATATAAAAGATCTGTTGCATTTTCATCCAGTGCGTGCTTTGCCACCCAGAGCATGGGCGTATGAGGCTGCTGATGCCTGAGCGATGCAATGGTCGATTCTGAATCGAGGTCCGAAACAACCATGCGCGGGAGTCCATCCACCTGTAAATAATTACGCTGATCTTTTAGATTAACAAAAGGAGCGGGACTATATATGTCACAATAGCTCTTTTCAATCTTTTCGACGGCATCCCCGGGATTGGTGTAAACGGTTGGATTATTTTGTTTGATCTTTTCAAACAAAATATCCTTTTTTTCCGCCGCCCTGAGCGCAAAACTATGTCCGACCCGTCGATAAAAAAATATTTTCTCTGAAATACGATAACCGCGATAACCATTGCCGGTCAACCGCACCCAAAACTCCCAATCTTCAAAGCCTTCACGCATTTCCTCAAAGAAACCGCCGATTTGCGCCCAGGCAGTTCTTTTAAAAACCGTTGGAGGGGAAAACTGATTATGGTAAATGAGCTGCCCTGGATCAAATTGAGGTGTGTACCATACGCGGCTTTCATTGCCAAACACCTGGGTCCAGGCGCCTACAAAAGATAAGCCCGCATTGACTTCCATGGCAACAATGGTCTTTTCCAAATAGGTTGGTTGTAATTTATCGTCTGCATCCAAACAGCAAATATATTTCCCCTTGGCCTGTTGAATTCCTGCATTTCGTGCTGCGGGCAGCCCCATGTTGGCTGACAAATGCAGTATGCGTGTTTTTGGCATGTGGAAATCTTTAAGAATCTCCACGGTCTCGTCTGCATTCGATCCATCGTTTACAACGATAATTTCAAAGTTCTGCCATGTTTGATCCAGTACACTCTGAACGGCATCGCGCAGGTATTGTCCATGGTTATAGCAGGGGATAATGACACTAACAAAAGGCTGCCCACCACCCCATGGAACAGCTTTTTGTATCTTTAAAACCATACCTTGTTTCATCAATCTTCTTATACGTGTAAGAAGCAAGGATATCCGGGTAGTGAACATGAATGCTTAGGTATCAGCCTTTTTACGATTAAGATAAAGATCCACAGCATCCGTTGGAGTTCCCACAAAACGCAGTTGTCCGTGGTCAAGCCAGGCAGCCCGGTCACAAGTCCGCTCAATTTCACCCATGCCATGTGAAACATACAAGGTGGTGGCGCCATTTTTTTGGAACTCACGAATTCGATCCATACTTTTGATCTGAAAAGCTGAATCACCGACAGATAAAGCTTCATCTACGATTAGGACATCCGGCATCTGATCTGTTGCCACCGCAAATCCCAGGCGCGCGACCATTCCTGAAGAATATGTACGCATGGGAGCATCAATAAAATCTTCAAGTTCTGCAAATGCAACAATAGAGGGAAGTCTCTCGCGCATGTGTTTTTCAGAATACCCAAGCATGGTTCCATTTAAAACACATTTTCACGGCCAGAAAGTTCCATGTGAAAACCAGCCCCCATGGCCAATAATGGAGCAACACGGCCCTTGACCCACACACGCCCGCCAACAGGGCGCAAAACCCGCGCCATTAATTTAAACAATGTACTCTTGCCTGCTCCATTGGAGCCGATCAGGCCAAAAATCTCACCGCGCTTGATCTGCAAATTGATGTTTTTAAAGCCCAGAACTCATCATTGTGAATTCTGCGCTGCAGAAAACGAATGGCATATTCCTTTAAGGTGGGCACATGCTCACGCGGCACAAAATAGCGTACAGATGCGTTTTCAACCCCGACAACAATATCCGGGTCCAATTCTGAACTAAGAGCGATAGGCGATTTCATCTGTCATCCTTGAAAAAATGATCCATCCGAGCACAAGCGTGAAAACAGCGATCAGGGTGCAAATCCCGACCAGTTGAGGATAAAGCGGCTGTCCGTAAAAAATAGGCTCCCTAAAAAGCTTGATCAAATGATACATCGGGTTGAATTTAAAAAAGGCCAGCAGCCAGGCAGGGACGATATCTTCAGGGTAAATGATCGGCGTTAGATACATCCATGCGAATAAAAAGATATTAAACATCTCAACGACATCGGGGAAACGCACCCCAACACTGGCAATGATGAGCGCCAATCCCAACGTGAACATGGAAATTAGAATGATCGGAACGACCACCCAGAAAAAATTTAAGGTCAGGGGCTTACCAACAGCCAGACTGACAATGACATAGGGAATCATGGAGAGCAGAAGATTAACAATACCTGTGCCAATCGCAGAGATGGCATATACAGACCGTGGAAAGTATATTCTCCTAAACAGATCGCCGCCCCACACCATACTGTTGATGCCTGAGACTGTGCTCTGTGAAAAAAAGTTCCAGACCAGCAAGCCGCTTAATATATACGCTGCATATCCATCAATTGTGGAAAATACCTGGGAAAACACGACCGTCAGGATCAACATCATACCAAGCGGATTGAGCATGGTCCAGGCGATCCCTAGAACCGAGCGTTTGTAGCGGGCAGTTACATCTCTGCGGACAAGATGCATGATCAAATCTTTATAACGCAGAGTTTGAATAAATTCATCCCAGGCAGGGTTACTTTGCTTGGCAGAATCATAGAAAGGAACGGGGATTTCTTTTGTCATCTTAATTTTATCCATTTTAATTATTTTGTATCGTTTTCAAACGGCACTTCCAAAAGTGTAATTCAAACCTTCATTAACCGGGCTTACGGGCCAAAACAAACAAGTCGTCGCCGCGATTCGTGACAGAATATTTTCCTGCAAGCAGCCATGTGAATTGCAAAGTATAGTCGGTATCTGTTGCAGTGGTAAGGCAATGTATGATGTCTTTTCGTTGTATTTCAAAGCCAATATTTTGAAGTTGGTAGAGCACATCATTAAGTGTATATTCCCGCACATGAAGCGGGTAAAACCAGGGCGGCAACGCCTTGAGTGCCAGATCCAAATGCACAATGGAGGCGGCGTTTGGAGTGGTGATCAATAAAAATCCGCCGGGCTTTAACACACGCAGACTTTCGCGTAACGCGGCACGAAACCCCAGTTGATAAAACCCCTCGTTCAGTTCGCCGGGTTGATCTGATAAATGTTCAACCACTTCAGTGGCTACAATTACATCAGCAAGCCCATCCTGCAGAGGCCACGGAAAGCGCAGATCGAAATCAGTGTTCTGCCATTGCACATGCGGCAGGTCAGCCCTCCATAAATCTGTTGCCACACTATCTCCGCCCAATTCAAGCACATGCATGCCCGGTTTATCAAGCGGAAGAATCTCTGAAAGCCATTCAGATGTGATGAACATGCGGGGAATGTGAGTCTGCCAGTTTTCACTCCATTCCTTTTCAATATTTCTTTGGAGGCACGACGCGCTCACAGCTTGTTTATAGCGATCCAGATCCGAAGAAGGGATATTTTTAACTTGCGAATATAGTTTCTGGTTCTGCAATTTTGCATCGATATGCCATGCTTGTTTTGCAAGCCAGGTCAAACTTCGTGCAAACGGGCGCAAAAGGAACCGGATTATTATTAGAAGGATGTTTTTGAAGGTGTGAATCATTATTTTTAAATTTTATCCAGAGTACAGGGAAAGATTACCGGCGCCTTAATAATCTGGCAAGCCAGTTCCTGGGAGCAACAGATTTATTTTTTTCGAAAATCACGAACATCTGGCCGTAGCAGTCCGGGCTGATCTCTTGAAGGTTTTCGATAACATAAAATTGTATTTTGAATGCCGGTGAATTTTGTACGATTCGCAAGTTGAATTGCTCAACATCGTATAAGCGGCTAAAGCGTGCGCCTTCGCCCCAAAGATGTTTTTTTCCTTCTTTATCCACCCATCCTGAATTTTGTTCAACTCGATATTTATCCTCAAAAAAGAAAGGAACGATGAGTAATTTGCCGCCAATCGTTAAAACGCGCTGGGTTTCCTGAATAAAGTGAATATCACTATTTCCTTCGAAATGTTCAAAGGAGTTGTGAAGAGATATTTTACTGATTGATTCATCTTTTAAGGGCATATTAGACGCATCTCCGCCAATATCGTCGCCATGAATTCCTTTTTTAAGATAGTAAAGATCCTGCCTATAAACCTTACACTTGTATTTCTCTCGTAAGAAAAATGCGAAGGGACAGTTTTGTGCCGCAATATCGATATAAGTGTCAGAAGGTTGTAAATCAAGATGTTTATAGCTTATATAATATTCCAAAAATTTCTGATCATTAACGCCTTCACGATCATCTTTATACATTGTCTTGAAATTTTGAAAATCTGCGACGTCAACACGAATTCGAATAACGGGGTTCCCGGTTATTTCCTCAAATTGTTTAAAAAGGTGTTCCATCATTATGCTCCTATCTACCTGCTGCGAATTATTTGGATGTATCCATGGGGGTCAATCTTCATTTTTTATCCATTCTACCAATTGTCCAACACGGGCCTGCCAGTTATTTTCAGCGATAAATGCATCGATGTCTTCCAAGGGCAGTTTCTTTTCCCGTGCTTCGCCGACCAGTTTTATGAATTCCTCGCTGGTTCTTGAGCGAAGAAGACCTGGAATGCCCAGCAAAGGTTTTAGATCAGGGACAACGACCGGGCGACGCATGGCAAGGTATTCATATAGTTTTAGCGGACTGGTGGCCTGAGTAATGCTGTTCACTTTCCAGGGGATGATCGCCACCTCGGAGTGAGCCAGATATGAGGGCAGGTCGGTCTGTGCTTTTAGTCCCAGAAAATAAAGATTGGGCGGAGGAGCAACACATTGACCGCGATAATCTCCCACAGCGACTACTGCGGCTTGTGGATATGCAAGTGCGGTGGCGGTCAATAAATCCCAATCAAACCAGTCGCCCCATAAGGCTCCGATATAAAGGGCAGTCCAACTGGCGCGGGGCAAATCCAATGGGCGCTTATATTGACGAAGAGGGTTGAAGAGGCGGCTGTTGACCGCATTCGGCATCATACCAACGGGGCGATTGCTTGCCTTTTCCATTTTTGTTTGCAAAATAGGGGCGGTTGCGATCAGACGATCACTAATACGAATGATCTCCTGCTCAACATTGGGAGTGTACCACTCCCCGCCCAGGGAAGAATCCCAGTCATCGATCATTTCGTAGACGAGCCTGCCGCCATTTTGCTTGATGGTTTGCATCAGGGGCAGGAAGTCCTGCGTGGGCAATTCCACGATACATTGAATATCCATGTTGACCAGTAACTGCTCATACTTCGCAGAAAAATCAATCCAGTAAAACCGGCTCAGTTCAGACACGAGCAAATTGGGATGCGCAATATGGACAACAGCCTGTTGATGTTCCCATTTTGGGTATCGATTAATATACACCACCCAATATCCCTGACGCAAAAACTCAAGCGCCAGTTGAGTGGTTCTGGCTCCTCCGCCTGTATCATCAATGGGTGTACCGCACAGTAAAAAGATCAGCCCCTTTGTTTTCGCCAGTCTTTTTGCATCAATCGCATCCTTCCGGCTGGCGCCTTTTAGAAAGCCGCCGGCTTGGGCGATCCGTAAGCCAAGAGTTTCAATCCATTGCGAGGATAAAAGCTGTGTCCTTAGTTTTTTGCTGGCAATCATTAATACAAGCGCAAAAACCAGCGCCGCGCTCCAGGCCATCCACTCCTGATTCTTTGGCAGGTATATTAATAGAGCGCCAAAAGAAAAAAGGGCGGCAATTAACATTAACAAGCCAAGAATCAACTGTTTGGCTACATGTAAATACAGCGATGATTGAATGCCCGCTTCGCCATTGCCGACGGACCAGGAGTAGGCCTTCTGCCACAATTCGCTCAAACTGGTGGGCGCCATCCAATCCACCACTGCCGAAGGGACAAAAGCCCAACGGCTGGCGTAGCGTTTTAATTCCAGAGCAAAGTATGTATCTTCACCAGTTAAGGTCAGCCATTCAGGGTAACCGCCGGCTCTCATCCAGGCGCTTTTTGTAAAAGCAACTGAGCGTGAAGAAGGGATAAATTCCTGCGGGTTTATTTCTGAAAGGACCGGCCAGCCTTTATAAGGAACGACCTTTCCTTGTTTATCCACGGCAGTGTACCAACCGCAAACCACTTCTGTATTCGCGTCAAGCCGGAATGGGGCCGAAATATTTTCAAGCCAATCCTTATGCGGACGGCAGCCAAAGTCGGATACAACAATAACCTCATGGCTGGCCTTTTCAATTGCCAGATTTCTTCCAGCCGCAATATTAATTTTCTTTCAGTGATCAACTCAACATGGATCTGACTATCTCTGGTGCGCTCTTTCAACAATTCCAGCGTACGATCAGTGGACCCAGCATCTACAATAATGATCTCGTGCGGGAGTAGAGACTGACTGAGAATTGCATCTGCCCATTCAACCGCATTGCCTTCTTCATTATAGACAGTAGCAATGAGGGATATTTTCACCTCAGGCTGGTCACGCTGCCCGAGCAGCACACGGCGCGGCCAATATTCACCGAACAAAAGGTCATCATCAGTATAGAGTGTGACCTGACTGTTATCTTCCAAAAGATAGGTTTCTTCCAATGCACGCGGACGTTTGAAAAAGGGGATTCTGCGCAATGTATTGATCTGGTCAGCAAATTTGTAAAAGAAACCTTTAACAAAGCCGCGCCAGCCGACCATGCGCCAAACCTTAATGCCGCGCCCAATCAATCGCAAAAGTCTTTGTAATCTTCCTTCTCCAGATTGTAAACGCCAATACCAGGGAAGTTTGCGCGGCGACGCGCCAATAATAGCCAGTTTTTCAAGAATAAGAGAAGCGCGCGCCGCCCATGAGTTGATACTTGCGGCTTCTTTAAGCACTGCCTGTTTCTTTTCATCAAGGCGATAAGACAAGGCCGCATCAATCTGTTTTGACCATTCGTCTACTGTGGAAGCGATCAATACGAATTCACCATAGCGCACAGTTTCCTGCATCGGGCTTGCGATGACCGGCTTTCCAGCTGCCATATACTCAAATAATTTTATTGGCGAGGTGGCATTGGTGATTTGATTAACTTCAAACGGGATAATTCCAGCATTAAAATAAGCCAAATAATCCGGGAGTTCCTGGTATGGTTTTGCTCCAAGCCAGTGAATATTCTTTGCCTCCAAAATTTGACTCTCTTGCAAACTTTGGTCATGATCCACGCCGATCAATACGAATTCCAGGTCTTCCCGCTTCTGAGCAAGTTCTCGCAATAAATCATAATCAAACCAACGCGCCATGGCGCCATGATACCCAATGATCGGCTTGCCTTTCTCCACAATCGGGCGCAGATCATCCGGCAGACTGGAAGGGTGTATCGCTTTTGAAAAATGATCCACATCTGCGCCGTTTTGGCAGAGTACACAGTCTTTTCGTAAATTAACCGCCTGATTGTACAAATTCTGAGAAGTGGTCAAAACCAGATCGGCCTTGATCAAATAGTCACCATGATCTCTTTGTAAGCGTACCTGCTCACCGTGAAAAACTGAAATCTCATCCAGATAATCGTAAATAACCCGCTGGGAAGGGAAATATGCCAATAATGGGATATTCCATGTCAGCGCATAAATGAACGCGTTTGGCACAACATGAAAAGTATCAGATGGCGCCTGACAGACGATCAGTCCATCTTCCACTTCGTCAAAAACAGGCGGCCATGAACGCAAGGGTTGCAAATAAAAAACCAACGCACCCTGCTTCGCCAGAAAACGAGCCAATTGCTGCGGCCTCTGAAACATGGAAGCTTCCCAGGGCAGGCTGGGAGCAAAAATAATGATCTGACTTGCATCTGTATGTTTTTTTACAATTTCAAGTACCTGCTGTTCAGCTTCGTTATAACTCAACACGACCTCCGTCGGATAATTCCTTAATGATCCTGCCAACCCGGGCTTCCCAGGTATTTTGGCGGGCAATCTCGATCAATTGCTCAATATACTTTTCAGAGTCAATAACTGCAAGTGCCTTATGAAGCTGGGCACGAAATTCGGCGGCATCATGCGCGATGAATACGGCTTCATATTTTTCGCACTCTGGAAGCGCGGTGGAAACTACAGGTTTCTGACAGGCGAAATACTCAAACAACTTCACAGGTGAAGTTGCCAGCGTGATCTGATTAACACAAAAAGGGATTATCGCAACATCGAAGCGCCATACATATTGAAACAGCGCCTGATATGGCTTATGCCCCAGCCAGGTTACATTTTCACATTCCAATAAACGAGTCTGCCCCAAACTATGGTCGTAATCGATACCGATCAGCACAAACTCCATTTCAGGGCATTGCTCGCACACTTCGATCAGCAGCTCGTAATCAAACCACTCAGCCAGCGCGCCAGTATAGCCGATAATTGGCTTCTTTTTGCTGATGATCTTCTGTAAATCTTCGGGAACCACCTCGCCTGTTTTCGGCGCATTTTGAGCAACCCAATCAAAGTCCACCGCGTTGGGCAACAACAGAGTATTCTCACGAACAGCCTGATCTTCCATCAAAAGCTTATTGCTGCTTGCCAGCGCCAAATGTGAATATCTTAAGAGTTCATCATGATCCTGCGCCTGTCCCGCTGAAACCAAAATATCATCGCAATGATCGTAGATCACAACCGGATTCTTCAACCACGAAATCATCGGCGCAAGCCAGGGTGAATTCACATAAAAGATCGGGGCGCTCAATTCACCAAACGTCTCCAACGGCGCAGGCGTCACAAACAGCATCGGCTCCACTTCCTGAAATCCCACAAATGCATCGGAGCGAAGATTATCTGTATGATAAAAAACCAAATAATTTTTTCGCGCAAACTGGCGCGCCATCTGTTGATAGCGTTGAAACATATACGTCCAATCTACCGTGGGAGAAAAGATGACCACGCCCGCTCTGTTTGGATGTTGGGAAATGATCCCGCTCAACGCGCGCCCAGCTTCCAGGTCCAGAAGGATTCGTTCCTCCGTCCGACTGAAAACGCCAACGACATAGCCGATCCAACGAATGATCTGAATCCAGCCAATGGATAAAGAACCGATCACGCCTAACGGAAAACTATCCGCTGTTTCGAATGACATTCGCCAGCCTTTGAGAATCGGAAAAACTATCAAACCCAACAGCAACATGGTAATACCAAAAGTTGGCCGCCAAAAAAATAATGCCCCGCTGACAAAAATCAACACACTGAAAAGAAGCATGAACCCAAGCTGTTTCCAGATAACAGGCGCAAACAAACCCAGGCCGCCTTCGCCGTACGCAGATCGAAAAGCCTGCATAAAAATATTTTGGCCTGTTCCAATGGAATCAGCAACTGCTGTTTCCACGATCAAATGGCTGTGATTTGTGTTTTGCAAACGCAGGTTAAAAATCTTTCGAGCTTTATCTACATCAGCATTAGCAGGAAATCCGCCCGCCCGCGCCCACGCCTGTTTGCGAAGCAGCATAAGATCACCGGACAGATACTCAAGTTTCGAAGCATGATGAGCAAGCACATACGATCTGCCAGCACCGTGTACGTTATTTTTTCCAAGCGCGAATCCTGAATCAGGATTTGCAAGCATGGCATCGGCCATCAGCTTCAACCAGTTTTTATGTGGAATCATATTTGACGATGCGATGACCAGCAATGAATTTTTGACTGACTGAATGACTGTATTTAGTTTTTCTCCGGCAGAACCTTGATCACAAATCAAAAGTATCTCATCTTCATCCTGATCCAATTGAGACTTAAAGGCATTCAATGCTGACTGCACGCTTTCCAAAGTGTCCTGATAACAAAGAATCACACTAACCGGCAACCGGGCAGACTCCAGTGGAATGATCGTGTTTAGAGTAACAGCCTGAGACCGTTCTTCAAGTTGATAGACATTCCAAAAATGGCGATAAAACATGGTTATTTTTTTAAGCAGAGGTGTTTTCATGATGATCGATGGAAATGCGTTTATTTTAGATTGTATTTCTGAATTGATTCTACTGCACAAATGAAGGCTACATGCTATTTTCAATCCACTTTGCGGCGAACTGTGACAATACCTGCAAATGGGAAATCATGTGGGTGGGAGCAAAAACAGTGTCATATTTTTCAATGTATTCTTTTGCCATGTTCATAATTATCAGCAATACAACGACACTCACGGCGCCCAAAAATATTGAGCGAAGCGCCGGCTTCCAATTTTCCTTCTTAAGCATTATGTCCCATATCATTGCGATCACCAGAATTTCCAGAGCAATGATCACCAAAAAATATCTGGGCTGGGAAACAATGACCGCATGTAATCCAACTTTAAGTGCAATCGTCAAAAGAATGGGGCTGATCCATTTAAACAGGCGTCTCTCCGTGAAAGAAAAGAACACCGCAGACAAGAATAGTCCATGAATAAGCGGCGGATAAAATTGAAGCAGGGGCAGTAGTTTTTCTTGCAGCGCCGCGGCATTCCTGCGGTAACGATGCGGCAAGGCCCCTTCAGCAGTCAGGCTCCACGGCACGATTTCTTTGTCAATATTAAAAAGATAATACAAGCTTGATCCGGTCATCCGAATTGTATGAAAACCGGGGCGAAGAATAAATTCCTGCCAAACCAGGCCGGAAGCCTGCTGTTCAAAATCTTCATCCTCAAGGATTTCAGGATAATTCGTCTGCAAGTAAGGCATGGGACTTATCCAGCCCAAC
The DNA here is from genome assembly GCF_016717045.1 of Candidatus Villigracilis proximus. Taxonomy (NCBI): domain Bacteria; kingdom Bacillati; phylum Chloroflexota; class Anaerolineae; order Anaerolineales; family Candidatus Villigracilaceae; genus Candidatus Villigracilis; species Candidatus Villigracilis proximus. The sequence goes on along the minus strand of NZ_JADJUO010000001.1, from coordinate 87,918 downwards.
CCGGCACCGGGAATATATGCCCCTAAAATAGACACGCCAAAATGGTGGGTGGAAAGTGCGTAGCGGCCAGTTGCCATTCCACGCTGAATGATCAAAGCGCTGAATAAAATACCGGTTAAAATCGCTCCGATGGAAAAATTCCGTACCCACTTTTCCTTCTGCCATCCAAGAATAGTAACGACGGTCACAGGAAGCAAAATAATCAGCATTTCCTGGCGAATGGCAACTGCTGAAAAATAAAACAGACTTGCCCATATCGGATATCCGCGTTTTTGAATTACCAGAACACGCACAGTCAAAGATACAAGCCCAATAGTGGGAAAAATGATCCAGTTGTCTTGAGCAAGAATGCCGGAGAAAAGAATCTGTCCGGGCCACAGAGCAAGTAACAGGCCGGACAAGATGCGAGCCCGGCGTGAAAAAATATCCCTCCAAATAAGAAAAGGCAAAACAGCTGATAATCCAGAGATGCCTGCCGTCGCCCAGCGGGCTACGTCTTCAGACGGGTATGGAATAGCTCGAAATAGAATGGATAAAATAAAAGGCAGGCCGGCGGAAAAATACTGCCAGTACACATTGCCTTTTGCCAAAACATCTTTTCAAAAGATAATGCCAGATCGAAGATGTTGTAAAAATCTGAAAGAGGACGGCTGGGATAGGCGGTGACAAAAAATAAACGCGGGAAAACCCCAGCCGCTACGATCAGAAAAAAAAAGGCGATCTCAAACTTTAAGTCCTTGATGGTTATAAATTTACTGATCCTGGTTAACATGCCGGCATACCTGTTTTTTTTATGAAAAGAGGATTCAATCATATTAAGATATTCTCTTGAGATTGAAATCTATTTTTTTAAAAAGCCGATTGTTTTGCGATATATATATCGCAGGCGTTCAAGAGCTTTCCAGCCGCGGCTGTTTTCCATTTCTTGAATGCGCGAATTTAAATGTTTGTTTTCAAGGATTAACGCATCCATTTTTTCCTGCGCCAATTGCAAGTTGTTTTTTACTCCTGACATTTCGTCATCGACTGTCTGCATTTGTTCAAATCGTTCAAATATAAATGCAAATGTTTCTTCGACTGTCGGTGTATGCCCAAAGCCATTTAGCAATTGAATGGCTATCTCCGCATTCTTCGCGGCCTGTAAACGCAAGGACGGAAGAAGCGATTGAATATGTTTTTTGGTAACTTCGCGCTCCTGCCAGGCACGCTCTAAAGATTCGCCAAATCGTTCATGTTCGTTCAGCGGCAAAACAAAAGCATCCAAAGCATTTTCTTCCATCATCGATTGCACTTTGGGGTCATAGGATAATGCCACCATAGGCGTGGCTGCGTTTAACGCCAGAATGGCAGCATGCAGGCGCATGGCAACAACCAGATCGCATTGTTGATATAACGCCTGCATTTCGGCGGCGGAAAGAACCTTGTCAATCAGAAAAACATTTTGAGAATTGGCAATTTTTTCAGCAACCATCCGGTTTAATGCCAGGTCATCTGTAAAATTACCTTCTGAATTAATCTGGAATGGGGTCAAAATTATTTGGGCATTATGGCTTCTGATAAAAGCATCCAACTGGGAGGCCAATGAAGATGTCCATTGATCGACAGCGATCTCACGCTCCCAATATCGAAGCGAAACAGCGATCAGCGGGCTGCCTGTTGCGCGGGGGAAATGACTGATCAACTCAACAGCTTTTTTATGGTCATCCTGCGACGGTTCGAGAGAGAAGACCGGGTCGGTCGTCACAATGACAGCAGCCGTTTCAACATCACAGCCAATATTCTTGATCAACACTCTGGAACTTTGATCCCGGAGAGTAATCGCCATGCACATGGAAAATATGTCCCTTGTCTGTGCGCGCGCTTCCATTGAATAAAGCGGGCCTACACCCACCGCATATAACATGCAAGGCTTGCCAAACAAATGAGCCAGTTTAACCAAAGTGCCATACGTAGTGATCCCGCCGTGTTTTTTTCGGAAATACGTCTCAGGTTCGACCCCCCAATAATCCTGAAAAAGTCCGCCACCGCCTACGAGCACAAGGTCTGAGCGCTGTACGCTTTTGGCGAGTTCGGTAATTTCACGCCAATGCACACTTTCCACGTTGAATTTTTCACGTGTAGCGTCCGGGTCAAATGAAGCCACAATAAATTGCAGATCGTTTTTTTGTTTTCTTAAAGAGGCCATGATCGCGGCCAGAAGAGCATCATCACCCAGATTGTTTCCGCCATAATAACCGCCGATCAAAATGCGTTTGCTCATTAATTCCCATCCCGTGAATATGTGCTGCATGTTGTACAATGATATCCATCTGCGGTGAGCAGCCAGGCTCCCCCGCATCGGCGGCAGTGAGAAGCCGGCGTATGAAGAGTTTCACCTTTTTTTTCCAGCGCCCAATCCCAATGTTGTTCCCAAACTTTGGCTTGAGTATCCCATGTCCATGGCATTTCCATCGCCTGATGACGGATATATTCTGCATAATGCGGCGCGCGGACGAGCTGAACAATTATATCTGCCGTCTGCTGATGTACCTCAGATGACTGATGGTCGCCAGGAACCAAAAACCCATTGTAGCCATGCTTGATCGTTTCACTATATGCCCCCAATGGAGAGGCAATTGGAATGCAACCATGTTTCATAGACTCGGTAGCCCCCATACCAAACGCTTCGATGATTGTCTGTAAATGAAATGATATATTCGAGCGCTGTAAATATTTAAAAACATTTTGCTGCCCCTGTGTACCATGGTAGATCACACCGGGCGCAGAAATCATTTTGTCCATCCCGCCCCAAAGCGCATCCCCGCCAAAAACATGCAGCTTAAACCGCTCATCTTTTTCACGCAAAATATTAAGCACCTTGATGGCGGCATCCAACCCTTTGGATGGGTGGCTGGCATAAATCAGTGAATACGGATCACGTGGAAAATGTGTATGCCACCATTTCGTAGAAAGTACGGCGGCGCCATTGTAAATACTGATCAATCTGGCAGATGACACCCCCCATTCATTTTCCACAGCATGGCAGATAAAATTACTGACTCCAACCGCATAATCATATTGCAGGGAACTGACACCTTGAACGCGGGTAATGCCATGCAGCCAAATCTCCCGCAACCGAGCCTGAATATTAAGCTCCCGTGCAGATTCAAGGCTCAGCGCGCCACCGCTGCTGGTGAGGATCAAGATATCCACGGTTTGTGCGATCGTCGCATTCGCTAGAGGCAGATAGTCCACGCCTTTATGTTTCACTGCACGCGAAACATGACTAATAATCGATACTCGATGTCCAAGTCTGGCGAGCGCTTGCGCCAGCCGAATGCGTGCAATAACCCCGCCCCCTATTCCTTTAATATCCGGAGTTGCGGGATCATATAATATGTGCTGATCGGGGCAGTAAATAACAACTTGATAGGCCATGCGGGCATTGTATCATGGCGCGAATAGGATAAAAAAGAATATAAAATACGCTAAATGTGACATATTGGATCATATGACTTTGCCGGCTGATTTATATCCATCTACAGGGCGGTCTTCCCCAAAAAGCTCCTTACTCTTTATTAATCCAAATCGATCTTTTTAAACTCACACAACAGCGTTTAAGTCATTTGGGTTATTAAGAATTTCCTCTGGAGCAACGCCAGGCATTGTGAAACAGCCCCTGATTTAGGGGTGTTTTTTGGTTTTCCTTACTTTGCAGACACTTAAGGAAATTGTAAGCCTTTTCTTAGGCTCCAAATCAAATTCAAGCAAGTAAAATACCAAGGCGACTTTTCATTATGCAGAGTTTTCAAAAAGTTCTTTTTTCGACAGAAGTTAAACAATTTATGATGTCGCACAATCAAATTACAGGAGATAAAATTGAAACACTTATCCATTAAACCATTCACGATTATTTTAGCTGTGTTTGTATTATTAACCGTGTTTGCTGCCCCAACGCAAGTTCGCGCGGGAGGCCCGCCTACAGTGAGTAGTGTTACATCCGCTACAGCAGACGGGGCTTACAAGGCTGGAGATACTATTCAGATCGAAATATTGTTCGACCAAGTAGTAAATGTAACTGGAACTCCGAGGTTGCTTTTAGAGACAGGAACAACCGACCAGTATGTAAATTACACAAGTGGAAGTACAACAGATACGCTAACTTTTGACTATGTTGTTCAAGCTGGCGATGCATCTGCTGATCTTGATTACGCAGCCACAAACTCACTTGACTTGAATGGCGGAACCATCAAAGACTCAGCCGATGCCAACGATGCTACTCTGGCTTTACCAACTCCAGGAGACGCAGGCTCCCTCAGAGGCAGTTCTGCTATTGTTATTGACACTGCAGCTCCAACGGTGCCCTCATTTACAGCCACCACCCCCTCCACGAGTCTAAACATTCCAGTCACTGCTTTTACGGCTTCAGATAACACCAGCGTAACCGGGTATCTGATCACTACTTCCGCTACGCCGCCTTCTGCTGGCGATGCAGGCTGGGCTTTGACTGCGCCCACTACCTACACAGTAGCCAGCAATAGTTCTTATACCCTGTATCCCTGGGCAAAAGATGCAGCGGGCAATATCTCTATAGTCTTTGGCACACCACTTACAGTTATGGTAGATGCCGCAGCCCCGACAGTAAACACATTTACCATTACTTCTCCATCTGCAAGTTTCTACATACCAATCACAGCTTTCACCGGGTCAGATAACATTGGTGTGACTGGGTACTTAATTACCACGTCAGCCGCAAAGCCTGCCTCCAGTGCTGTGGGCTGGTCTGGCACAAAACCAACATATTTTACAGTTGCTAGTAACGGTTCCTATACCCTCTATCCCTGGGTAAAAGACGCGGTGGGAAATGTTTCTGCCGCATTTGGTTCTCCGCGTGCCGTTACTGTGAATGCTCTAAAAATTCTATTCGGTACATATACAAGTTTGGATCTACAAACAAGCATCGGTGAAGTACCCGCCATGAGTAATTGGCTGACCAGTAACGGCGCCAGCGGCGTCACCTTTGCCGGAGATTTTATTGGAATTACATTTAACCCGGTTTGGAATATCCCACATGAATTGGATGCTGCATGGGATGCTGGCTTCATGCCATTTATAAATCTCATGCCCAGTGAACCCTGGGAAAAACCTTATGGTTATTATGATGAGAATTGTGAAACCGCTTATGATATTGCCGGCGGTTTATGCGATGCTAAATTAACTGTCTGGGCAGTGGAATTCAAAAAGTGGGCAGGCAATACAAAACAAGCCTATATTGCGCCCATGCCTGAAATGAATGGGGATTGGACGGCTTACGCATCAGATGGTCCGACATTTATTCAAGCCTTTATCCGCATCCGCACCATCTTCAATAATGCAGGCGTGCCGCGAGACGCAGTGCGTTGGGTGTTTGCCCCCAATGGTTGGAATAACCCCACCTACTCCTGGAAACAATTTGAATATTTTTACCCGGGTGATGCGTATACCGATATTATTTCTTTCAGTGCGTACAACTATGGCGGCTGCCCTACCCAATATGCTTCCTGGGATAAGTTCGATACATCCATGAAACCTTATCTCGACCGAATGCGAGTTATGGCGCCATCCAAGCCGATCTTTATTTCGCAAACCGGTGTGCTCAGTGTACCTGTCAATGCGGGTGACCCAAGCCAAACCAAGAGTGCCTGGATAGAGGATACTTTCAGTAAACTGGCTGATTATCCTGCTGTGCGCGCAATTATCTACTTTAATAAGATCAACACTTATGAAGTTGTCGGCAATTGTACGGCTCCAGATTACCGTATTTACTACGGCGGCTCAAGCGGCGAAACTGGTTTCCTGAATATCATGAAGGACTCACGTTTTGAAAAGTTGGATCTTAACAATTCCAAATGGGACGATATCACAACTGTATATTTAGGACCCAGTGCGATCTTTAATGACGTGCCAGTATCCTACTGGGCAAATAGTTATATTGAACGCCTGTATAGTGCCGGCATTACTGGTGGTTGTGTGCTCAGTCCCTTGCAATACTGCCCCGACAGCACAGTTACTCGTGCCCAAATGGCGATCTTCCTGGAAAAAGGAAAAAATGGCTCCTCCTTTGTACCTTCCGCCGCCAGTGGAAATGTCTTTAGTGATGTACCCGGTACTTATTGGGCTGCCGCATGGATCGAAAAACTGGCACAGGATGGCATTACTGGAGGCTGTGGCAGCAATATCTACTGTCCTGATAATGCTGTAACCCGCGCTCAAATGGCGATCTTCCTTTTGAAGGCTAAATATGGCTCAAACTATACACCTCCTCCAGCGATAGGCACCTTTACTGACGTACCCACAACATACTGGGCTGCCGCGTGGATTGAGCAACTCGCACTGGAAGGAATCACCAGCGGATGCGGCGGCTCGAACTACTGTCCTGATAACCCGGTCACACGCGCACAAATGGCGATCTTCCTGGTAAAGGCGTTTAATCTGCCATAACAACCAACTAATAAAAAGATAAAAAAGCACATTCCTTACGGAATGTGCTTTTTATCGGCGGGATCGAATATCATCCCCTGTGGGGACCAAAGACTGAATGCAAAAACGCGCCCCTTGCGGAGCGCGTTTTCGTGTATGGCGGGGAGGGCGGGATTCGAACCCGCGACTGGTTTTACCCAGCACTCACTTAGCAGGCGAGCCCATTCAGCCACTCTGGCACCTCCCCAGTTTTTTGTAGTAGCGACTTCTTACATTCGGCTAGTCGCACAAGGACAGTTGCTAAAGCTGTCACTACGGATCAAATCAGCCTGGCGGAGGGGGTGGGATTCGAACCCACGTTGGTGTGACCCAAACATGTTTTCAAGACATGCGCCTTCAGCCGCTCGGCCACCCCTCCAGGCGAAAGCGATTTTACCATATATAATCAATCATCATGCAAAAACAAACGGACTACGATGTCATTATCATTGGCGCGGGAGTGGCCGGGCTCACCGCCGCCCTGCATCTCGCCGAGCGCGGACTGAAACCATTGATCCTCGAAGCAGGTGAAATTGCGGGCGGGCGTCTTTCAGGGAATAAAGAAATAAAGATAAAAGACCAGAGTTTTCCGTCTGAACATGGCGTACATGGCATCTGGTCATCGTATGTTAATCTCAGACATATGCTAAAACGGCATGATGTCGTTTCGCAATATACCCCTGCGCTTGATGAACAATGGATCTATCGTGTGGGCAATTCAGTGCGGCGTGTGCCGATCGGAAAAACGATTCGCCGCAGCATGATCCCCGCGCCATTTCATTACATTCAATTATTTTTTTCGCCGGGCTTTTGGGGCATGTTAACTCTGCGTGACCTGCTTTCCATTTTCAATGTCTGGTCTGTGCTGGTGATGGCGATTGGCATTGATCCCTTCGTTGAAGATCAACCGCTCGCGGGGTTAACCTTTGGCAAAACACTTAAACGCTGGGGACCTGCTTTTCGCTCGCTATTTTTCGGTCTCACCCGCAACGGCCTCGCCACCGACCCCGATCAGGTTCCTCTGGCGGGCTTTCTTGCCTTCCTGCGCTTCTACACGCTCATGCGCCGCGATGCCTGGGCATTTGAGTATCTTCCCAATGGCGGCGGCGATGTCTGCGAAAAACTGTCAGCGAAGATCATGAATCTCGGAGGCGAGTTCAGATTCAAGTCCAGAGTGATTCGAGTTGAAAAAGATGGGGACTGGATCGCTCACTGGGAGCGGGATGGACTCACAGGCGCTGACTCTGCCCCATTTATCATCCTCGCATCTGACTCACCCGCAGCTGGTTCAATTATCAAAAGCAGTTTCCCTGCTGAGACATTTTTCTTCCCGCATGGACTCGGGCACGCAGTCATCCGTTTGTGGTTTGATGCGCAGCCAAGAAAAGGACCCGAGTCTGGAATGTTCAGCGGCGATTTTGTGATGCATAATTTTTTCTGGCTTGAAAAAATTTATGCGCCTTATAAAAAATGGCACGAAGAAACAGGCGGCACTTGCATTGAAGTGCATGTTTATGGCCCGCAAAAAGTACTGGCACAGCCCGATGCGGTTTTGATCGCCAATGTCATCACTGATTTTTATCGCGCATTCCCCGAATTAAAAGGACATTTGATCGCGCCGTATTTACAGCGCAACGAGGCCACACACACGCTGCCTGAGATCGGCGAACGCGGTACACATCTTGGAATTGAAACACCGTGGAAAAATTTATTTTGCGCCGGTGATTGGGTTCGTCACGAAACGCCCGCCTTCTTTTTGGAACGCGCCTGCGTAACCGGCATGGAAGCCGCCAACCGCGTACTCATTGCGCGCGACATGGAAACATGGGATATAAAATCATCTCCGCCGCCCGAGCCAATGGCCGCATGGATCGAAAGTTTAATGATGAAGGGCAGAAAGAATAGAAGAAAGAGAGTGATAAGTAACAAGTAATAAGTAAAAAGGTTGAAAGTTAATTAACTTTCAACCTTTTTATCGTTGATGTATTTGCCGAAAAGTTTTTATCACAAAGTAAAAAAACAGCGTCACTCCGCGTCGCTTTCTCACTTCTCACTTCTCACTTCTCACTTCTCACTTCTCACTTCTCACTTCTCACTTCTCACTCTTCTCCTAAATCACACCCAACTTCTTCCCCACACTCTTAAACGCATCCAAACCTTTATCGAGATCGTCCTTCGCGTGCGCGGCCGAGATCATCACGCGGATTCTCGCTTTGCCTTGCGGCACGGTTGGGAAACCGAGCGCCATCGCGAAGACACCCGCATCAAATAACTCACGGCTGAATTGTTGTGCGAGCGGAGCTTCACCAAGCATGACAGGTGTGATCGGGGTTTCAGTCACACCGGTATTAAATCCGAGAGTCTTCATTTCGGCTTTGAAATATTTTGCGTTTTCCCACAGCTTATCCACAAGTTGAGTCGAGTCTTCGAGCAGGTCAACCGCCGCGAGACAAGCCGCCGCATCGGGCACCGTCACCGCTGACGAAAACAGGAACGGACGTCCACGCTGACGCAGCCAATCAATGATGACTTGTTTACCGGCAATGATTCCGCCCACCACACCAAAAGCCTTAGACATCGTACCCACTTCCACATCCACTTTGCCGTGCAAACCGAAGTGATCCACGATACCACGTCCGCCTTTGCCAAGTACACCTTCGCCATGCGCATCATCGACCATCAGCAAAATATCGTACTTTTTCGCTACTTCATAAATATCAGGCAGCGGCGCAATGTCACCGTCCATGCTGAAGACGCCGTCGGTCACGATCAACGCGCGACGATATTGACTCAAATTGGCCTTGATCTGTTCTTCCAATGATTTCACATCATTGTGCTCATAAGGAATAATTTTCGCGCCAGATAAACGCGCGCCGTCAATGATCGAGGCGTGATTCAATCTGTCTGAAAAGATCACATCTTCCTTGCCAACCAGCACAGGGATCACCGCTAAATTTGCAGTGAAGCCCGATTGAAATGTGATCGCGGCTTCAACACCTTTAAATTGTGCGAGTCTTTTTTCAAGCTCAACATGCAGTGACATTGTGCCTGCGATCGAACGCACTGCCGCGGGGCCAACGCCCATTTCATCTGTCGCTTTTTTCGCAGCCGCTACCAGCGCGGGATGATTCGCAAGCCCCAAATAATTATTCGAGCAGAAATTCAAAACCTTCTTTCCATCCACCGTCAGCCATGCGCCTTGCGGCGAGCCGATCGTGCGGATGTTGTTATACAGCCCCTGCGATCTCAAGCCATCGATCTCTTGCTGGATCCAATCAGTTTTTGACATGTTGATCTCCTTGGTACAAATATTATAGCGACACAATAAAAAATGGGTGTCACAAATACATCATGACACCCACTCATTATTCTTTTCTAATCTCTGCCAGCAGCCCCAACTCTGTCAGCGCCTCTATTACTTTTTGGATGGCTCCTTCTTTGACAACCACCGCCGTCGGACTTAATACTTCACCCAGAAATTTACTCGCCTTCGACTTGCGAATCTCTTCTATAATCTCGGGCCTGCTGACTCTTAGCACAAGCAGACTCTCCACCCGGGCCTCAGTGCCGTGCGCATCCCATTGCTTAAGCGCCTTCACCAGCGCCGGCGGGACCGTTCCGCTTGTATATTTCACCAGCAACGCCAGCAGCTGCTCGGCTTTCAGTCCCTGCTCTTTAGCATGCGTCAAAGATTGTGATGTGACTTGATATTTATATTCATCAGCATATTCTTCACCCCACTCACAAAAGCGCGAAACCTGATAACGCACAGCGCGGGAAAAGATCGCGGGAAGGTGATCTTTCCGTTGGAAGTAACTACTAATTTTGTCTGGTCTTAGGTCGGTCAGCTTTTGACTTCTCAACGAAAGAAGAATAATACGAAACGCCGTTGCCAGACCATTCGCTTCCGGGAAGCCAGATCCGCCATTCCCAGCCAGTGCAAAGTTTGAATGAAATACTTGATCAGTGCGCCGTCCACTTGATCCCAGTAGGCAAATCCACGCAGGAATTGGCCATCTGATTCGCGTTTGATAAACCACGAGTCATAGTCACCGGCGGGGCGTTGATAATCTGGAAACTTCTCTTTGATGTTGCGCACAAAAGCGGGAATGCTCCACCATTTATTTTGCGGAACGGAATTCACCAGATCGAATAAAAATTCGCGGGTCACCAGTGGTTGATTCTTCCACTCACCTTCACAGAGAATGCCGGGCAGCAGCCGCAGTTCATCAAAGGTCTGTGAAACCTGCCAGGCATCAGTCAATATTTTTAATGCATCTACACGTGAAGCTTCAAGAAAAGACTTGATCTTTTCCGCTTGAGGTGCGCTTTTTTTAATAATTCTGCTGTTGTTAAAAGGGCTGTAAGCTGCGGGTCAAACTTCCAATCGGTTTTACCCAAACGCAGTGCTGCGAGATAGGTCGTTGCATCATCAAGGATATGATCTGATGCAGGAATCTCGAATGCTTTTTCAACCGGAGTTGCAAGACGGCCTAATGGTTCAACAACTTTTCTGCCCGTCTCCGCGATTGTTTCTTTCATTTCTTCATCAATGATCTCGAACAGGTCATCGGGGATGTAGGCAAATTCCTGCGCGCCTTTATCGGCATCGAAGAAGGCTTTGGCAAGCAAGGCGCGATAAAAAAGATTCTCTGCGGGAGAAATCGGTTTCAGGTGCGGACGTTCACGGTCACGTTTGGCTTCGCCCATTTCACGGATCTCGCCGAATTTACGCGCGAAGGAAACCCATTCCATTTTGCCGCCTGCTTCAACGAGGGAGAGTAGGGCGGCACGTGCGTCAGCGGAGAGAATCTCCATTGTTTCCCGAACAGCTTCAAAGTCGAGGAGGGATGCGGAGAGTTCTTCAGCGGCAGAGTCTGCTTCGGTTGAATCCAGTTCAAGTCCCCACAATCCGGCAACGATACGCAGATGTCCCATATCTTTTTTTTGTAGTGAGTCAAGCAGGTTTGGCATTTTTTGATTCTATCATCCCTTGTGCAGGCGGCGAAGGAATTTTATTTTATCCTTTTACAACTCTCAAGGCCTGCGGCAAAATTTGAAAATTTACACTGCGCAGGTTGCTTCCAAAACTGGTAAACACTTCACCGTCAGCATGGATGTAAAGCGGCAGGTCTGATGTGATGCTGAATGTTTTAAATTTCCCCATGCGGATCTGTTTGAAGCGCATGTGTGTGCCGTTCATGAATTCGGGCACGAGACGGAACATGGTGGGACGGGAAACTTTGTTGACGGTCAGGAATTCCATGATGCCGTCGTCATTTTTTGAATCGGGCGAGAGCATGAATCCGCCGCCTTCACGCGGACCATTGCACAGGGTAAGCATGATGACATCCTCCTCCCATTTTTCAGTTTCTGTTGCGATCTGCATTTTTGCGGGATTATGATTCATGATGATGGTTTGAATGACCGCGGTGAGATACATGAGAAACCCTTTGATAATGGGCAGTTTGTGCGTGCGGATGGTGACCACTGCATCAAAGCCAATACCGAGGGTGTTATCAAAATATTCCCTGCGTCCATGTTCATCGGTCATTAAGCCGATATCTATGGCATGAATATTTTCGGCCTTGAGCGCGTGCGCCAGGGCGTGTGATGATTTTTGCGTTACCCCCATGGCGTAAGCAAAGTCATTGCCGGAACCGATCGGGACGATGCCCAACACCGGCCGTTTCTCTTCGGGGACTTGCATCAGTCCATTCATTACTTCATGCACAGTGCCATCGCCGCCCATCGCAACCACCATGTCATACCCTTCTTCTGCGGCTTGTCTGGCAAGCTCAATGGCGTGAGTGGGATAAACCGTTCCGCTCCAGGTCAATTCGCCTTTGAATTCCTGCGCAACCGGGCGCAGGTCATTGGCTGTTTTCCAGGCTCGTCCCATGTCGGCCATGGGATTAAGAATGAGTTTTACTTTACGGGGCATGATGGCTCCTAGAATTGGAATTTAAATATATAACCCCGCAATCCCATCAAAGTGGCTGGTTGTCTATAATTATTTATCGGCTGGTTTTTATTTTTATCTCATGCAGCGGACCTGTGGCTCCGCTTGCGACCACATATTTTCCACGATGATGTTTTTTGGCTTGATACAAGGCAATATCTGCCGCGCGCAGCAGATCGCCTCCATTTTGAGCATGGATCGGATACACAGCGATACCGGCAGTAATGCCAAGTTTTATTTTACTTGTGTCCTGACTGCCATTATGTGGAAGCGAATACCCGGCCATTAATTCAAATATCTTGGTGGTCACGCTTTGGGCTTCGGTCACACCGGAGTTCCGCATGATCAGGGTTAATTCATCGCCGCCATAACGGGCAAGAAAATCAGTGGCGCGCATATTTTGCGCAAGATAATTAAATGAGGAATAAAGGATCTCATCTCCAAACGCATGTCCGTATGTATCATTGACTAATTTGAATCCATCAAGATCCATCATGACCACAGAGAATTGCGTTTCCATCCGGCGCGCGTACCGCACTTCTTCCTGCAAACGCTCATCCAACGCATGACGATTGGGAAGTCCGGTGACGCTATCTGTATAAGCCTGCTGTGTCATTCGCCTGTGCAGGCTGGCATTGGAAATGGCGGCGGCAGCCTGGTCGGCAAGCAAGCCAAGCAGACGCAGCTCAGAACGCGTAAACGCGCCAATAATGGAACGTGAAAGATTCATCACGCCGACAATTGAATTGTTAAATTTCAGGGGAATGCCAATGATCGAACCGCTCCAGGTATTCATTCCGTCCTTATAAAGCGCATGGTTTTGGATATCCTCCACCATGATCAATTCAGCTCTTTTTGCCACTTCATAGGTCAGTCCGCTTGAACGGGGGAAAGCGATGGGTTTGTTTTGAACACCATCATTGGTTAGAGAAGCACCAAACTCCAGTTTGTTTTCATAGAATAAAAATATATGCGCGGCGCGGGCATTTTTTATCAGCCGCATGGCTTCCGCGACAACTGCATCCAAAACAGTTTGCAGGTCAAGGCTGGAGGTAAGGTTTAATCCGATGCGTCTGAGTGCATCCAATTCATCGGCCTGTTGTTTTACCAGACTCATCAATGCGTGTCTTGAAATAATTTCCTGTGTATAACTTTTTACCTGATCATCCTTTTTTTGCTGTGTGGATGATGCTCCCGCCTCAATTAAGACTTGAATCAACTTTAAGATACCCTCCCGATCTTCAAGAGGGATGGTGTTATCTTTTTCAATAATTTCCCAGGCACGCTGAAAAACCCCAGCACGCTTCTGATTTTCAGTGTTCATTCCTGCCTTTTTATCACGCCATAAAAAACATCACAACGACCCGTATGTACTATCTGGTACAAACTTGTCCGATTATCAAACATTTTTCAGCGTCAATTATACTGTGTTAGAATAAAAATCATCCATTTAATTAAGAGGCAAATGTGTCTGAATCACCGAAACCCTTCGATAAAAATCCCTCCTCGGGAACTTCGCAGGACAAGCCTGCTCCTGCCACACCCCTGAATCCACGCCAACGGGGAATCATCATTGGCGCATCTGATGGGATAGGCGCGGCGCTTGCCCGCAAGTTGACAAAAGAAGGCTATACCCTCGCACTTCTCGCCCGCCGTCAGGATAAACTCACAACCCTATGCAATGAAATAAATACCAGTACCGGAGAAGTGCGCGCTTTGGCGTATGTGCATGACGCAGCTGAATACGACAAAGTTCCTGCGTTGTTACATAAAATCGTTGCAGACCTCGGCGGACTGGATGTAGTGGTCTTCATGGCTGGCGTGAACTTCCCGCCTGGACTGAACAACTACAACTTCGAAGGCGACCGCAAGATGATCGAAGTCAACGTGATCGGCGCCATGGCCTGGCTCAGCCCCGTGGCGGAAATGTTCCAAAACGCAAAAGCCGGACAGATCGTTGGCATCTCTTCCGTCGCCGGTGACCGCGGACGGATCGGCAACCCCGGTTATAACACCTCCAAAGCCGCACTAACCACTTATCTCGAAGCATTGCGCAATCGACTCACCCGTCACGGCGTGAACGTGTTGACTGTAAAACCCGGTTTCGTAAAAACAGAAATGGTCAAAGCTGCACAAGGCGCAACCCCTTTTGCAATTGAGCCTGAAAAAGCAGCAGAAGATATTTATCAGGCCATGCGAAAACGCAAACAAGTAATTTATACTGCATCCATTTGGCGCTGGATCATGCTCATCATTCAACACGTGCCATCGGTGATCTTCCGCCGCATGTCGTTCTAGTCATCACTCAAACCCCTAAAGGTCTTGAAGACCTTTAGGGGTTATTTTCAAACTCCCATGAAAAAAACATTTCACACAACTCGAAAACTTTGGTCACTCGCATAGCGCGCCGTCGTATCTCCATCAAATCAACATAACCGAAGAAATTCAAGAAGCTTTCAGCCTCGCAAAAAAAACGGGACTTTCCGTCACCGCGCGTGGCGCCGGGCGCAGTTATAACGACGCCGCATTAACCGGCGGCGGAATCATTTTGGATATGCGCGGCATGAACGCCATCACCCGCTGGGACAAATCCACGGGGCTTATCACCGCGCAGCCCGGCACAACCCTCGAACAGATCTGGCAAAAAGTGGAACCCGATGGCTGGTGGCCGCCTGTTGTATCAGGCACAATGAAAACAACTCTCGGCGGATGTCTGAGCGCAAACATTCACGGCAAGAATAATTTCAAGATGGGACCCATCGGCGAACACGTTGTTGAATTTACCGCCATCCTGCCCACCGGCGCAGAAATCACCTGTTCTCAAAACAAGAATGCGGATTTGTTCTACGCCATGATCAGCGGACTTGGAATGCTGGGCATCTTCACATCCGTCACCATGCAAATGAAACGCATCTATTCCGGACTTTTGACTGTGGACGCGTTTCCCGTACAGAATCTACACGAACAGCTTTCCAGCCTGCTCGAAGGCGCTCCCGACCACGATTACATCGTCGGCTGGTTGGATTGCATCGCCAGCGGAAAATCCCTTGGCCGTGGACAAATTCACGCCACCCGTTATCTGCATGAAGGCGAAGATCCAAATCCGCAGGAAACGATGAAGATCAAGAATCAGGTTTTACCGCCGATGATCTTTGGCGTCTTCCCCAAATCACTGCTGCATTATTTTATGGCGCCCTTTGTGAACAATTTCGGTACCTGGGGAGTTAATACCGCAAAATATATTGCGTCATTACGTAAGCACACCTTCCGCCAATCTCATGCCGCCTTTCACTTTCTACTGGATTACGTCCCCAACTGGGAATATTCCTTTGGCCGCGGCGGATTGATCCAATATCAATCTTTTGTTCCAAAAGAAACCGCCGAAGCCGCGTGGACCGAAGTCCTTAAGCTGGCACAAAAGAATGGCTTGCCTTCATATTTGGGCGTAACCAAACGTCACCGCCCTGATAAATTCCTGCTCACTCACGCTGTAGATGGTTTCTCACTCGCGATGGATTTCAAAGTCACGAACAGCAACCGCGCACGGTTAAGCGCCATGTTACAACAATTTGATAAGATCATTTTGCAGGCCGGCGGCAGATTCTATTTCGCAAAGAATAGCGAAACCTCCGCTGAAACCGCGCAGGCTTTTTATGGCGAAGAGACTCTGGCTGAATTTAGAAAATTAAAAAAACGCTGTGATCCGCATGGTCTGCTTGAATCAGACCTGTACAAAAGAATTTTTGGAAATTGATATATTGCAGGGGCGCGGTGACGCGCCCCTTATATTTTATCGGTATGAAATTAAACATCATTGACCTTGGCTTGATCGAATACGAAACTGCATGGAATTTGCAGAATGAGTACGCGGCGGAGATCGCAGAGGGAAAACGCCCGCCGACACTTTTGCTGCTTGAGCACCCTCACGTGTATACTTTTGGAC
Organism: Candidatus Villigracilis proximus; assembly: GCF_016717045.1. NCBI lineage: Bacteria > Bacillati > Chloroflexota > Anaerolineae > Anaerolineales > Candidatus Villigracilaceae > Candidatus Villigracilis > Candidatus Villigracilis proximus. The sequence continues at coordinate 71,536 of NZ_JADJUO010000001.1, read as the reverse complement.
GAAAAGGCCATGCAGAAAATCTGCTTTGGAATGAAGAACAGTTAAAGCAAAAAGGAATTTCCACGCATTGGGTGGATCGAGGCGGGGATGTGACTTATCACGGGCCGGGACAATTAGTAGGCTATCCGTTAATTCCACTTACACCGATTAGACCTGACAGGTTTGAGAATGATTCTTCAAGTACTGAAATCGACTCGATAAAACCTGTCAGGTCTGGTGTTAATTCTGACTATGTAGGCTATGTCCGCAGGTTGGAGAAAACTCTGATCGCGGCGCTGATGCATCTCGGAGTGGGAACAGGTCAACGGTCCGGGATGAGCGGGGTTTGGGTGCAAGCGGATGTCCATTCGCGATGTCAGAATTGCAAACCGGAAGATAAGGAAAAGCCGGCCAAGATCGCAGCGATCGGCGTCAAGGTGGATGCGCGCGGAGTCACACGTCACGGCTTCGCTTTGAATGTCGATCCTGATATGGAATATTTCGAGGGCATTATCGCCTGCGGATTAAACGAGCCGGTCGTTTCACTGGCTGATCTACTCATGCCTGTTCCTACAATGAAAAAAGTAAAACAGGAAATTACTCAGGCTTTTGAGCAGGCGTTTTAATTCTCAAACAACTCGCGGACTGAAGTCCGCGCTCCGAGCATAATTCCAATCTTTTGGGTGATTGAACAAAAGAACACTTGCTTTAGAATTCTCTTTATCTTACATTGGAGGCACAATGACTTCCCCAACCCGTTCAAAAATATCGCGGCGTGATTTTCTTAAACTTGGCGGCACACTGGCCGCCGCATCATTTGCCGCTGCGTGTTCAGCAGATCAAACACCAACCGCCACACAACCACAAATTGAACCGCCGGTTCCACAGGTGGTTCCGCCGCAAGCGCCGGCAGTGACCGCTCCGCTGGCGGTGATCGCATTGAATCGCATGAGCTTCGGTCCGCGCCCTGAAGATTTCGATGCGTTCAACGCACTCGGCGCAACCGATGAAGAACGCCTGCGTGCTTATGTCAATCAACAACTCAATCCTGATTCGATTGACGACAGTGAATTTGAAACGCGTTATACCGCAGCCGCATTTGAAACTCTGCACAAATCACACGAGCAGCTATACGCGGATCATATCGCCAGCAATCCGTATGATTCCAACGATGATACCTATTGGGATTGGTACAGCAAACCAACTTATGAATTGGTTGATGTAACTTTATTGCGTGCTGTGTACAGCCGCAAACAATTGACAGAAGTGCTCGCGGATTTTTGGCACAACCATTTCAATATATTTTTCTGGCAGGATGACGGTGTGCCCTTGCTGGTCTCTTACAACCGCGATGTATACGCAAACACATGTTCGGAAATTTCAGGCAGATGCTGGAAGCCGTCGCGCAGCATCCGTCGATGTTGTATTACCTGAATCAAAACAACAGCTCCGATGCGGGTCCCAATGAAAATTTCGCGCGTGAGTTATTTGAACTACACACTCTCGGCGCAGAAAATTATCTGGGGGTGCGTGACCCGAATTCAGTTGAGAAAGATGCGAACGGTCTTGCAGTCGGATATGTTGATAACGATGTCTATGAAGCGGCGCGGTGTCTCACCGGCTGGCGCATCGATGATGATCTCGGCGATTGGGAAGATGGAGTCGAAAAAACCGGCAACTTTATTTACTACAAATCCTGGCATGACCGCTTCAACAAATTGGTGTTGGGACGTTACATCCCCGCCGATCAAGAGGATTTAAAAGACGGGCGCGACGTGCTCGATCTTCTGGCATCACACCCGGGCACCGCGCGTCACATCGCCCGGAAACTTGCCCGTCGATTAATCAGCGACTCGCCATCTGACGCAGTTGTGCAGGCCGCCGCGGATACCTTCCTCGCATATAAAGATGCGCCCGATCAACTCAAACGCGTGGTTGAAACCATTTTGTTGTCACCTGAATTCAGCCAGACCTTTGGCGCAAAGATCAAACGTCCGCTTGAAGCAGTGATCTCCACGATGCGTGCATTGAATACAGACTTCACGAAAATCCCGAGCGGCGTTTCGTGGATGCTTGGCTTGATGGGACAGGCACTCTTCGAACGCCGTCCGCCGGATGGCTACCCCGATGTGAAGGAAGTTTGGGCAAACTCAATGTCCATTTTATATCGCTGGAATTTTGCAGTGGGCATCACCGAAAACTGGCTCGACGATGAGCAGGGACATGTGATCCGCACCGATGTATATTCACAAACTCCGGCAGACATACGCACCGCAGAAGGACTCGCAGATTTCTGGATCAATCGTATTCTCAACCGCGCCATGTCTGAAAGTGACCGTGCTGCAATCATCGCTGTGATGGCGCAGGAATATGGCACGCAAGAGCAGCTGCCCGATGACCACGTGCAATATGTTCTGCCTGCCATGGTGGAAGTGATACTGATGAGTCCCGACTTTCAATGGAAATAAAAAAATATCATGCCTAAATCTATCAATTCCCGCAGACAATTTTTACAAGGCTGTTCATACGCCATCGCATCGATGGCCGGTGCGCGCCTGACCAATTTATCTTTTGCGCAAGACAACAATCCATCGGACACTTTGGTGGTTGTGTTTTTACGCGGCGGCTGGGATGCGCTGAATGTTGTCCCGCCGCTGCAGGGCGATGATCGCGGCTTCTATGAGAAAGCACGCCCCAACCTGCGCATTACGGATCTATTGCCGCTCAACGATCAATTTGGACTACACCCCGCGCTCGGTCCATTACATGACCTGTACCAGGCCGGCAAGATGGGCATTGTCCACGCTGTTGGTTTGGACCACGATACCCGTAGTCACTTTGATGCACAGGAATTTATCGAACTCGGCACGCCCGGATTAAAGAATACAACGTCAGGCTGGATCACCCGCCACTTGCAGGAGACGGGTGTCAATTCCATTTTGCCGGTTGTTTCCACAGCGGGGCAGCCCACGTCTCTGCTTAATTTTGTACCCACTGTCAGCGTAAATTCGCCTTCTGATTTTTCGCAATGGGGCAACGATCTGGTCGGCTCACAGCAGGCCGCATTGCGTCAACTATACAAAGGCAGCACGCTTTTACATCAGGCCGGCGCGCGCACATTGGATGCGTTAAGCATTGTCAGTCCGCTGGTGGAGCAGGACTATCAACCGTCAAATGGCGCGACCTATAACGACGATGAACTCGGTCAGCAGCTAAAGACCATCGCGCAAATGATCAAACTGGATGCAGGTCTGCGCGTGGCCGCCGTGGACTTTGGCGGCTGGGACACGCACGAATATGAAACCGATGGCAACGGCGGCTATATCGGCGACCTGCTCAATCAACTTTCCTCCGGTCTCGCCAATTTTTATCTTGACCTTGATTCAGGTTACACAGACCGTTTATCAGTGGTGGTCATCAGCGAGTTTGGACGGCGCCTCGTGCAGAATGAATCCTATGGCACGGATCATGGTCACGGCTCGGTGATGTTAACGCTCGGCGGCAATGTCAACGGCGGACAAGTTTTTGGTAACTGGCCCGGTTTGCACAACGATCAGTTATACGATCACGCCGATCTCGCGGTCACAACAGATTATCGTCAGGTATTAAGTGAATTGCTTAGTAAACGGCTTGGGAATTCAAACATCGAAAATATCTTCCCCGGCTTTTCAGGAAAATATAATCCGCTCGGGATTTATAGATAAAAAACTCCCGCAGGAAAAATCCTGCGGGAGTTTTTCTTTAATCTGCGATGACCCAGCGATTACGGCCATTATTCTTTGCTTCGTACATTGCATTATCTGCGCGGTTCAATAAAGTATCCCAGGTATCCACGCCATTTTTAAACTGGGTAATGCCAATACTGATGGTGATACCTATCGTCTGCTGGTGCTGATTAACATGCACGGCCATTTCACGTATCTGTTTGCACAAACGTGCGGCTTGTTCTGCGGCGGCATTTGCGTTGGAACTCGGCAAAAGAATGAGAAATTCCTCCCCGCCGTAACGCCCCGCGAGATCAGGGTGACGAATATGATCCTGCAATTGATTGGCAACCTGTCTTAAGACCTCATCCCCCACGGGATGTCCATAGGTGTCATTTACAATTTTAAAATGATCCACATCCACGACAGAGATCGAAAGCAGACTGTTATATCTTTCGGCGCGCAAAACTTCATCCTGAAGTTTTTTTACGATCATACGCCGATTAAGCAGCGAAGTAAGCGCATCAATCTCCGCCACCTCCTGCGCCTGAACCATAACCGCTTCCATTTCGATCTGTTTATTGCGGGCGATCTTCTTGGTCACTTCACTCTCGATCTGAAACAGTTTTACCTGTCGATTCAATCGCTCAACAACTTCGTGAAAAGCCGAAGCAGAGTCGACTTCTTCAGCGATAAAAAGCGCGTGCTCTTTCGAGACGGGGATCAACACGCAATCACAGATGATTGAGAAACCCTCTTCACCGATCTGGACTGGAAGCTTTACGACCCAATGTTCTTTTGAATTTAAGTGTAGTCTGGAAATGAATTGACCATTTTCGCTCGGAGAAAAAAAATCCCCCAGCTTGTTCGCAGCAGGGAATAATTTCTTACAAGAGCCGAAAGCGCTATTCCATGAAACCAATGTACCGTCATATTCCACCAATGCGATCATGGCATGAATATTTTCAAGTAGGTTTCCCACATCATACGTTGAGATTAACTCCACCAATGGTTTCATAAACTCAATTTTAGCCCATTCATCGCATTTTTTTGTCCACCTTACAATTTTAGCAACCGTCCATCACTCCCTAACGCGGACCTCTTCTCCCGAACTGGCGCTCCAATGCATCCACTGATAAGTGGATCATTGTTGGCCGCCCATGCGGACAAGTGCGCGGAGATGCGCAAGCTTCGAGGTCATTTAACAAGGCACGCTGTTCTTCGGTTGTGAGAGTCTGTCCGCCTTTGACAGCCAGCCGTTTACAAACACGCGCCGCGAGTTTGGCTTCCACCTCAGCCTGCAATGGGGTTTCATCTTCTTCAAAATCTTCCACCAGCGCACGCAACGCAAAAGAAGGATCGCCGCCCGCAAACAAGGCAGGCATGGCGCGGACTTGAAATGTATTCGTGCCGAATTCTTCCACTTCAAAACCAAAGTGATTTAAGAATGGCAATTGAGACATCAACGCCTTTGCAGATTGTGGAGGCAGAGTCACAACTTCGGGAGCCAGCAGGGATTGAGATGGAATACTCTTTCGATCATGCTGTGCCATTAACTTTTCAAATAAAACACGCTCATGCGCCGCATGTTGATCCACGAGATATAAACCATCAGGCCCTTCGGCAACAATATAAGTCGAGCCGATCTGACCGATCAAACGCAAAAGAGGAACAGGGGCGAAAGACGGACTTTCGACAAAACTAAAGATCTTATCCTGACTTCTAAAGCGCACTTCTGCTTTTGTGGGATGAACATTCACATCCACATCTTCGGGATCAATATCCAAAAACAAAGCAGTCAGCGGATAACGTCCCACCATCAGCAGGGTGTGATACGCCTGAAACAAAGCCGTGGTCAACGAGAATTCCTGCACCCAGCGCCCGTTGACGAAGAACGTAATTTCCTTGCGATTGGAACGTGTCAGTGAAGTCGGGCTGATAAAGCCAGTTAAAGATAGTCCTTCTTCCACAGCCATCACTTCGAGCATTTGCTTGGCAACATCCACGCCGTATAAGGCAGCGAGGATCGAACGCCGGTCACCGTCTCCGGCGGTTTGCAATGTGGCTTGCTTGCCATCGGTCACTTTGAAGCGCACATTCGGATAGGCCAGCGCATAACGCGTGACCAGTGAATCAATTGCGCGTCTTTCGGTCACATCTGTTTTCAAGAATTTCAAACGCGCAGGCACGTTATAAAATAAATTTTCCACGCGCAGCACGGTCCCAACCGGCGCGCCAACTTTTTCAACCTTGCCCGAAATGCCCCCGTCCACTTTTAAGCGCGCGCCTTCTTTGGCAGAAGCAACACGCGATGTAATACTCATGTGCGAAACGGAACCGATCGAAGCGAGAGCTTCGCCCCGGAAGCCTAATGTCGAAATGTGGAACAAGTCTTCGGACTGAATCAGTTTCGAGGTCGCATGACGCGCGGCGGCCAACTCCAACTCGTCGGCTGGAATGCCGTGTCCGTCATCCGCCACTTCGATCAAAGTCCGCCCGGCATCTACAATTGAAATGGAAATATTTTTCGCGCCCGCATCGAGCGCGTTTTCAGTTAATTCTTTCACAACAGAAGCAGGGCGCTCAACAACTTCACCCGCAGCGATTTGCGAAGACACATCGGAAGACAAAAGACGAATAGGCATTGGCAGATTATAATCTCCGAATGCGATTCACAACTATTTTCTTTGATCTCGACGACACCCTCTATCCATCCAACGCCGGGCTATGGCTGGCCATCAAAAACCGCATGAATGATTTTATGCGCGAGCGAATGAATATTCCTGAAGCTGAAATTCCGGCATTGCGTGAAAAATATTATCTGCAATATGGCACAACTTTGCATGGCTTGAAAAAGCATCATAACATCAGCGAAGAGGAATTTCTGGCTTACGTGCATGATCTGCGCCTGGAAGATTACCTGACTCCCGATGCGCAGCAACGCGAGATCATCGCTTCGCTCCCAACCCGCAACCTGATCTTTACAAACGCAGACATTCCCCACGCTGAAAGAGTGCTGACCGCGCTGAATCTGCGTGACCTCTTTTCCACCATCATTGATGTAACCACGGTCGCTCCATATTGCAAACCCATGCCTGAAGCGTTTTCGATTGCAATGAAACTTGCCGGTGAAAGTGACCCGGCGCGTTGTATCATGATCGACGATCTCAAGCGCACCACCCGCGCCGCGAAAGCGATCGGCATGTCGAGTATCTTGTTTGGCGAAACAGCCTCAAGCGAAGATGCCAGCGCGAGTCTTTTAGACTGGAATGACTTAACGGATATTATGGAGAAGTTGTAAATGGAAAACACCCGCGCGTTTTGGGGCGGATTGGCTTTTATCATCCTTATCGTTGGCGTAAATGCCATCATGTATGGCATGGTGCGTTCGATCACCCACTCCAGCCGCAAAGGGACGAATTTTCTCGAATCGATGGGCAATATGTTCAACCCGTCGAATCAGAAAAAAGACAACTCCATGGAGGAACTGCGCCAAAAAATTGAGGATTTAAACGGGGGTAAGAAGGATAATCCGCCTGACTCTGAATAGTGGAACCATTTCTTACATAAATCGTATAAAGAATTCAGCAAACATTAATCCCCGAATGGTATCTTCCAGGGATCGTAAAGTTAAAAATTGGAGACTATTATGAATAACACTTTAAAGACTATTTTGCTTGTGCTGGTCGTGATCGTGATCGCGCTTGGTTCCTTCGCAGGCGGATTTGTAAGCGGACATTTACTACCCTTTGCAGGCATCCCCGGGCTCACGGAGCCAACCACATTTGTATCTCCCACCACCTCACCGGCGCAGCAATCCGTTACCCCGGCGGAACTTCAATCGCTCTTCTCGCCTTTCTGGGAAGCGTGGACTATAGTCCATGAGTATTATGTGGATCAACCCGTAGACGATGTCGCGCTGATGCGCGGCGCGATCAATGGCATGATGAACGCACTCGGCGACCAGCATTCCACTTACATGGATCCCAAGGATTTCGCTAATGCGAACTCAAGCCTTTCAGGTGAATATGAAGGCATCGGCGCATATGTAGATACCACCACCGAATACATGACCATTACCAGCCCCATCCCCGGCTCGCCCGCTGAAAGCGCAGGCCTGTTACCCGGCGACCAGGTGGTTGCCATTGACGGCGAAGATATGACCGGCGTGGACGCAGAAGTGGCGCGCACCAAAGTACTTGGCCCCGCCAACTCCACTGTCCACCTGACAATTTTGCGCGAAGGTGAAGCAGATTTGCTTGAGTTTGACGTAGTGCGTGCAAAGATCACTCTGAAATCAGCCACAGGCGAAATGCTTGAAAACGATATCGCCTATATTCAAATCACCACTTTCGGCGATAAAACCACACCCGAATTATTGGCCGCGCTGACAGATCTGATGGCGCAAAATCCCAAAGGTATCATCCTTGACCTGCGCAACAATGGCGGCGGATATTTACAAACCTCTGTTGAAGTAACATCCCAATTCATCGCTGAAGGCGTTGTGCTTTATGAACAATACGGTGATGGCACACGTACAACCTATGATGTCATCTCTGGCGGCATGGCAACCGACCCCAATATCCCCATGGTGGTGCTCATCAACGAAGGCTCTGCTTCCGCTTCTGAGATCGTAGCTGGCGCTTTGCAGGATACCGGGCGCGCGCAACTGATCGGCGTTACCTCCTTCGGAAAAGGCTCCGTACAAAATTGGATTCCCCTCAACGGAGATAATGGCGCGGTACGTGTGACCATCGCCAAATGGTTAACTCCCAGTGAAAACACCATCCACGATATCGGGCTCACTCCCGACGTGGTCGTGGAACGAACCGAGGAAGATTTTAAAAACGAACTTGATCCGCAGCTCGATAAGGCTGTGGAAGTCCTTTTGGAAATGATCGGAAAGTAATACTTAGCACTGGAGGTAAAAATGTTTTTCAGTCCAACTTACTTAATGTACATGATCCCCGCCTTCATTTTGATGGCACTCACATCGTGGTATGTCAAAGCCGCGTATAACAAATGGAGCCGTGTCCCCACCCAGAGCCGGTTGACCGGCGCGCAAGCCGCGCAAAGATTGCTATCCACGGGCGGCATGGTCGGTGTACAAATTCAAGGCGTGGCCGGAAATCTAACCGACCATTACGACCCGCGTAACAAGACTCTCTTCCTTTCGCCGGGCGTGGCCAATGTGGCATCTGTCGCATCGGTTGCCATCGCGGCGCATGAACTCGGTCACGCAATGCAGGACGCAGAAGATTACTTCCCATTGCGCTTCCGCTCTGCGTTGGTACCGATCGTCAACATCGGTTCCAACCTCGGCTGGATATTGATCATGATCGGACTCTTCCTGCGTTTCACCGAACTGGCCTGGCTGGGTGTGATCGTCTTCGCCGGCGGAGCGGTCTTCGCCCTCGCCACCCTGCCCGTGGAATTTAACGCATCAGCCCGCGCGAAGGAACTGCTCGTGCAAACCGGCATCATCCAATCTGACGAAGAGCAGCGCGGCGTCAATGCTGTGCTCAACGCAGCCGCACTGACTTATGTCGCCGGTCTGGTGACTGCCATTTTGCAATTGCTGTATTACGTCTCCCTCGTCAGCGGCGGCAGACGCAGATAAATAAAAACCATAGACTTCGGAAATCTCCTTTGATGCATCAAGAACAGAATGCCTCTTAAAAGATTTCCAAAGTCTTAATATCAAAAGAGCAGGCCTGCGGGTCTGCTCTTTTGATAAGTGTATAATCATTACGATGAAAAAATTATTTGTCGTTGTCATTCTCTTTCTTGGCATTGCAGTCGTGGCGATCAGCTTCAGCGAACTTGAAACGATCATGCTCACGCTGCGAAAAGCACATCTCACATTTTTCATTCTTGCCATCATCGTGCAATTGCTATGGTTCATCACCACAGCGCGCATGTACCAATCCATTTTTCATTTATTGGGTGTGGACGAATCCACATGGACCTTGAGCCGAATCGCCACAGCGGCGAATTTTATCAACGTGGTGGCACCCACTGCCGGCGTGGGAGGAATCGCACTCTTTGCATCCGAAGCGCGCCGGCGCGGACATCCCGCCGGTAAAGTGACCGTGGCCGCGGCCCTCTTCCTGCTTTTGGATCAAACCGCATTCCTTTGCATTCTCGCACTGGGATTGATCATCCTCGCCCGCCGCAATGATCTGGATGCCGGCGAAATCTCTGCTTCGATCTTTTTACTTGGCATCGCCCTCAGCTACGCCTTCGTTTTATATCTCGGCTATCGCTCTGAGGAAAAACTTGGAAAACTGCTCGCCGCAGCCGCACGCGGAATTAATCGCATCGTCCGCATCTTTCGCAAGCATGAATACTTAAGCGAAGCCCGCGCACATGAATTTGCGCACGAAGTTTCAGAAGGCTTTTCAGGCCTCACTGAAAAACCATCAAGCTTGATCCGTCCCATCCTCTGGGGAATTTTAGACAAAGTTTTATTGATGTGCATTTTGATGTTTTCGTTTTTATCCTTTGAAGTTCCCTTCACAGCAGGCACCATCATCGCCGGCTTTTCCATTGCTTATCTTTTTCTGATCGTCTCGCCCACACCTTCGGGCATCGGCATCGTTGAAGGACTCATGCCCATCGCGCTCACCTCGCTCAACGTGGACTGGAGTCAGGCAGTGCTCATCACGCTCACCTATCGCACCGTCACATTTTGGGTGCCCTTCGGCATCGGCGCGTGGGCCTTCCGCTCACTGCACACAGGCGGCGAAGAACCATCGGCCATTGATCATGCTTAAATCCTTACTCGACTATTGGAAACGGGATGAACAAACCGCGCCGAATTTTTCAGCGTGGAAAATAACCCCCGCGCGCGCCGCACAAACGCATCCCTTCCCTAACGATCTGCCTGACGCGCTTCGAGAGACATTATCCACCCGTGGCATTCATCTGCTTTACTCCCACCAATACGCCGCATGGATTCAAAGCCGCGCACAAAAAAACATCATCCTCGCCACCGGCACTGCCAGTGGAAAGACTCTCTCATACAATCTGCCCGTCCTGGCTGCCATGCTCGAAAACAAAGACTCGCGCGCGTTATATCTATTCCCGACCAAAGCTTTAGCGCAAGATCAGTTTTCAGTAATCAGTGGACAGTTATCAGTTTTGCGCGGACTGATCACTGATCACTCATCACTGACCACTAGCATTTACGATGGTGATACTCCGCAATCTGCCCGCTCTGCGATCCGTAAAAACGCGCGCATTGTTTTATCCAACCCCGATATGCTCCACACAGGAATCCTCCCGCATCATTCCAACTGGAGCGATTTCTTCAGCAACTTAAAATTCATCGTCATTGACGAAGCCCACACCTACCGCGGAGTCTTTGGCTCGCACGTTGCCAACGTCATCCGCAGACTCAAACGCATCGCAAAATTTTATGGCGCACAACCGCAATTCATTCTCGCATCGGCCACCATTGGCAATCCCAAAGAACTGGCCGAGACTTTGGTCGAAGAAGATTTTGAACTCATTGATAATGATGGCTCTTCACGCGGCGAACGCCACTTTATTATTTACAACCCGCCCGTCACCGATGCATCCCTCGGCCTGCGGAAAAGCAGTCTGCTTGAAAGTGTGCGACTGGCAAATGATTTACTCAATCACGATATTCAATCGGTTATATTTGCAAGAACGCGTAGAAGTGTTGAAATTATTTTGACGTATTTGCAAGGACAGGCGGGAGAAGTGAGAAGTAAAAAGGAAGACCCTTCTCACTTCTCACTTTTTACTTCCAACTCCATCCGCGGATACAGAAGCGGCTACCTCCCGCATCAACGCCGCGAGATCGAGCAGGGACTGCGCGACGGCACAGTCAAAACCGTCGTTGCCACCAACGCCCTTGAACTGGGCATCGACATCGGCGGACTGGGCGCAGCAGTCATTGTCGGCTACCCCGGAAGCATCGCCAGCGTACGTCAGCAGGCCGGCCGTGCAGGGCGCGGAGATGACCCCGCAGTTTCGATCATGGTCGCATCGCCAAGTCCGCTGGACCAGTTTCTCGCGCATCACCCTGATTATTTCTTCGGCAGTTCGCCCGAGCAGGCACTTGTCAACCCGAATCATTTATTAATTCTATTGGAGCATTTACGCTGCGCCTTGTTTGAATTGCCCTTTGAAAAACACGAAGGCTTCGGAAGCATCTCTGATGAACTGCTTGAAGAATATCTAAATTTTCTGCTTGCCAACGAAGAAGCGCATTTCTCGAACGAAAAATATTTCTGGATGAAGGATCAATATCCCGCCGCCAATATTTCACTGCGCTCCGCGTCACCGCAAAGCGTTGTGCTGCAATCCACCGCAGAAGATGGCCGGCCAATCGTCATCGGCACCGTGGACAGCGAATCCGCGGCGTGGATGGTGCATCCCGGCGCGATCTACATGCACGAAGGCCAGCAATATTTTGTGCAGGAATACAATCTCGCAGAGCACATCGCACAATTAATTCCCGTTGGACTCGATTACTATACCGAAGCGCAAAGAAACTCCGAGATCGAAGTCACCAGCGAAACAGAACACGAGACTCTTTCTGCCTGTGAAAAAGCATATGGCGAAATTCAAGTCACCACACAAGTAGTGGGATTTAAAAAACTGCGCTGGTTCACTTATGAAAATCTGGGCGAAGCAGTGCTTGATATGCCCCCCTCAGAATTACAAACCACCGGCTACTGGCTTTCACTCTCCGAAGAGACCACCGCTCGTCTGCGCGAAGCCGGCAACTGGACCAACGACCGCAACGACTATGGAACAAGCTGGCCAAAGATTCGCGAAAGCGTCCGCAGACGGGACCAGTTCAAATGTCAGGTGTGCGGCGTTGTTGAGTCAGATAAACAACATGATGTGCATCACAAGATTCCATTCCGCACATTTACATCCATTGATGAAGCCAATCGCCTTGAAAATTTAACAACCCTCTGCCGAACCTGTCATCAGAAAGTGGAACAAAACGTGCGCATCCGCAGCGGACTCGCCGGCCTCGGGTTTGTACTCGGCAACCTCGCGCCATTATTTTTAATGTGCGATCCGCGTGACCTCGGCACCCAAACCGACCCGGCCTGGAAACCCGCCAACGGGCTGCCCTCCGTTGTGCTTTACGATCTTGTCCCTGCGGGTATTGGCTTCAGCCAAAAACTTTTTGAGATCCATGATGAGTTGATGCAGCGCGCACTTGAATTGGTCAGCGAATGTCAATGCGAAGATGGCTGTCCATCGTGCGTTGGCCCCGGCGGCGAAAACGGCGTCGGCGGAAAAACAGAAACGCTTGAGATATTAAAAAGTTTGCAAAGGTAAAACATGAACAACAAGCGCGATATCAACCTGCTCTTTGCCACACGCATCATCCGCCTTTTTTGTTATGGCTTTCTCTCGGTTGTCCTTGCGCTTTATCTCGCAGAAACAGGCCTCACCGAAAAACAGATCGGCCTGCTCTTCACCCTCACCCTCGCCGGCGACGCGGGCATCTCATTGTGGCTCACCACCAGCGCGGATAGGCTCGGGCGTAGAAAGACTCTTTTGATCGGTGCCCTGCTCATGGTCGGCGCGGGACTCGTGTTCGTCGTCACCAACAATATTATTCTGCTCATGGCCGCCGCCATCATCGGCGTCATCAGTCCCAGCGGAAACGAGATCGGCCCTTTTCTTTCTGTCGAACAAGCCGGCCTGACTCAATTGATCTCCAACGAAAAACGCACAAAAATTTTCGCGTGGTACAACATGGTCGGCTCGTTTGCCACTGCCACAGGCGCGCTCACCGGCGGATGGCTCGCACAAATTTTACAAAGCAGCGGCTGGACTCAACTGGAATCATATCGACTCGTCTTAATGGGATACGGACTCGGCGGCCTGATCCTGTTCATCCTCTTTCTCTCGCTCTCTCTTAACGTTGAAGTGGATACCGTTCATCAGGCAGACTCTCCCCGAAAAATTCTCGGCCTGCATCGTTCACGCGCGGTGGTTTTCAAACTCAGCGCACTCTTCGCCCTCGATGCCTTCGCCGGCGGATTGATCGTACAAAGTATGATCGCTTATTGGTTTCATGTTAAATTCGGTGTGGATTCAGGTGTACTGGGCAGCATCTTCTTTGGAGCAAACGTCCTCGCGGGGATTTCGGCCTTACTGGCTGTACCACTTGCTGAACGCATTGGATTAATCAACACGATGGTCTTCACCCACATCCCATCGAATATTTTGTTAATGCTCGTCCCGCTCATGCCAACCCTTCCGCTCGCCATCGGACTTTTACTTCTGCGTTTCAGCATCTCGCAAATGGACGTCCCCACACGTCAATCCTACACAATGGCCGTCGTCGCCCCCGACGAACGATCCGCCGCATCTGGCGTGACCGCCATCGCCCGCTCCGTCGGCGCATCCCTCTCCCCCATGTTAACCGGCCTGCTCTTCAGCATCCCCGCCCTATTCAACGCCCCGCTCTACCTAGCCGGCGGACTAAAAATCATATACGACCTATTATTATTCCGGGAATTCCGCGCCATCAAACCACCCGAAGAAAACTAAGAAAGTATCTTCTTTGCCCAAAGTCGCACGCCAGGCCCCCCCCTCGTTCCCCGTTGCAAATCCGTTCATCCGTTCCGTTGAAACATCCGTTGCTATTTCCGATGCAACAACTTCAAAACAAACAACGACGACCCCTGAATCATCAACGCCACCAGAATAGCGGACCCGAACGAAACCGCCAGACTAACCTTCTCAACTAGTAAACTTAACGTAATAAAAAATCCCGTAAAAGCGAACATCCCATATAACAATCCGCGCAGAACATGCGCCGCCGCAGCTGGACCCTGATCTCGATGCGCAAAGATCGTCAGAATGGTGACATACAACGGAATGGTCGTCAACAATCCCGTTAGACGCGGACCGATAAAAGGGGCAATGCCGGTTAATAACAGAATGAAACTTGTCCCGATCAATATCCGCACGGGAATATCCCAGCGCCCGGGTTTGGTTTCGCTTTCCTTTTCAACCTCATCCTTTGGCATTAACCACAGCCCAACAGCCAGCGCCGTACAAAGAACACCGATCACCGGCAACAGCGGATATGTAAAACTTTGCAAAATAGTCGTGCTGATCGCAAACACCAGCAGACTGCCGCCAATGGCAACCGGCCAGCGGAAGCGCGTCGCCAGCCAGGAATAGGTCAACGCGTACGCCACAAGCGAGAATCCGCCGCTCAAGACACCCAAAGCCGCGTTGGCAGCAAAGGCTTTATCATGACTCAGTGCCACAAAGAAGATCACCGGCCCCGAAGTGAGCGGCATCCCCACGATCCAACCGCTGACGGCGGGGCCCCATTTTCTTCCAGCGAGACTGGCAGAACCAATAATGATCGGAGCGAGAATTAATTTAAGAGCAAGTATATTCATCTTAAGTACACATCCAGTAAACGGTCATCAGAATTGAAAAATCCGCGGCCATGTGACCAAGCACCGCCGCCAGCAGACCGCCGTCTTCGCGCAAGAATTGCCGCCACAGCCAGCCGGCCGAGGTCAGGATCATAACAGCAAACAGCACAGACGAAAGCGGCACCCGTCCCCACAGAATGATCGCATGGTAACCTGCGTACACAGCATCGATCACAAATATTTTTTTGGTGGCATTTCCCAACACGCCGCGCCAGAAATATTCTTCAACAAAGGGATTGACCAGTGAGAAATAGGCAATGAAGGCAGCCCATGAAGAAGAGTTTAATCCCAAAGATATTAACTGCGCGGGCAGGTCATGCGCTATGCCAAAGGAATGCCAGAGAAAGTACAAGCCAATTCCGCTGGTGCTGCAAAAGAGCACACTGATAATGATCCATTTGGGATGACTGCTTTTGAAAAGAATATTAAGCGGGACACGGGGGCGCAAAATCGCGAGCGCAATCAAGACTGAAACATGAAACCCGAGCAGAGTCAGCCATGCATTTTTGAATAAAAACAACCCCGCCCAAACAGCGAGATAAGGCAGGACGAAGACAATCCATTTTTTATTCATTGGATCACTATTTTAAACCCCGAAGCAAACATTCCCTGCTAGCTGATTTCTGTAATGATCGTACGTGTTGCACCAGTGGACATTAAAGCCCCCGCAACCGACTCCGCTTTGGCCTGCTCCACCAAAGCGATCATATTGCCGCCCCGCCCGCTGCCGCTGAGTTTGGCGCCGAGCGCACCCGCGTTACGCGCAGCTTCCACTAATTTATCCAATTCGGGAGAGGAGATGGTCATTTCCTGTAACAGGGAATGGTTATGATCCATAAGGTCACCGAGTAATTCAGGGTTTCCGCTCGCAATTGAACGGCGGGCGATCAATGCGATCGGTGCGATCTCGTTAAAAAACTCTTCAAAGGTGGTTGAATCTTTTAACCACATGCGGCGCAGGTCGCTGACTGATTCCTTCGTGGGCGCAGGAATTCCTGTGTCGCCGATGACGATCGTGAAAGGCTTGCCTACCTTGAATATTTCTATCGGTTTCCCTTTGATAAAGTAAACGGGCATGGCATACGTGATGACCGTGTTATCGATGCCTGAGGGTGTGCCGTGATGATATTTCTCACTCTCGTATACCAGCAGGTTAATTTCATCGTCGGAAAGAGGACACAAAAGGAAGGAAGAAAGAGCGCGGATCAATGCAACCGATACCGCAGCACCAGACCCCAACCCTGCCGCGACCGGAATGCTGGATACAATATTAATTTCAAGACCGGGTGTTTGCGAAATGCCGCAGTGTTGAAAAAGTTTGAGAATAACCGAACCAATTGGATGGTCAGCAGGAAGCGCATTCAGTCCGGCGTGCAGATTAATACCGGGGGCGTTGATAAATATTCCTGCGCGGGGCGAATCTAAAACTTCGACATCCACATGAACTTGTGTGACGGGAACCGCAAGCGCGGGGCGGTTATACACCACTGCATGTTCGCCGAAGAGAATGATCTTGCCGGACGCAGATGCTTTCATGGAAGATAAAAGATGGCGAGTACGGTTACTCCCCACAGAATCATGGCGATCTGAAACGGACGGTCTGACAATAAAATTTCCTCAGGCGCGCCGCCCGCGTGTTTGACCTCGATCAGATAAAGATAACGGAAGATGGTGTAAACCACAAAGGGAATGGTTAACATCATGCTGTGATTTTCGGGCACGTTGGGCGCGGAGAATGTATATAGTGAATAGGCAACAATGGTTGTGGCAGAAACGATCATAATGTATTGATCGAGAAGCGGCAAAGTGTAGCCATCCAAGACTTTGCGATGCGAGCCTGCGCCCTGTACGAGCAGCGCCAATTCGGCGCGGCGTTTGCCAAAGCCGAGGAAAAGTGAAAGCAGGGTCATCACAACATACAACCACGGTGAGAATCGTTCCACTTGAATGAGCGTAACACCGGCGCCCACGCGCAGCACAAAGCCCGCTGAAATAACGAGGACATCCACAATGGGAATATGTTTAAGCCATTTTGAGTAGGCCATGATAAGCAAAAAATATACGCCGACCACATATCCGAAAGCTGGCTCCAATAAATAACCGGCCCCAAGCGTGACTACCGCCAATACAATTCCGGCAGTCCACGCGGCTGGCATGGGAAGTTTCCCTGATGGGATCGGGCGATTTTTCTTATCAGGATGCTGACGATCTGCTTCAACATCGGCAATGTCATTGAAAATATATACGCTGGATGAAATCAGGCAGAACAAAGCGAAGCCAGCCAGTGTTCGCAGGAAAGAATCAAGTACGAACAATTGTTTGTCGAATACTATTGCAGCAAAGATAAAAATATTTTCGTTACCCATTGCCGCGGACGCATGGTTTTTAGGAGAGCAGTTAACATCCGTCTATTTTACCTGATACAATATTTTCATGCCGAAAACTCGTTTGGATGTTTTACTGATGGAACGCGGACTGGCCGAATCACGCTCGAAAGCCCATGCCTTAATTATGGCGGGACAGGTGCGCGTGAACGATCAAGTCGCCCTGAAACCTGCCACTGCGATCGACACAAAATCCACGCTGACAGTTGACTCCGGCCCGCGCTTTGTCTCGCGCGGCGGCGAAAAACTGGATGCCGCACTGGAAACTTTTGCCATCGATGTCAAAGGTCTGGTGTGCGCCGATGTAGGCGCATCCACTGGCGGCTTCACCGACTGCATGTTACAACGCGGCGCAGAAAAGGTCTACGCCATTGATGTCGGCAAAGGTATTCTGCATTGGAAATTAAGAAACTACGCGCGCGTGATCGTGATGGAAGAAACCAACGCACGCCATGTTGAGTCACTGCCGGAAAAGATTTCCTTTGTTACAGTAGATGCTTCTTTTATTTCATTAAAAATCCTGCTGCCCGTTGTTAAAAAATGGTTCGATCTCTTTCCGCCTTCTGTGGATGAAGAAAACAGAAAAGAAGAAAGAACGATTCTCGCCCTCATCAAACCCCAATTTGAAGCCGGCAAAAAAGATGTGGCCCGCGGCGACGGCGTGATCCGCGACCCCGGAATACACAGACTGGTTTTATTGGACGTGTTGAGATACGCAAAACAGGAAGGCTTTGGCTTGCGCGGATTAATCAAATCACCGCTGCTGGGGCCAAAAGGCAACGCAGAGTTTCTGGTCTGGCTGGATTTTCATACAGAAGACAAATCCATTGAAGAATTGGTAAATGAAGTTGTACCCGAAGAGGCAGAATGAATTGTCCAAAGTGCAACACCGACCTGGTAAAAAAATATTACAAAGGCATGATCGAAGTCGACTCCTGCCCCAACTGCCGCGGCATGTGGCTCGATTTCAATGAGTTGGATAAACTGGAAGATGTCATTTTCGACGATGATATACACAAGGGGTCACTGGTGCATTTTCAATCCAACACGAATTTTCCATGTCCACACTGCGGATCAGGGCTGGAAGAATTTCAATATCGTTTATACGATCTCAAACTCGATTACTGTGCCGAGAATAGTCACGGCTTTTGGCTCGACGCGGGAGAGGACGAACGCGTCATCACTTATATGCGCCAGCGCGCGGAGGATATTCAACGCAAAGCCGATGCCGAAGCCACCTGGAAGCAAACCTTAAAAGAAATGCATTTGTTTCTGAAAAAAAGAAAATAAAAAAAATCCCGCAGTTTAGAACTGCGGGATTTTTTATCAATTTAAGCCTTGCTTCTTCGTAAAAAGAATTTCGTGATCTCTTCCGCCACGGCTGGCATAAGCGCAAGCCCAACCACCAAACCCCACTCACGTCCGCTTAGGAAGTGCGTATTAAAGATCGGCTGAAGGAATGGCACAGCACACACAAGTAACAACAGCGTGATCGAAATTCCGACCGCGTATTGCATATATTTATTCGAGAAAACGCCAATCGAAAATAGCGAAGCGCGCTCCGAACGCACGGTATAAGCACGGAACAATTCGGCAAGCGACAATGTGACGAAAGCCATGGTCTCTGCAGTTTGGACATCCACACCGCGCCAGTCGTGCGCGAGAACAAAAGACAACGCATTCATTCCTGACGGGATAATTGATCCTGCTTCAAGATGCCACGCCAACCCTGCCACAAATGCCCCCAGCACTGCACCGGTTTGGACAATGGTTTGGATCACAATTCCGATACCCATCGAACGATTCACGATCGGCTCGGATTTGGCACGCGGCTTTTGATCCATAATATCGGGGTCACCCTTTTCCATGGCGAGCGCCAACGCGGGTGCGCCATCTGTGATCAAGTTGAGCCACAAGAGTTGAATAGCGGTCAACGGCGCGGGCAGCCCTGCCAATGTGGCGAGGAAGATAATCATGATCTCTGCCACATTTGAAGAAAGCAGGAAAAATACAAACTTGCGGATATTGCTGTAGATAATGCGTCCCTGCTCCACTGCCGCAACAATGCTCGCATAATTATCGTCTGTGAGAACCATATCTGCAGTTTCTTTGGCAACATCCGTACCGGTGATCCCCATTGCCACACCAATGTCTGCGCGTTTGATGGCGGGCGCATCGTTCACACCGTCGCCGGTCATCGCGACAATTTCATCATTGGCTTGCAGCGCGTCCACGATGCGCATTTTGTGCTCGGGAGAAACACGGGCAAAAACATCAGTATCTTCGATGATGCCCTTAAGCTGATCGTCACTCAATTCATCGAGCTGCGCGCCTGTCATCACCTTCTTGCCGGGACGTAAAAGACCAATCGCTTCGGCAATCGCCTTGGCTGTGTTGGGGAAATCGCCCGTAATCATCACCGTGCGGATGCCCGCATGGCGCGCATGTTCAAGCGCGGGTTTCACTTCGGTGCGCGGTGGATCGATCATACCCGTCAAGCCAACGAAGACGAGATTTTCCTCCAGTTCATCCGCTTTAATTTTTTCAGGGTCATTTGGAACGTCTTTATCCAAACGATACGCCAGACCGATCACACGTAACGCATCTTTGGTCATCGCATCATTGGCAGCCAGGATTCGATCCTTTACTTCCTGAGTCATTGGCTGGGGCTTGTCGTCCATGCCTTGATACCGTGTGCATAGATCAAGCACAATATCAGGTGCGCCTTTAACAGCGATCACATCCCAATCTTTATGTTTCTCATCATGAAACGGAGAAAGGTCCTGCGGCTGCGGGTCACGCACATCATGGATGGTGATCATGCGCTTGCGCTCTGAATCGAAAGGCACTTCATTCTCACGTGGATAGGCTTCTTTTATATCCAGATGAATTGCCCCAGCCTTGGCAGCAGCCACCAAAAGCGCACCCTCTGTCGGGTCGCCTACGATGCGGTAGGTCGTCTGTGATGTTTCGTTTTCGCCTGTCGTTTCGAGTAGTGAGTCATTATTCAAAAGACCCAGCCAGAGCGTGGAAAGAATCGCCGGATATTTGGTTACATCCACTTTCGCACCGTCTACTTGAAATTCACCGGTGGGTGCGTAGCCTGTACCTGTCACCTGGATGAATTGATTATCTGCCCAAAGACGGGTAACGGTCATTTCGTTTTGAGTCAATGTTCCGGTCTTATCCGAACAAATTACAGTTGCAGAGCCAAGCGTCTCAACTGATGACAACTTGCGGATGAGCGCATGGCGCTGGATCATCTCCCGCATTCCGAGTGCAAGCGAGATCGTCACTACAGCAGGCAGACCTTCGGGCACCGCCGCGATCGCCAGGCTGATGGCGATAATAAAGACTTCGGTGATCTGTTCTGCGAATTCCGCAAAATATCCCAGCGGACTTGTGAACAGGTCACCGATATTTGTTTGGTTGATCAGCGCCACAATAAAAACAACCGCAACCAAAATCAATGATCCAATACTGAGCGATCTGCCAAGTTGGTCAAGTCTGCGCTGTAAGGGTGTTTCTTCGGTTTCAACATTTTGCAGCATGGTGGCGATCAAACCGAGTTGTGTGTGCATCCCCGTGCTGGTGACCACACCGCGTCCACGTCCATAATTGACGAGCGTGCCCATGAAGGCAGTATTCTTTCTGTCACCTAATGGAACATTTTTCTCAAGCACAGTCGCCGCATTCTTTTGCACGGCAAGCGACTCACCCGTCAGCGAAGCTTCTTCAACACGCAAATTTACAGCTTCAAGCAAACGCAAGTCAGCGGGGATAAAATTGCCTGCTTCAAGAAAAACGATGTCGCCGGGCACCAGGTTATAGGAAGGCACAGAACGACGAACACCATCCCGCATTACTTGTGCATCAGGCGCGGCCAGTTTCTTAAGCGCGGCCAATGCCTGCTCTGCACGCTGCTCCTGCACAATGCCCAGCACCGAGTTCAGCACAACGATCGCCATGATCGCGGCGGCTTCCACATAATCACCAAGCAGAGCCGAGATGACAGAAGCCACGATCAGCAGGATCACCACAAAGTTATTTAGCTGTGCCCACAATAAGGCAAGAAACCCAGGACGTGGCGCTTCCTTCAATTGATTCGGGCCATAATGCCGCAAACGAGCTTCAACTTCTCCGGAAGACAACCCGTCATTTTGCACCTCAAGATGTTTTAAAACATCCTCGGCCTTTAGCGCATACCATTCGTGTTCATGTTGCTTTTCTTCGATTCCTGTTTCAGACATGTATCTTCTCCAAAAAAATAATGGTACATAAAACAAAGCCAAATAAAAAGACCACCACGCAAAATGTGGTGGTCTTGCCAACGCCAATAAGCGCACGAATCGCCGATGGCTGCGAAGCAAGCCAATGGTATGACGACAATCCATCCTGTGGGAGACAGGCAGCTACTCCCCAACCAAAGACAGTGTACTCCACTGTTAAAGTCACTGTCAAGGAAAAGGGTTTACAATATAATAAATTTAAAATAGTGGATGCTTCACTTCTGGAGGGAACATGCCTGTCATAAAAACGCCTGTAACGCGGGAAGAGTTCAAAGTATATTATGCACTTCGATACAAAGTTTTACGCGAGCCATGGGGACATGCAAAAGGTACCGAAAAAGACGATTATGAAGCGATCAGTGAACACTTTATGGCTGTGGATGAAAAAACGGGCGAGGTATTGGGCGTGATCAAATTGTATGAAAAAGCGCCTGGCGTGGGACATGTTTCGCATATGGCTGTATCTACAACACATCAACACAAAGGGATTGGGCGTTTCCTGGTTGAGGCAGTGGAAAAACGCGCGCGTGAACGTGGATTCAAAACTTTAGGCGCGATGTCTCGTGTAACTGCGACTGCATATTTTGAGAAACATGGATATCATGTAGCGGGCATTCCCACACCTCATCTGGGAACCACTCATTTGGTTTGGATGGAAAAAGAGTTGTAAAACTGAAACCAAAAAGGGCTTGCTCAATGTATTGAGCAAGCCCTTTTTGTATTTAGCTGGTTTAATCTGCTGGTTGTGGTTTTGGCATTCGAACAAATAACCCAACGATAAAACTGAAAATTGCCTTGAAGGGAATAAACACCCAGTCTACAAGTTCGTTGATGATCCCGATTCCTTGTGCAAGCCAGATCAGAATAAAACGGAATTTTTGTAAAAATGGACTGTGTGCATAAGCCAGGGCAAAGACGATGGTTGCAACCGAAATTCCAAAGCGCAGCAGGTCTGGAATTTCAACATGCCAAACCTGATCGAGAATCAACTCCACGCCGATATTCAATACCAAAATATACGCGGCCTGTTTTAAGATCGGCTCGCGTTCCACAGCATAACTAAAGATTCCTGCCGCGAAGCTCATTGTCAGAATGCCGATGCCAACTCCCAACATCACCACCCAGACCATATCAGACAACGAAACAGCAGCAACAACATTATCAATACTAAAAATAAGGTCCATGATCTCTACCGTCAACACTGTAGCCCAAAACGACTGCACTTTGATCGGCTTGATTTCACCGTCTTCATCCCCGTCGCCGCTGGTCATATCTTCAAGACTATCAAAAGCAAGATGAATCAAATAAAATGCCCCGATCAGTTTGATCCATGAATTATGGATCAGGAAACTGGTCAGAAACAACATTGCGCCCCGTCCAACATAGGCTCCCAATAAGCCAACACGCAGAGCCGCAAGTCTTTGATGTCCGAGGAATGGGTCTAATATTTTTCCGAGTTTTTGCAAACCAGCCGGCCAGGGCACATCCTGGTCATCAGGCAGCGGCGAGACAAGCGCACCGATTACAGCCGCATTATCAATGGATAAAATTCCCTCCAGGAAGATCAATTGCAAAACAATAACCACAATCGGCCAATACTCGTTCATATATTTCTCCACAGCGCCAAATTACAATTTAATTACGCACTAATTCCAAAGTCTTTTTTCCAACAAACAAGGCCGCCACAATTCGTGGGGGCCTTGTTAAATGTTAGTGAGTGTTCCATTTAACAAAATATCGGGTAAAAACACAGGCGGCTACGCCCAGAACTCCATTAGTGTATCTATTCACAAATGGGTTGTCAAGCAACATACCCAGACAAAAGTATTTGGAAACGGGTACAATTTGTCCTATGATTAAAACCAAGTCACCTCTTGTTTACTTCTTCCTAACAGTCATTGTGATCGCCTTGTTGACTCTCTTTGGTCCCGAAGAAAAATCATTAGGTTCGAATGTGCGGATTGTCTACCTGCACGGAGCCTGGGTACTGGCTGCAGAAGCCGCCTTTATCACAGCGGCTCTCGCCGGACTTTTAGGCCTGATCCTGCGTAAGGACATTTTCCACGCCTGGTCCGCTGCACTTGGCCGAACGGGCATCATATTCTGGCTGACCTACCTGCCGCTGTCACTGATTGCCATGCAAGCCAACTGGAATGGATTATTTCTTGCCGAGCCGCGTTTCCGCATTGCCATGATCTTCGCCGTCACCGGCATATTGCTTCAAACCGGATTATGGCTTTTCAATATCCCATGGTTAACTTCATTGGCAAATATTCTTTATATCATCGCCTTGCGTGTGATCTTTGCAACTGCACAAAATATAATGCACCCGCCCCCATCTCCCATCTTTAATTCAGGCTTGTGGAACATCATTCTCTTTTTTATTGCGCTAAATTTCCTCGCATGGATTGCAGGCTATTTTTTGACGCGCTGGTTCCTACTCTTAAAAACAAGCGAATAAAAAAACCTTGCGCATCCGCTTTCAACTCATCACCTTCATGTTCCTTCGCACCATCCTGAACACTGCTCACAGGATGGTGTATCCATTTTTACCCATCTTCGCCCGCGGACTCGGCGTGGATATTTCCACCATGTCACTATTGATGACAGGGCGCTCGCTCCTTGGCGCGGCCAGCCCCTTGTTTGCGCCCATCGCAGACCGGCGCGGACGTAAATTTGGCATGTTACTCGGCATATCTATTTTTACAATAGGCGTCGGGCTGGTTGCCCTCCACCCCAGCATCTTTACACTCGCCGCTGCACTCATTCTCGCCATGCTTGGGAAAGTATATATTCGACCCATCCATGCAAGCCTATTTCGGCGACCGTATTCCGTACGCACAGCGCGGCACAGCACTGGCAGTCACTGAAGTGGCTTGGTCCATGTCATTTATTATCGGTGTGCCTGTGGTGGGCTTTCTGATCGATACATTTGGCTGGTCTGCGCCATTCCCTTTTTTCACACTACTTGGGCTGGTCATATTTTTTGTCATCTGGCGCATCGTCCCCGGTAAAGATCCACACCACGAACTGACCAATAACTCACGCGCCGGCTACAACGCAGTCTTCACATCCACGCCCGCATTGGCGGGCATTTCCATCGCCATGTGGGCCAGTGCGGGCAATGAACTGGTCAACGTGATCTTTGGCGTTTGGCTGGAAGATTCATTTGGATTAAGGATCGCCGCCCTCGCAGGTGCCTCTGCTCTGATCGGCATTTCAGAATTAAGTGGAGAGGGACTGGTGGCCTTCACCACCGACAGACTCGGCAAACCGCTCGCATTAACTCTTGGATTGGCAGGCAATGCTCTGGCTTCGATCCTGCTTCCCTTCATTGGACAAACCCAAACCGGCGCACTGATCGGATTATTTCTGTTCTATATCACATTTGAATATGTCATGGTCAGCCATATCCCGATGATGACAGAGCTTGTCCCTTCAGCACGAGCCACCATGCTGTCTCTAAACGTAACAGGTCATTCGATTGGACGCGCACTGGGCGCATTTCTAGCTGCAATCATCTATCAACGTTATGGATTTATGTTCGTAGCATTGACCGCTGTGCTCTTTAATGCGGCCGGACTATTGGCATTACGCAGAATGCAAAAGGGATAAATGTTTCTTTTCTTCGCCGGATTATTTCTGATAATCGCGATTTTATATATTCTTGTACCGCCGTTCTTTGGACCGCCTTCCGTCCCCACCCGGCATGAGCGCATCCGCAAGGCATTACAACTCGCTGATCTGCAGCCCGATGAAGTTTTATACGACCTCGGCGCAGGCGATGGGCGTGTGCTCGTGATCGCAGCAAAGGAATTCGGAGCGCAGGCAGTGGGCGTTGAGATCGGGCCTGTGCAATGTGCTGTCAGCTGGGGAAAAGCCCTTTGGAACAAAATCAGTTCAAAGGTCAGAGTTGAAGCGAGGAATTTTTATCATGCTGATCTTAGCAATGCGGATGTCGTCTTTGCATACCTCACATCCGATCAGGCAGGTCGTCTTCAAGAAAAATTAAAAAGAGAATTAAAAAGCGGAGCAAGAGTGGTTACGGTAGCCTTCAATTTCCCCGATTGGGAGCATACCAGTCTGGATAGGGAAAACCTGATCTTTCTATACAAAAAATAAAAAAACCCTGTCTTGCGACAGAGTTTTTTTATTTTTTGTAGTGTGGATTACACACCGGCGAGGCTGGAGTTGACTTTGCTGAACACATTGCCGATAATTGGTCCGAGGATCATAAGGGCCGCAATAACGACGATGGCTACCAAAACGAGGATTAGAGCATATTCAACAAGACCCTGACCTTTTTCTTTGGGGGCGAATAACATGGGGGGAAAATCTCCTTTCTTTTGAATTTCTCAGGAAGGTCTCCTAAGATGACTTTATTGTACACGGTCTGCACAAAAAAACAAGAGGGGTGATGACTTTTTTTCTTAACAGTTATGTTAGTCTTTTATTAAAAAAATTATACTTGGCTAAGACTCGAATTTATTTTACTGAAAGTGTTGCCGATCATCGGGCCGAGAAGCATCAAAGCTGCAATAACAACAATAGCAATTAAAACAAGAATAAACGCATATTCGACAAGACCCTGTCCTTTTTCTTTGGGAGAAAATAACATGGGAGCATACCTCCTTTTCATAGAATTTCTCAAATTTTGTTGCGAGATAGTTTTATTTTACATCGAATACATTAAATAGCAAGAAATTCAAAGAATATTACAGCCTGACAATCCTGTTAGTTTTTGGCAAAAAACAAACAGGAACTATCTTTCCTCCAGAAGAAGCATTCTGTGGTTAAATTGAAGGAAGAACATCAAAATAACTCAATACAGTGGTGAAAAAATGCTCATCCATTCAGCGTCTCAACTTCTCACGCTCGCAGGCGGCCCGCAGCGCGGACATGCCCTAGGTACACTTGGCATCATCAATAACGGCGCAGTAGTCGTGCGTGATGAAAAAATTGTGGCCGTTGGCACCTCAGATGAACTCAAACTTGCCTACCCGGATGAACCCACACTCGATGCTGGTCATTGTGTTTTAATGCCGGGGTTTGTAGACCCGCATACCCATCTGATCTGGGCGGGAGACCGTGCCAATGAGTTTGAAATGAAAATGGGCGGCATGGCCTATCTGGATATTCTTGCAGCAGGCGGCGGAATTCTTTCAACCGTCAAAGCCACACGCACTGCCAGCATAGAATCACTCATCGCCCAAACCCGTCCGCGTTTGCTGCGCATGTTCGCACACGGCACAACCACTGCTGAAGCAAAAACCGGCTATGGTCTGCAAACTTCCACTGAGCTGCGTTTGCTCAAAGCACTGCTCGCGCTCGATGACGAAAGTCCGCTTGACCTCGCGATCACCTTCCTTGGCGCGCACGCCATCGCACCAGAATTTAAAGACAACCCGCAAGGCTATACCGATGAAGTGGCCAACACCATGCTCCCAATGTTAAAAGAATGGTGGGAGACTCACGCTCCGCGGCTGCCTCTGCCCTTTGTGGATGTTTTCTGCGAAACGAAAGCATTCGACCTTGAACAGTCGCGTCAAATCTTAACGAAAGCAGGGTCGCTGGGATTCCCACTCAAGATCCACGCTGACGAATTTGACAATCTTGGCGGCGCATCGCTTGCAGCAGAATTGGGCGCAGCCTCTGCAGATCACCTCGTGCGGACTTCTGACGCAGACATTGCCGCACTCGGCAAATCAGATACCGTCGCCGTCTCACTGCCATGCACGCCCTTCGGACTCGCCGAACATGATTACACTCCCGCCCGCAAACTGATCGAAGCAGATGCCATACTGGCGCTGGCCACAGATTGCAACCCCGGCACAACCTGGAATGAGTCGATGCAGTTTGTGATCGCCCTGGCCTGCCGCGCCATGAAGTTAACACCCGCAGAAGCCATCGCCGCAACAACGATCAATTCCGCCCACGCAATTCGCAGGTCCGATACGATCGGCTCCATCGAAGCGGGAAAACAGGCAGATATGTTAATCCTGTCTGTGCCTGATTATCGTCAGGTTGGGTATCGCTATGGGACCAATCTTGTAAAGCAAGTCATCAAGCGCGGGCGGGTATATTCCGTGGATGTTGGCTATTACCGAACAGCGTAACAAAAGGTGTATATGGATATTAAGTGGATTTTGTTTGGGGTGGTGCTTATCGTTAATACGATCTTCGCAATTGCCATCGCAATTTTTGTTGCGAGGAAATTTGTTGTACCCGGGCGGAATGCGCTGGTGCTGGTTTTGATCTCTCTTGCCATCTGGCTGTTTGCCTACGCCATGATCATGTTCTCGACCAGTATTGAAACCAAGCGCTTCTGGTTACAGATCGAGAATATCGGCATCATCAGCCAGCCTGTGCTGTGGTTCTTTTTTATTTTAAGCTATGCGCGGCAGGTTAGATTTTTTAAAAAGTCTTTCATCGCTGTCATCAGCATCATTCCCATTATTTCGTGGGTCATGCTTTTTTCAGACCCATGGTTCCATTTTTATTATGCTTCCATAAAATTATTATCGGAACATGGCGGCCCGCTGATCATTGAGCGCGGCCCATGGTATTGGGTGGCACTCACACAAAGCTACACGCTCTATGCATTTGCAACAGCGCTCCTGATCTGGCGCTTTATTGAATTCAGGAATATTTTCCGAAAACAACTTGGGCTGCTGATCACGGCGGCGTTAATCCCGTGGATCACGAACATTTTGTATCAATTGCTTTCCAATCTTGCGCCGTCCATTTTTATTCCCGTAGACTTAACTCCGATCTCATTCACAATCGCCATTTGGCTCATCAGCCAGGGGATTTTCCGCACCCGTCTGCTGGATCTCGTTCCGATTGCGCGTGACGTCGTGATGGAGCACATCCCTGAAATGGTCTTCGTGGTGGATGCGCATGATCGTGTGTTGGATGCAAACAGCGTGGCCGAAAAACTTTTAGGGAAATCCAGGCAGGAAATGATCGGCCGTGATCCCATAGAAATTTTTCGGCACTGGCCGCAAATGTTGAATCGATTTCTCTCCACCGAGAGAACACGCGAAGAAGTACAAATCGCGGGAGACTCATCCATTATCTTTGAAGTGGTGATCACCCCGCTGTATAACGAACACACCAAAGACCTCAGCGGACGTGTGATTCTTGCACACGATATCACCGAGCGAAAACTGCTGGAAAACGAACTCAAGAAAACCAATGAAGCATTGGAAGCCAAGATCCGCGAAACCGAGGAGTTAAAGCAAAGGTGCAGGAACAGGCTATCCGCGATCCACTGACCGGAGTATTCAATCGCCGTTTTCTTGCCGAATCACTGGATAAAGAAATTCCCAGAGCCGCGCGTGAAAACAGCCCGGTTGCAATCGTCATGATGGATGTGGATTTTTTCAAAAAATTTAACGATACCTATGGGCATAAATGCGGCGACATTGTACTTATGGATCTGGCAAATTTCCTAACCGAGAACTCACGCCAGGGTGATGTGGTCTGCCGTTATGGAGGGGAGGAATTTGTAATCCTCATGCCCAATGCCACACTGCACGATGCGCACGAACGCGCAGAAACATGGCGAAGAGACTATACCGCCAAAGTCATTCACTATGAAGGGAAAAAACTAAACGCATCATTTTCGGCCGGGTGGCAAGTTTTCCACTACACGGACCGTCCGGCGAGTCTATCCTTCATGCCGCAGACCACGCCCTGTATCGATCCAAAAGTGACGGACGCAACAGAGTAACCTTATATCAGGCATAAATTTTTAATAACTGGAGAAATAAACATGCAAATAGACATTATCGGTGTTCCCATGGATCTTGGCGCAGACCGCCGCGGCGTGGATATGGGGCCCAGCGCAATCCGCTATTCACATCTACAAAGAAAACTGGAAGAACTTGGCTACGATGTGAGAGATGAAGGCAACATAGAAGTGCCCATCGCAGAAATGTGCAAGATCACGAATCCAAAACTGAAATACATTGATTGCATTATTCCCATGTCACGCCGGGTGGCGGGCGCTGTAGCGACTTCGATACAGGCGAAAAATTTTCCGCTGGTATTGGGCGGAGACCACAGCCTGTCGATTGGTTCGGTGCGTGGCGCGGCCCGCAACAAAAAGATCGGGGTGATCTGGATCGATGCCCACGCAGATTTCAACACCGCTGAAACCACCCCCTCGGGAAACATCCACGGCATGTCTCTTGCCATCCTTGCAGGACAAGGCGATAAAAGTCTCGTTCAACTCTGGGATGAAAATATCCCGGTTATCGACCCGAGCAAAATTGCCATCATTGGCGCACGCGACCTCGACTCGGGTGAAAAATTAAATCTAAGCAAGGCGGGCGCGATGGTCATGGGCATGGAACAAATTGACCGGTACGGCATGGTTTCAGTAATTGAAAAAGCCATCGAACGCGTCAGCCGCGATGTGGATGGCATCTACCTTTCGCTTGATCTGGATTCACTTGATCCGCAGCATGCCCCCGGGGTTGGAACTCCCGTTCCCGCCGGGCTGACGCAGCGCGAAACACATCTCGCTTGTGAGATGATCGCCGAAACCAATAAACTCATCGGCATGGACCTGGTGGAAGTCAACCCGATCCTCGATGAGAAAAATAAAACTGCCGCGCTCGCAGTGGAATTCGCACTTTCTGCATTAGGACGCCGCATCTGGAATGGACAATAATTATGAAACCAACTCTTTTTGATCTTGAACAACTCGCGCGCGGTGCTGGCGCCATTTTGCGCGAAGGATACAGCAAGGAACATCAGATCAGCTATAAAGGTGTGATCGATCTCGTCACAGAAACTGACCACGCGTCAGAATCTTTTTTGATCAACAAAATTCAAGCACAGTTTCCAGACAGTCACATCATTGCCGAAGAAAGCGGCGAAACAAAAGGAGAGAACGCCGGACTTTGGTATATTGACCCACTGGATGGGACAGTGAATTATTCGCATCACATTCCCGTTTTCTGCGTCTCCATCGCATACGCTTTCAACGGGAGCGTGATTCTCGGCGCAGTCTATGATCCATTGCGTGACGAAATGTTTACTGCTGAACGCGGAAAAGGCGCATTCCTAAATGGCAAGCCAATTCATGCATCCAATGTAACCGAACTGCAAAAGAGTCTGCTCGTGACAGGCTTTCCGTATGACACATGGAACACCGAAAAAGATAATTTCAGAAATTTTGAAAAACTAGCCAAGATGACTCAAGGTGTGCGCCGCCTCGGATCTGCCGCCCTCGACGGCTGTTACGTCGCCTCAGGCCGCTTCGACGCTTTCTGGGAGCTGACTCTCCGTCCCTGGGACATTGCCGCCGCTGGATTGATCGCCGAGGAAGCAGGTGCGCGAGTCACGGCCATTGATGGCAAACCGGATTACATCTCAGCCCCACAATCCATTCTGGCATCAGCACCAGGCATCTATGAGAAAATGATGGAGCAACTAAACTAAACCAAAAACGGACGGGATATCCCGTCCGTTTTTTTTATTTAAGGAGCAACCGCCGGTTGAACTTCCCCGCCAACAACTTCATCCACTGTTTTGATGATCAACCCATTATTCTTTTGCTGACTGCCCAGCCACGCCGCGAATTTTGAAAATGTATCAAGATCGACTGCATATTGATCGCAGCCATCGCAGACATGATGAAAAACAAAGATCACCCAGCCCCCGCCGTCTTTTTCAACATCAGCCACATAGCGAAACATTTTTGAAAAACTTGTATCACTCACAACATACGGCATGGCCTGCAACACAAAAGGATCGCCAGGCGGAAAAGTATCGGGGCCATCCACCACACCGCGCGCATTGTTATAGCCGCAATCCATCACAACCTGTTTTGACTCGGCATCATAATGTCCATAGGGATAGGCAAAGGACGTCACCTCGAAACCATGCGCAAGTAGATTCATACGATCCTCACAGACTTCACGCTTTAAGTCTGCGCCGCGTACATCTGTCAATTTGCTGTGACTTAATGTATGTCCGCCAATTTCGTTGCCATCAGCATGTAAATCCTTTAACTGCTGTTCGGTCATATAGCCATCAGTGCCGGTAAAGCCGCTGACCACATAAAACGTGGCCTGCATATCATTTTTCAGTAAGAACAGATCGCACCAGATAATTATCTGCGTCGCCATCATCAAAGGTCAGGCTGACCACTGTATTCTTAAATGTGATACCTGCTTCTTTTGTCCGTGTTGGAACTGGTTGGTCTGTGACTGTGGGTGCGTTAACGCAGCCTGTCAGGAGCATCAATAACAATGTAAGTATTACAGGATTTTTTTTCATTTACTCAACTTATCGCGGATTTGGGAACGGATTGCCAACGCAAAACGGATAAACGGATATGATGGTTTATCTGCCAAAAATAATTATATCAGCCGTATCTATTCGCCGAGCAAACCTTGCTGTGCGGCGATGGCAACCGCCGCGGCACGCGAGTCTACGTTAAATTTTTGGTAGATGCTTTGCAAATGCGCTTTCACGGTTCTTTCTGTGATTCCCAACTTATAAGCGATCTCTTTATTGCGTTCACCGCGTGAAGCGGACTGTAGAACTTCTAGTTCACGCTCTGTCAGCGCTGAGTCGTTTTTAGAAACAGGAGCAGTGACCGGTGAAGAATGAACCGCGAGCACACGAGCAAGGATCTCCGGCCTGAGTAAGGTCTCTCCTTTTGCGGCAGCCTGAATCGTATCCAATAAATTTTCACGGTCGGTATCTTTGAGCAAGTATCCGCGCGCGCCGGCTTGCAGCCCGCGCAGCATCATTTCATCTTCGTTGAAGGTGGTCAGGATCACGATCGCAATTTTAGGATGATCGCGCCGCAGATGACCGATGGCGGTGATGCCGTCCATGTTTGGCATTTGCAGATCCATCAAAATGACATCGGGTTTTAAGTTTGCAACAAGCGCCAGACACTCTGCGCCATCGCGTGCTTCGCCCACAATTTCGATCTCATCAGTCGTTTCAAGAATAAGACGCAGCCCTTCGCGCACGATCAGATGGTCGTCGGTGATCATCACACGGATCATCACGACCTCCCCACAACGAATTGAACACAAGTCCCATTCGCATCTGACTCAACGGAAAGCATTCCACCTGTGAGCCTGGCGCGTTCGTGCATTCCGATCAGACCATAATGACCGCTTGTTTTTTGATTCACATCGAAGCCTTTGCCATTGTCGCGGACTTCGAGCTGTAGATTTTGATTTTGAATCATGAACACGACCTTCACTTGCGTTGCCTGTGCATGGCGGACAATATTGGTCAGGGATTCACTCAAGATGTTGAGGGCATGATTTGTTGTTTCAGCGGAGAGTTGATTTTCATTTACAGAGATTCTTGTTTCACAGGAAATACCCGTCGCTTGTTTGAAGCGTTCGATCTTTTCACGTATCGCATCAGATAAATTCGTAGACGTGGCACGCAGGTCATCAATGGCGGCTCGTGAATCCGCGAGCGTGCTGCGCGCACGGACAAGCGACTGTTCGACGATGGCCGATGCCCGTTCAGTGCGATTCGTGTTGAGGTGCGCTTTGACCGCTTCGAGTTGCAGTACCAATCCCGCCACACCTTGCGCGAGTGTGTCGTGCAACTCGCGCGCCATGCGTTGACGTTCATTCTGCAAGGTCAGTGATTCTATCTTGGCGGCAGAAGCGGCAAGTTTGGCATTGGCGCTTTCGAGGCTTTCGGCAAGTTCTTCGGCTTTCTGGCGTTCGATTAATTGTTGATTGAACATCACCATTAGCAAGACGATGAATCCGCTGTTGACCAACATGTTGGAAACAGCGATCAGCAACCTGTCACGCCCGACCGCGAAATAGAGCATGACCACCATGAAGCTAAAAAGAAAAACCCCCAAATACAAGGCGCGGCGTGTGTTGCCCCATAATCCCAATGACTCACCGATTAAGCAAAGCGTGGATGAACCCAACAGCGTTAGATTGATTTCGTTTTCAAAAGGCAGGCTTACCATCGCAACGATCAAAACAACCTGAGCGGGATAATAAAAGAACCACCAGCGCGAATTTTCATCCTGCCGTGTATTCGACCAGAACAATCCGATGTGCAGCAGGATGAAAAATGAAAATAGCGCTGTGTACGTTGGCGAACTGGAATTCCACAGATCACGAATCCCAACAATCGCAATAACCCCGATTAACAGGGAAATAAAGATATAGAAGGGATAGGAAATAAAGGCAGACTTGCTTGAGTTTTGTTCCATGCGCTAATTCTACTCGCAGCAGACGCACAGGCATATTGTCCGAATGGACAATGTCCACTTTTGCACGGAATGGCCGATGTGGAGAGAGCCGCAAAATTATAGAATAGCCCCAATCACTACTTTCTACTTTCCACACAGGAGACCTCTCATGAACAAAAAATATATCTACCTCGCAATCATCTTCATCCTCGGCTTATTCATCGGCGGCAAATGGAACATTCCGCTCGCGGCGTGGATCGTGCCCATCTTCGGCATCCGCTTCTTCCGCGACAGCGACAAGGCCGGGCGTAACTTCCTTTTGTTTTGGCTCGTCTCTGCCATCCCGACCATCATCTCGTGGCAGGGCGCGACCTTCATGTCCAAAATTCATCCGCTCGCTGAAGCTAGTTTCTTCCTGCTTACTGCTCCGCTCGGCCTGCTGCCCTACGTCATTGACCGCATGTATTATCGCCGCTTCGGTTCCTCGGCGTGGCTCACGCTCGTTTATCCCATCGCCGCCACCGCCATGGATTTTTTCTCTGCCACCGGCAGTCCATTTGGCACTTTCGGCGCGGGCGCATATTCACAACGCGATTTTCTTCCCACCATGCAAATCGTTTCCGTCACAGGTTTATGGGGACTGACCTTCCTCGCCAGTTGGTTTGGAAGTCTTGCAAATCATTTTTGGGAAGTTAAACCCGCGCGTCTTTCTTTAACTTTTGCCGGGGTGCTGGCCCTCATCCTTGCTCTCAGCTTCGGGCGGACTCTGCTACCGAATCAACCCGAACAGACTGCGCAGATCGCGGGCTTCTCTCTCCCAGCGGGGAAACTGTCTCAGGTGCTGGACCCGATCTCAGATGGGGACGAAACGGGTTTTCGTCAATTGGTGGATGAACTTCATGCCGAGGAATTAAATCAAATCCGCACGATGGCAGATGAAGGCGCGAACATCGTTGTCCTGCAGGAAGGCGCAGGCATGGGCATGTCTGACCAGGTGGAGGCGTTGATCGCCGAATCGTCTGCGATTGCCAAAGAGAAAAATATCTACATCGTGCTGCCAACTTTTGACCTCGGCAAAAAGCCCGCTGAAAATGTGGTGCGCATCATTGACCCGAACGGCGATGTGGTTCTGACGCATGTCAAATACGGCGGCAACGATTTTGAAGGCTCTCTTAAAGGCGATGGGATTTTGCAAACGATTGATACGCCCTACGGCAAACTCAGCGCCATCATCTGCTGGGATGCAGACTTCCCGAATGCCGTCAAACAAGCTGGCGAACAAAATGTGGACTTGCTCTTCGTCCCCTCCAATGACTGGGTTGAAGTGAAAGATATTCACGCAGGCATGGCAGCTTTCCGCGCGGTGGAGAATGGCATGAGCATCTTCCGTCAGACCGGTGAAGGCGTATCATCAGTGATCGATGCACACGGCAAGGTTGTCAATCGCGTGGATATGTTCAAGGAAAACGCGAACGGCTTTACAGGCATACAAAATGTCCAAACCCCAATTGGCTCTGTAGATACACTCTACTCCTCGGTGGGTGACGGCGTTGGCACTCTGACCCTGCTTAGTCTGGTTGGATTGTTTGTGGGACTATGGATTACCCGCAAAAAGAAAATAAGTTAATAAGAAAATACGCCAACCTTTATGTAAAGATTGGCGTATTTTTGCTTACAAAATTTAATGAATATTGTGGGCCCGGCTGGATTCGAACCAGCGACCAAGCGATTATGAGTCGCCTGCGCTAACCGCTGCGCCACGGGCCCCTTAAGTATCAAATGTTCCTGTGTCACGTATCAGGCAACCTGACACCAAATCACCTGACACAGGAACATTTTGTAAGAGCGGGAGATGGGATTCGAACCCACGAATATCAGCTTGGAAGGCTGATGCCTTACCACTTGGCGACTCCCGCGTTAGGTTTCCTATTTTACTTGCATGAGCAAAGTCAGTCAAGCACTTGACCCTCATTTGATAGTACAGTAAAATACCAGCCGTCAAATAAATGCCTTCGTAGCTCAGTGGATTAGAGCGCTTGCTTGCGGAGCAATAGGTCGTAGGTTCGAGTCCTACCGAGGGCACACACAAAAAGACCGTCTTTCTCATTGAAAGGCGGTCTTTCGTTTACGCCTTAGGTTCACTGCATTCTCTTCCATGACGGAGTGATATTCAAGCCGGGTCAAGACGCATATTAAAACAAGAGCGATTTTTCCGCTTTTGTTTTTTTTATATATAATGAGAACTATGAAAAATTCCAAACCTCATATTCTATTGACCAATGACGACGGCATTCGCTCCCCCGGACTTTGGGCTGCCGCCAGCGAACTTTCCAAGATCGGTTATGTAACGGTAGCCGCGCCGCGCGAACAATCCTCGGGTATGGGGCGCAGTTTGCCCAGCACGTCAGATGGGATTATTCGCAAAGAGCAGATGCAGGTCAACGGTCAGGAATGGAGCGTGTATGCGGTGGGCGGCTCTCCGGCGCAATCTGTCCTGCATGGTGTTCTGGAGATCGTTCCGCACAAACCGGATCTGATCGTCTCAGGAATTAATTACGGCGAAAATGTTGGGCTGGGGATTACCATCTCAGGTACGGTCGGTGCAGCGATGGAAGCCGCCTCAATGGGATTCCCCGCGCTGGCAATTTCACTTGAAACCGACACGCAATATCACCTGTCACATTCAGAGGATATTGATTTTTCAGCAGCCGGATATTTCACCGGCTATTTTGCACGATTGATCCTCGAAAGAAAATTTTCAGAAGAAGTGGATTTGATCAAAGTGGAAGTACCGGCTCACGCCACACCGACAACTGAGTGGCAAGTGGGCAGGCTTTCCCGCAGCCGATACTATGACCCCGTACCCACCAAGCGCGACTCCTGGGAACTGCCTGGCCCCATCTCTTACAAACGTAATGAAAACAGTAAACAGGAGCCAGAAGATACTGATGCCTACATTTTGAGAAAACGAAAATGGTGGCAGTCACCCGATTAATTTGGACATGACCGCACGGGTAAAATTTTCAGATTTCGAAAAACTATTACGAGATTAAAAAACGGAGAGCTGTTAAGCTCTCCGTTTTTTATGGTCTATCGTCTACAGTCCACGGTCTAAAATTACAACTCGCTCGCGCGTCTTGCGATCTTATCTTTTGCACGTGCCACAAACTCTTCCAGCGGAATATTATTCTGCTGACTTCCATCACGTCCGCGCAGAGAAACCTGTCCAGCGGCCATTTCGTTATCGCCCACCACAAGCATGTACGGTACCTTCATCAACTGCGCCTGTCGGATCTTGGCATTCATGCGCTGTGACGATAAATCGGCTTGTGCGCGGATTCCGTTTTCACGCAATTGCTTCGCCACGCTTTCAGCGTAATCGTTCTGCGCATCCGTGATTGAGATCACACGCACCTGTTCAGGGGAAAGCCAGACCGGGAAGTTACCCGCATAATGCTCAAGCAGGAAGCCAACCATGCGCTCGTGTGTTGAAAGCGGCGCACGATGAATGCACAGCGGAATTTCATCCGCGCCTTCCTTATTCGTAAACTTTAAGTCAAAGCGTTCTGGTACGGCAAAGTCCACTTGATTTGTCATCAGCGAAAATTCACGCCCGATGGCTGACCAAACTTGCACATCAATTTTTGGACCGTAGAATGCAGCTTCGTCTTCGCGTTCCACGTATGGCACGCCGCCGTTATTCATCGCCCGGCGCACCATCTCTTCCGTCTTGAGCCATAGGCGCTCGTTGTCCACATATTTTTTGCCCAGTCCCGCCTTGCTGTGCAGAGACAGACGCATCACGTACTTCTCGATCCCGAACAGTTCAAAATACTTACGATATAGCGCTACCACACCCATGAACTCCTGTTCGAATTGTTCCTCCGAGCAGTAGATGTGAGCATCGTTCATTTGCATCGAGCGCACGCGCATTAAACCAAACAACTCACCTGATTTTTCATAACGATAGCACGTACCGTATTCAGCGAGGCGCACGGGCAGGTCGCGGTAAGAACGTCCCTTCGAGCCAAAAATTTTGTGGTGCATCGGACAGTTCATTGGCTTGACGTAATACTTTACGCCTTCGATTTCCATCGGCGGATACATGCTCT
Organism: Candidatus Villigracilis proximus; assembly: GCF_016717045.1. NCBI lineage: Bacteria > Bacillati > Chloroflexota > Anaerolineae > Anaerolineales > Candidatus Villigracilaceae > Candidatus Villigracilis > Candidatus Villigracilis proximus. Next base: position 33,401 of record NZ_JADJUO010000001.1, on the reverse strand, counting down.
CGGCATAATAAGGCAGGTGACCTGAACGCACAAAGAGATCTTCCTTTGTGATAATCGGCGTTTTGACGCGCAAGTAGCCAGCTTTGTCTTCCATATCCTTGGCGAGTTTTTCGAGTTCTTCGATCAGAATGCCGCCATTGGGCAGCCACAAGGGCAGGCCGGGACCAACTTCATCATCGAACATGAATATCTCAAGTTCCTTGCCCAATTTGCGATGGTCGCGTTTCTTGGCTTCTTCCAATTGATTCAAATACTCTTTCAATTGGTCTTTGCTTTCCCACGCTGTGCCATATACACGCTGAAGCATCTTATTTTTTTCGTCGCCGCGCCAATACGCGCCAGCGATCGACATCAACTTAAACGCATCCTGCTTGATCTCTTTTGTCGTCTGCACATGCGGACCACGGCACAAGTCTGTGAATGTATCCTGCTGATAGATCGAGATTTCAGGTTTCTCTGTTAAACGGATTGCCATATTCATCGAGGCCGCCTTTTTCGAGGCCTTCGATCAATTCCAGTTTATAGGGTTGGTCGGCAAATATCTTCTTTGCTTCTTCTGCAGAAACAACTGTCTTCTTAAATTCATGCTTGCCCTGCACGATCTGTCGCATGCGTTTTTCGATCAATTCAAGATCTTCAGGTGTGAGATTGCGCGGAAGGTCAAAGTCATAATAGAAACCATTTTCCACGGGCGGACCGATCGTAACCTTCCCATCCGGGAACATCTCCATTACTGCCTGTGCCATCACATGCGCGGCAGAATGGCGAATCTTATACAGTTGTGTATCCTGATAACGTTCTGTTTGTAGTGCCATTTTCAACTCCTTTTATCACTATGGTTTGCTTCTGCTTCATGGACATTTTCGCGTCTCAGAGGAAAGCAGTTACAAACCTCCGAGTCGCTGACGAGTATTGGTGCTATCTTCAGTCATAGCGGCCTCCTAAAAACAAAAAACTCTCATCCACAACGGGACGAGAGTTTGATCTCACGCGGTTCCACCCGATTTATCCCGAGCAATGCCCAAGGATATCTCTTAGGCCAATAACGGAGCCAACCGTTTCACTTACTAACTGATCACTGTTTACTGATCACTGTTCTGTTTCACGCTCGCAAGTGGTTTTCAGTGATTGCTTCTGGAAGATGCTCTCAACAAAATGCTTCTTCTCTCTGTCAGAAAAATGATCACGTACTCGTCTTGGTCAACACGCTTTATTTGATTGCCGGTCACGAATGACCTTGTGGACGGAATAGGGCTCGAACCTACGACCTCTGCGATGTCAACGCAGTGCTCTAACCAACTGAGCTACCCGTCCGAAGGATGAACATTATACCGAGTGTCTCAATAATTGACAATCCCTGCGGTATAATCCGTTCGCTATGGCAAGACGCAAAGCTCCCGAAGAACTCTCTGTGGAAGAACTACGCCGCCTGCTGGTTGAAAAAAGGCGCGGTGCCCGCAAGGAACGGCTGGATACCTTCCGCCGCACGGGACGTGTCATCTCGGTCGAGTCGGATTTTAATTCACAGGCGCATCAATCCGCCCCGACAGTTGATACAACAGAAACAAGCGACTCAGCGTCCGAGCCTGTTCCTGTAAACCCGCGCCGCAAGTTGATGGATCGCATCCTGTTGGGTGTGGAAGTCCTCGCCGTTGTAGGATTTATCGGTGTGCTTTTGATCGGCTTCGGCATGCTGCGGACACTCAATACCGAAGTGGCATCCGCACTCAAACCTGAGACCGTTACCCCCACGCCGCTGGTTATGGCAGTTGTGTTACCCTCCGGGCATGTTCCTCCGGATGCACAAGGCAACACACGTCCAAACGAAATCGAAATACCAGATCACCTGCGGCCCATGGTACAGTCGCTTGCGAATATACCCATCCCAACTGCTGCGCCAGACCAGGCCATTCGCATTCAAATCCCATCGATCAATATCGACGCACCGATCGTGCAGGGAGATGGATGGGAACAACTCAAAAAGGGAGTCGGTCAATATGTAGGCTCCCCTGATCCAGGTCAGGATGGAAACGTGGTTCTGTCAGCGCATAATGATGTCTACGGAGAAATCTTCCGCTATCTGGATAGACTCACTCCCGGTGACGAAGTCATCATTTACACACAGCAGCGTCAGTACACTTATATCGTTGACCGCACAGTTTTGGTGGAACCCACTGCCGTGGAAGTGATGGCATCCACGGGCAGCCCGACAGTCACATTGATCTCGTGCTATCCATATCTTGTTGATAAACAGCGCATCGTTGTCTTTGCGCGATTACAAAACTAGGAGAAATAAAATGGCTAAGAAAAACAAACGAGCAACCCAGGCATCCGTCGGAAATATTGCCGCCGTGCGCACTGAGTTCACCCCAGATTATTCCAATGTCAAGAAAGACCTGACCCGTATTGGACTTCTTGCTGGCACCTTCTTTGTCGCGCTTATCGTGCTTTCCTTCTTCATCAACTAAGCATTTCCTTTTACTCGAAACAAAAAGAGGAAAGACCGTAAAACCGGTCTTTCCTCTTTTTGTTAGCGTTATAATCCATAAGTATTTATCCTTACCTTAAAAGAATTCTGGAAACCATGCCCAACCCTACATTTGACATCCTGCTCGAAAAGCTCACCTATGGTGGCGAAGCCATGGGACGCCTGCCCGATGGGCGCGCGGTGTTCGTGCCTTTTGGCCTGCCGGGCGAACAAGTCCGCGTGGAATTGACAGAAGACAAGAAAAATTTTGCGCGCGGAAAATTAGTTGAAGTATTACAAGCATCGGCTGAAAGAATAGATCCGAAGTGTAAACATTTCGGGAAATGCGGCGGTTGTCATTACCAAAACCTGCCCTATGAAAAACAACTGGCAGCAAAGACAGAAATCCTACGCGACCAGTTACAGCGGATCGGGAAGATCGAAAACCCGCCTGTCTCGCAAATTGTCGCATCACCGTCTGAATGGAATTATCGCAATCATGTGCAATTCCATTTAACAGCAGAGGGCAAGGTGGGTTTTATAAATGCAAAAGGAAATTCCACGCTGCCAATTGAGGAATGTCATTTACCCGAAACGGGAATTAACACCTTCTGGCCTGAACTGCAATTTGAATCAAACAAGGATGTGGAACGTGTTTCGCTACGCGTTGGGCTGAACGATGATCTGATGGTGGTGCTCGAATCCGAAAATCCTGAAACGCCCGAGTTGGAAATCGAAGCGGATGTTTCCGTGGTGCATATTTTCGACGAACATGCCGTTGTCATCGCGGGTCAGGATCATCTCCTCTTCAATATTCTTGGAAAGGATTTCCGCGTGTCTGCCGGTTCATTCTTTCAGGTGAACACACAAATGGCAGAGAAGATGGTGGAACATCTGGTTGCCCGGTTACCGATTTCTGCATCCACCACTTTATTGGATGTTTATTGCGGAGCCGGGTTGTTCAGCAAATTCTTTGCGGCAAATTGTCAGCAGGTGATCGGAATTGAAGAGTCTGAATCAGCTTGCGAGGATTTCGCCTTCAACCTGGATGAGTTTGATAATGTTGAATTGTATGAAGGGGCTGCGGAAGAAATTCTGCCAGCTCTGGCCGGGCGGCTGGACAGTTCAACTTATGTGATCGTTGACCCGCCGCGCGCAGGAATTGAAAGGCACGCATTGGACGCGATCATCAGCATCAAGCCGCAGATCATTACGTATGTCTCATGTGACCCATCCACGCTGGCGCGGGATGCGGCGAGGCTAATTGCCGGGGGATATCGTTTGGTGGAAGTGACTCCGTTCGATCTTTTCCCCCAGACTTATCATATTGAATCAATTTCAATTTTCGAAACCGTTTAAGGTAATCCCAAAGGTCTTGAAGACCTTTAGGGATTTGACCAGGCCGCCCCCTACAAAAATACTTATCCTTCTGCGATCACGATGATCTTGTCATCAGCAGAGAAACTTACACGTTCAGATTTCTTCGGGTTGGTGTGGATACCGTACGCCTTGTCTGCATCGTGGTTTTCACTGACCAGACGATAGCCGAGAGCGGTCTCACCACGGCGGCGGGCTGCTTCGGTGACTGTGTAGAAGTTAACCGGCTGGCCTGTGGTCACGTAGTCACTGATCGGCTTGAGATATATTTCTGCGCCTTCGGGGTCAAACATATCGGTAAACACGCCCATCAATTCAGAATTCTCTGAAAGCTGCGCCATCATCAAACTGATCAGGTGTTCGCTGACGATGAAATCATCCACTTTGGCGGCTTCGGCCAGTTCGCGGTTGCGCAGGTCGAGCATTTCGCTGATGATCGAGAATGGAGTTTCGTCACGTTCGGCAATATCACGCAAATGCAGCAGGGTGATGAGTGTGACCGCATCGGCTTCCTGCTGTTCAAGGTGGCTGTATGCCAAAACGATGACATGGTCATATTCTGTGGCTTCAAGGCTTTCGAGCAGGTCACGGCTGCGGATGTCACCTTCCTGCACGGTGACCTTTTGGTTCTTAAGTTTACCGATCTCAAGTTTGAGCTGCTTATCGAGTTCGAAAATATCCGAAACGATCAGCACCTGCGAACCTTTGGCAACATAATTGTCCAATTCGCGGATGATGGTCGCGCCGGAACGATTCCAACCGAGGACAAGCACTTTCTCAGGCTTGGGCTTGGAAACTGCTCCAGAAACCTGAAGCAGGCTTTCGTCGAGTGAGATGCGTGAAGTCCCTGACAGGATGATCTTATTGTCATCTTCCGCAATCACAAAAACCTGGTCGCCTGATTGGATGCGTGTGTCCATGGCTGGACTCATTGCGATGGTTCCATCTGCTTTGCGAATACCCATCAAGGTGGATGTTTCATAAGCAAGCAATGCTTCGCCATAGGTCTTGCCGGAAAGCTCAGGTTCCTGCTTGAAATAAATTTCGTCTCCGCCAAAATTCATCAGCTCGGTATAAACAAGAGACAGGCCGCTCTGACGTGAAGTTTGTGCAACAACACGCGCGATGAGATCGTTGGTCAGAATGGGCTGCACAAGATCTTTTGCGCCCAACATCTTGACCACATCCATGTTTTTCGGATCGCGAATTTGCGTAACGATATGATACGGTTCGGCGCGGCGGTTGGGATTGTTGGTAATCGCCAGAACAGATTTGATGATGTGTGTATCGGGGTCGGCGCCATCAGCCAAAACAATGATGGATCGCGCGGTGTGCGGGCTTGAGATTTCGAGATCGGTCAGATCAATGGGACTACCCGAACGGCAGATAACACGTGTGTTTTTTGTGTCGGAGATGCGATCACTGATCGCATCTTCCATTTCGACTTTATCCTGATCGGCCAATACGACAATGACTGCGCCGCTTTTGCGGCTTTCATTGGCAAGGATGATTTCAGAAATCACAGTAAATATCTGTGTATTCCAGCCGAGGATGAGCGTATGGTCATTCTCAAGAACCGCCGAGCGGCCTTTGCGCAATTCATCGAGTTTGTCTTCAAGGCCGTTATTGATAATACCGATCAAGGCACTGACAACGAATATGCCGCCAAACGTGACCATCAACATCATAAGCAGGAAGAAAAATCCGCCCTGATCGCCGCCCATTGTGCCTGAGTCGAGCGTACGCAAAAGACCCATCCATGCCAGTTCAAATAAGCTTTCATTATTGGGTGCGCTTCCGGTGACCTTTACCAACGCGGCGATCACGAATATGATCATAGCAGAAAGTACGAACAAGGCAGTAATTAACGCAACCGGTCCGCGCGACATATAATTGTCGAACCAATACTGAAAACGTTGTTTTAAAGTTGGTGTTTTCATTCATTCTCCTCAAGCCTTAAGTTTCGGCTATTATAAGAGGGATTCGTCATAATTCATAAGACAGTTTGACCTGTTGCATGATTGCAATGATATTCCAGAGGATATAAAACAATTGTGCGAGGTGACTTTAGTTAAGAAATCTATAATCTTTTGCGAGTAACATCAGCCATGCATACCAAGTCTATTCAGTGCTGGTTTCGTCCCATTTTTGAAAGCGAGGTAAATTATGTTCTCATTTGAAGGCTTTGACCGCCGCAAGGAAGAAGATCGCATCCGCTCCGAAGGCAGGCTTCCACCCGGGCAATCGTTGACCGTTAAATTTCCTGTTTTACATTATGGCCCCGTGCCGCCTTTTAATCCTGCCACCTGGGATTTGCGTGTTTGGGGTGAAGTGGAAGAGGAAAAACGCTGGACATGGGATGAGTTTAATAAACTACCGCGCACATCCATGAAAATGGATATTCACTGCGTCACACGTTGGAGCAAGGTGGATACAACCTGGGAAGGCGTTTCAGTAAAAACCTTGGTGGATAGCGGTCTGATTAAGATCAAGCCAAGCGCCACGCACGTCATGCAGCACGCTGAATATGGATTTACAGTGAACCTTCCGCTTGAAGTTGTTTTACAGGAAAACTTCATGCTCGCCACTCATCTGGACGGCGAACCGATCACACCTGACCACGGCTATCCTCTGCGCGGCATGGTGGGATTCATTCCCGCGCAAAAGGATCTGGAGACTCCCTATCTTTGGAAGGGCGCCAAATGGCTGCGGTCCCTGGAATTCATGCCGCGTGACAAACGCGGATTTTGGGAACAGGCAGGGTATCACAACCGCGCCAATGTCTGGCGCGAAGAACGATTTGGGTAAATAAAAACTCCGAGGTCTCGAGACCTCGGAGTTTTTATTTTTAAGGCCGCTTGCCTAATTCGACGTTTATATCCAACGTCTCGGCACCGCGCTGGACCGTTAAGACTACCGTGTCACCCGGGCCTTTGTTCGTAATGAGATAAGCCAGCAATTCATCAAAGGTACGAATAACACGCCCGTCAATTGCGGTAATCAGATCACCACCCGCCAGCAGACTGGGAACACCAGAAGGTGTTGTGCCGGCTTTGATTCCAGCCACATCTGCCGGGCCTCCAGAAACAACATCCGTTACATATGCACCTGTATAAGCGCTCAAGCCAAGCGCCTCAACCATTTCAAGGCTTAAGGAGTCTATGGAAGCAATTCCAAGATATGGGTAATCATATTTTCCCTCAGCGATCAGAGAAGGTGCAACCCGCTTAACAATGTTAATGGAAATCGCAAACCCGATCCCTGAGTTAGCGGGCTGGCCTGTTTCTGTAACGCTGTTGGTACGAATGGCGCTATTAACTCCAACCACTTCTCCATTGATATTGAAAAGCGGACCGCCCGAGTTGCCGGGGTTGATCGCCGCATCAGTCTGAATGATATCGCCTGCTGTGAAAGGACGTCCGCCGGGAGCTTCGTGGGCTGAAGCTAATGTGCGGCCAAGCGCAGAAATAATACCAACGGTCATGGTGCTGTTCAAACCAAACGGGTTGCCAATGGCAATTACGGTCTGACCAACTTTCAGTGAGTCTGAATCGCCAAGCGGCAGCGGATGAAGTTCTGCAGCGGGGGCATCCACTTTAATAATGGCAAGGTCTGAATCCAGATCGGTGCCGATCACAGTTCCATATGTCACATAGCCGGATGTAAACCTAACTTCAATGGTAGTAGCGCCTTCGATCACATGAAAGTTGGTAACAATATGTCCCTGCGCATCATACACAAAACCGGAGCCCTGTCCCTGATCGGTGATGATCGCAACCGTGCCGGGATTTACATTTTCATACAGGGCAACAAGTCCACCCTGCTCAACCGCAGGATTAACTGCATTTGATTCAATTGGAGCAACAGCTTCAACTGGTGCAATTACGGTGGGCTGCGCTGAAGTTTGCTGCCCGGGCAGAGTCGGGCTCTGGCAGGCCAGCATGGCCAATATCAAAACTACAAAAGCCAGAAAGCTTTGTTTTGTTTTCATTCAATACTCCTATCAACTTTTAAAACTTTATACGGGATGCTTCTTCGATTAATTCTATCTGTTTGGACGACAGGTATTTTGGAATTTGTACTTTTAGTTTCACAAAAAGATCGCCCTTTGTATTTGCGTTTTTCAAATGCGGCATCCCGCGCCCGGCCAGACGAAATACCTGATCAACTTGCGTACCGGCGGGAATACTTAACTTGACCTTGCCCGTGGGCGTTTCCACTTCTGTGTCGCCGCCCAGGATAATTGTAAAAACACTTAATGCGGATGTCGTATAAAGGTCCTGACCTTCGCGCTCAAACAGACTCTCATCTGTGATATTTACGATCAAATAGAGATCGAGTCCTTCGGGACCCGCACCTGCCACTCGAACTTTGGAACCTGTCTTCACCCCGGCAGGGATGCGCACCTGTAACTTGCGTCCATTGGTTTGTAACTGACGCATGGTGCCTTCGTAGGCTTCCTGAAAAGAGATATCCACTTCCTGTTGATATCCCTGCTGTTGTTGCATCGCCTGATTGCGCGCAGAAGAGCGGACAGCCTCACCAAAGATCGAACGGAAGAAATCTGAAAAATTACCGCCAGCGCCGGCAAATGGATCTCCCGCATTTCCATAACCGCGTTGTGACCCTTGTTGCTGCTGGAACCAATCGTCCCATTGAAAATCACCCGGCCGTCCGCCTTTCGTACGGAAGTCGGAATATGCGCTCCCAAGTTGATCGTAACGGGCGCGTTTTTTATCATCGCTTAAAACCTGATACGCCTCGTTGATCTCCTTGAATTTATCCTCGGCTTTTTTATCGCCGGGATTTTTATCAGGGTGAAACTGCATGGCAAGTTTGCGATATGCCGTACGAATTTCATCAGCGCTGGATTTACGTTCCACACCAAGGATTTTGTAGTAGTCTTTGTAGTCCATAATCCTATTGTTATCACCGCGTAATTGGCAAGTCAAGCGCCCAAAGGACACACTAACACAACTCTAACCTGTCTATTTTGTGATACAGTTGCAAAAATTATTCTAAAAAGAAAAGATGAGTGGATGATGAAATCAATATGTGTTTTTTGTGGGTCTTCTGACTCTGTCCATGCGGACTATCTCAACGCTGCGCGTCAGCTCGGAAACCTGCTGGCTCAAAAAGGAATCCATCTGATCTATGGCGGCGGCAAAACAGGCTTAATGGGCGCCGTGGCAAATGGAACCATGGAAGCAGGCGGAGAAGTGATCGGCGTCATCATTCCCTCCATGAATACCCCTGCACTGGCTCACACTGGCCTCACCCGTCTGGAAGTGGCTCCTGATATGCATGGACGCAAGGCGCGCATGCACGAGCTTGCGGATGGATACATTGCCCTGCCCGGCGGATTCGGCACCTGGGATGAACTCTTTGAAACCATCGCCTGGGCGCAGACCGGAGCACACGAAAAACCGGTGGGTATGCTCAACGTGCGCGAGTATTACAATCCGCTGTCTCACGCTGTTGCCGAGGGATTCGTTTACCCGGAACATCGCACAGCCGTGTTCTGCGACACTGACCCGCTTAAATTATTGGGTGACATGGAAAAATATAAGCATCCACACGATGCGGTCAAACGATGGCTGAAAGAAGATCAATAAAAAAGACCGGAACGTATAAAATTCCAGTTCGCATCCAAAGAAAGCTGCCGCAGAGTTGACTCTGCGGCAGCTTTTTTATTCTCTTCATCAGCAAGCTGATGGACTCAGAATCGCGAAATGATGATTCTATAAAGTGATTAATTTACCTTCCACAAGTTTTCCTTATCTTCACCTTTACGCAAGATCCACGCTTCCCCGCGGACAAGGGTTGTCTTTTTCCCATCCATTTTAACATGGGCATCATCAGACAACATAATAACGGGGTTGTCGTGAAAGAAATGATAATCTGAAAGCCAGTCATCTTTTACAGATTGACCGTATGCATCCAATGGATAATGCGGCGAGAAATTAAAGGGAGATACATTCAACCCTTCAAAATGTGACGTTTCAACCGTGTTCATATCTTTGGAGGTCAGGATGTTTGGTCCGCACAAGGTGGCGCCGGCGCTGAAGGCCACAACAGGCAAACCGGCCAATACTTTCTTACGCAGGAAGAGCATCAACCGGCTGACGTGCAGACGGTGATTTAATAAAAATGTGTTTCCGCCCGGAATATACACCAGCGCAGCACGGCGGATAATATCCTCCATCACAGTTAAGGACATAGTCTCTGCGTTGATCGTTTCAAGCCGCGCCAGTTTGCGAAAGGCATCTTCTGTATCCGCCTGCCATCTTTCTGCATACAACGAAGCCAGTGGAATATAAGCCACAGTCGCTTCGGGTTTATCTTCCAGATACGGGCGGCTGGCTTCGATAATATAGCGAATGTCGTCTCTGCCTGGAGATGAAAAGAGATGGAGGTTTGGCATTATGTTTTTTATATGGTCAGAATGATCGGTTCATCTTTGGTGACGATGACCGTGTGCTCAAATTGAGCGGCGATGGTGCGGTCGATTGTCCGCAGGGACCAGCCATCGCGTTCTTCGTGGACATGTCCTTTGCCGGTGGTGAGGAAAGGCTCAATGGCCAGAACCAGTCCTTCGGTCAGAATGCGATCGTCTTTCGGTTTGAAATAGTTGAAAACTTCGGTCGGTTCCTCGTGCAGTTTATATCCGATGCCGTGTCCGGTCAGATCAAAGATGACTCCGTATCCGTGTTGTTTGGCTTCCTCTTGAATGGTCTTGCCGATCAAGTTAAGCGGATTACCGGCGCGGGCCACGCTCACGGCTTTTTCCAGCGCGGATCGGGCAGCGGCCAACATTTTTTCATATTCGGGCACGTGTTTGGCGAGCACCATCGAAGCGCCGGTATCTCCATAGTAGCCGTTCATTTCAGCGGAGACATCGATGTTGATCAGATCGCCTTCGCGCATGACGCGGTCACCGGGGATGCCGTGCGCGATGATCGGCGAAACGCTGATGCAGGTGGCGCCGGGGAAGTGATACATCGCCATCGGTGCGGAGCGCGCGCCTTCTTTTTCAAGAAATTTCAATCCAATGTCATCCAGTTCGCCGGTGGTCATGCCGGGTTTGGCGCTTTCCATCATTGTCTTTAACGTCATGGCGCAAATGTGGCCGATGGCTTTTAAATGTTTAATATCGTTCTCTGATTCGACGATCATTTTTTGTTCAATCCTTTAATAATGACTTTCTTCAACTCCGCCTGCACATCATCCCACTTTTGATCTGAGTTGACCACGACCCAGCGTTGCGGTTCCTGTTTGACCAGTTCGAGATAGCCGCGGCGTACGCGTTGATGAAATTCAACGGTGTAGGCATCCATGCGATTCCATTCCATTTCATTTTGAACTTTGCGCTTCAAGCCGACTTCAATATCGAGGTCAAGCAAAATCGTCAGGTCGGGAGTTAAGCCGCCGGTGGCGTATTTCACCAGCCCGCGGACTTGTTCCAGATCCTGTTGATGTCCGTAGCCTTGATAGGCAATCGTTGAATCATAATAGCGGTCAGAGATGACGATCTCGCCCACTGCCAAACGCGGCTTGATGACCTGTTCCACGATCTGCGCGCGCGCGGCCTGATAGAGCAGGGTTTCTGTCCGCGGGTGCATTTCGGCGTTTTTCAGATCATGCAGAATATCGCGAATCTGTTCGCTGATGGTCGTGCCGCCCGGTTCACGAGTGGGGAATACGGTGTGTCCCTGCTCGCGCAGATATTCCACGAGGTAGGGGATGTGTGATGTTTTGCCGGAGCCTTCAGGGCCTTCGAGTGTGATAAACATGGTGTTTGGAATTTCTTTCCTGGAATATTTTTCTGCGGTTTATTGTAACAAAAGACCGTGGACGGTGGACAATAGACCACCATCCACGGTCAACGGTCTGTCGTCCGTGGTCTATTCCCTAAAAATTCTCACATGCCTGCGTGGTTCTTTGCCGTATGAGTGACTGACCAACTCTGCGTTGCGCGCCATTTCGTGTTGAATTCTGCGAACCAGTGAAGTGCCGGGCGGAAGGTCCACCCAGCGCTCGCCGTTGAGGACAGCGGAGATGGCCTGCTGTGTTTCTTCGCGTACGCCATCCATCTTGTCACGCGGATGTTGCTGCTCGCTCAGGTTATATAGATCGCCGAGGAACTGTTCCACTTGCGCCACGGTGTTTGCGCGCAAAACATAAATGGGCAGTCCGCGATGTTCGGCATCCATCACCGTTTGCTCACGGTTACGATAATAGGTGCGCAGGGTGACGAGCGCGTCAGCTTCCTCCACGTCGGTTACGATCACAGCGGGCACGCCGAGTCTTTTCGCGGCTTGCGCGAGTCTGTTGCGAGCCACGCCATAGGCAAAGACGCGCACCGTTTGCAAAGGCGCTGTCAGCATGGGCGGAGTCTGATTGGGTGTTGGAGTCTGCCCTTCGATAACGGGATCAGCTTTCCCCGAAGCCGGATCCGTGGATTGACGTCCACGACGGGGAGCCTTGACCACTTCCCGCGCTTCCATCTTGGACTTTGGAGCGGGTGCGGTTTTCTCGATCACGATCTTCCCTTCGGCATCGCGCGTGCGTAATTCGGGCGGCACAGGAATGCCGCGCAGGAGTGAATCCACCGAGGCAGAAATATCAAGATGCACCGCGAAACGATCACGGGTTTGGATTTCGATCACGACATCAAAGGTCGGGGGCGAGCGGCGCTCAAGCACTGTTTTCTGCGTGCCGCGCCGGCGGGCTTCTTCATCTGAAAGTGTGACCGCTTCGATGCCGCCGATCAGATCGCTGAGAGTTGGGTTGAGTAAAAGATTATCGAGGGTTTGTCCGTGCGCCGTGCCGATCAACTGCACACCGCGTTCGGCAATCGTACGGGCGGCGGCGGCTTCAAGCTCGCGGCCAATTTCATCAATGACGATCACTTCAGGGTTGTGATTTTCAACCGCTTCGATCATCACTTCATGCTGCAGCATGGGCTGGCTGACTTGCATACGGCGCGCACGTCCCACGGCAGGATGCGGCACATCACCGTCACCGCCGATCTCGTTGGATGTATCCACGATAACGACGCGTTTGTTCTCCGCGAGAATGCGGGCAGCTTCACGCAAGAGAGTCGTTTTGCCAACACCAGGCCGCCCAAGGATCAGCACGGATTTTCCTGATTCGATAATGTCTTGAATGATATCCACGGTGCCATAAACAGCGCGGCCCACGCGGCAGGTGAGTCCCACCACTGCACCGAGCCGGTTGCGAATGGCCGAGATGCGATGAAGTGTGCGCTCCATGCCGGCGCGATTATCGGCATCAAAAGTGCCGATGCGTTCCGTGATGTGATCAATGTCGGGGCGCGCGATCTCTTTTTCAGAAAGGACGATCTCGCCTTCCACAAATCGCGCAGCGGGCACACGGCCCAGGTCAATGACGATCTCCAACAGCTTTTCACTGTTATTCGCCTTTTCCACCGCACGGCGGATATTCAGCGGGAGAACGTCAAGAAGTGCTTCCAGATCGTCTGTAATTCGATGTTGAGTCATAGTTAAGGTACCAGATTGAAAGTGTCGTTTATCAAGGACACACTTTTATATAAAAAGGAAAGGAGAAAGAGGAAAGAAAATACTTGCATCGCGTACGCAAAGCGTCCACTGCCTGCGCGATATACGGGGATTTGGTTAGAGAAGAATGTAGTTGAGCATAGTAGAGTACCGCCTATTAAGGGAGTGTCACGTTTCACGCGTCGGGCTTGCCCGCAGCCCTGACGTTAAATTGGCGTCACGTGCAGACCTATTATAGCAGTGTAGTCATTAACGAAAAATTAAAGGCTTGTGTTAATTTCGTTGAAATGCCTGACTCACAGAGGTGCTTTTCTTGTGCCAATTTCTAAGCACCAGACAAATTACCGGCAGACTGAGAGTAAACCCGGAAAGATGAATGGCCTTTCTATTCAGCAAAGTGACAGCAACGAAATAATTCCTGCCATTTCGGGTTTGGGTGTAACGCAGGTCAATGGAAGATATTTCCTTTGCGCTGAAGGTTTTTTGATTGAAGAGATAATCAATGACAATCGTATCTCCTTGAATTGTCACAGATTGCGGGGTGGTAAATACTGAGACAACAGAGATCAACCCAAATACGACAAATACCAGAAACGGGGCCAATATATCACCCGCTTGTGTAAGCGCAAAAGCCCAGGCCAGCCAGCAAAAATAGACCGACCATCGAAAAAATGATCGTGCCTGCCCAATTTTTTTTCATTTCAGCATATTCCAGCGGACTGAATAGATCGGGACGTTTCATACCAATCCAGTTAACGACCTCGTCGTAACCGGGCAATTGTGTGGCGGGGGCCACCGTCACATCTCCATCAAAATTATGTAATTTAATGGCATATCCCCTGCCCGAAACACGGCTGACTTCGCTCCAGCGCAGCGACTTTGTGCCCAGTAAAGTTTTGGTGGAAATTTCATCCTCTGAAATAATTGTCTGGGCTGTGGCTCGAACTACGAGAAATATAAAAAGAAAAACGAACAACAGCGCGAAAGGAATCATCACCATTAAATTTGAAGGATCAGAATCACCGGCGGCAAAGAAGAACGCGGACAAAAGAATAGCAAACATTAAAACAGAAGGCCAAATAAAAATGGGGAGTTCTTGTACACACGAGGTTCGTTCATGATATTTTCCTTTTCCATTCTGTAAACATACGCAAATGAAATGACCGGGTCGCCTGTTATTTTACTTTTCCCCAATCCACATGGGAGGGAATCTTTTAACAAAATAACCAGACATTTTTATTTAACACGCACATAATACTCTTCGCCCCAAACGCTCAAATTTTGGAGCCCCACTCAAGTCCCTGCACATAGGTGGGGCGTAATTCCTTGATCGAGTAATTCAGGTCATACTTATTATGCCCCGGGACGCTGTTCATCCCATTCCAGGCGATCTGCCCGGAAAGGTCAGGCGGCAGGTTGGCAATGTATGGGTCAGACTTGCCGAGAAAATCCAGCGCAACACGATCGACATAATAAGGGAGAGTGCCCGCCCAAAAAACACCAATGGACGCATTTTCATCGGTCACCGCATTGATGGCTATCGCTTCATCCACGTGCTTGCGCGCAGCTTCGTTATCGAAGGGATAATCAACAAGTGACATCTCACGCAAAAAGCGGAAGTCTGCTTGCAGTAAGCCGCCAAAGATCAATATCGCAAGCAAACCGTTATACGCGGAACCTTTTATTTGAGGGGTTTTAGTCAATATCGCATCACAAGCCAATACAAACAGGATCAACAAAAAAGGCATCGTTGGCGACATCATGCGCCAATAATTCCACGGGTCGCCGCCGACATAGATTTGATAACCAATGGAGATCAAGAAAAAAACAAAGAGATATACTTTTGGCTTCGAGACTTTAAAAAATATCCCGGCAAAAGCAAGCAGCAGCACAAAACCGGTCTCTTTCAAAAACGGCTGGACGAATCCCCAGCCGTTTCGTACTCTCTCAAACAGCGGCATACCCACCAGTTTCAAGGTATAGGTATTGGGCAGCATCTCTCCATAGTAAGCGTAGCGGAATACGGTTTGACCGATCACAAACAGACCATATATAAATCCGGCCGCGAAAAATGCATATATAAACCTTCGTCCATTTTTCAGCGTTTGCGTTAAATATAGAAAAGCCAACACAGCAAAGAGCAGGGAATCATTGCGCGTGAGATAACATAAGCCAAAACTAACGGACATGAACCAGAGATATCTGGCTTCCAGTTTTTCAACGTATAGCAATGAACACAGCACACCTGCACTGAGTAAAAATGCCAGCAAACCGGTTTCCATACCCAGCAAAGACCAATAGTTCAAAGGATAATACAATAAGACTGCGGCAAACAACAAATAACGCGTGAAAACTTTTTCTTTGCTCCTGATGAGCTCAAAAATTTTCAGGGCAAAAAATGCCGTGCCAAGCACGAAGAAAATCCCTGTTAATTGAATGACCAGTACCGCGTAACGTTTGTCAAAAAACAGCGCTGCGAGTGACATCAATAAAGTCATCAGCAGATTGGTGTATCCTTCCACGCGCTCACCGATATTCCAAACCAGTCCATTTCCATGGGCAAAATTCCACGCGTAGCGCATGGAGATCATGGCATCATCAAAGAGGTTGAAATAGCGCCGCCCATCCATGGCTGCATAAGAGGAATGATAAATAAACGCCAGCGCCCAGCCAATAAAAAGCATGGACAATAGCAGGAATACCCAATTCTGTTTTGAGTACGCGTGAAGTTTTTTCATCTGCATGGTTTTCTTAAATCAGGGAAGATGCAAATATATTACCATAAAGATTTTTCGGACAGACCGTATAACCGCAACAATTTTCACCTCCCGCTCTCCATCCATCCCCTGTATAATGGAATATCGTAATTAAATACAAAACGCGGGAGCAATCTCCCGCACTCCAGAAAAAAACCTTATGTCCTTTTCCGACGATCCGATCATCCCCTCTGACCCAACACCCCAGCTGCCTCCGGTGCAGGATGCCAACGCAGCCGCAGCCGCCGCGCGCAGCCGCCGTAGACGCGCCAACCGCCGCGAAATGTTCCCTGCTGATGCCGAAGGTCAAGCCGCGCTTATTTCCGCGCTTTCACGCCGCGCCTATCCATCCCTTGAATTATTTGTTTTTTCATTGGTATGCGGTGCGATCCTCGGTCTTGGATTTTTACTCGACTCACAGGCTGTGCTTTTGCTCGGCATTCTCGTCACGCCACTCATGACTCCCTGGGTGGGCTTTTTGCTGGCCCTTTTAACCGGCTCACCGCGTTTTCTATTTGAAACATTAATGGCGCTGTTGATCAGCGGTGTCATCGTTTTTCTCGGCGGCCTGCTGACAGGCTTTGCTGCGCGCCTGTTTCTACCGATGACCTTTACCAACGTTTTTATTCACACGCGCTTATGGCCTCCAGCGCTCGGTGTGCTTGCCATTGGCGCGATCACATTGGTGGCATCCTTTGCGCGCTCTGAAGACAAACCCTTTTTACCAAGCGTCATCATCGCCTACGCATTTTATTTACCGATCAACGCCGGCGGCTTTGGCCTCGGTTCGGGGGTGCCGGGTATCTGGCCGCAAGGCATTTTGGTTTTCGTCGTCCACTTTGCATTGGCAAGCACACTCGGGTTATTAACACTCTTTGCCATCAGGCTCCGCCCAACGACTCAGGAATCTTCGTCAGTGGAATCACACTCCTGCTCTTCGCGGGGATCATGATCATTTTAATGGGAACAGGCATCCGACGTCAGAAGCGAGCGCGGTTTCCATTCCCACATCTACAATGACGACGCAGCCTACCGCGCTTCCATCCTTAACCCCAAGCCTGACAGCAACAACAACGAGCAGTCCCCGCCCTTCAAACACACCAAAGATCATAACCGTCACGCCTGATGGAACCATCACGATCACTGTGACAAACCCCGTGACAGCAACCGCTTCCTTAACGACTGCAACCAGTTCGCCAACTTTGGCATCGGCCACAGCGACCTCAAGCCAAACACCAACACTCGCATCCACTGCCAGTGTGACGCCCATTCTCGGCACAGTGGGCGCGGATGAAGGCGGCGGCGCGAATCTACGCCAAACCCCCAATGGGAAATATTTATTGACGGTGGATAACGGTACGATTGTAGAGGTCTACCCGGACTTCCGTCTGGTTAACGATATTACGTGGATCCATGTTTTCGTAACACGTGATGGTCAACGCATTGAAGGCTGGCTTTTGGAATCTGTTGTAAATTACGCCACACCTGAACCAAACTTTGAACCCTCGGTCACTCCCACAGTTGGTGTAACACCTGTACCATAATATTGCAACATCCTTCGGCTCCGCTCAGGATGTAATTTTTTAACTGGAGAAAAAAACATATATGCCTATTCATTTCGGTACCGACGGCTGGCGCGCTGTCATCTCAGACAGTTTTACATTTGATAATCTTCGCATTGTGACACAAGCCATCGCAGACGCTGTGGCTTCTGACCATTGGGATAAATCTGCGAACGGTGGTCAGGTTCCCGACAAAAACAAGATCGTGGTCGGTTACGACACACGCTTTCTTTCAGATCGCTTTGCGGGTGAAGTGGCGCGTGTGCTCGCCGCGAACGGTTTCACTGTGCTGTTGGCACAATCTGATTCACCGACACCCGCCATTTCATTTGCAGTTAAAAATAATAACGCCATCGCAGGCATGATGATCACAGCCTCACATAACGCGCCGCGATATAACGGCTTGAAACTTAAAGGCGCGTTTGGCGGATCGGCGCTTCCTGAACAATGCCGCCGTGTGGAAGTGTATATCAACGACAATGAAGAGCAGGCGCGCGGTCCCAACTTAATGGATTTCAAAAAAGCACGTGACGCGGGATTGATCCAGCGATTTAATCCCCTGCCGGCTTATTTTGAACACATGCACGAATTGATCAACACCGATATCATCGCAGAGAATCCCCAGCGTTTTGTGGTGGATGCCATGTACGGTTCAGGGCGCGGCGTAATTAAGTCCTTTTTACAGGGCACAGGTTGTGAAATCGCTGAAATTCGCGGCGAGATGAATCCGGGTTTCGGTGGTGTACATCCTGAGCCGATCGCTAAATATCTCGGACCGCTTGCCAGCGCGGTCAGTTCGGGCATGGGGAACTTCGGTGTTGTAACAGATGGTGATGCAGACCGCATCGGTGCAATGGATGAGCGCGGAAACTTTGTTGATCCGCATAAGATCATGGCACTGGCTTTAAAATATCTGGTCGAAAAACGCGGCTGGACGGGAGCGGTCGTCCGCACCGTTTCAACCACACGGATGATCGACCGGCTGGCAAAACGATATGGATTGAAATTATATGAAACGCCGGTGGGATTCAATCACATCGCAGATTACATGATGAAGGAAGATGTGTTGATCGGCGGTGAAGAATCAGGCGGTATCTCATTCAAGGGACATATTCCCGAAGGTGACGGGCCGATCATGGGTTTGCTGATCGTGGAAATGATCGCCGAGGCGAAAAAATCCCTCTTTGAAATGGTGGACGACCTGCTCGAAGATGTCGGCCCCGCATTATACGAACGCGCAGACCTGCGTTTGAGCCGTCCCGTAGCCAAAGCCGAGATGACCGAATTCCTGACCTTGAAGGCACCAAGTGAAATTGGCGGCCAAAAAGTGGCAGAGATCAGTCAGCGGGATGGCGTGAAATACATCATGGCCGACGATTCGTGGCTGCTCATCCGCCCCTCTGGCACAGAACCTGTCCTGCGGGTATATGTGGAAGGCAGAAATGCTGAGATGGTCAAATCTCTGATGGCCTACGGAAAGACTGTCGCCGAAAGCGCTGTGTAAAAAGCAAAGATCGCAAATGAATAATTTAAAATTTCGATTATTTTCCTTGGTCATTGTTGCAGCCTCCGCAGGAATCATCTATTACAACTGGATGCGATTGAATACGGAAGGAAGTTACTCGATGAAAGGTGCGGTCTTTGGTCCAATTGGAGTGGTCGGCGGTATCGTTCTTTTGCTGTTCCCTGAATCTGGCGGCAAACCAGAAACAACTGCCGGCAAGGTCGTTGCCATGTTGATATTTGGAATTGGCATAGCGGCAGGCTTATATAATTTATTTCTCATGGACCCCAGCCGTTTTGGAATGTGATCTAAAAAACAGTCTTATAGCTCTCCATCGCATAAGTATTTTTTGGTCAATCCGTCAGAAAGAAAAAAACAAAAACGGGACAGCGAATTCGCTGTCCCGTTTTTGTTTTTAGGAAAAATAATTTAGCGGTTTATCGCAGGCGCAACACGCAATCTGCGGGCAAGCAGGATCACGATCACAAAGGCCAGCGCCATCACGATCAGGCCGGGCAGACCGAATTCATCGGCAATGCCGGTGCCGGCCAGAGCGGTTGTTGTCGGGACGATAGTCAACTGTGCAGCGGCGGCCTGGGTCAAGGCTGCGCCAACGGTAGCTGTAGCAGCAATCGGTGTACCCGCACCAGCAGCCGCGGCTGTTAAGGCTGGGTCTGGGGTGTTGGTCATGGTGGGCACACTTACTACAGCAGTCGGCACAGGAGAGGATGTGGTGGTCGGCAAAATTGCCGCCTGGGCGGTGGAAGTCAACGCTTCAACAATAAAAGCATTGGCGGCTTCGGCGGTGGCGGTGGTATTCGCAACGGTGGCAGTGCCTGTATTTCGCAAGTTGAATAGATATACACCCACAAGACAGGCAATCGAAATCAAAATGATCCCGCCTAAAATACCAGCCGCGATCAAAAATGTACGATTGTTGTTGGCTTCCTCCGGGAGGGGGGCATCGCTGCCAGCATCATCAAAATTATTGTCATCGAAAGACATGGAGCACTCTCCTGATTATTTGTTATTGTTTACCGCAGGAAAAAATAATAAACATTTTGCACTACGGACTGCATCAAAATTTTATATCAAACGGGATTATTATCCCACAACTTCAAGGTTTACGAGAGGCGCGACCACCGTTTCACCATTCTCAAGTTTTACTTCTGCGGCAAAGGCGCGTAAACCGCTGGGAAGGGTGGTTAGTCCCGGTTTGAGCAAGACAATTGAACCGATCATTCCCAACGCGGGCGGACGCCGCATACGAACTTGCAGGCCCGGCGCAAATGTTCCACCTCACGCAGAGGAGGCGGGTCTGACGCAATCGGCAGCGGAATAATTACCTCGGCCGCGCACCCGTATACCGGTCATATACTTCTGCGTTGACAGTTACATCACGTTTGGCATTTGTGCTCAATAATTTATACGCAGCAGAATTCATCGGCAGCGGACCGAATCCATCGGTGACCATGATTGGGTAACGCATCTCACGCGCCAATTGAAGCAGAGACGGATATAAACTCGAAAGGATCAATCCACGCACCGGCAGATCTGCGGCGGCTTGCAAGGCATCTGCGTCCTTAACAATACCCGCCAGAATGACCGTGCCGCGCATACTCACATCCAAACGGGAGGCTGTCAATATGGAATCGGGCTTTTCAGCCAGGTTCATTAGTAAACCTGAATCGACCCGGCCATTGCCCCATACCCCCTGAATCAATGCGCCCGCGGTCTGAATTACCACACCACGATTTGGAAGAAGTTCAATGATCGTGCCGGGGATACCGGCGCGCAATTCCATTTTTGTCTCGCCAACTTCCATCAGCACTTGCCCGCCGCCCACGGCCACTACCCGCCCTTCACGCGGAGCACGGACACTGCGCGGAAAAAGTCCCTTGCCAACTGCGATCTCTGCGCTGGCTGCAATGCGATCGTGCAATTTAAATTTGACGAGGCTGTCTGCCACTGTGGGACTGACACGTAAAGCGCGGGCGACATCCAAAAGCACATGTTCACGCGCCAAATTGGTTTCAGCAACAACATCCCCCGAAGATACCTTTTGACCAACACGCGCAATGACTGTGCCGGAAATTGGCAATTGCCTTTCACGCACAATGGAAGTAAGACCAATAATATGATTAACAGGCGCTTGCATGATCTATTCGCCTCCCAGAGTCCAGATCCATTTTTTGATAAGTTCACGACGACGGACTCCATCAGCGGGCAGATCGAGCGGACGTCCACGACCATCAAAGACTACGCCCAGCGCACCACCACTGACCGGAATACTGCCGCCGCGCCCGGGGCCAAAGCCCACGTCCGCGCCATGTAAACATTGCAGGCTTAGGCTGCCTGTTTCACCACTGGCGAGGGGCAAGGCTTCAATGCTGCCGTATTTCAAATCCACGCGAGCTTCGGCGCCGTTGCTATAAGTCAACTTGGCGCGCAAAACAGGTGTGCCATAACTCGCAGATACAACCGGAGAGACAACTGTCCCGACACTGAGGAAGGCGCCTGATTCAAGTACCTGCACCGGAAGAATATTATTTTGTGAAGCGGCAGCGCCCAACAAGGGCAGTAAATTATTTTGATCGAGGATGACCGTGGTCACTCCCACAGGCTGGAGTGAGTCAAGAAGCAGGAGCAGGCTTTGGCCGGGGCGCGAAGCGTCGCTCAATGCACCGCCACCGGCAAGAATTGGCTCAAAGAGCGGAGTCAAAGTCGGCTTGATGCTGGCAATATTCCGCGGGAAATCACGACGCGCAGATTGCATCGCCAGGTACAGTGCCTGCCGCGCAACCGCCTGCGACATGGCGAGGTCTTCCTTTGTAGCTGAAATGGCGGAGGGGTATAAAGATTTTTGATAAAGATAATCGCGCAAAACACCGGCGGAAATATCCAGTACAGACCAGCGCAAAATATCTTCAAGGGTCGTGTAATTGAGCAAGCCGGTCAGATTTTCACCCAACCCA
Organism: Candidatus Villigracilis proximus; assembly: GCF_016717045.1. NCBI lineage: Bacteria > Bacillati > Chloroflexota > Anaerolineae > Anaerolineales > Candidatus Villigracilaceae > Candidatus Villigracilis > Candidatus Villigracilis proximus. Next base: position 11,218 of record NZ_JADJUO010000001.1, on the reverse strand, counting down.
AATTGAGGATATATATTCAATGTGGATTTGCCTTTGAAGCCCGCCGAAATAACCGTGGCGGACGCTCCCACATCTACACTCAAAATTCCTTTGTTCGTGCCATATACCTTTGCGAGAAAACGTACCATGCGCCCGGTGGCGTAGCCGGTTGGCAAAATATGACCACCAGACCACAGATCGAGCAGTTCCACGCCTTTGACCTGACGTTTGCGAATATTCACGAACATACGCGCCAGTTCACGTTGTGCGGGTTCAAGATCTTCCGTTTCAAGCGAGGGGCGCACATTCGGGATAAAGTGCAAGGAAGCCGTCTGTGATTTAAGCAGTTCCTTAATCGCCTCTTCCATTTTTTGATTACCCGCAAATAACACGGCTGGACGTTTTTCTTCGGGCAATAAGAAACTGGCAAGGCCAACCGGTTCAAGTAATTTTTTTATCGAGCGTGATGCGCCGCCATCGGTTCCGCCGGTGATCACCACCAGGTCGGGCCGGGCGCGCAGAATGCTGTCAATTTGCTGATCGGGTTTTCGGCGGTCGTTCAGGCCGATGGTTTCAACAACCCGTGAATATGTGGATTCAGAAAGCCGGCGCGCACTTTCCAATGAGACATCTTTTAGCAGGCCAACGATCACCGTGCGGATGGTTGGTCCAGCGGATAAGGTGACAACCAGCGCATCTGCACCTGAACCGTTGGGCTGGCTCGGCGTAATGAGATCGCGCGACCCATCCAAGAGTGACCTGCCCAGGACCGCCTGCAAATTTGAGATCGCCGCGCGCACGCCTTCGATGACGTCCTTAAACGGCGCTTCTGCCGTGGAGGGTGCGCTGCCAGATGCCACAAAGCGATATTCGCCTTCGACCACATCAAAAAAGACCGCACGGGTATTCGCCGCGCCGACATCTACAGCAAGAAGAGAGTTACCATCAACGAGTGAGGAAGGCATTACAGAAAGTTCCCAATGAAATTAATAAGTGACGAAAGGCGCTCGATCAGGGCGGTCAACGCGGCGGCATATACGCCCGCGAAGATGGCACCCAAAGTAATTCCAATAAAAACACGTCCCACCCATGCAAAGATTTCGATCAAGCCCAGGCGGCGCATGGAGCCATCTGCTCTGGGACGCGCACCAAAATGAAAATAAGAGAGTGTAAAAATTGTCCCAAATAAAACGATCGCGCCGTTGGTGATCGACTCAAGAAGAAGGCCGGCATTCCCTTGATAAGGAGCCATATCAAAAGCGTTAATGGTTCCCATTACTTGCGGCATAAGCGTACCGGTCAATGCTCCGGCAATTGTCACCGCTGCGCCCACACCCGTCAAAAAAGCCATCACGATGCGTCCCATGCCGGAAAGGCGGGGAGATATTTTCATGATGAGCAATAACGCGCCCAGCAGCGGCACGAGCAATAATCCCTTCTCTGTTATAGAGACGGAAGTGGAGATCAAGGGAGAAACAAGGCGCGGAATCACAACCTGCCAGACTGCTATCGCGGCAATAAATCCCGCAGAAACCCCGACAAAAATATAAGTTCCAATCTTGAAAAGCGGATTATCTCCGATCACATAACTCAAAATAAGCAGAGTGAACAGAAAACTTATCGCGCCGGTGATCAGATCGAGAGAGATCGCCATATTACTTTGCCTCCCTTGCCGCAGCACGGTCGCGCAGACCTAAAGCCAAATTCCACAACCCGCCGCCCAGGATCAAAGCCATGGCAAGCAACATACCGATACTGTACGCATCCCAATAAGTTCGGGCAGTGCCAGGGCGGCCGGCATTATTCTGCTCATAGACTGCACCGCCATACAAACCACTTACCAAGCCTGAGATTTGTTGTGAAGTGTAATACGGTTGAATCATTGGCGCGGCCTGCGCGCTGGAAATCACCACAAAAGGAAGTGTGCCGCGCGCCGATGTGGTTTGCTCGATCCATGCACGGGCTGAATCAGCATTGTCAGTGATCAGGATCAAGGCCGTAAATTGTGAAAGTGAAGTCACACCCTGCAACGGAGGCAAAGTCCATGCGGGAGTAAGTGTGGTGCTGAACAGGTTTGCGTTTTGAGAAAACGCGTATGGAGCAGATACAGAAGGATTTTGCGCAAATGCGCGAATGCCCATTTGTCCGCCGGGCAGGTAGCCCAGATTCAAATACCTGATTCCGCTTTCGTAACCGTGCCCGGCCAACGGTCCGGTAATGAAACGCTCTGCCAGGATCGCACCTGATTCATTGGTCGAAATAAAAGTCAAACGCGGATGACGCAGCAGGAGCATCTGGTCAAAGACGGGCGCGGCGGCCACTTCCATTTCTCCAACGCGGGCGGGTTCATAATCAAACATCACCAGCACTGGTGATCCTTCAGGAATTGACCCGATCGCGTTCAACGCGCCATTAATATCAAGTGTATTACCAACCGGCATTGTAAATATTTGCGTGCGCATGGCTAACACGCTTGTAATGATTGTTAAAAGAAGAAATGCGATCACCCAGCGCAAACTGCGTGAGGTGCGCAGCGCGGAATATGAAGCGATTGGAACCGGCTCAGCTTCTGCCGCAAGAATCTGCTCCAACAAAGCCGCGTGCATCTGCTGCTCTTCGCTCGCCTGCAATTTGATCGAATAGGCTTTCGGCTTACTCGTGGGCGCGTACCCCGGGGCGGCAGGCAGAACACCTTGCAAACCAGCCAGCGCACCGCGCGACTCAAGAGTCTGATCGCTTGATAGTAGTGTGGAAGAAAGCTGTGAAACACCTGTATCCACCGGACGCATGGCCTGCACCCAGGCAGGCAACTCACCCGCCGCGAGCACATCTGAATTTGTCATCGGTGTCGGCGCAGGGTTCGCGGCAGGAATATCCACTGAACCAGAAAGCCAATCAGGCATATCGGTAAAAAGCGAATCCATGTTTTCGCCTGATTGAGAGTCAGGCACAAAAGCCGGAGGCGCAGGCGCAGCTTCCACAGGCTCATCCATTGCAAATGCGGGCGCTTGTGGCGTATCGATCGACTTAAACGTATTGAGCCAATCCGCTGAATCAGCAGGCGCATCAAAAGATGGCGCAGGTTCAACTGCCGGCTCTTGCGCTGTCTCACCAAAAATAGACGAATGCGGCGCGGCGGCTTTTAACCAGCTTGGAATATCACCCAACTCAAGATCATCTGCGGGCGCAGCGTTTTCATTTTCCACCGGCTCAACCGGCGCAGCATCTGGTATTCCAGATAACCACGCTGGCAATCCCGCATCGGCAGCCGCAGGCTCATCACTCTTCATCCAGGAAGGCATCTCAGTCTGCGCAGACGGCACATCTTTTTCAGCCTGCAAACCTTTCAACCAATCATCATCAGATGACAAAGCCGAGGGTGACGCTTCAGCGCCCAGCCCCTTCAACCAATCCGGAGTATCCACTGCGGATGAAGAACCCGCATCAGACTCACCGAAACTTGTTTCTGAAAAACTGGCAGAGTCAGCGCTTTGAGCTTGACCCTGCGTCCCCATTTGACGTAACCAATCCGGTGTATCTGAATCGGCGGGAGTCGCTGCAAATGTATTCTGACTTGCATCATCAAACACAGCGCCGCTATTCTTTGCGTCACTATCCGCCGCCATTTGCGGCCAATCTGGTGTATCTGAATCGGCGGGCGCAATGTATTCTGACTATCATCAAAACTAGCGCCGCTATTCTTGCGTCACCATGCGCCCCCATTTGACGTAACCAATCCGGTGTATCTGAATCAGCGGGAGTCGCTGCAAATGTATTCTGACTTGCATCATCAAACACAGCGCCGCTCTTTCTGCTCTCCTCCGCCCCTTCTGCCCCCCGCACGCCAGTCTGGTGGGGGCGGGCGGGCGGGGCGGCAGGTGTGGTGTGTGAACTGCCGAAGCAGCGCCACTATTCTTTGCATCACTATCCGCCGCCATTTGACGTAACCAATCCGGTGTATCTGAATCGGCGGGAGTCGCAGCAAATGTATTCTGACTTGCATCATCAAATGCAGCGCCGCTATTCTTTGCGTCACTATCCACCGCCATTTGACGTAACCAATCCGGCGTATCTGAATCAGCAGCAGGCTCAGACGATACAGGAGGCTGTGATTGCAAAGGTTTCAAACCGCTCGCTTCACGCATCCAATCTGTTAACTCATCCTTTTCAGCAGACGGCGCTCCAGTAGATGCCAGATTCGCCAGCCAGGACGGTGTTTCATTTTCATCCGCAGATTCTTCCTGCGCAAAATCTTTTGAGCCGCCCAACTCAACCCAGCGCACCTCAGACGAATCAGACTGCGATTTTTTTGCAGTAGGCGAAGCGCCAGTGATACTTGCCAGCCAATCCGGCGTATCATCTTCTTCATCGCCGCCAGATTGCGCCTGTAACCCTGCCAACAAATCTGGCGGAGAGGAAGGCCGCGCAGTCTCCTGTGCGGGCAGCCGGACCGCATCATCATCTGCGGCATCGCGAGCGGAACTACGCGCTTCTCTCAACCATTGTGGGAGGATAGGTTCAAGATCAGCGGTTGCTTTTTTCGTTGGAGCCTGTCCGGGCTTAAATCCCTCATCAGATCCTTTAAAAGAATCGACCCCAGTCTGCAAACGTGATTGACAGAACTGGCAAAATTCCTGATCTGAAAAATTATTCTCACCGCAAACGGGACACTTGATCAAATCTGCCATTAGTTGCCCCCATAAGGACGGTCAACGCCAAACAAAACGCGCAGACCGGTCATCAGTGTGCCTAAGGCAACACCGATCAAAATACCACGCGCGCCGCCAAGAGCCAGCACCTGTGTGATCCAGCGTGATGTGATGCCCAGAATGGGGAGGTTTACAAAAGGCAAAGTGGCTGAGCCAAGCATAACCAACGCGGCCACGATCAGAAAAATAACACTCATCATATCCGCGCGGCGGCGCAGCAACCGTATCGCTGCATACAGCAACGAGATGGAAAGCAGTCCCATCAATGCAGCCTCAACAGGAATGATTATTCCGTTCATTACCACGCCCATCAAACCATGCTCAGGACGCAGGATCAAGCCCAGGAAAAACGTACCCAGCAAAAAGAAAACAAGAATCGCGCTGTAAAAACTTCCCGTCTCGCGGCGGCGAATCTTATCGGTATGGACTGTGATCAAATTAAATATACCCACCAGCGCAGCAACACCCATTAAAATGATCGCCCAATTTAATAAAAGAGTCTGAACATCTGCCAGCACAGGAAAGAACCCGGTCAGGAAATATCCGCTCAGAACCAAAAGTCCTGAAACAACTGCAATAAAAACAGTGATGACTCGCATTATATGATCCCCGCAAATTTGGCAAACGCGCCGCCCAGTAAGGCCAGGATCACGAGCCAGCGCAGAATATCCTGCACCGTCAGGCTGGCGGCATGGGAAACGCCTGCGCCGAGATACGCGCCCATTGCAAATAATTCTTCGCCGATCAAAATATCAGGGGTATTCGCAAATAATACAGACTGACCCGCAAGATCATCACTGGCTCCAATGGCGATCACATGGTCACGATCTGAAGTATCGGTGAGCAAAGCCACTTCCGGGCCAAAACGACCGACCATAATATTGGCGGATACATTTTCATTCTTTGAAATATTCATTGCGCCGGCGGCGTAACCAAAAGGACTCAACCCCGTCACACGGCCAGTCGTGGGAATGTATAACTCCTCCACACCTGCCGCCTGATATCCTGCCTGTAAAGTATCCTGCGCCAGCAACCCAAGCGCAGAGTCACCCGCAGATGCCACGGAAGGTTTATCACTCACAGAGGTCTGCTCTGTAATGTGCCGCAGCATCGCAAGCCCGGCCAAAGCGGAGCCGCCGCGCGCATTGAGCAAACTTCCGCTGCCGAGTGAGACGTGCATACGCGTGCCATCTTCCACGCTGAGTCCGAGCACACGATGTAAATTCGTCAACGCTGCGATCTCGCGTATTTTTGCAGGAGATTTACGCTTCCAGATCGTGATCACCAGAAAAAGAAAAGCGCTAACAACGAGGATGATCAATTCGATCATAATGACGCCTGCTCCTGATGGGTAAGAAAGGAAGCAAATGCGCGCGCTTCGGTTTCCTCTTCCAGTGTATTTGCCAATGCTGTTAATTGATCGTTCTCAATAAGCCCCCGTCCAAAATAAAGCGCCTGCGCTCCAAGCAAAGCAAGAGGACTTCCTGCTTCGAGGAGCGAGGCGGTTAATTTGTTAAGTTGATAATGACGCAGGGTTTCTGCCCAGCGCGGCCAGTATTCGCGCGATGACTTCATATATTGCGAGTATAGCATAATTTAATGTTGACCCGCGCGTAAAGAATGATAACAAACAGGTTGCAGTTCAAAATATTCCTGTTAGTCAGGTGTGATCTTTGTCCCGGCCGGGAATCTCCATATCTTTAGGAATGACAACGATCCCATCGCGGACATACCATTTCTCATTATCAATATCGGTATTGCGCGGGAAGGGACGAATGACCACGTTCTCACCGATGCGTACGTTCTTATCCAGGATGGCTCCTTCAACGTGACTGTTCGCACCGATGCCGATCGGCAGACCTTCTTCACCGCGTTCATAGTAATCGGAGCCCATCATGATGCTGTCTTTGACGATACAACCTGATGATATCTGACTGCGGATGCCAATGATCGAATGCGTAATATCAGACTTAAGAATACGGCTGCCCTCCGCGATCAACACATCGCGCAGTTTGCTGTCTTCAATGATCGAACCGGGTAGGAAACGCCTGTCTGTATACATCGGCAGTTTTGGATCGTAAAAGTTGAATGGAGTTTCCGGTGTGGTCAGCGCCAGGTTGGTTTCATAAAAAGAGCGGATCGTTCCAATGTCCTGCCAGTAGCCGTCAAAATCAAAGCCATAAACTTTATGAGACTTGATCGCTTCGGGAATAATGTCGCTGCCGAAATCGTGATGGTTCGGGAAGTTTGCCAGCAATTCCATTAAGACTTTCGTCTTGAACATGTAAATTCCCATCGAGCCAAGGAATGGACGCGCCTTGTCATCACGGCTGATGAATTTATCCTGAGTTGCCACATCTTTTGGTTTTTCGACAAAAGAGGAGATTTTGCCATCGGTCCTCACGTTTTAAGATTCCAAAACGCGACGCTTCTTCACGCGGCACAGGTTGAACTGCCACAGTGATGTCGGCTTTATTCGCCCAGTGATACTCAGCCATCGCCTTGTAATCCATGCGATAGAGATGATCGCCGGCGAGGATCAACACATTCTTTGCGCCGCTGGATTGGATCTCAAGCGTTTGCTTGCGAACCGCGTCAGCTGTGCCCTGATACCAGTCCGCGCTTTCGATGGTCTGCTCGGCGGCCCAGATCTGCACCCATCCGGTATGGAAGGCGTCAAAATCATAAGTATTCGTAATGTGACGATGCAGGGAGACGGAATTAAACTGGGTTAGCACTGCGATACGAAAGATCCCCGAGTTAATACAGTTGCTAATTGGAATATCAATAAGACGATACTTGCCAGCAATTGGAACTGCCGGTTTCGAGCGCATTTGTGTAAGCGGGTATAAACGTGCACCGCGACCTCCACCCAAGATCACAGCCAGGACATCGTTTAATGATGGCATAAGAGCCTCCTGGAAATATTTTACTGTTTTTTTGACAACTTGCTAATGTTTTGAACCCATCAATTTGCGTATTCGATGAATTATATAGACAATTGGGTAGATCAGCAAAAGCATCAGGTCGATGACCGCAAAGAGTAAATATAGTTTCATGGTGTATACCTCCAAAGAAAACGATACGATAAATTTATAAACACATACGTTTTATGGCAGAGGCAGTTGCCTGTAACGCAATTCTACAATTTGAAAATTGGGCTGTCAACTGATATAACACGAACGTCCTCTCAAAGCGAGAGGACGTTCGTGTATAATACCGTTTCGGGTACTTTTGTGGCTGTGCCGAAGGAGGGAATCGAACCCTCATTCCCGTTGGGAACACGATTTTGAGTCGTGCGCGTCTGCCTATTCCGCCACTTCGGCATTGGTTTGTCGAGCGCCCGCAAGTATAACAAACTCTCACTGATAAGGTCAAGCATGAAACTAGGAATTATAGGATTACCCCAATCTGGAAAAACCACCATTTACAACGCCCTCACCCGCGGCAACACCCCCACCACAGCATCCGCCGGGCGCATTGAAGTTCACACCGCAGTTGTGGACGTCCCCGACCCGCGCGTGACTCTGCTCTCGGATATGTTCAAGCCGAAGAAAACCATCTACACCAAAGTGACATACGCGGATATTGCCGGACTGGAAGCTGGTTCGGCCAAAAGCGGCATTTCCGGGCAGCTGTTGAATCAACTCAACCAGATGGAAGGCTTGATCCTCGTGGTGCGCGGATTTACCGACGAGAACGTGATGCACCCCAGCGGCAGCGTGGACCCAATGCGCGATGCCGACAGCATGTTGACCGAACTCCTGCTCAACGATCTGATCGCTGTCGAAAGAAAACTTGAGAAGCTGGCCGATGAACGCAAAAAAGGCGGCACCGATAAAACACTCAATGCGCGTAATACAGAATTATTTGAAAAACTGAATGCCGCTCTTTCAGATAACAAACCATTACGCAGTTTGGAATTTACAAATGATGAAAAAGAGAACTGGCAAGTTATGGCCTGTTGACTCGCAAGCCGATCTTAACGGTCTTCAATATGGGCGAAGGACAGACCGCACCGGACGCGCAGGGCAAGCTCGATCATGCGAGTGTTTCCTTGATGGGTAAACTTGAAATGGAAATTGCCCAACTCAGCGCGGAAGATGCATCTGTCTTTATGGAAGAATACGGCATTAAAGAATTAAGCTTGAACAGAATGATCAACCTGTCTTATGATCTACTTCAGGTGCAAACCTTCTTTACCGTCGGTGAAGATGAGGTGCGCGCGTGGACAACCAAGCGCGGTGCCACAGCCGCCGAGTCTGCTGCTGAAATTCATACAGACTTGCAGCGTGGATTTGTTCGGGCGGAGGTGGTTGCCTACGAAGACTTGATCAGCTTAGGGTCGATGAATGAAGCGAAGGCCAAAGGCAAGTTTAGACTCGAAGGCAAGGAATATCTGGTTAAGGACGGCGATATCATGCACGTCCGATCCAGTTTATAAAAAAAAGAGACAGTCACCATGCAGGCGGCTGTCTTTTTAATTTACAAAAGGAGAATATCATGGCATATAAAATTTCAAAATGGAGCCTCGCTCCGCTGTATCCGGGTTATGAAAGCGCCGAGTTGGAAAATGCATTTGACATGATCGAAGAGCAGGTTTCATCGTTTGAAGGCGTGCGCGGAAAACTGACTCCTGAAATTTCATCTGAACAATTTATGCAGGTGATGCAGGTCAGCGAAGACATGAACCGCATTGCGAATAAACTATATTCCTTTGCCGGGTTGTCTTTCACGGCCAACACACAGGATCAGGCCGCGCATTCCCTGCAATCACGCGCGCAACAATTTCTGGCAGAGATCGAAAACCGCACTTTATTTTTCAACCTATGGTGGAAGGAACTGGATGAAACCAACGCCAAACGTTTGATGGATGCTTCAGGCGATTATCGCTATTATCTCGAAGCCATGCGACTCTTCAAACCGCACACGCTGAGTGAGGCGGAGGAGAAAGTTGTCAACCTGAAAAATGTGACCGGCGTAAATTCGCTGACCACACTCTATGACTCGATCACCAGTCTGTATGTTTATAAATTAAAAGTAAAAGGTAAAACTCAGGAACTCACCCGTGGACAATTGATGCGCTTTGCGCAAGGCGGCGACTCGAAATTGCGTGCTGCCGCGTATCAGGAACTGTATCGCGTGTACGGTGAAGCGGGACCGATCCTCGGGCAGATGTATCAGACTCTTGCGCGTGACTGGCACAACGAGAATATTTCACTGCGTAAATTCAGCGATCCGCTCGCTGCCCGCAATCTGGCAAATGACATTCCCAATGAAGCGGTGAATGCATTGCTTGAAACTGCGCGTAAAAATGCAGGTGTGTTCCAGCGTTACTTCAAACTAAAGGCAAAGGCGCTCGGCGTGAAGAAACTCCGTCGCTATGATGTGTACGCGCCCGTGGCTGGTTCGGACAAAAAATATGAATACGGCAAGGCCGCAGACATGGTGCTCGATTCGTTCAGCGCGTTCGATCCGAAGGTCGGTGACCTGGCACGCCGTGTATTTGACGAAAGCCGCGTGGACAGTGAAGTGCGCAAGGGCAAGCGTGACGGCGCGTTCTGCTGGTCGGTGGTGCCTGAGATGACGCCTTATGTTTTGTTAAACTATCAAGGCAATGCGCGCGATGTGGCCACGATGGCTCACGAGCTGGGACATGCGATCCATTCCATGCTGGCTTCACATCATAGCGCGTTCACCTTCCATTCATCCCTGCCGTTGGCAGAGACGGCATCCACGTTTGGCGAGATGATGTTCACCGACAAACTGCTGGCCGAGGAAACAGATGAAGCCGTGCGCCGTGACATCCTCTTCAAGCAAGTGGACGATGCGTACGCGACCATCATGCGCCAGTCTTATTTTGCGATGTTCGAAAAGCAGGCGCATGACATGATCCAGAAGAATGCTTCTGTGGATGAACTATGCGCCGCGTATATGGAAAACCTGAAGGAACAATTCGGCGATTCCCTCGAACTGAGCGATGAATTCAAATGGGAATGGGTTTCCATTCCGCATATTTATCACACGCCGTTCTATGTCTACGCCTATGCTTTTGGACAGTTACTGGTCTTCTCGTTGTATCAGCAATACAAGATCGAAGGTGACTCGTTCAAGCCGCGCTACCTTAAGATCCTTTCTGCTGGCGGCTCTGAAGCGCCCGCGAAAATTCTTGAGGAAGCAGGCATTAACATCCGCGACCCGAAATTCTGGCAGGGCGGATTCGACGTGCTGGAGAAACTGGTCAGCGAGTTGGAGAAAATGCCGGTTGGCGGGAAGAAAAAGGAGAAGTAAAAAGCGCTGCCCTGACTAGCGAAGCTGTCTCGAAGGGTAAAAAGGCGGTTGTGAAGAAAGCCAAACCCGTCAAAGTGAATACGAAGAAGAAATAAGATCAATCAAAAGCCGCTCTTTTCAGAGCGGCTTTTGATCGGGGTATATATGATGTTATACTGCGGAATTGTTGTATAAAATCTAGTTGGGTGCTTATTTTGAAATCTCACCAGAAAACAAATGAAAGGACAGCATGGATAACA